>NZ_JAJJPP010000002.1:0-906161 GCF_020907215.1 Alcaligenes sp. MMA
GGCAGCCGTGGTCTGGCGGCATAAGGACCGGATCCTCGCGATCATCAGGCTCGGGCGTCCCTTCCTTCCTCCTGGCCCGTTCTGGGCACCTTGTCTGCCTTGTTCTGTACGGCTTACTCGTGTCTGCTTCGGCTTCTGCTTCCCTCGGGTAACTCCCCCGCGTAGCATCCGGTGCTGCCAATACAGGCCGGAGCCTTCAGCCTCACCTTCCTTCCTTCTTCTGTATGGCTGTTGTCCGCCCCTTCTTCTCGGCTTGCCTCGGGTAGTTACGTGGATTGGCATCCAGTGAGCCAAGAAAGCCTTTGGTTTAATCGAGCTGATGGCCTATCGGCTGGGGGGACGCTGGATCTTCCCCATTCTTCTTCTACAACACCTCTCCATCCCACCCGTAAAAGCTTATTCCGGGCGCTTCTTAACCTACCTTCCTTTTTCTGTTCGGTGACCCGCCGTCGCTTCCATCGTCATGGTGCTTGCCTGACTCTAGCTGCGTGGAGCGTCTATTGTTGATAGCTCTGCACACCTGCATCACCATCAGCCCGTTTCGGTTACCGATCCTCCTCTGGTCTCGGAGCTGTCAGGCCTGTTAGGTGGATTGCGTTTATTCAGCATTTAAGAAGATGTGGGTAACGCGCTTGTTTCAATCAATTCTGCCATCTCATATTCCTTACCTCTAACATGGTCAAATTTGACCGCTTCTTGCTTGGATCTGTTCTTAAGTCATGTTGAACTAACCGTTCTGACAGCCTTTTACTTTCTCCTGAATGCCTCGATTTATCCGTTTGACGTGTATCAATCAGGCGCCGAGCGAATCTGAACAAGAAGGAAAGGAGTGTGTCAGTCTAGCGATGGTTCTATTGGTCTATGGAAAAGATATGGCGGCTCAAGACACAGCTTCACCGGCAAGCAATGAAGATTTATCAGACACCAAGCTAGCGCAGGGGGAAGGGCCTGGCCGTTGGAAACGCATACAGGCTCAATTGGCTCATCTGCCCATATTCAAGGAGTTGCCCCCAGAGCAGTTGGAGCCTATCGCTAAAGGCACTCAGGAAGTGCACGCTTTGCGTGGAACGACTTTATTTCACAGCGGCGACCCTTGTTTGGGCTTTCATATGCTGGTCTATGGTCGGGTGAAACTAGTATTTGTCTCGTCCACGGGGGCCGAGCGTGTTGTACGTTTGGTAGGCCCAGGTGAGGGATTTGGAGAGGCGTTGATGTTCATGGGGCGCAATTACATTGTGACGGCCCAGACATTGGTGGATTCTCTGTTATTGCATATCAACCGCGACACTCTGATGGAGCAGTTGGGCAAAGGCAGTGACGTTGCTCGTCTGATGCTGGCTGGCTTAAGTGAGCGACTTTACCGTTTGATGGGAGAGCTGGAGGCTTATACCTTGCAAAATGGTGTGCAGCGTTTAGTCAGTTATCTTTTGCAAGAGTGGCCGGGCGAAGAAGGTGTGCCTTTCAAGATAGAGGTAGGCAAGTCTGTGATTGCTTCCCGCCTGAATCTAACCCCGGAGCATTTGTCACGTACTTTGCGTGATTTGATGGACCGGGATCTGATTCGGGTTCAGCGGCGTAATTTTACGATTCTGGACAGTGCGGCTTTGCGGCAATATGGTGCTCTGCCTGATATGCGCGGATAGCATGTAGGCTATTGCGATAGCGCTGCCAGGCTGTCCAGAGATTCCACGACAAGATCGCAAAGGACAGTAGCAAGGCAGGTGCGGCTATCCACGTGAAAGATTCGATACCCAAGCTGGCACCGGTCCAAAGCGCCAGGCTTAGGCTATGCAAAGCCCAGTGAGCTCGGGCGGTGGATGCGGGGATGTAGTTGGCAGTCTTGGGGATGAAGCGCAAGAGGGCGCGTGTGTGCTCGGTATTATCGGTGTCCAAGCTGACATGCTTTTGTGCCTCGCGCCAAAGCAGAAAGGGCACGATGGTATAGAGCATTCCACACACTACGGAACCTAAGGCTCCCATAATAAGCAACACTCCTATCGCCAGTTCTGTGTTGGAAGCGGCGGGGTTGTGAGTCCAGAAGTTCAGAAGTACAGCAATCAACAGGCTGCTTAAGGAGCTATACCAGAACAAGGTGCTGGCTCCTGCTGTTGGACGCTTGCGTTGCCAGAGCCGCGCCCAAGTGATCACTGCCCATAAACCGTAGCTTAGGAAGATCAGGTAGGTGACCAGATCACGCACAGGTAGCCAGGAGCCAGGCAAAGAGGCCAAGGCCCACTGCGCGATCAGCAACGCGCTGACAACCCAAGGTAGCCAACGCACCAAGGGGGCAGGGTAAAGCTCGGTGATTTGAAAAATGGGCAGCAACTGGAATGACATGGCAAGCAGTAGTAAGCCTGCCCAGGCGGCCAGACCCATCATCATGTGCAGGTTCAGTAGATTGGCGACGGCTTGTTCGCTTGCCAGCGCAACCAGCATGGCCAGTCCGGTCAAGACAGTCAGCAACAGCCCCAGCAACGCCAGTCGGATAGGGGCGACGATCTCTTTGGCTCCGCGAAAGACGTCGCGCCGAGAGTGCCACAAGGCCAGCATGACCGTCAGCAGATAGCCTCCCAGAGCAAGAGCCAGGAAAATGCCCGCCAGCGTGTATGTCCAGCTTTGCCAGCTAAGGAAGCCTGTCATCAGGAGCAGTGTGCCGACGCTGAGCAAGCTCCAGAAAACCAGAGCCCGACCGCTTGATACCTGAATACGCACATTACAGGCCACCGCCAAAATATGCGTCAAAGAGGCAAACATGGCGCTGCCCACGATCCCCAAGGTCCAGGCGTGGGTCAAGGCCAAGGTAGCCGGGTGCCAGCGGGAGTTGAACAATTCCGGTCCGCTATAGAGCGCCAGCAAGGCAGCCAGCAGTCCAAAAAAAGGGACGTTCGCAAACAGGGGCAAGGTCAGGGACAAAGAGGGCGATTGATCCAGCGATAAAGCGCGTTGCATAGATTTAGTTCCTGCGGATGATGAGCCGAAAGCCGTTTTCTTGGTGTGTGCCTTGATACTTGAAGCCACTGCGCCGCAGAATTTCATATAAAGGGAAGGGCTCTCTATCCAGCCACATGAGCAAAGCCTGGGTGGGGGCCAGTTCGGCTAGGGCTTCCAGGCAATGCTCCATGGGCTCGGGTGCGGGCAGGCCGCGAGTATCCAGTGTGATCTCAGTCTGTGTCATCAAAACTCCAGCACGAAAGGCTTGAAAAGCATTGTGGACTATTCTGACCGCCGATGGCGCAGGCAAAGTGGGACTTGTTTGCCGAGGGTCAGGAGGTGGGAAGAATTTGATATGCGTTAAGGCCCCTTCATTTCAGAGCAGGCATAGTGGTGGTCTTGTCGAGCCAGGATTCGCCCTGGCCAGATTGCTGATCGGGGAATGTCATGAATACTGCGTCCACGGCTTTAGCCGCGTCCGATAACCCGCAGATGGAATTGGTTTGTCCTGCAGGCAGCCTGCCTGCCTTGAAAGCGGCGATTGATAACGGCGCCGATAGTGTTTACTTGGGGTTTCGGGATGCCACCAATGCCCGGAACTTCGCCGGGCTTAATTTTGATGCGCAGGCGATTGAACAAGGGATCGATTACGCGCATCAGCGCGGCCGCAAGGTTTTGCTGGCTCTTAATACCTATCCGCAACCCAATGCCTGGCAGCAGTGGCGCGACGCGGTGGACCGGGCTGCCCAGGCTCAGGTCGATGCAGTCATCATGGCAGACCCTGGTTTGATGGCGTATGCCAGCCAGACACATCCTAATTTGCGCTTGCACTTGTCGGTGCAAGGCTCAGCCACCAACCCGGAAGCCATCAAGTATTACCACCAGAACTTTGGTATTCAGCGTGTAGTCTTGCCGCGTGTCTTGTCCATGGCCCAAGTGGAACAGGTCTGTGAGCAGGTCCCTGTTCAAGTTGAAGTTTTTGGTTTTGGCAGCTTGTGCGTGATGGTGGAGGGCCGTTGTGCCTTGTCCTCCTATGCCACCGGTGAATCGCCCAATACGCATGGAGTCTGTTCTCCCGCCGGGCATGTGCGTTGGGAACAAACTGATCAGGGCCTGGAATCACGTTTGAATGGTGTGTTGATCGACCGTTATCAGGATGACGAGAACGCGGCTTACCCTACTTTATGCAAAGGGCGCTTTGATGTGGCGGGCGAAAACTATTACGCCCTGGAAGAGCCCACCAGTCTGAATACCTTGTCCTTGTTGCCACAGTTGCTGGCGGCGGGTGTTAGCGCAATCAAGATTGAAGGCCGACAGCGCAGCCCGGCTTATGTGGCTCAAGTTACCCAGGTTTGGCGTCAAGCCATTGACTCGGCCAAATCCACGCCAGCCCGTTATTCCGTCCATCCAGCCTGGATGGGGGCTTTGAACAAATTGGCCGAAGGGCAGCAACATACGCTGGGTGCCTATTCTCGGCCCTGGAAGTAGAGCATGGGAGGCTCAAACATGAAATTATCTTTAGGCCCCTTGCAGTACTACTGGTCCCGCGTTGCCACCATGCAGTTTTATGAGTCGGCCTGCGATTGGCCGGTAGAGGTGGTGTATCTGGGCGAAACCGTATGTTCACGCCGTCACGAGCTACGACTGGATGATTGGCTGGATATTGCCCAGATGCTGGCCCAGGCCGGCAAAGTGCCGGTTCTGTCCAGCCAGGTTCTGCTGGAGTCCGGGCGGGACGTGAATACGCTACGCAAGGTCACCGAGCAGGCCGATTATCTGGTCGAAGCCAATGATATGGGTGCAGTACGTTTGATGCAGGGCCGGGACTTTGTCGCCGGCCCTTTTTTGAATGTTTATAACGGGCCGGTGCTGGATTTGATTGCCTCTCAAGGCGCTGTGCGCTGGGTGATGCCCCTGGAAATGGGGCGTGCGGGATTGGCACAACTGCAGCAAGACAGGCCTGCTGGTTTGGAAACCGAAGTCTTCGCCTTCGGGCGTTTACCTCTGGCTTTTTCGGCTCGTTGCTTTGCCGCACGTAACCGCAACTTGCCTAAGGATAATTGCCAGTACGTGTGCATGGACTATCCCGATGGCCTGTTGCTGGAAACCCGTGAAGGGCAGGGATTCTTGACGATCAACGGTATTCAGACTCAATCTGCCTGGGTGTACACCTTGCTGGAGCAGATACAGGATTTGCGCGACTTGGGTGTGGACATGCTGCGCTTGAGTCCGCAGTCTCAACATATGGATGCGGTGGTGCATTTGTTTAAGGATGTCGTGCAAGGACGTATCCAAGCGGCGGATGCCCACGAGGACATGCTGCCTTTACTGCCCGCTAAAGCCTGCAACGGTTTCTGGCATGGTCGTCCCGGTCTTGAATGGGTGGCGCCGGTGTCCGAGCGTTTTTAAGGGAAGGATGCAAGAGTGAATGAAATGACGACTCCTCGTTTGCCCGCTGTGGTGGCTGGTGTTTTAAGCCGCTTGCCCCCTTGGCCCGGCTCCCGCTTGTTTTGTACGGGTTTGAACGTGCTGATGCGTCCGCACTTGCCTGCTGATATTGCGGAGCGACTGGAAGGCCGGGCTTTACGCATACAAGTGGCGGATGCTGGTTTGGCGTTTGACTACACCTGGCGTCAGGGCGCTTTTTACCCTTTGTCTGCGTGCGCGCAGAGTCCGGACCTGATTCTGAAAGCAGATCTTTGGGCGTTTTATCAGCTTTTACAGCGGCAGGAAGATCCGGATACCTTGTTCTTCAATCGACGTTTATCGATTGAAGGTGATACGGAGCTGGGCCTGATGGTGAAAAACACTCTGGACGCCTTGGACCCCGACATTCTGCATCCGCGTGCGGTGATTAAGCAGGGGAAAGCGGCTTTACAGGATGTGCTGCGCCGCCCGATTCGTACGCCTGCCTCTTCATAACTCTCTCTTAAGAGCGCCGCACTTCAAAATGCGGAAACAGCTTCTGCAGGTTTTGCAAGACCTCTGTTCCTGGGTAGGCCTGCGAGGCCTGCCCAGTTTCATTCAGGAAATCATCATTACAGCCTTGCTTGCGGAAAATCTGTACGGCATAGCGCTGTACGCCCAAATCATGCAAGTGTTGCCCCAAAGCCAGTACCGATACTGGACTATGCAGTTGGGGGTGAATGGTGCTGCGGCATTCAAACAGGACATCCTCGTTTAGCAGCAACTGCAAGCTGCGTAGCGGCGCCGCCGCACTATTACTGCGTTGCGTGATGGTGTCGTAGTGTTGAAACTCGGCTTTGATATCCAGACCTATCCAGTCTACCCATGGCAGGACTTCCAGCAACCTGGCTGGATGTGTGCCTGCTGTGTGTAAACCGATTTTGAAACCTAGTCTACGCACTGCGCGTATGGCGGAACCCAGGGCTGGGTCCAGTGTGGGTTCGCCACCGCTAAAGACCACAGCATCCAGCAGGCCGACGCGACGAGTCAGAAAATCCAGCAAGGCGTTCCAATCAATAGCACTGTTTGGCCTGCGGTCTTGCAGGTGAGGGTTATGGCAGTAGCCACAGCGCCAGGGACAGCCTTGCACAAAGATGACAGCGGCTAACTGGCCGGGGTAATCCGTAGCCGAGAAAGGGGTACAGCCGCCCACTTTCAATGCCTCTTTGCGAGCAGGTTTGGCCGGGTAAAGATGGCGCGTGGCGTAAGTCATGTCACTTAACCAGATTTCTACAGATTGGGGCCAGTGCTGCTTACAGAGGCGCTGGCTTCGGTGAAGTAGCGGCGCTCATGAAATTCGCCTTGCTTGCCAATATTGAAGGATGACATGGGGCGGTGATAGCCCATGACGCGAGTCCAGATTTCGCAGGGCTGGCGTTCGCAATCTTCAAGAGTGATGGTGTCGGTGTTCATGAGTAACTCCCTGGATAAAAAGGGCCGTCACGCTAAGCGGATGTGACTAGCCGAGGTGTGTGCCAAGAGGCGGGTTGTGTAGATACATGCTGAGGAAAGTGAAGAATTTGGCTTTCGCTGAGCTAAGTGGGTTGGGTTTAGCTGGTCTTGGCAAAAAGGATCTGTTCGAAGAGATCGGATTTAATGGATTGGTGTCGGTGTCGGTGTCGGTGTCGGTGTCGGTGTCGGTGTCGGTGTTGCTGCCTGCGACCGCATTGAGGTTTCCGCGCCCGCGTCGTTTTGAGCGTCAGTTTCGACCCTGGCCTGAGCTATCTTGTTAGCCAGCAATTCGCTGTCGCAATGCGGGCAAAACTCATGTTTTCCAGACAGATAGCCATGTTTAGGGCAGATGGAAAAAGTAGGTGTGACGGTGATGTAGGGTAAGGAAAAGCGGTTCAAGGCTCGTTGCACCAGATTACGGCAGGCATCGGTGCTGGACAGGGCCTCGGTCATGTACAGGTGCAGCACGGTGCCGCCGGTGTATTTGCCTTGCAACTCGTCTTGTCGTTCCAATGCCTCGAAGGGGTCTTCGGTAAAGCCTACCGGCAACTGTGAGGAGTTGGTGTAGTAGGGCATGTGCTCGGTGCCTGCTTGCAGAATGTCGGGCCAGCGGGCGCGGTCCTCTTTGGCAAAGCGGTAGGTGGTGCCCTCGGCAGGGGTGGCTTCCAGGTTGTACAGGTGGCCGGTACTTTCCTGAAATTCCACCATGCGCGCCCGAATGTGATCCAGCAAACGCAGGGCAAAGCGGTGTCCCCACGGGGTGCATAAATTCTGCTTGTCCTGGGTAAAGTTGCGGATCATCTCGTTAATGCCGTTAACTCCCAGCGTGGAGAAGTGATTGCGCAAGGTGCCCAGGTAACGGCGCGTGTAGGGAAACAGCCCTTGGTCCATATGTTGCTGAATCACGGTACGCTTGATCTCCAGGCTGTCGCGGCCCATTTCCAGCAGTTCATCCAAGCGGGCAAACAGGCCTGCTTCATCACCTTGATACTGATACCCCAGGCGGGCGCAGTTCAGGGTGACCACTCCCAGGGAGCCGGTCTGTTCGGCAGAGCCAAACAAACCATTGCCGCGTTTGAGCAGCTCACGCAGATCCAGTTGCAGGCGGCAGCACATGGAGCGGATCATATTGGGTTCCAGTTCAGAGTTAATGAAGTTCTGGAAGTAGGGCAGGCCATATTTGGCTGTCATGGCAAACAGGCGCTCGGCATTGGGGCTGTGCCAGTCAAAATCCCGGGTGATGTTGTAGGTGGGGATCGGGAAGGTGAAGGCACGGCCACGGGCATCGCCCTCGCTCATGACTTCGATATAGGCCTGGTTGATCATGTCCATTTCGGCTTGCAGATCCCCGTAGCAAAACGGCATTTCTACGCCACCGATTTGCGGCACTTGCTCGCGCAGGTCGTCCGGACATACCCAGTCAAAGGTCAGATTGGTAAAGGGCGTCTGCGTACCCCAGCGTGAGGGTACGTTCAGGTTGTAGATCAGCTCCTGCATGCATTGGCGCACCTGCTTGTAGCTCAGGCCGTCCTTGCGGATGAAGGGAGCCATATAGGTGTCAAAAGAGCTGAAGGCTTGAGCACCGGCCCATTCGTTTTGCAGGGTGCCCAGAAAATTGACGACCTGGCCTACTGCACTGCTTAGATGTCGCGGTGGGCCGGATTCGATTTTGCCGGGCACGCCATTGAGCCCTTCATTCAGGAAGGTGCGCAAGGACCAGCCGGCGCAGTAGCCCGAGAGCATGTCCAGATCGTGGATATGCAGGTCGGCCTGACGGTGTGCCTGGCCGATGGCTTCGGGGTACACATGGCTGAGCCAGTAGTTGGCAATCATCTTGCCCGAGCTGTTCAGAATCAGTCCGCCCAGCGAGTAACCCTGGTTGGCATTGGCCTGGACGCGCCAGTCCTGGCGGTCCAGATATTCAGTAATGGAGCGGATGATATCCAGCTGAGCAGCTGGACGCGATGCGGTTTCCTGGGTAGCCATATTTTTCGCAAAAAACTATATATAGTGATTTTTAGGATTTACGACACTATATATGGTGGTTTTTGGTGGGGCCAGACGATTGTCGCCTAGGCTTGATCTAGGTTAATTCTGTGCTTGAAGTGACAAGAGCAGCGATCTTGTCGGAAGGAGGTTGCAGGACGCGGCTTGCCCGTATCGTTCTGATGTGGAGGGTGTGTGACGGCGAGAAGGCCGGGCTCTCAAGCGCAAAGAGGTGGCTATGACCATGCCAAGCAAGCAGTTTATGTGGTTTGCGAGTAAGTAGCGCAAGAGCAGGCTTGCTCTTGTCGGTGCAATAACGCGTCAGTGCGCCTTATGGATGGGTGGCGTGCTTGCCAGTTATTGTGCGCCGTCTCTTTTTTTGGGAGGCACAAAAATACCCGCTGCCTTTTCATAGGCCAGCGGGTACTTCTTGAATAGCGGGTTTAGTGCTTGAATCGTGCTTTTAGCGCAGTACACAGTGCCTGCTGATACTGGCTGACTTGCTCAAGCAGGCGTTCTTCGTGGGAAGCCCAGCCTTGTTTTTGTTCTTCTGTGCGTGCGGGGGCGGGCGACCAGGCCGAGTCCGGAAAGAAAGGGTCGTCCGTCCAGCGTGGGATGATGTGCCAGTGCAGATGCGGCACCTGATTCCCGAATTGGGCCAGATTGATCTTGGTGACTCCCAACTGCTCGCGTTGTGTCTGTTCAACTATATAGACCGCCGCCATAAGGTGCTGCCGCTGCGCTTTAGACAGATCTGTCATTTCAGCCACGTGATCTTGCCAGATCACCCGTGTATAGCCGGGAAACGGGCTGTCTGAGACAGCCAGCACCTGCAGCCCTGCACCCGACCATAACAATTGATCGGGTTTCAAGGCGCACAGAGGGCAAGCGGTGGAGCTCATGCAGGTTGACCGAAGAACAGGTTTTGCAGGGCGACGCCCGGATCAGGTTCACGCATGAAAGCTTCGCCCACCAGGAAGGCTTGCACCTGGTTTTCACGCATCAGGGCCACATCTTCAATGGTATGGATACCGCTTTCGGTCACAACGCGTTTTTCGCTAGGAATGAAGGGCAGCAGGTCCAAGGTGTTCTGGGTGCTGGTTTCAAAGGTGCGCAGATTACGGTTATTGATACCCAGCAGGCTGGTCTTCATTTGCAAGGCAATATCCAGCTCGGCGCGGTCATGCACTTCAACCAGTACGTCCATGCCCAGTTCGTGGGCCATTTCTTCGTATTCCATCAGTTGATCCTGCTCCAGTGCGGCGACGATCAGCAAGATGCAGTCGGCACCCATGGCACGGGCATGGATGATCTGGTAGGGGTCAATAATGAAATCTTTGCGTAGTACGGGCAGCGCGCACACGGCACGGGCCTGACGCAGGTGGTCGTAAGAACCCTGGAAATATTGAATATCGGTCAGCACCGACAGGCAGGCCGCGCCGTGGGCGGCGTAGCTGGAAGCAATTTCCGTGGGGTTGAAGTCGGCACGGATCACACCCTTGGACGGGGAGGCTTTTTTGACTTCCGCAATAATGGCAGGCTTGCCTTGAGCAATTTTGTCTTCAATGGCGCTGGCAAAGCCGCGCAGGTCGTTCCGGTTCTTCGCTTCGCGCAGCAGATCGGACTCGCTACGCAGTTGGCGGGCGGTGACGACTTCAGCTCTTTTGGTGTCGAGGATCTTGGCCAGAATGTCGTTCATGGATGTAAATTCCTTGTATAGGCACGGAATTGTTCGAGTTTTTCGCGTGCGGCACCGTTGGCAATGGCCTCAAAAGCCATGCGCAGGCCTTGTTCAATGGAGTCAGCGTGGTTGGCGGCATAGATGGCCAAACCAGCGTTGAGGCCCACGATATCACGAGCCGTCCCCTCTTGGTTATTGAGGGCTTCCATAATCATGACGGCGGATTCCTCTTTGCTGGAGACGCGAATGCTGCGGTTGGAGGTCATCGCCATACCAAAGTCTTCGGGGTGAATTTCGTATTCACTCACTTGGCCGTCTTTCAGTTCGCCTACCAGGGTGGCCGCACCCAGAGAGGCTTCATCCATGCCGTCCTTGCCGTGTACGATCAATACGTGTTTGGCGCCCAGGCGTTGCATGACGCGGACCTGAATCCCCACCAGGTCGGGATGAAAGACACCCATCAGCTGGTTGGTTGCTCCGGCTGGGTTGGTTAACGGCCCCAGAATATTGAAAATGGTGCGCACGCCCAGTTCTTTGCGCACGGCGGCCACGTTTTTCATGGCTCCGTGGTGAGCAGGGGCAAACATAAAGCCGATATTGGTGTCGGCAATACTTTGCGCCACTTGCTCGGGCGAGAAAGTCAGGTTCACCCCCAAGGCCTCCAGCACGTCAGCACTACCCGAGGAGGAGGACGCGCTGCGGTTGCCGTGTTTGGCCACTTTCACCCCGACGGAGGCGGCCACAAACATAGCGGCAGTGGAGATATTGAAGGTATTGGAGCCGTCGCCACCTGTCCCGCACATGTCCAGCAGTTCGTCTGGGTTCGGTGTAATGACGGGGGTGGCAAATTCGCGCATCACCTGGGCGGCGGCAGAAATCTCACCGACGCTTTCTTTTTTTACGCGCAGGCCCATCAGCAAGGCAGCCGAGATCTGGGGCGACATTTCGCCGCGCATCAGCATGCGCATCAGATGCAGCATTTCGTCGTGGAAGATTTCCCGGTGTTCGATACAGCGCACCAGTGCTTCGGTAGGAGTGATGGTGTTCATGATATTAGAGGTCCAGAAAGTTCTTCAGTAAGGCGTGGCCATGCTCGCTGAGCACCGATTCAGGGTGAAACTGCACGCCATAGATAGGCAATTGGCGGTGACGTATGCCCATGATTTCGCCGTCTTCGGTTTGTGCGGTGACTTCCAGGCAATCCGGCAGGCTGTCGCGCTCGATGGCCAGGGAGTGGTAGCGGGTGACGTTAAAGGGCGAGGGCAAGTTGCCAAATACGTCCGTGCCCTGGTGGGTAATCGGGGAGACTTTCCCATGCATGATTTGCTGCGCACGAATAATGCGGGCACCAAAAGCATGCCCGATTGCTTGGTGACCCAGGCAGACGCCCAGAATCGGTAGCTTGCCGGCAAAGTGCTGGATCAGTGCAACCGACAGGCCCGCATCCGCAGGGGATTTGGGGCCGGGCGAGACGCACAGATGGCTGGGATTCAGGGCTTCAATTTCTTCAAGAGTGACTTGGTCGTTGCGTCGTACCACTACCTCCTGACCCAGTTCTCCAAAATACTGGACCAGGTTGTAGGTAAACGAGTCATAGTTATCGAGCATGAACAGCATGGGAATACTCCGGCAAGAAAGGGGGGCAGTCAGGCGATTAAATAGGTTCGTCTAGACCGAATTGCACTTGTTCGGCCGCGCGGATAACCGCACGTGCCTTGGCCTCGGTCTCTTGCCATTCTTTTTCGGGATCGGAGTCGGCTACAACACCGGCAGCGGCTTGCACATAGAGCATGCCGTCCTTGATGACGCCGGTGCGGATCGCAATAGCCAGATCCATCTCGCCTGAGTAGCTCAAGTAGCCGGCCGCACCACCGTATACACCACGGCGTACGGGCTCCAGTTCATCAATCACTTCCATGGCACGCACCTTGGGGGCACCGGTCAGGGTGCCTGCGGGAAAGGAGGCACGCAGTACATCCATTTGGCTCATGCCGTCTTGCAGTTCGCCGCAGACGTTGGAGACCAAGTGCTGCACGTGCGAGTAACGTTCGATCGCCATGGTGTCCGTTACTTGAACCGTGCCGGTTTTGGCGATGCGGCCAATATCGTTACGGGCCAGATCGATCAGCATCAGGTGTTCAGCGCGCTCTTTGGGATCGGACTTGAGCTCGGCGGCCAGCGCGGCATCGGCTTCAGGTGTGGCTCCGCGCTTGCGGGTGCCGGCCAGAGGACGAATCGTGACGCGCTCATGGTTGCGACCATCCTGGCGGTGTTCTTCCTGACGCACCAGGATTTCTGGCGATGCACCCACAACCTGGAAGTCGTCGAAGTTCCAGAAGTACATGTAGGGCGATGGGTTCAGCGAACGCAGGGCGCGATACAGGGACAGGGGCGAGTCGCGGAAAGGCTTGGTGATGACCTGGCCGATCTGCACTTGCATCAGATCCCCTGCCGCAATGTAGTCCTTGGCGCGGGCGACAGCCTTCAGGTAATCCTCTTTGTTGAAGTCGCGCTCGCATTCGGTTTGCATGCTGGCGTAGGCGTAAGGGATCACCACGGGTGAGCGCAGCTTTTCACGCAGCTCTTTCAGACGGCGCTTGGCCAGTACGTAGGCTTCGGGCTGGGCCGGGTCCGCGTAGACCAGCAGGTAAGTGCGGCCAGCCAGATTATCCACAATCACCAGCTCGTCCACTTGCAGCAACATGATGTCCGGCACGCCTTCTTCCTGATCGGCAGGGAAGGGTTTATGGTTCGGGCCCAGAGACGGTTCGATGTGGCGCACGGTGTCGTAGCCGAAGTAACCGGCCAGGCCACCTGCAAAGCGGGGCAGGCCAGGGCGCAGGGCGACTTTGAAACGAGCCTGAAATTGCTCGATAAATTCCAGTGGATCGCCTTCGGCTGTTTCGACAACCTTGCCATCGTGCAGCACTTGGGTATGGCGGCCATAGCTGCGGATCACGGTACGGGCGGGCAAGCCAATAAAGGAATAGCGACCGAATTGCTCGCCGCCCACAACCGATTCCATCAGGCAACTGTAACGCCCCCCTTCAGGGCCGTTGTGCGCCAGTTTCAGATAAATCGACAGGGGCGTATCCAGGTCGGCGTAGGTTTCCGCAATTAGGGGAATGCGGTTAAAGCCTTCTGCTGCTAGGGCATTGAATTCTATTTCTGTCATTGGGATCTCGAGGGTCAGTGGGTACGACGAGCCGGACAGAAACAAAAAAAAGCCCGGTCGTTGTGATTACCGGGCTTATTTTCCTGGAGGCGGTCCGCTGTGTACTACTTTGCAGGGACGCCAGACTTCAAGGTTATATCTACCCGATACACGAACGCCACCAGCGCCAATAAGCGCCGTAGATTGTGGATGCGTGAGTGCGAGTAGACATGAATTTTATGACGTAAATATGGGGTTGCTTTTGTTGCGCAGCCAAATGGCGGCGTCGGCAATAGAGGCAACTATACCATCGGAATCCAGGGTTTGCACATCCTTGCCTTCGTTATAGCCGTAGGGCACCAACAGTACGGGGATATGCGCTGCGCGTGCTGCCTGGGCATCATTCATGGAGTCCCCAATGACCAAAGCTTGTTCAGCAGCGAGTTTCATTTGCTCGCAGGCGTATAGAAAAGGCATGGGATCGGGCTTTTTGCGCGGGCAGGTATCGCCGCCCACAATCAGCTCGAAATAGGGACTTAAGCCAGTTTGTTCCAGCAAGGGGCGCGCAAATTGTTCAGGCTTGTTGGTGACGACGGCCAGACGCAACTCCTGGCTTTTAAAGTCGTTCAATCCTTCTAGTACACCGGGATACAGGCGGCTGTGTTGGCCATTACACAATTGGTAATGGTAATAAAATGATTCCAATGCCTGGGTGTAGTGGGCGGGGGGATTTGGCAGGTCTGTCAAGGCGCGCCGGACCAGATTTTCCGAGCCTTTACCCACGAACGTGGCGATACGCTCCTCTGGGAGCGCAGGCAAACCCAGGTCAATGCGCATGGCATTACATGCCGAGGCCAAATCAGGAATGGTGTCCAGAAGGGTGCCATCCAAATCAAACAGTACAGAGCAAATATTCATCTTTTTGTAGCGAGCTTGTGACAAAATATTGTCAAATTCCTGTTAAGGTCGAGCAGAAATAGTTTCCGGAAAATCGAGTTTTCATTTCGTTTGATTCATCATGTTAAAGCTCCTTACTGCGCGCGGGCTTATCAATTTAGTGAGCAAACCGTATTTTGGTACAAGATTGGCTTTCGATGGTCTGTTCAGAAAGGCCCTAGGAGCGGAAGAATGATGTTCGAGACATTTCATCAGATTCTCTTAGAAAAACAAGTTACGCCCGTGTTTCAGCCTATTGTGGATCTGCAGTCTGGCTTGATTCTGGGTTACGAGGGTTTGATTCGAGGTCCGAAGGACACCAGTTTTTATTCGCCCCTAGCCTTGTTTGACGCTGCTCGACAGTGCGGGCGCTTATGGGATCTGGAAGAGCTATGTTGCCATACTTTGGTCAATAGCTTTAACCAGCAGGGTTTGGCCGGCAAACTGTTTCTGAACTCCAGTCCGGATGTCGTGATGGGGCTGTTGCCCTCGGCCCGCATTGAACCGCGTACAGGCATGCCACAACTCGATGGTATTGATTGGAGCCGCGTGGTGGTCGAGCTGACCGAGTCCGAGCGCACCGACAGCTACGATTATTTGAATCAGGCAATTGAGCTATATCGAAAAGAAGGCCTGCAGTTTGCGATTGATGATCTGGGCGAAGGTTATGCCTCGCTGCGTTTGTGGTCCGAGTTGCGGCCCGAATACGTCAAAATCGACAAATATTTTGTGCGCGATATTGATACCGATGTGCTCAAGCAGCAGTTGGTGCGCTCCATTTGCGATATTGCCAATCACGCGCACTCTATTGTGATTGCCGAAGGAATTGAAACTGGGGCGGAATTGCGCACCTTGCGTTATTTGGGTGTGACCTGCGGCCAAGGTTATTTGCTGTGTCGGCCCCAACCCAACCCTCCCCCTCAATTGGAACCGGCCCAGGCTGCTTTGTTTGGCCCTTCCACCGTGCGGGCCCAGCGCCAAGTGCAGGGCCGGGATTCGATGAGTGTGCGGCGTTTGCTGCGTGCGGCGCCGGCTGTTCCGGACCACACTCCGACCAATCGCGTTTATGAACTCTTTCAAAGCCGCCCTGATTTGAGTGCGGTGGCTTTGTTGCGGGGCGACAGGCCAACGGGGATTTTGCGTCGTAGTCAGCTTTACGACCAATTGGCACGTCCTTATCACCGCGAACTGTATGGTAATAAGCCATGCTCCTTGTTTATTGAAACGCCGCCATTGATTGTGGACTGCGATACCAGTCTGCTGGAGCTGGGCACCTTGATGACGCAGGGCGAGGGCGAGGCCCTGAGTGATGGGTTCATCATCACCGGTGCGGATGAATATTTGGGCCTGGGCTCCAGTGTGGAGCTCATGCGTGAAATTACGCAGATTCAGATCATGACGGCCCGCTATGCCAATCCACTGACGCAATTGCCGGGCAATGTGCCCATTGATGAGCATATAGAGGGTTTGTTGCGTAATCGACAGAGCTTTGCCGTATGTTATGCGGACCTGGACCATTTCAAACCCTATAACGACTTATACGGCTATCGCAAAGGAGATGAGTTACTGCGTTCCATGGCAGAGCTCTTTACTCGATATGCCGTTGCGCGCATGGACTTTGTGGGTCATGTGGGGGGAGATGATTTTATTTTGGTGTTTACCAGCCCGGATTGGGCTGAGCGCTGCCAAGGTATTTTGGACGAGCTGGAAAAAGAGCTGGAGTCCTTGTATCGAATGGAGCACCGGCAAGCAGGCGGTTATTTGGCTGAGAACCGCCAGGGTGTGCTGGTGTTTCACCCGCTTGTGAGCCTGTCTTTAGGTGTCGTTACTGTTGAAGAGCCCGAATTGTATTCGGGCTCTTTAATTGCGGAGCTGGCCAGTTCAGCCAAGGCGCAGGCCAAACGGGTGCAGGGTAATGCCTTGTTTGTGGAGCGCCGTCGGCCAGACAATACGATGCAGCAAGGCTGCTACAACCGCAGTACGATGCTGCAGTAGATAAGGTGGCTGGGATTTGCAGCGGCCCTGCCTGTTGGCGGGCCGGGCATTGCACTTAAGCTTGCTCTGCCAAAGCGATTTGAGCACGCATGTCGCGGATGACCTGAGCGTAGTCGGGCTGGCCAAAAATAGCGGAACCGGCCACAAAGGTGTCAGCACCGGCAGCACGAATGGCCCCGATATTGTCCACTTTCACACCGCCGTCGATTTGCAGCAGGATGGGTTGGCCACCTTCTGCCGTCCAGGCATCAATGCGGGCGCGGGCCTGGCGCAGCTTGTCCATGGCGCTGGGGATGAAAGCCTGGCCACCAAAGCCAGGGTTAACGGACATCAGCAAGACCAGATCCAACTTGTCCATCAGGTGATCCATCCAGTTCAGCGGGGTGGCCGGGTTGAACACCAGGCCGGCCTTACAGCCGTGGTCACGGATCAGCGATAACGTGCGATCCACGTGGCGCGAGGCTTCGGGGTGAAAACTGATGTAGTCGGCACCCGCCTTGGCAAATTCAGGGATAAGTGCGTCTACGGGTTCTACCATCAGGTGTACGTCGATGGGAGCGGTGGTGTGGGGGCGCAGCGCAGCACAGACCATGGGACCGAAAGTCAGGTTGGGTACAAAGTGGTTGTCCATGATGTCGCAATGAACCCAGTCGGCTCCGGCGGCAATGACATTGCGGACTTCTTCTCCCAGACGGGCGAAGTCAGCCGATAAAATACTGGGAGCGATACGTGTAGTGCTGGCTTGGGACATAATAGGTGCCGTAAAGATTAGACATCACGAAAATCGTGACCATATGTCATCATTATAGTTTCAAGCGGGGGGCTGTGCAGCGCCCCGTATTTGTACAGCCGTAACCTGGAATCCATCATGAAGCCTGACGATATTGAGGTGCAAATCACGCCCCAGTACCTGCCTGAGCAATCCGAGCCCGAGAGTAATCAATACGTGTTTGCCTATACCGTACGGATTACCAACAATGGACAGCAGACGGCCCAGATTATCAGTCGTCACTGGATCATTACGGACGACAATCAGCAGGTTCAGGAAGTGCGTGGCCTGGGTGTTGTGGGACAACAGCCGGTGCTCGCTCCCGGCGAGACCTTCGAGTACACCAGTGGCTGTCCCTTAAATACACCGTTTGGCACCATGCGTGGCAGCTATCAATGTGTAGGTGAAAATGGTGTGCCCTTTGAGGTCCTCATCCAGGAGTTCATCCTTTCCTCCCCCCGTACCTTGCACTAAGGGCCAAATCCAGCCATGAAGTTAATTTATTGCGTGCCAGCCGTACTGCTGGCATTAAGCGCCTGTTCAACCACGCCTGTGGATCAGGGCTCTTCGTCAACGGCTCCGGGCACCGCAGACAGTGGTCCTGATATCGCCTTGCAGCCTTTGCAGGTGCCGTCCTTGTCGGCTCTGCCGGAAACTCCGGCGCGGGCGCTGGCGGGGCGCTATCAGGCCGTGAACTGGTCAACCTTGCCAGGCTGGCAGGCCGATTCGCTGGATCATGTCTGGAAAGGCTTTATCAATAACTGCAAGGGTTTGATGCGTCCGGTCAGTGGATCATTGGCTATGCCTGCTCGTGCCAACCCTCGTGCCTGGCAGCCTGTCTGCCAAGCTGCGGCGGCTGCGGGCCTGAACGCTGACACCAAAGATACGGCGGCTGTACGCAATTTTCTACAGCAACAGTTGCAGCCCTGGCGCTTGTTGACAGGCGATGGCAAGGTGGCTCAAAACACCGTCACAGGCTATTACGAGCCTTTGCTCCAGGCTTCCCGTACTCGCAGCGCTGGCTATCAGTGGCCGCTGTTCGCCGCGCCGGATGATTTGTTGACGATTGATCTGGGCAGTTTATATCCCGAGCTGGCTGGCAAGCGTATTCGTGGCAAGCAAGTGGGCAAACGCATTGTGCCGTACGATACGCGCGAACAGATCATGGCCCAGTCGGAGCGCCAGCCGCCCGTGATTGTGTACGCGAAAGACCCGGTAGAAGGTTTTTTCTTGCAGATTCAAGGTTCGGGCCGTGCCGTACTGCCTGATGGCAGTGCCGTACGCCTGGCCTATGCCGATCATAACGGACGTCCTTACGCTTCAGTAGGTCAATGGCTGGCCAAGCAGGGCGAGATGCCTTTGGCCCAGACCTCCATGCAAAACATCAAAGCCTGGGCCAAGCGCAATCCGCACCGTGTTCAGGAAATGATGAATGTAAATACGGCCATGGTTTTCTTTCGTGAAGAGGCCATTGTGGACCCGGAACTGGGGCCTAAAGGCGCTTATGGCATTCCTTTGATTGGCCTTCGCTCCGTTGCTATTGACCCCACTTATGTGCCCTTGGGTACGCCGGTGTATCTGGCCACTTCGCAACCTGCAACTAAGCAGCCTTTGCAGCGGCTGGTCTTTGCCCAGGACACGGGTGCGGCCATCAAGGGGCCTGCACGTACCGACTTGTACTGGGGTACGGGCGATCAGGCGGGTGCACAGGCCGGACGCATGAAGCAGCAGGGGCAAATGTGGCTGCTGTGGCCACGTCAGGCAGGAGAACCGAGCGCGCGATGAATAAAGAACGGATTGTGGTGTGTGGTGGGGCCTTGGCCGGTATGGCCAGCGCCCTGGGTTTACGCAAGGCCGGGTTTGATGTCAGCATCTTGTCCCCCGCCTACAAGCCTATGGAGCTGGCGGGCGGGCAGTATCACCCCCGTGTCTATGCTGTCTCGGTGGCCAGTCAGCGTTTTTTGGCGCAACTGGGTGTCTGGAACTTGATGTCAGCCCAGCGCATTTCGCCGGTGCAGGCCATGGAAGTGCATGGTGATGGCGGTGCTTGTCTGAATTTGCATGCCTGGCAGGATGCGCAGGACTATTTGGCCTGGATTGTTGAGTCCGGTCAGATGGAGCAGGCGCTGTATCAGGCATTGCAAGTATTTGGAGTGCCCTGGATTGAAGACCGCTTCGAGCGTCTGGAAGGCAATACCATTTTGACTGCCGGGCAAAAACGCATCACTGCGGACTTGTTTGTAGGTGCGGATGGGGCTCGATCGGGACTGCGTACTGCAGCCGGAATTGAGCACCACGGACGTGAATATGGCGATGCCGGTTTGGTGGCCCACTTCAATGTAGAGCGGCCACATCAGCAAGTTGCCTTGCAGTGGTTTACCGGCGATTCGATTCTTGCCCTGTTGCCTATGCCGGATGTGGATGGCAAGCCGCAAGTCTCCATGGTCTGGTCTGTGCCGCAAGCGCAGGCCGACAAAGTGTTGGCCATGCCCTCAGAGGAGCAGGCGCAATATCTGCAAAACAGCTTGTTCTCCTTATCGAATGGCCGTTTGGGGCAGTTAAGCTTGCGTAGCCCGGTACACGGTTTCCCTTTGACCTTTGAGCGTAGTGGCCTGGTGTCGCCCGGCGTGGCCTTGGTCGGTGATGCGGCGCATCGCGTGCATCCTTTGGCCGGTCAGGGATTGAATCTGGGTCTGGGCGATATCGAAGCTCTGATCAAGGTGTTGTCCGAGCGCGGCCCGCATTATTCGGTGGGTGATATGCGTGTGCTTAATCGCTACAAACGCGCACGCGCCGAACCTATCGCAGCCATGCGCGCTGCCACCGATGGTCTGTACCGTCTGTTTGCGGCACCGGGGGCTCCGATCTCCATGTTGCGTAATGCCGGTATGCAAGTGGTGGACCGCCTGCCTTGGGTCAAACGCCGCCTGATTGCTCATGCGGCTGGAATCAAACCAGGCGCTCTCCTGTTCTAAGGCCGCTAGAGCCTTGTTGATTAGCAAAGGAAGTACGTCATGATGTTGCACCTTCGTTCTGTCTTGGCCCTGGCCCTGTTGTCGCTGTGTGGCCTGGCTCAGGCAGCCGGCCCTGCCAAAATAGACACGCGTTTCGAGGCTACTCGCCAAGCGTTTGAGGCGGTTTTTCCGGGCGTGACGGTGGATGGTATTCGTGCCACACCGTTTCCCAATCTGCTGGAAGTGGAGGTAGGCGGAACCTTGCTTTATACCGATCCGCAGGCCAATTTTGTGATGCAGGGTTCTTTGCTGGATAGTAAAAATCGAATTGACTTGACCGAGCGACGCATGCAGGAGCTCAGCCGTGTTTCACTGAATGACTTACCGCTGGATAAAGCCATTAAGCTGGTGAAAGGCGATGGGAGTCGCCAAATGGTGGTTTTTGAAGATCCCAATTGCGGTTATTGCAAACGTCTGCATACCACTTTGCAGGAGATCGACAATATTACGGTTTATAGTCTGATGTTCCCCATTCTGGGCCCCGATAGCCGCCGTAAAGCCGAGGATATCTGGTGTGCACAGAACCCGGCTAAAACTCTGAGCGACTGGATGGGGGGTGGAGCCCGGCCTGAGAAAGCCTCGTGTGAACATCCCCTGGATCAAATACTGGCCGCTGGGCAGAAACTGCGCATCCAAGGTACACCGGCTATTTATTTTGCTGATGGCAGTCGTGTGGATGGCTGGTTGCCTGTTGACCAGTTGCAGTCCCGTCTGCAGGCCGCTGCCCAATAACTATTCCAGCCAGTCTTGAGCTAGAGCAACCCGCTTTCGAGCGGGTTTTTTATACCCTTGTGTTATGAAAACTATAATTATTTGTGAGATGGGTATTTTAAGAAATCAGTGTTGGAAAATAATCCCGCTCTGGTTCAGAGGGTAAGGCAGGCGTTATTTTGAAGACAAAAAATTTCAAACGCCACATTTGACCATTCTTTACTTTGTGCTCTGTATTCTAGAAGTGATAATTCCAACTATTGATAAAAAATAGTATTGTCGGCCTGCACTTGGATCATCGCAGCGCTGGCAATAATTAAATAGTAGGCGCTTATGGAACATGCACGCTGCGTGTTGATTGTTTTGGAAGAAGGCGAGGGCTTGCACTACTGGCTGGAGCAACTGCGGGTTTTCGGTACCAAAACAAGCGTTGTCAGCTCCTTGGAGCAGGTCGCCGAGGCACGCCTGAGCCAGGCTGATCTGCTGCTGTTCCCCGTTGAGGCGGGCTACGTACCGTTGATGGTGGCCAAATTGCGCAATGACTTTGGCTCTTTGGGTATTGTGGCCGTTCAGTCCGGCCTGTCTGCCAGTGCGCGAGTACAGTTGTTGCTGACGGGGGCGGATGCTTGTCTGGCACTGGATGTGCAAGTTCCCGAGTTGATGGCCTGGTGCCATGCCGTGCGCCGCCGTAATGTTTATGCTGCCGTGAGTGCCTCCCAGGCGATGCAAGAGGTTCAGGAACATAGCGGGCAGCAGGAGTGGATCCTGCGTGACAAGGGCTGGACCCTGGTAGCTCCTAATGGTGTGGGCCTGGAGCTGACGCATAGCGAGCGTCAATTAATGGATGCATTCATACGGCATGCGGATGCCCGTTTCAGCCGTGAAGACCTGATGCGTGACAAGGGTCTGGCGGCTAGCGACAGCCGTGCCGTGGATTCTTTGATCAGCCGTTTGCGCCGCAAGGCCAGTCAGGCGGGCGTGGCTTTGCCGATCAAGTCGGTGCATGGTTGGGGGTATACCTTTACGGGTAAATTAATTGCCCAGCAAGAGCTGCAAGACACCGAGATTATGGAGTTTTACACTCCGCGCATCGAGCAGGAAGCGTCCCAGCCTACGCCGCTGGAATTGCTGCACGCGCTGGAAACGTTGGATGTGCTCGATCCCCAGGCTAGCGACGCGCTGTCTTTTTCTTATCAGTTGCGTGTGGCCACGAGTACTGGCCAGTACAGTGGCGTGGATGCCCAGGTGTTTTGGACAGCGCCCACCGGCTTGCGCCTGTCCTCGGATCTGGTGCTGCGTCATATGCCGGACTCGATTCACCGCCAGGCCTTGTGTGAGTGGATGCTGCGCACCTTGATGGCCGATGTGCGTCGCTGGTGGCAAGACTATTCGCTGCGCGCCAGCCATATTGGCCTGAAACTGCCTATCGATATGGTGCTTCCTATCTATAAGCGCATGCCGGCTATGTTGCGTCAGTTTGAGTTGCAGCCTTGCTGCGTGGAGCTGGATTTGTTCAGCGACCAGGAGCTGGAAGAAACGCCGGAACTGATGCAGGCCTTGCAGTTCCTGAAAGAGCAGGACATTCAGGTCTGGCTGACCAGCACTGACATTGAAAACCACAAGCTTAGCTGCTTGCGGGGCTGGCCGATTAGTGGCGTCAAGCTGGAAGCCGAGGTCATTCAGCGCGCCTGCCGTGAGCCCACCTTCAAGGCTTTGCTGGAAACCGGGTGCCATTTGCTGAGCGAACAGGGTTTTGAACTGGTTATTAAAGGCGTCGATAACCTGGAGCAGCGTGATCTGGCGCTGAGTCTGGAATTGGGCCATTACCAAGGCCGTCTGACCTCGGAGTTAATGTCTGAAGACGGTTTCTTGCTGACGTTAGCCAGCAGTGAGCCCTCTTTTGGCCAAGGTCATGACGCTTCCCGACGTGTAAGCGGAAGTGTTTCATAAGCCGCCTTAGTATCAATTATCTCTATATGTAACTTTGATTAAGTATTTTAAGCCCGAGGCCGTTACCCAGCTTGTTCGATGGGGCCTCCTGGCAGGCCGACCGTTTTGACACGGTCGGTTTTTGCATACCTGGGACCTGTCTTTTCAGTGCTGCTCGGGGAATATGATGCGTTTGGGTTTGAAACAGAAATTGTGGTTGCCATTGATCTTGTGTTTGATGGCGTTGGCGGCGGTTTTTACGTTTGTGAACTACCAGCTCTATCAGGCACAGATGCAAGAGCGAAAAAGCAGTTTGCAGCACATCGTCAATATTGCAGTGAGCATTACGCAGGACTACCAGCAATTGGTCAGCAAAGGCGTCCTCAGCAAGGAAGAGGCGCAAAAACAGGCGCTGCAACGCATTGCCAGTATCCGCTTTGGACAGGAAGGTTATGTGTCGGTTTTATCGACTGACGTCGTGTCCATCATGAACCCCACGCGACCAGATCTTGATGGCCAGGACGTCAGTGCCGTGGTCGATAGCAATGGGGTACATCCCTTTGCCGAGATGAGCCGTATTGCCAGCAATGGCGGTGAAGGGTTTCTGGAATATCACTGGCCCAAACTCACTGACAAAAGCAATGCGCCCAAACTGGCCTATGGCAAAGGGGTGGCCCAGTGGGACTGGGTGCTGACCTCGGGCGTGTATATCGATAACATCAAGGACAGTTTTCTAAGCCGCCTGCTCAGTTCCTCGGTGGTGTTTTTGTTGATTATTGTGCTGGTGTCGGCAGTGACGGTGTTTCTGGCGCGCCAGATTTTGGCCGAGCTGGGTGCCGAACCCACCGTTTTACATGGCGCTGCCCAAGCAATTGCCGATGGTGATTTGCGGGTTGCCCACTCCCTGCGTTCGATTCCGGACAATAGCGTGATGGCGTCCATCGAGCAGATGCGTTTGAAGCTAAATGACGTCATGCGCACCTTGCAGCACAGCAGCGGAGTGATTGCGGACGATACTTCGCAACTGTCCGCTGGCAATCTGGAGCTGTCCAGCCGCACCACTCAGCAGGCGGCGGCCTTGCAGGAAACGGCATCGGCCATGGAAGAGATGACCGGCACAGTGCGTATGAGCGAAGAGAACGCCATGCGTGCCGAGGAAGTCTCCAGCCAGGTGCAGAAAACCGCTCAGCATGGTGGTCAGATGGTCAGCGAGCTGGTGGACCGCATGGATGCGATTCGTGACTCCAGCGGCAAGGTGGCAGACATTACGACTGTGATCAACTCGATTGCTTTCCAGACCAATATTCTGGCGTTGAATGCGGCTGTGGAAGCGGCACGGGCCGGTGAGCAAGGTCGAGGCTTTGCGGTGGTGGCCGGTGAGGTGCGTGCCTTGGCGCAGCGTACCACGGCCTCTGCTCAGGAGATTGCTCAATTGGTGGAAGCATCCTCCGACAGTACTCGGGAAGGGGCCAGATTGATGGGGCAGGTGGGTGAGGTGATCGATGAGATGGTCACGGGCAGTTCGCAAGTGATGACGATTGTGCATGAGATTGCCGCTTCTACCCGCGAGCAAACGATTGGTATCGAGCAGATTAACGTGGCTGTGGGGCAACTGGATTCGGCTACTCAACAAAACGCGGAGATGGTGAACCAGGTGGCACACACCTCCAGCGAATTGCAGGACCAGGTGCAAGAGCTGGATCGTTTGATTCAGGCTTTCCGCCTGGAGTGATCAATGGCGCCATCTCGCGTCAGCCAAGGGGTGCGCTGATTATTTTTGATCGTATACTGCTTCTTGGTACTGGGATTGTCCTGCGGCAAACCGGCGTTTAGGAGGATGTATGTTGCGCGCACCTGTTGTTGCTGTATTGATGGTGGGAATGCTCGGGTCGGCTTGGGCGGCTACGCTGCCCTCGGCTCAGGGTGAGGTTCAGCCGCACGAACATCATGAACGCATATTGAGCTTGCAGCACAATGATCTGGTGCAAGGCAGTTGGCAGCACAGTGGTGATGTGATGCTGGAGCTGTTCGGCCCGGATGGCAAGGCGATTCGTCATTGGGCGGATGCCCCGGAGCGAGGTGGTTCTTTTGGTTTTATTGCCAGCACGGCGGGCGAGTATCGTTTGCGTGTGCTGGGGCAGGGCGAGTACCAGTGGCAGGTGGCATCCGTCACGGCGCCTCAAGCTCCCGTTCAGGCCGAGCCTTTGCAAGGTGATGTGATCCGTCAGTGGAGCATGCGTTTGCGGGCGGGTGAGTCGTCTCGCGGTTTCTGGGACTATGTGCAGCGTGTCGGCTCGCCTTTGGTGGAACGCTACAGCAATACGCATGATCGCGTCACGTTTGTCTGGCGCGGGGCCCAAAACGAGGTTCGTCTGCATGGTGGCCCCTTCTCTTATAGCGATCGCATGCATCGTTTGGGCCAGTCCGATATCTGGTACATCACCTACGATTTGCCGCGTGATGCCCGCTTTGCCTATCGCATGGCACCGGATGTGCCTTATGTAGGCCAGAATCTGGCGCGTGAAGTGTTGCGTGCGGCCTTGCAGCGGGATCCTCACAATTTCAGGGTGTTGCCGGAGAACAGCAAGGATCTGTTCGATGGCGATTCGGTCTTGCGTTTGACGCAGGCACCGGCCCAGGTGGTGAATCTGGAGCCGCAGCAGTTGGGGCAGGGGCAATGGCGTACGGAACGCTTGCCCAGTGAGGCTCTGGGTGTGGAGCGGCAGGTGCAGATTTATCAGCCTGCTGGTACTCGGGCTCAGGAAATTGATCACACCTTGATTTTGTTTGATGGCCGTGACTATCGGGATTTGGCGCGCGCGCCTGCCATGCTGGATTCCTTGATTGCGCAGGGGCGTGTGGCGCCGATGTGGTTGGTCCTGGTGGACAATCCAGGCATGGCGGAGCGTGCACGCGAGTTGCCGCCGAATGAGGCTTATATTCAGTTTCTGGAAAAGGAGCTGATGCCTTGGTTGAATGCTCAGGGTGTGCAATCGACAGCAGACAAGACGGCGATTGGTGGTTCCAGTTATGGTGGTTTGGCTGCCATGCATGCGGCCTGGCGATTGCCGCAGTTGTTTGGCAATGTTTTGAGCATGTCAGGCTCGTTCTGGTGGGCTCCCGCCGGTCAGGCGCGCGGGCAGTGGCTGACGCGGCAGATGGCGGACTCGCCTGCTGTGCCAGTGAAGATTTACATGAGTGCTGGGGTATTTGAGTCCTCTGGCTCCAGCCGGGATGTCAGCCTGGTGCAGGCTAATCGCCATTTGGATGATGTGCTGCGGGCGCGAGGGTATGACGTGCGTTACGTGGAAAGTGCGACGGCACATGATTTTGTGGCTTGGCGGGATGCGTTGGCGTTGGGGCTGGAGCATTTGTTTGGGATTGAGCAGGGTGAGGTTCCGGCTGAGGAGAAGAAGTAGCTGCATCTGGACTTAAGCTGTGAGGGACGGGCTACATACAGACAGGCTCAGGAGAGTGGACCGGGGGCTGTTCGGGTCGGGGCAGGCTCCGGCTGGGCTGAGCGTTTGCTGGTGCTGCGCACCAGTACCCTTGGCATGAGATTGCTACGGGCGGGGCCTGAACTCGCCGGGTACTTGGTCCCCGGACCAAGTACAAGCGTCCGACTCGAACAGCAGGCCCCTTGCATCCCTACGCAATCTCAGGCCCGCGGCAAGCACTCTGATCCGCCCCGCCTGAGCCTGCCCCGACCCGAACAGCATGGCAGCCGTGCTCTTGAGTGAACCGGCTTTCAACAGTCGTTGGTGGGGCGTTTGGAATACTGGAGTGGCTCGATCTACTGCAGAAGATTTGACTGGGCTAGGGGATGATGCCGTAGGGTGTTGTCGGCAATGTGGGCTAATCTGATGCTGACCTGACCTGACCTGACCTGACCTGACCTGACTTGATCTGATCCGATTTGATCTGACTGAGTCTGGCTCCACTTGGCCACACTCCTCGTAATTCGGTTTGCTGGTGTTTTTCTTTGGCTTGGCATGCTGTGATCCGTTCTTATTGGCGTGATCACTCGTGTGGATGTGGGCATGCTGTTATCTGGAGTTTTTCGTTTGGTGATTTAAAAGCCAGACGAGTCATCACGTTGGTGACTTCGGATTCAGTGTCTCAATTCATGCTTTTTTGACAGGGAAAAAGTGTCAATGTCGCTCAGGACGGGTCAGTCCTGCAAGCCGTGTTGACGGCACTATACTAAAACGGTTGAGTGACCTTGAGTACCATAGCGTTGCTGAGCCTGCTTGTAGGCCAACTTGCTCGACCCCCCGCAATTTAAAAGCCAAGCTGTAATCACCTTGGCTGTGTCGAATGCCTTGTCTCCATTGACTCTCCTTCGATAAGGAGAAAAAGTGTCAACTTAATTCAGGACGGGTCAAGGGTAATAAAAAAGGGCGGAGAATCCGCCCTTTTTTGCGTCTGGCTGTTTAGCCTTGGTCCAGTGTGGCACCGCCGTCCACGCGCAAGTCAGACAGGGTGATGTGGCTGGCGCGGTCCGAGAGCAGGAACAGCACGGCTTCAGCAATTTCTTCGGGGGTGGCAATTTTCTGCAGGGGGATGCCCAGACGGTAGTTCTCGCCGGAGCCTGCGATAACCGTTTCGCGCGAGCTACCTTGCGCCCACATGGCTTGTTGCATGGGGGTGTCGGTGGAGCCGGGAGAGATGATGTTCACCCGGATACCGTGTGGGGCCAGTTCCAGCCCCAGGCAGCGGCTCAGTTGGGTGACGGCAGCTTTGGAGGCGGCGTAGGCGCCCATGGCGATGCGGGGAGTGGCGGCGGAGTTAGAGCTGACGTTGACAATGGCGCCTTGTTTGCGCTCTATCATGCCTTTGGCCACGTTGCGACAGACGTTAAAGACACCGGTGGTGTTGATGGCGAAAGTGCGGTCCCATTGCTCGTTACTCAGTTCGGTGATGCGGCCCATTTGCAGGACGCCCGCGACACAGGCCAGGCGCTGGATGGGGCCCAGTTTTTCCTGGCCTTGGGCCAGCGCTGCATCAACGGCATCGGCCTGGCTGATGTCGACCAGGTGGCAGGAAACCCGATCACTGTATTCGGATTGGCTCAGTTGGGTCAGGCCTTCTACGTCCAGGTCCAGGGCGATGACGCTGGCGCCTCGCTCCAGCAGCAGTTTGGTCACAGAGGCGCCGATGCCACGGGCCGCGCCCGTGACGGCAACGCATTCACCTGCAAATTCTTGTGTGCTCATGTGTACTCCCTGTTTAGCGTTGCAGGCTGTCCTGGATTTCGGCGCAGGTCAGGCTGACGCCGCAGCGTTGCGAGACGTGACGGATGGCCATGTGGTGTTCTTGCAGCGAGAAGTCGGCAACGCCGTCAATGGCCAGGAAGGGCTGCACGTCTTGCATGAAGGCTTCCAGAGCGGTGGTCATGCAGCCGATGTGGGCGTAGACGCCGGTGATGATCAGTTGGTCGCGGCCCAGGTGACGCAGTTGCTCGCGCAGGTCGGAGCGCTGAAAGGCGCTGTAGCGCCATTTGGTCAGCATGATGTCCTGTTCGGCCGGTGCCAGCTCGGGCACGACGGCTTGTTGAGTGTGAAATTCGGTGGCGGTCAGGCCAGGGCCCCAGAAATCGTTGAGCAGGGCACGGTCTTTCTCGGGCTGCTCGGTAGGCTGGGCGGTGTAGAACACGGGAATGCCCAGCGTGTGGCAGACCTCGCGCAGGGCCGCGATGCGTTCGATCAACATGGGGATCGGAGCCTGGCTCATATCGTATTTCTGCAGAAAGTAGGTCTGCATATCGTGAATGAGCAGGGCGGCACGATTGGCCTGAGGCCGCCAATTGACGCGGTTGGCTACGGGGGTTTGAGGCAGCTCGTAGCTGGGCAAGGCGTGAATGGTCATGAACCGTGTCTCCGTTAAAGAGTGATGTTTTGTGCCAGACCCAGGGAGTTGATCAGGGTCATGAGTTTATTGCCGGTTTCCTGACGCTCCAGGGCAGGGACGGAGCCGTCCACAATGCCAGCGCCAGCCGATAAGGTCAGATTTTGCTGGGTGTAGTGGCCACAGCGGATGGCCACGGCCCATTCGCCGTTGCCTTCGTGGTCGTTCCAGCCTATGGCACCCGCAAAGTAGCCGCGATCAAAGACCTCGGTGGCTTCGATGGCCTGCATGGCGGGCTGGGTGGGCAAACCGCACACGGCCGGTGTGGGGTGCATGGCCAATGCCAGTTCCAGAGAGGTGACGGATGGGTCACGCAAACGGCCACTGATACGCGTGGACAGGTGCCACAGATTGGCGGTGCTGGTCAGGCTGGGGCCGTCGGGTACGTCCAGGCAGTCGCAGAACTGGGACAGGATGCGTACTACGTCCTGGATCACGTAGGCATGTTCACGCAGGTCTTTGCTGGACGCCATCAAGGTTTCTGCGCTGGCCTGATCGCGTTGCGGATCGGCAAAGCGCGGGGCTGTACCTGCCAGCGGGTTGACGGTAACCAGATCGCCTTGGCGGCGCACTAGCAGCTCGGGGCTGGCTCCAAAAAACAGATCCGGGTCTTGGGCCTTGCCACCTGGCAAGGGCAGGGCGTAGGTGTAGCCAGCCGGATTGCTGTGGAGCATATTGCTCAACACAGTCTGACGGTCCAGGGCTTCGTTCAGCGTGATGGTCACGGTACGGGCCATCACGGTTTTGGAAATGTTCTGTTCGCGCATCGTTGCCAGGATGCGGCTGACGCTGTCTTCGTAGCCCGCACCGTTGGGCAGCAGGCTTTGGCTGGCAATGCTGTTGCCGGATTTGGCCAGCGGTGGGCGCTGGACCGGGCGCAGCAAGACGGGATCGCGTCGGTATTCCTTGGGCACGCGTAAATAGGCTTCGCGGGCCGGGTTAAAGGGAATCACACCCAGTAGCAGGGGGGCGTCCAGACCTTGTTGTGCGGCTTGTGACAGCAAGGTCTGGGCATCTGACAGCAATTGTCCTTGGGCATTATGGGTATGCCGCTCCAGTGCCGTGCCGTGTGCCATCAAACTGACGGTGGGAGAGGCAAATACGCTGCTGTCGGCCCGGTAATGCCTTAACCATTCTTCAATGGTGGCGGGGCGGACTTGGTCGGCTATACGGCTGTTCATAGGAGTCCTTTTTAAGGGCAAGGGTTTTGCCTTTGCGCCCCTTTTTATGAAAGGGGCGCGTCAGGCGGCTTACTTCAGGTGGATACGAGTGATACGGTCAGCAGTCTGGTCATCCTTACCTTTGGATTTGTTGACCAGGTAGGCATTGCCGTCGCCATCCAGGGAAACGTGGTTGGGGAAGCTGCCACCGTCCAGGTTGGCAACGATTTCGCCCTTGCCGTTCACGGCGGTCACGGTGCCCGCACCACGGGAGGCCACGTACGCCAAGGATGTCTTGGGATCGAAGGCTACGTTCAAAGCGCCAGCGCCGATTTTGATGTCGTGCTGGACGGAGCCGTCTTTGGCGTTGACGATCAGCAGGTTGTCGCTGCCCTGGGAGGCCACGTAGATTTGTCCGTTTTTGCTATCCACGGCCACACCGGCCGCGCCACGTGAGCCTGGCAGGGCATAGACGGTCTGAGCATTGCCGTCTTTAAGGTCGATGATAAGCAGCTCATTGGTGCTGGCGCTGACGGTGTACAGACGGCCATTCTCGTCATCCAGGGCGAGGCTCATGGGGCTGAGCTGGCCGCGAGTTTGGGATTTCAGTTCGATGGGGTCCAGTGTCGCCAATTTCTTCGTGTCAAAAACAGAAATCAGCTTGGAGCCGGGCGAGGAGACATAGGCGCGTTGGTTTTTCTGATCCACTACAACGTCACGGGCGTGGCTGGCGGCACCATCCTCAAACTGTTTCACCAGTTTCAGGTCTTTTTGACTGTAGACCGCGACTGTATTACTGCGGGTGTTGGTGACCCAAACATGGCCGTGCGCATCGTCCACGTCCACGCCATAAACAGCTTGAACCTGGCCATCATTGCGGCTTTGTTGAGCGGCGGGGGTCACGCTGGCTTCAACGGCCAGGGTCTTGGGGTTAACTTTGAGCAATTGCGATTGCTTGACGGGTGGACGGCCCACGGCAGAAGTCACGAACAGCACTTTGTTCTTGGGGCTGTAGGCGCTTTGGTACAAGCCGGGCACCAGGTGCTGGGATTGCAGTTCAAATTTGTCCTGACCGCTCAGCTCAACTTTAGGGGAAACCTTCAGGTTGAAGATGCCAGCGGTCGATGGCTTGCTGACCTGCATGACCACGGGATGCACGCCAACGGCGGCTTCGGCTGGAATGGCAAGGGTGGTGCTCAGATTGCCTTCCTTGTCAGCAACCAGCGCTTTGGGGGTCAGGGTGTGGCCGTTTTGCAGCAGAATCACTTCCTGGCCGGGCGTAAAACCACGGCCTGCCAGTTGAGCTTCGGTGCCTGCGTAGACCACGCCAGCAGCATTCATGGAACCACGGAAGTCAGCGTCAGGCTGGTCAAAGGCAGGAGCGGCAAAGGCGTTGGCCAGAGACAGGGACAGGACGGCGGCGCTCAGGCCGGCCTTGCGTAGCAGGGCAGCGGGGGTACGACGAATGCAATTGACATTGATTAGCATCTTTTAATCCTAAATAAAAGTTCGGTCGACAAGACGGTCCATGTAGGAGCTCTTTCTACAGGCGTGCAGCAGGCGTGGATAGAACAAAATCGAGATGTCAGGCATGGGGTGGACCATCCTGTTTGCGGGCTGACCGCAGACCTTGATTGAACACGCCGAAACCACCTGCGACCGCAGCGCAAGCCAGACCACCGACGGCCACAGCGACTGCCGGTCCAAGCAGGCGGGACAGATAGCCCATTTGCATATTGCCCAGGGCCTGGCCCAGGGAGTATTGCGTCATCCACAGACTGGAAACACGGCCCAGCAGGTAATCGGGGGTGTGGTGCTGAACCAGCGCCATACGCATGATTTTGGAGATGGTGTCGGCTGCGCCCATGATGGCCAGGCAGATCAGTGCCCACCATAAGGTGGTTTGCAGGGACAGGGCGGCAACAGCCAGACCCCAGATCAGTACGGCAAGCACAATGGCGGCACCGGGACGGGACACTTGGCGGCACCAGCCACTGGACAGGGCAGCCAGCGTGGCACCTACCGCCGGGGCGGCGTAGAGATAGCCGGTGGCGGTAGCGCCCATGTTCAGAATGGTGTCGCCCCACTCGGGCATCAAGGCCAAGGGCGTGGCCAAAATCAAGGCGGCCAGATCAATCAGCAACAGGGCGCGCAGCAAAGGGTGGCTGGCTACAAAGGCAAGGCCATCGCGCAGGGATTGGAAGGCGTTTTTCTGGGGCTGCTTGCCCGCTTGCGGAGGCAAGGGCGGCAGAGCGCGCAAGAGCAAAGGGGTGACAATGACACCGCACAGCACGATCACGTAGCAGAAAATCAGGCCAGGGCCAGAGATCAGAACGCCTGCCAGTGCGGGGCCGATAATGCCGCCCAACTGCATGGCCAAACCGGACAGGGCAGCGGCAGCGGCCAGCTTGTCTCGACCGACCAGGGCCGGGGTGGCCGACATCATGGCCGGCACGCTGATGCCGCCCGCCGCGCCACCAATGGCAGCGGCTACATAGATCAGCCAGACCTGCGGGTTGGGCAGCAGCGTATTGATCAGGAACAGCAGCACGCTGAGGATGTAGACACTGCGCGACCAGACCATCAGACTGCGCCTGTCCATGCGGTCGGACAAGACACCGCCCGCAATCAGTGCCAGCACCATGGGGGTGGCCATGGACACGTTCAGGAAAGCAACGGCCACACTGGATTTAGTCAGATCATAAAGCTGTACGCTGGCAGCCACCATCAACATGCCGGTGACCAGCACCGTGGCGGCCCGAGCGAAGTAGGCAAAGCGGAAGGCCCGGCTTTCGATCAGCGGCGAGATATCCAGAAAGAAACGTCTTACAGACATGGCTTATACATCGAGTTCAGGTTGAGCTTGTGCCTGTTCGGCAAAAGCCATGGCCGAGTCCATGAGCGGGGCCATGACGGCCACGGCTTCAGTACCGGTCAAATGAGCGTGCAGGCAGGCAATATCGTGCACATCTAGCTGCTCTGCATAGGGCTGCCACAAATTGGGATGCAATTGTGTGCCTGCGTGGTCCAGAGCCGCACGGAAATACAGCATGGGGCCGTCATAGACGTGATGCTCGTACAGACGCACCAGACGGTTATTGTTCTCCACCACCTGAAATACGCTGTCCAGACGCGTGTCAGGCAGTTCGGCCAGCGGGTGAGCACTGCGCTTGAGGAAGTCCACCACGCCCTGACGGGTCAGGGAAACGTCGGGCAAGCTGTCCGGATCATGGCCCGCAATATGCAGCAGCGCCTTGTAGATGGCGTTGGGTTCGGGAGCCGGTTCGTTACGCCACGCATCGCTGGGGTAGGCGTCTAGCAAGGACAACATGCCCACCAGTTGCCCGCGACGACGCAGTTCGACGGCCATGGCCTGCGCAATAATGCCGCCCACGGACCAGCCGGCCAGATGGTAGGGGCCCTGTGGCTGAACGTGCTCGATACGATCCACATACACCTTGGCCATGGCATCCAGGCTGCTATCCAGACCCAGCGAGGCGTCAGATAGCACACTGGCTTGCAGGCCGTAGACGGCACGGCCTGGGGGCAGGTGACGCGCCAGCGCGCCATAGCACCAGGACAAGCCACCGGCTGGGTGAATCACGAACAGCGCAGGCTGATCGCTCTGCCCTGGACGCAAGGTGATGATGGGGCCAAAACCATCGGCAGTCGTGCTGCCTGCCTGATCCAGGTGCTTGGCCAGACGGGCAATGGTGGGGTACTCAAAAATAGTGCCAATCGAGACGGTCTGGCTGCGTGCTTCGCGCAGCAGCAAGGCCAGTTTGGCGGCCAGCAGCGAATGTCCGCCCAGGGCGAAGAAATCGTCGTCGGCGTAAAACGCGTCGCTGCTTTCCAGCACGGTGGCGAAAGCAGCGGCGATTTGGTGTTGAGTGGCCCCTTCCAGTGGCAAACCAGCAGAGCGTGCTTGCAAGGCCGGTACGGGCAGAGCCTTGCGGTCCAGCTTGCCGTTGGCCGTTACGGGCAAGGCGTCCAGACTGATCCAGGCACTGGGCACCATGTAGGACGGCAAGTGCTCGCCGACATACGCGGCCAGCGTGTTGTCCGTGCACTGGCTGCCTGCTTGCGGCACCCAGTAAGCCACAATCGCCATTTGACCGGGTACATCTTCACGGGCAATCACGGCGACGTGGGCCACATCGGGGTGGCGCGCCAGCAAGGCTTCAATTTCGCCCAGCTCGATACGCTGGCCACGCAGCTTGATCTGGTGATCCGAGCGGCCCAGGAAAATAACTGCGCCATCGTCACGCCAGCGGGCTACATCGCCAGTGGCGTACATGCGGTCGCCATGTAGGGCGTAAGGATCGGGTACAAAGCGTTCTTCAGTCAGGTCCGGGCGGCCCCAGTAGCCTTGCGCCAACTGTCTGCCAGCCAGGTACAGGTGGCCGGCCACGCCCGGCGGTACAGGCTGCAATTGCTCGTCCAGAATGTACAGAGCGGTGTTCCACACAGGGAAGCCGATGGGCACAGGCTGGGATTTGTCCTCGCGCGAAGCAGGCCAGTAGGACACGTCCACGGCGGCTTCGGTTGGGCCGTACAGATTGTGCAGTTCGGCGTTCAGCAGGCAGTGGAAGCGGTCGCGGGTAGTGGCCGACAGTTCCTCACCACTGCAAAACACCAGACGCGGCGCTAGCCCACGAGCCTCAGGCTCATCCAGAAAGGCGCTGAGCATGGAGGGCACAAAGTGCAGCACGGTGATGGACTGTTCGCGCATCAGGCGGGCAATATGGGCGGGGTCGCGGTGGGCTTGTGGTGGGGCCACGACCAGGGTTGCACCGGACAGGAAGGGCAGGAAGAACTCCCACACCGACACGTCAAAGGTGGCCGGGGTCTTTTGCAGAATGCGGTCACCCGTGCCAATGCCGTAATGGGTTTGCATCCACACCAGCCGGTTGACGATGGCGTCGTGGTTGACCAGCACGCCTTTGGGTGTGCCGGTAGAGCCGGAGGTGTAGATCAGGTAAGACGGGTCATGCGGACCAGCGGCTGTCCAGGCGTCTGCACTGCAAGCCTGTTCAGGCTGAGGAACCAGCAGGGTGGCGTTCAGCGTGCAATCGGGCTGGCCAACCAGCAGGCGCGGTTGAGCGGCCTGCAAGATGGTGTTCAGGCGATCGGCAGGCTGGTCCAGATCCAGCGGCAAGTAGGCGGCACCGGCACGGTGGATAGCCAGCAAGGACAGCACCAGTTCCAGCGAGCGGGGCAGGGCCACGGCGACGATATCACCGGTCTGCACACCGGCCAGACGCAGTTGCGCGGCCAGATTGGCGGTTTGCTCGTTGATCTGGGCGTAGCTGAGCTTCTTGCCTTCAAATTCCAGGCCGCTTTGTTCCGGGTGAGCCTGCAACTGGGCGTGGATCAGTGCCCACAGCGTTGTTTCAGGAACCGGGTGAGCAGTCTGGTTGACGGTCTCAATCCAGTGGTGGTGTTCCGCGTCCGTCAGCGTAGGCACAGCAGACAGGGTGTCGGCTTGCAAAGCACGCAGCAGAAACTGTTCCAGACGGGTCAGATGGGTTTGAATCTGCTCTTCGGTGTACAGACGTGGGTTGGCCTCGACTTCCAGACGCAGGCCACTGGCATCGGGCTGGGCGCGGAAGGTGAAGTTCAGGTCTTCCACGGGGCCAGCGCACAGCACGGTCTGGCTGGCGGTCAGGCCTGCTTGTTCATAGGGTGCATCGAAAGGCAGGACGTTGATGATGGGGCCGTGCAGGCGGCGCATACCGCCCAGCAAGCCTAGATCACGACGTAGTTGTTCACTGCGGTAGCGGCCATGACGACGCGCCTGGCGCAGTGCCTTGGAAACCTGAACCAGGTATTGATTCAAAGGCTGGGATTCGTCGATCTGCAAACGCAGCGGAGCCACGTTCATCACGGTGGAGACGATACGGGCGCTGATATGGCCCAGACGTCCCATCCAGGGCACGCCTACCGTGCATTCGTCCTGGCGGGTGTGACGGCGCACATAGGCGGCGGTCAGGCCCGTCAGAATGTCTGGCCAACTGATATCGCTGCTTTGTGCCAATGCTTGCAGGCTGGCTGTCAGCTCGGGCTTGACGGCGCGGCGTGCCAGCAGGAAATGATGGTCGCTCAAGGCCTGGGATTCGCTCAGGCTTTGGGCGGGTTCTGCATCGCTCAAGGTGTCCAGCCAGAACTGTCTGTCTTTGCTGCGGCGCTCGCTCTCCCGATAGCTTTGATCGTCATCCTGCAAGAGGGCGAACGATTCCAGCTTATGGCCATGATCTTCATGGCCATTGAGCAAGGCCTTGTAGAGCTTGACTACCCGCGTCTCGATCAGCGCCATGCCATAGCCGTCAGCGGCCAGGTGATGGATACGCTGATACCAGAGATGGTGTTTGGGCCCCAACACAAACAGAATGTGCCGTGCCAGCGGTGCAATGGTCGGGTCCAGCGGTGTGCGCAGGTCCGCCATCAACTGGGTTTGAGCCTGTTCGGCACCGTCTGGGTGAGCGGACAGGTCCACAATTTCCAGCTGAATTGGCTCTTGCGGGCGCAAGTACTGGGCCGGGCCATCGGGTGTGTCCACCATGCGCAAGGTCAAGGCATCGGCTTCGGTCAGCGTCAGATTGATGGCCTGTGCAAACAGCGCGGTGTCCAGCGCCGAGTGGATATGGGTGCAATGCCCGGTGTTGAAAATCGGGTTGAGCGGGTCCAAACGCTGGGCGTACCACAGACCTTCTTGTGCTTCGGTCAGGGGGCGCAATGGCAGTTCGGAAGGGGAGCTAAACATAAGCGTGTTGCAGTAAGAAAATCAGCGGCCGTTTTGTTGGGCACGCTCGATCAGCGACCACCATTGGCCCAGGGTGACAACCGAGGCCATTTCGGAAAACTCGATAGGAGCGCCGGCCTCGCGCCAGCGGGTGGCCAGGGTCATGACGCGCATGGAATCCAGGCCCAGATCGATCAGATTGTCGTCGTCCAGGATGTCCTGCGGGTCTTCATGCAACATGGCGGCAATGTCTTGCCGCATGCGTTCCAGGGTAAGGGGAGTACTCATGATGATTCTTGCGTTGTGTTTTCTAATTGCTCGCGCAACTGGGCGCGCAGTTCTTTGCGGCTGATCTTCAAGGCCGCCGTTTCCATGAAACGATCTACAAACACGATTTGGTCCGGTACTTTGAAGTCGGCCAGACCACGGCTGCGTATCCATTTCTTCAGTTCAATCGCGCGTGGCTTGTCATCCTTGGGAATGATGAAGGCGCAACTGCGCTCGCCCAGGAACTCGTCGGGCACCGACACCACGGCAGCGTCAAAGACCTGCGGGTGGGCCAGCAGATGATCTTCAATTTCCTCGGCGGAGATTTTCTCGCCAGCGCGGTTGATGTGGTCAGTGGCACGGCCCTGAACCATCAAATAGCCTTCGGGCGTCATGCGTACCACGTCGCCTGTGCGGTAAAAACCGTCCTTGGTAAAGGAGCGGGCATTGGCCGACGGGTTGTTGTGATAGGCGCGGATCGTGTAGGGGCCACGAGTCAGCAGGTAGCCGGTTTCGCCAGGGGCGACCGGGTCACCGTTGTCGTCTACGATCAGGATTTCATCGTCCGGGCTGATAGGGCGGCCCTGAGTGTTGATGATGATGTCCTCGGGGTCGTCCAGGCGGGTGTAGTTCACCAGACCTTCGGCCATGCCAAACACCTGCTGCAAGGTCACGCCCAGCGTGGGGCGCACGCGCTTGGCGGCTTCGGCGTTCAGCTTGGCACCGCCCACCTGAATCACTTGCAGCGACTCCAGATTGGCATGGGTCTTGGTGGCCGCATCCATCCACAGCATCAGCAGTGGGGGGACCAGGCTGGTGTCGGTCACGCCTTCGCGTTCGATCAGCTCAAAGCAAACGTCCGGGCTGGGGGCGGGACTGAGCACCACTTTGGCACCGGCGTACAGCGCACCCAGGAAACCGGGTGAGCTCATGGGGAAGTTGTGTGCAATGGGCAAGGCGCCCAGGAACACGCTGTTTTCGTTCAGACCGGCAATCTTGGCGCTTTCACGCAAGGTGTAGATGTAGTCGTCGTGCGTGCGGGGAATCAGCTTGGACAAGCCGGTGCTGCCACCTGAAATTTGCAGGAAAGCCACGTCAGAAGGCTGGGCTGCTGATACGGGCACGTCCACATTGGCCGCACTGCTTTGCAACTGGGCAAGCGAGGTGTATTCCTGCGCATCGCCCACGATGTAAACCTGTTCTACATGCGGGCAGCGTTCACGCAGCTCGCGCACCAAGGGCAGATAGTCAAAACCGGCATGCGTATCGACACCGATATAGGCGCGTGCCTGGGCGGTATTGGCAAAATGCTCGACTTCGGTAATGCGGTGCGCTGGCAGGGCATACACGGGCAGGAGACCAGCACGGAACAGGCCAAAGATCACGCTGACAAATTCAGGGATGTTGGGCAGGTGTACCAGAACCCGATCACCCTTGCGCAGACCGGCTTGCAGCAGGCCCGCTGCGATTTGGCTGGCGTACTGATCCAGCGCGCCATAGGTCCAGCGTTGGGTGCCGCCAACAACGGCTTCACGTTCCGGGTGGTTTTGTGCGCGCGTGCGCAACAAGGCCCCAAACGTTTCCCCTTGCCAGTGTCCGGCATCGCGATAGCGCTGGGCAAAGGCGTCAGGCCAAATTTGTTCAACAGGAATAGATTTCATCATGGTAATGAGAACTATTACATAAATAAGTAGGCTTGTCAGATTTACTCGTGCTAAGTCAGCTTGGTGTCAGGCAGTTCAACACTGTCCAGCAAGCTGACCGTCCACGGAGCAAAAGGGGTGTTCAGGCAGATCGCAGCGGCATAGTTTTCTACTGGCCGGTGACTGTGCACCACCAAATCTTGCAAGATGGGATGGGGGGATTGTACGGTGCATCCGTAATCCGGATGGCCGTTCAAGGATAACTCTTGAGGCTGAATATGAAAACCGGTGCCCGCCTGTTTCAGGGCTGCTTCCTTTCCACACCACAGCGCATAAAAATCCAGATCACATTTTAACCAACTGCGTTCGGACGGCACACTGCAATGTTCGACCAACCCTGGTTTGACGGGCAGGCGCATGGCTTCTATGTCCACGCCGATGATTCGGTCGGCCATGCCAATCAGCACGCGCTCGCCGCTGTGCGACAGGCTAAAGTGCAGATCGGTATCGTCCAGATCCAGCACCGGCTTGCCATGTTCCAGCGTAGTAATGGGGACGGCGCGTGGCGTACACCCCAGCAAAGGCGCCAGAAAATGGCGCAGGGCACCGTGGGCCAGCAGGCTTAAGTGCTGATCTGACTGACGCTTGCGGCGGGCAATCACGGCCAGGGTGCTGTCCGGGATCTGGCTTCGTAACCAGGATTCCATACCTACAGGCAGGGGAAGCGACAAGCTGTACACAGCCAGCATGTCAAAGTCCCAAATGGCGTTGCAAAAGGGCGGCGTCCTGGCGCAACTGTTCGGCAGGGCCGTCGTAAACCAACTGACCATTGCCCAGCAACAAGGCTCGATCCGCCAATTGCAGAGCCAGGCTTAAATTCTGTTCGGCAATCAGCACGGTAATGCCTTGTTCGTTCAGTGCTTGCAACTGCGGCAGCAAGGTGTCCTGAATCGTCATGGGGGCCAGGCCTTCGCTGGGTTCGTCCAGAACAATAATGGAGGACTGTGTCAGCAGGGCGCGGGCCAGTGCCAGTAATTGCCGTTCGCCACCACTCAAGGCGGAGCAGGAGGACTGGCGGCGCTCGTACAGACGCGGCATGGATTCATAAATGCTGTTCAGCGTCCAGCGATCATCCGAGCGTGGACGGCGGGCCAGCCCGGCCAGACGCAGGCTTTCCTGTACCGTCAATGTCGGAAAACGGCCCCGGCCTTGTGGCACCAGCGCCATGCCTAGCAGGGCGATTTTGTGGGTAGGCCAACCCGTAATGTTTTGACCATGCACATGGATTTGCCCACTCCATTGCGGGCCCATATTGAACAGGCAGTGCAGCAGACTGGTTTTTCCGGCACCGTTGCGGCCCAGCAGGGCTACGCTTTGTCCGACGGGAATATCCAGCGAAATTTCTTGCAAAATGTCGGCCCGATCGTAGTGTGCATGCAGGCCTGAGATGTTCAGCGCTGTGCTCATGCGGTCTCCAAAGCCAGTTCACCCAGATAGGCCTGGCGCGCGCCAGCGTGCTGGCGCACGGCGTCCGGGGTATCGCAGGTCAGCAAGGTGCCGGACGACAGCACGGCGATCCGGTCACATTCCTGGAAAACAATATCGATGTCGTGGCTTATCAGCAGCACGGCGCATTGGCCGCGCATGGCATGGACCAGCGCCATGACTTCACGGGATTCGGATTCGGACAGGCCAGCCGTTGGCTCGTCCAGCAAGAGTACGCGGGGTTGCTGCGCCAGGGCAATCAGCAAATCCAGAATGCGTTGCTCGCCATAGGACAGGGAGCGGGCCAGCAAATGCCCGCGACCGGCCAGGGCGCTGTGCTCCAGCAATGCTTCGGCCGCCTGTTGACTGGCGCTGCGGGCAGACTTGCGGCCCCACCAGTGATAGCCGCAGCCTTTTTTGATGCGCACGGCCAGGGCCAGGTTTTGCAGCAGGCTCAGTTCGGGAAAAATGCGGCTGGTCTGAAAGCTGCGCACCAGACCTTGCCTGGCGCGCTCAATAGGCCCCAGACTGCGCAGGTCCTTGCCTTCCAGAAAAACCTGGCCGCTGGATGGCGTGGTCAAACCGCTGATGATATTGAACAGCGTGGTTTTGCCTGCACCATTGGGGCCAATCAGCCCCAGGGTTTCGCCCGCACGCAGCTCCAGGCTGACATCTGTCAGGATATCCAGGCCACCCACATGCAGGGCCAGTTCGCGAGTGCTTAGTAACACGCTCATGTGGACCTCTTGCGCCGCTCAGCCAGACCGTTGGGCATGAACAGAACCGTCAGCACAAAGATCAACCCCACCAACAACTGCCAACGATCTGTGTAGGAGCTGAGGTAGGTCTGGGCAAACAGATAAAACGTAGCGCCGATGAATGCGCCGCGCCAGGTGCGTATGCCACCGATCACACCCATGATGATGAGCGTGGCCGAGAAACTCCAATGCACTTGTTGTGGGCTGACGTACTGGTTTGCAAAGGGATACAGGCCGCCAGCCGCACCCGCTACCGCACCCGCAATCATGAATGTGTAAAGGCGAATGCGCCATGCTTGATAACCCAGGGCGGCCATGCGCAAGGGCTGGTCGCGCAGGCCGGTCAAGGCCAACCCGATCGGGGCGCGGCTGAAGGAGCGCAGCAACAACCAGCAGACCACCGCCAGTACCAGGGCCAGAATCATCAGGGTGTAGGGGGCGCTCAGGGGCAACTCGCCCAGGCTCAGACGCGGGAAACCGCGCAGGCCGTCTGCACCACCGGTGACGTCACGCCAGCGAAATGCCACTTCCCAGATCAACTGACCGGCAACCAGCGTGGCCACCATGAAAAACAGCTCGGAACTGCGCAAGCTGATCAGCGCCATCAACATGGACAGCAGGGTGCCTGCCGCAATGCCGACCAGCAGCATCAAGGGCAAGGATGCGCCCCAGTATTGACTGCTGACGGCAGTGGCGTACGCGGCAAAGCCAAAGACGGCACCGTGGCCCAGAGAGACCAGACCACCGTAACCAATCAAGAGGTTGATGCTAAGGACGGCGCAACCGATCAGCAGGGCTTCGGTGCCAAAGCGCCATAAGAAGGCGTCGCCCCAGAAATAGCTGCTGAGCAAGACCAGGCAGGCCAAAGCGGGCCAAAGTCCAGTGCGTAGCAGGCAGGTGTTGAGCTTGTTCATTTAAACCTGACGCGTAGCGGATTTGCTCAGGCCATTGGGCCAGCAAAGCAGAAGGCCCAGCATGACGGCCAGGGTAGCGGCATTGGCAAAAGCAGGGACCCAGACGCGGGCAAAAGTGGTGACGAAACCCAGAATCAGCGCGCACAGCAAGGTCCCGCGCACTGAGTTCAAGCCACCAATGACCACCACCAGCAAGGCCAGCAAGAGGATTTCTTCATCCAGACCGGGGTAGACCGACAACATGCCTGCGCCCAAGGCGCCACCCAAACCGGCCAGACCGGCGGCCAGCGCCATGCCGATGGCAAACAGGCGACGCGAATTCAGGCCCAGGGTCTCGACAATCTGGGCGTCTTGTACGCAAGCGCGAATGGCCGCACCCCACAGGGTGCGATCCAGTAGGAACCAGAACAACAAAGTCAGTGTCAGGCCGGTGACGATCAGGAACAGGCGATAGGTGGGGAAAGGCAGGCCCATGATCCACACCCCGCCACGCAGCACTTGCGGCAGCATGGGCGAGAGCGTGTCGGCGCTGAAACCCCAGCGCATCAAATCGGCCAGAATCACGGACAGGCCGTAGGTCAGCAGCACCTGCATCAGGTGAGTGCGTTGATAGAACTGGCGAAAGGGAAAGCGGTCCAGTAACAAGCCCATCAGTCCACACAGTACAAACGCGGCGGGAAAGGCCAGCCACCAGGGCGCGCCAGATGCCAGCCATTGGACACTGATGTAGCCGCCCAGCAGGAAAAAAGAGCCGTGTGTCAGGTTGATGAAGTTCATCAGGCTGAGCACTAAAGACAGCCCCAGCCCCGCCAACATCAGCAGGGCCGAGAAGGACAGGGCATTGAGGATTTGAAGCAGGTAGTAAGACAAGGTGTGGCTCAAGAACGCGGGCCGGGGTCCTGGATACGCTGGTAAGTATGAACCACGGTGTTAAAGGGGCGACCTTGCGCGTCTTTTTCCACCCGGTTGACGTAAATATCCAGAATGGACTGGTTATTGCGTGGGTCAAACGCCATGGGGCCAAAGGCGGTGTCGATAGGCTTGTCCAGCAGGGCTTGCTTGAAGGCGGCCTTGTTGGACAGATCGCCCTTAACCGCATCCAGACCGGCCTTGATGACCTGGCCGGTCACGTAACCGGAGGTGCTGGCCTCGCCGGGCAAACGGCCACGGCTGGCTTGGTAGGCGGCCACAAAGTCCTGGGCAGCCGGAGCGTCGGGGGACTGGTGGAAGGTACTGACGCCACCCAATGCGGCCTCGCCCACCGCAGTGATCACATCTTCCTGGTCGAACAGGGCACCGGGGCCCACGATCTGGATCTTGCCGTGCAGTTGGTAATCCTGCATTTGCTGGTGGAAACGAACGGCGTCGGCACCAGCCAGGAATGTGTAGACAAACTTGGGGTTGCTGGCGGCCAGATTCATCAGGATAGGCGCGAAGTCGGGGGTACCCAAAGGAGTCCAGATGCGCTCGCCCAGTGTGCCGCCTTGTTCCTGATAGGTGTTGGCGAAGTCCTCAATGTATTCACGGCCTGCGGTGTAGTCCGAACCCAGCGTGATACCGCCGGATTTTTCGACGTGCTCGAAGGTCCACAAGGCGCCGGTATGACCCAGCATCCAGCTCGTTTTGGTGGGGCGGAACACGTAGGGGCTGGCGGCTTCACGGGCCAGGCCATTGGCAGCGGCATTGGAAATAAAGGTAGGCAGTTGCGCATCGTGGACGATGTCACGAATGGCCAGCGCGATATTGGCGCTGATAACGCCGCCCAACACATCGATTTTGTCGCGCTCGATCAGCTTGCGCACTTTACGGATGGCTTCGTCCGGTTTGCCGTGGTCGTCCTCGACCAGCAACTGCACCTTGCGTCCGCCCATCTCGTTATTGCACTGTTGCAGCATCAACTCCAGACCGGCGCGCATGCTCTCGCCCAAGGAGGCGAAGGGGCCGGACAAGGATGTCAGCAAGGCAATTTTCAGGGGACCGTCTTGGGCACGAAGCAGGCGGGGTACGCCAAATAGCAAAGGGCTGGCCGCAGCGGCCAGCAAAAGCTGACGACGTCCAGCACGGGTAGGGGAGAGAGTCACGAGAGCTTGTTTCCGTAAGAGAGCCAAGTTCGCCTGGGTAGACATTTCAGGCAGGAGGCTGCACTACTAAATGTTAATCATTATCATTTTATGGTCTTTCCTGATGTAAATAAAGGCTCATCGCCCTTGAATGTCCATTTCAAGCGTGGGCCTTCAAGGGCAGCAGGCCTCGATTGGGGGCAGATTCAGGGGGTGAGGCAGGTCAAAGCGGCCACGTGGACGCTTTGCAGGAAAGGCGCAGGGGCGGGGTGCTTAGCGCCCATCCCCGTTGATATTGGCGCGAATGCGGTTCAAAAACTGCCGTAGCTGGGCCAGTTCCTCAGCCGAAAAGCCCTGAATGGCGCGGTGATGAATATCCAGCGCGGCGGGCAGGACGCGCAAAAAGTGCTGCCGACCTTGCTCATGCAGATGGATCAACACACGACGCTGGTCCAGCGGATCGGGCTGGCGGGACAGGTGGCCCGCGTTTTCCATCACCACCAGGGCGCGTGACAAGGTGGTTTGGTCGACATCGGTATATTGCGCCAGGGTGCTGACGCCCAGTCCATCGGTTTCATTCAGAAAAGCCAGCACGCGCCAATGCAGCAGGGTCAGTTCATGGCTGCGCAGCAAGGTTTGAAAGTCAGCATTTAAGGCCGAGGTACTGCGATTGAGCAGATAGGGAATAAAGGTATCGTGCCCGGTATAGGCGTCGGTCAGAGGGGGGCTGGCCATAGTGAAGCGGCTTCCTTGATGCAGAAAAAAAGCAGGCTACTCGTTCCAGATGATTGAGATAGCCTGCCAAAGCCCGGTCATCGCTGTAAGCAGACCGGGCAAGTGGTGGTTTTTACGGTGAGTGGAACTTAGTTTGCATGATCCACTTTGCGTTGCAAAGCGGCAATGGTCAGGTTCAGTGCGAAGCCCAGCACACAGATCCAGACCAAGGGTACAAACATATCAAGCGTGCGGTAACTGCGAGCGGCGGCGGTCAGCATATGGCCCAGACCGTCGGTGGAGGCAATCATCTCGGCCAGAAAGACCACTACGCAGGCAATCACGCCGGCCACCCGCACACCGGCCAGCACCGTCGGGCTGATGGCGGGCAAAATGATTTTCCATAGGCAGGCACTGCGGGAGGTGCCTGCGGCACGTGCCGACCAGATCAGCTTGCGGTCCACCGTTTGCGCCGCCACCCAACTGGCCATCAGCACAGGGAAAATGGCGTCTGAAACCACCAGGGCAATTTTCGATGCGCTTTCAAACCCCATGATCAGGATCAGTGCCGGGTAAAGGGCGATCTTGGGGATAGGGGCCAGCAAACGGATCAGTGCATCCAGCAGAAACGAGCTCCAGCGTGTCAGTTGGGCAATCAGGGCCAGGGCGACCCCGGCCACACAGGCAATCAGCAAACCGCTGATCAGACGGTAGACGGTGATGCCCAGGTTCTGCCAGAAGTCAGCCTGACCGGCCAGCTCCAATACCCGCATCAAAATGGCAGAAGGGGCAGGCAACAACTGCGGGCTGACCCAGCCCGAGCGGGTACACAGCTCCCAGATAATCAGCAAGATGGCCGGGCTGATGCACAAAGACAGACCGGACAGGTCCCGGCGCCTGGCCGGGCGGGTTTCAGTAGAACGCATAGCTTGTCCCGATGAGGCTAAGGTTTTAGTGGTCATCGCGTCATCCTTTGTCCATCAGGCCCTGGGTGGAGTCATGCCAGTGCGTGCAGCGTTTGCGGACAAACTCGAACAGCGCATCGCAGGCAATGCCCAGCACGGCCAGCAGCATGATGACTGCATACACCGTGGAGTACTGCGCCATATCCATGGAGGTGAACAGCAGATTGCCGATGCCTTCCTGACGCGCAATCATCTCGGAGGAGACCATCACGATCAGCGCCATGACCACGCCGACGCGGCAGCCAATCATGACTTCCGGCAAAGAGGCGGGCAGTACGATCTTGCCCAGACGGGCCAGTGGACCCATACCCATGGACTGGGCCACCCAGATCAGCTTGGGCTCGATACGGGTTGCACCGTGATAGCTGTGATAGAGCAAAGGCAGGGACACGCCCAGCGCAATGACCAGAATTTTGGAGAAATCCCCCAGACCGAACCACAGCATCAAGATTGGCATCAAGGCCGCTTTGGGCATGGGATAAGCCAGGGCCACCAAGGGATAGAAGGCGGTATAGACCAGGCGGCTGCGGCCCATGGCCAAACCCAGCGGTACGGCCACGACCAGCGCCAGGGCATAGCCCGTAAACATGCGGCCTACTGACTGCAGGATGGCCGACCAGGCCATCGGGTCGCTGATCAGGGCGGGTAGTTCACCCAGAGCCGCCCAGGGGCTGGGGAAGGAGTCCAGCTCTACCCAACGGGCCAGTCCTGCCCAGGCCAGCAGCACCAGAATGGCCGCCATGACCAAAGAGGCCCAGCGATGTTCATACCAGTGCTGTGGCGTCATGGGTGGGCCTCCGCCATCAAGGATTGCTCCAGACGAATAATGGTTTCCTGATAGACCGGATTGCGCAACAGCTCGCTACGGATGCGGGGGCGGGGCAAGTCAATCTCCACCACTTCCTTGATGCGGCCAGGCGAGCCAGTCATGACAATCACGGTATCGGACAGAAAGACCGCTTCGTCCACGCCGTGTGTCACAAAGACCACGGTATTGCGCAACTGCTCCCACAAGCTGAGCAGTTCCGTTTGCAGGGTGACGCGCGTATGGGCATCCAGCGCCCCGAAGGGTTCGTCCATCAGCAGAATGTCCGGCTCATAGGCCAGGGTGCGGGCAATGGCCGCGCGCTGACGCATGCCGCCGGACAGTTCACGAGGATAGAAGGCGGCGTAAGGCCCCAGCTTGACCTTGTCCAACCATTCGCTGGCGCGTTGTTCGGCCTGGGCTTTAGGCATGCCTTGTTCGCGCATGCCGTAGGCCACGTTTCCCAACACGGTTTTCCAGGGAAACAGAGCATATTCCTGAAACACCGGGCCCCGGTCTGGACCTGGGCCAGTAATGGGCTTGCCCTTGACGCGGATCTGGCCGCTGGAGCAGGACTCAAAGCCCCCTAACATATAGAGCAGGGTGCTTTTGCCGCAACCGCTGGGTCCCAGAATAGACACAAAGCGCCCTGCCGGAATGCTCAGGGCGATGTCTTGCAGGGCCGTATGGCTGTGGCCCTGCCGGGTGTTAAAGGTTTTACCGACACCATCCAGTTCAATCATGGTTTGGCCTCGCGTAAATCAGCCCGGTAAAAATCCTGCACGTTCAAGGCTTCTTTCAGGAAACCGGCCTTGTGGTAGCGGTCATAGGTGCCTTGAATGGACTCCAGATCGGGCTGCATGTCGGGCACACGTGCAAAGTCCTTGTCGGTGAACAGGTATTGGGCTAGCAAGTCCTTGGGGGCGCGGGTGATTTGGGCGGTGACTTCCACGGCCAATGCTGGATCCTTGCTGAGCATGCTCATGGCAGTTTTCAAATCCTGTACGTAGGCGCGTACCACTTCGGGGTTGGCATCGCTATAGGATTTGCTGCAGGCCTCGAAAATTTGTACCGACGGGCTGGCCACTTCGGACAGGGAAAACAGCTTGCGCAAGCCGCCTTTCTTTTCATTCAGCAGGGCAAAGGGTTGGGCCATGGGACCGGCATCAATGCGGCCACTGCGAACGGCGTCAGCCGCAGGCGGAAAACCGGTTTCAACGATTTTCACATCCTTGTCCGGGTCAATGCCGTTTTGACGCAGCCACAGCAGCATGTCGAAGTACACCCCGGCACCGTAGGCGTTGGTGCCGATGACCTTGCCTTTCAGGTCCGCTGCCGTCTTGATCGGGCTGTCTTCTTTCACGGCCCAATAGACGGAGAAGTGCTTATCGTCCGAGTGCACGTGCTGGGCCACGATATAGGCTTCCAGACCGCTTTCAATCGCGCCATTGGCCAGCGACATGGGGGCCATGGTGGAGCACTCCAATACACCGGCCCGCATGGCTTGCACCATGGGCGAGGTGCCCTGGAACTGGGTCCACTGGATTTGATATTTCTTGCCCAATTGCGGGAACAGCTCGGGGCGCTTGGCCATCAGATACTTGGCTTCCTCGCCCGGAATGGTCCAGCCTACCCGCAGGGTGGGGACTTCCTGAGCCTGGCTCAGACCGTGACAACTCATCAGGGCAAACAACAACGCAGCGGTTTTTTTCATCGCCGGGCCGCCCCAAGATGAAAGGTGCCCTCTTGGAGGGCAGCAAGCCGAAGGCGCAGCGTGGGTGTCTTTTTTCATTCCTGTGTCTCCTTGGCAAGGTGTTCGGCGCGGGCAGGGGCCAGGCCGATGTGATCCAGCATTCCCAGTACGCGGGCCAGCACGTCACGGCGGTATGCCTGTTGCTGGTCCACTGGGTATTCGTGAAAGCCCTGTCCGCTACGCAGACCGTTACGTCCACTTTCCATATAGCGGGTGATGATGTCGGGTACGGCGTAGCGTTCCGGGTCCAGGTTCTGCGACAAGTACTGTCCGGCGTGATACAGAATGTCGTTGCCGCCGTAGTCGATGAACTCCAGCACGCCGATGCTGGCAAAGCGAAAGCCCAGGCCGTAGCGGGTGGCTTTATCAATATCCGCCGCGCTGGCCACGCCTTCTTCCACCATGCGAGCGGCCTCGTTCATGATCAGGGTTTGCAGACGCGGGACGATGAAACCGGGGTGGCAGCCACAGACTACGGGCACTTTGCCGATGGACTCCAGATTGCTTTGCAGACGGTTCAAGGTCTGCTCGCTGGTGCCGGGGTGGGCGCTGATTTCAACCAGCGGAATCAGGAAGGCCGGGTTGAGCCAGTGCGCGTTCAGGAAACGCTCGGGATGGCTCAACATGGGGGCCAGATCCGAGGCCAGCATGGTGGAGGTGGTGGAGGCGATCAGCGCATCGGGCTGGGCCAGTTCACCGATACGACCCAGAGCGTCGGTCTTGGCTGCTAGGGTTTCGGGCACGCCTTCGTAAATCAGATCTGCCTGGCCCAACACGTGCGCCGCTTCGCTCAAGGGAGCGACGCCGATGCAGGCCAGATAGCCGTCGATTTGCTCGGCGGCGAACATGCCCAGGTCGGCCAACTGTTCCAGCGTGGCACGTAACTCCTGACGTATTTCGGCTTCCAGGCGGGCGCTATCGGCAGGCTGCCGGGGTTTGAAATCCAGTAAGGTCACGGCTTGGCCGCGCAGCGCATAGGCCAGGGCAATGCCCCGCCCCATGCGACCTGCGCCCACCGCAACGATACGTTGGATCGGGGCGGGCGTGCTCATCAGGCTCTCCCGGCGTGCAGCATCTCTTGCAATTGCTCGCGGCTCATCGTGTCCAGACCCAGGCTGGCCAGTGTACGTTGGCCCTGGCGCAGATCTTCACCCACGATGGCACCGGCAATCGCCAGCAAGCCCTTGGTTACGGGGGCGTCCACACCGGCCCAGTCCGCCACGGAAGCGAAGAAGGCCAGACCCAACATGGTGTCCTCACGCATGTAGCGGTGCTCGTGCAGGTCGATCTTCTCGCGCCAGTCGCCGCTTTTCACCAGCTTGGAGTGCGAGGAACGGTCGCCATACATCCACTGGTCGTTTTCGTAGTGGTCGGACAGGGGGAAGTGCGGGGCACCGTAGCCCAGCGCTTCACGAATGCGCATGCGCTCGTTGTCCAACTGCGTGGTCACGGCACGTACCGAGGGCTGAGTGCCTTCGTTATGAATATCCCAGGCCGGGAAATGCTCCAGCGGGCCTGCGTTCATCATGATCAGCGGGGGGTGGATGATGGGGCCGGCATTCATCAAGGCACCAGACAGGGCGTCTTCGCAGCGCTCCACGCTGGGGAACACTTTGCCAATCACCTCCAGGGCGTGATCGGTATTGCGCGCCGGGTACACGCCGGTAGGCAGGCGGGTGGCGCGGGTGGTGATGTTGATGACGGTATCGCCATGCTTGCGGGCCAGCCAGGGCAGGGTGCCGGTTTCGGCCCAACTGACATCGGCCTTGTTGCCGGTGCCGCGCACGATCTCGCTCATGATGAAGGAGCCAAAGGTGCCCGGTGGCAGGAACACGACCTGGCCGTCTGTCAGGTGAGGGGCCATGACGCGGGCAATATCGGTTTGTGCAATGGCGGGCGAAGGGATCAGTACCAGATCGGCACCGGCGATCGCCTGGCCAATATCCGCGCAGACCTTGGCAATGGGGATGTCACGCTCGCCTGCTTCGTCTTTCAGTGTTATGACTGGGCGGTCCAGCAAGGGCTGCAACTGAGCCGTATCACGGCGCCACAAACGTACTTCGTGGCCCTGCTCGCTCAAGTCTGCCGCTGCTGCATAACAACCGTGCCCGCCACCTAATACCGCTACCTTCATATTCGTCTCCAATCTCTTTTTTTGATTTCTATGCACTTGCATATAAATACAGACTAAAAGAAGTTGAGGCCTAAAACAAGAGGACGAATGGGGGGAGTTACCCTAGGGCGGGAAAACTTGGATACGAAGTGAAAAGGCACCCAGTGCCCGCAAGAAAAAATCGGCTAAGCCGCGCCGCAGGCCAGTTCCAGCGCACGCAGGGTGGCTTGTGCCAGCACATGGCCGTGACCGGCTCCGGGCAGAACATGCAACTTGGCCTGCATGCCTTGGGCTTGCAGGTGCGCTTGCAGTTTTTGCATGGTGGGCAGGGTAGGCACGCCATTTTTGCGTCCGTCCGGCCCTGCTGCCTGAGCGCTCAGCGGATACCAGGCCTCTGAGGCACCGGCCAGAATATCTACCTGCACCGGCTTGCCCAATTGCTCCAGCAAGGTCCAGATCAGGGGATTGTGCCACCACAAAGAAGGGCTGGCGCACAGGTAATGATGAATGGGTAGGCTGTGCTGGCTAAGGGTATACAGCACGAACAAGCCGGCGTAGGAATGACCGTACAGGCTGATACGCGAACGGGTTAGTGCGGGTTCTACCCTTTGGGCCAATGCCAGCGCCATGCGTACTTGTTCGATCATGGCTGGGGCGCCACCGGCTTGCCACTGAGGAACACGCGGGTCTTCCCATAAGCCGCCATCCGGGCCGGGTGGGGTGTAATCCAGAGCGCGATAGCGGGTGATCTGATCGCGTTCGCCTTGATAGCCCAGCGACAAAATGGCGCAGCGTTCCAGGGCGGGGTGACCGCTTTCTTCCAGCAAGGGCAAGGTCCACTGACCATCGAGCAGGCACAGCAAAGGCAGGGGGCCTTGTGCAGGCTTTTCGTCCGGCAGGCGCAGCAAGACGTGATGTGGATGGCCGCCCGCAGGCGGCAGTTCCAGTGGAATCAGACGAGACATGAAGGCTTAGGAGGCGGGCTTCAGATCAATCATGTAGGTGCCTTCCATCGGCACGGTCAGGAAACGCTGATTCACTTCCTCTAGTGTTTTCAGGGCCGAGACACCTTCAAAACGATCCGGGTGAATCCAGCTTGCCAGTGCTTCGATAAAGATCATGTGCAAAGGCGAATCGTTAAAGGCGTGCCAGATACCGTGGCTATTGCCGCTGCGTACGGCAGGCAAGGCCTGCAGACGGTTGCCGTCAATAATGGCTTGCAGGCTTTTACGAGCCTGCTCTTTGCTGACGCCCGTGCCAATGGTCAGGCCACCGGAGGTCGTGCGCTTGCCTGCGCCTGTGCCGGTGGCCACATAGACCACCGGGGCACGGGAATGGATGTATTCAAAGTTCAGCTTGCCAGTGGCGCTTTTCAGGACATCGGCACCAATATTGTGGCCGCCTGCATAGGTGATCATGTCGTTGAAGGTGCCTGCGCCGGGCGAGTTGCAGCAGTCCGTGCTGCCAGCATGGGCATGGACAAAAACGGGCGGGTGATCTTCCTTGGGCAGATCAGCCAGTCGCTGGGCCACGCCTTGCATGTGTTCTTCGTAAAACTGGATGAAATCGTCGGTGCGTTCTTTTTCACCCACGGCGTAGCCCAATGCGCGCAGGCTGGGTACGGTGTTCTCCAGTGGATTGACAAAGAAGTCGATCACGATGACGGGCACTTTGGCGGCAGTAAGGCGCTGGATCAGCGCCGAGTCGCGTGTGTCCTGGCCGGGTGTCAGACCCGCAAAGGCGGCGGTCAGCACCACCAGATCCGGACGCAGAGCCAAGGCTTGCTCGACCGAAAAGGTATCTGCCGTATGGCGACCCACAATAGGGATATTGGCTAGTTGTGGGTAGCGCTTCAGGTAGGTGTTGTATTCGTTGGAGAAGGAGGTCTTGAATTCGTCCGACCAACCGGCAATCAGCGTGGCGGGTTCGGGGTGGACCAAAGCCAATACCGGAAAATGGCGCGCCTGGGTCAGCACAATACGTTTGGCCGGGCCGGGCAGGGTAACGGTACGACCCATGGCATCGGTAACTTCGATGGGCTGGGCTTGCACACCCAAAGGCAAGAGCAAGGTCAGCGACAACAGTAGGTGGCGCAGGATGTTCATGGGTTCTCCGAAGGTCACAGCACAGGCTCTTGCAGCCCGTCGATGATGATTTGCAAGGTGCCTTGTGAGCAGCTCTCCACGCGGGCACGTACGCCATAGGCCTGGGCCAGCGAGGTGGGGGTAATGACTTTGGACGGTTCCCCTTGCGCCAGCAGCCCACCGCCTTCAATCATCAGCGCATAGTCGCTATGGCGCAGGGCCACGTTCAGGTCATGCAGCACGATCAGGGTGATCAGATTATTGTCGTGGGTCTCCTGGGCCAGCAAATCCATGACGTGGAATTGATAGTTCAGGTCCAGGGCGGACAAGGGTTCATCGAGCAGCAGCAAAGTCGGCTTGCGAATCAAGGCTTGTGCCAGGCCCACCAGTTGCTTCTGGCCGCCTGAGAGCTGGTCCAGATAGTGCATGGACAGGTGTGCAATGCCCAGACGCTGTAGGATATGCATGATGTGCTCATGGTCCACATCACGGGCATGCCCGCCGGGGGCTGAGGCATTGGCCGCCACCAGCACGGATTCAAATACCCGCAGGTGGACCGATGCCGGTAGGGACTGGGGCAGGTACACCACTTTTTGGGCACGCTGCTCGAAGCTGATGCCGCTCAGCTCCTGACCGTCCAGCAAGATCTTGCCGGTGGTGGGCTTGAGCAACCCTGCCAGGGACTTGAGCAGAGTGGATTTGCCGCTGCCGTTGGGGCCCAGCAAAGCCACCAACTGACCGGGCTGCAAAGGCTCGATGGTCAGCTTGGACAGGATTTCGCGTTTGCCGTAAGACAGGCTCAGATCGTGGACTTCAAGCATGGTTCACTTTATTTGGCGGCGCAGCACAACGCCCAGGAAGAAGGGCACACCCACCAGCGAGGTGACAATGCCGACCGGGATGATGATGCCCGGCACAATGTTTTTTGAGGCAATCGAGGCCAGCGACAGAATCACCCCCCCGACCAGCGCACTGCCGGGCAGGTAGAAACGGTGATCTTCACCAAATAGACGGCGGGCAATATGCGGGGCAATCAGGCCCACAAAGCCGATGGTGCCCACAAAGGAAACGGCCAGCGCGGCCAGCAAGCTGATGCGCAGCAGGGACACCAGACGCAGGCGCGAGACGTTGATACCAAAGCTGGTGGCGCGGTCTTCACCCAGACGCAAAGCGGTCAGCTTCCAGGTATCACGCAGGGACAGCGGCAGGATCAGCGCAAACACCGCCAGCATGATACCGACCTTGCCCCAGGACGAGCGTGACAGGCTACCCATGGTCCAGAACACCAGCCCCTGCAGGGCCTCGGCGCTGGCCACAAACTGCACCAGCGAGACCAACGCGTTAAAGGAGAACACCAGTGCAATGCCAAACAGCACCAGGTTGGCGGTGCTCATGGCGCCCCAGCGGGCCACTGCATCGAGCAAAAAGGCGGACAGCAAGGCAAAAATAAAGGCGTTGGCGGCAATGGTCCAGGCTTGCGGAATGCCAGGAATCGACAAGTCCAGCACAATGGCCAAGGACGCGCCAAAGGCCGCCGCCGAGGAAATCCCCAAGGTAAAGGGGCTGGCCAGCGGGTTATTCAGGATGGTCTGCATTTCCGCGCCGGACAGCCCCAGCGCTAAACCAATGGCCATGGCCATCAGGGCGTAAGGCAGGCGGATTTCCCAGACGATGACGCGGGTGGTTGGGTCGGACTGTTCCGGATAGAACAGAGCGTGGCTTAGCTCACCCAAGCTAAGGCCCGACGGCCCCAACATGAAGTCGGCCACAATCGAGGCCAAAATCACAAGGACCAGCGCACCTACCAGGAGCCAGCGACGTCTGAGGATATGTTGATAGTCGGCCAGGGCAGGGGCCGGAACAGCGGATGTGGACATTAAGAGTCTGAATGATAACCGTTTACATAGAAAGAAAGTATAGTTCATTGGCTAGGGTCTGTTAACACTAAAAGCAGCCCGCTTCGGGCCGGCTGTTTGTGCTTGTAGACCGATGCCTTTAACGTGCTGACCGCGATTCTTTTATGCCGCTTGAACACCTGGATTTTCTTTCCCCATTGGGCCGACAGTATCGTCTGACTTTGGCCTGGCCGGACACGCCAGCGCCTGCGGATGGCTGGCCATTGCTGTGTGTGCTTGATCTACCGCAATTTGATGCGGTGCTGGCCACCTGTGAAAAGCAGGCTCCACAAGCCTGTGCGGTGTTGGGGATCGGTTATGGCGGGCAGGTCTGGCGCGACCAGGACTTCACGCCCGCGCTAAATGGAGAAGCGGGCCACGCGCCGGATTTTCTGGCCATGATGCAAGACGTGTTCTTGCCTTGGGCCTACGCACAAGCGCCCTTGAATGTGCAACGGCGTTTGCTTGGCGGTCATTCCCTGGGAGGCCTGTTTGCCTTGCAACTGCTGTATCAGCAGCCGGAATTGTTCGATGCGCTGGTGGTGTCCAGCCCCTCGGTCTGGTGGGGGGAGGGCTATCTGGCTCGACTGCTTGCTCAACCCTTGCCCAAAGCCGCTTTGACGATGCCTGTGCAGTTCTCCGTTGGCGAGTTCGAGCAAAGCCTGGGCCCGGCAGAGAAAGCCATGCCCGAGGACAAGCGCGAGCTGCGTCGCTTGCGTTTGCAAGCGCGCCGCATGGTCGATGGCACACGCGAACTGGCGCAGGTTTTGGCGCAACAACAAGGTGGTGAACCGCGTTTTCGCATCGTGCCGGGCTGCAATCACAGTCAGTCCGGTTTGGTCGCCTTGCCGCAAGGCTGTCTGGAATGGTTGGCTGATTAGTGGTATCGCTGGCTTTGTTTAGATGTGTCGCTGTTTTGCTACCGCGCTAGGCGATGGGGCCGTCTCTGACGCCTTGGGCGACCTTTTATCCCGACTTGGTTGGACACGCCGCTGCGGTTGCGTCGAGGCTGACCGCGTATGTGCTTGGCTCTGAGCCATCCGATTCGGCTTTGGTTTACTTGTTCTGCCTGCGTTGACTCGCTTCCTTCTTGATCGTGTGCTGGGATGGCCCGGTTTCTTTTTGTCCACCAAGACGTTCAGCACGGTGATGGCATGTATCCTCTGACCGTACCGGAGCAGACCCGTATAATGCTGCTCATGCTGGCTTGAACCGGCTTTTCTGCCCTTCTCGTTCTCCTCTTCCCGTATTTTCAGGTCCCCGCCCTATGGCTGCGCGTTGCGCTTCGTCTGTTTCCGATTCCCCCGTCCCCACTCAAGCGGGTTTGCTGCTCCATCCCCAATGGCTGGATTATCCGCGTCTGGAGGGTGTGGCTCGTCAGGTCGCCAAAAAAGCGCGTTATCAGGACCGGGCAGGCATACGACGCCTGTGGCTGAAAGCCTGGCGCTTGCCGCAGGATGCCGCTTTTTTCAATCAGATCATTGCTGCTGAACTGGGTTTGAAGGATGCGGACCAGCGCCTGCAGTCCCAAGGGGTGCCTGAGGTCGTGATTCGTACCCTGCGTTTGCTCTATCAAATGAGTGCAGACAAGCTGGAGGCGGATGTGTATGAAACCTTGCGCGAGCAACTGCTTGAACAGCGCGGCCAATTGGCCGGAGCGATTGCTTCCCAGTCTTTACCTTTAAGCGAGAACTGGCCCGACGCCGAACGCGGTCCGCGCTTGCAGGCTTTGGTACAGGCCTGGCAGTCCTTGCCTTTGGCGCAAACCTATTTGTGGCAGTTACAGGCCGAACAGCGCGATCGCGATCAACGTGCCCAGCGCTGGGAGCAGGCTCAGAAAGAACGTGAGCAAGCCCGTCAAAAAGAACAAAACGACAAGCAGCGCAAGTTCGATCAAGCCCAGGCGCGGTTGACCGCCTGGCTGAAAGAGCAGGGTTGCGAGCCGCAGCGCATCACCCTGGAGGCCTTTGAGGGCCTGCAAGCCGGTGAACCTGCCCACTGGTTCATGACCGTGTATGGCCGCAATGCCAGTGCCGCTGTCTTGACTCAAGAGTTCAAGCTGGATGCCGAGCAGCAGGAGTTTCTGTTGCAGGCCCAAGCACAACGTCAGGAACGTCAGCGCGAGCAACGCCAGCAGCGTTGGGCCTGGGAGCAGGAGTGCATCGGTTCGGAAGAAACCATGGCCTTGCTGGGTATTACCCGTCAGGAATACGAGCTGTGGCTGGCTGATCGCCGCTTGCCCAGCACCAAGCTGGAAGTGCGTGGCGCAGCCGCTGGCGGGCGTGATCGTATTGCCCATCATCCGGATTTGCTGGTGGCCATTGACCAGAACCAGATTGAGCAATGGCGCGATCAGCACGCCAGCACCTTGAGCAATCGTGAACGTGTGCAGTATCAGCGCGCTGCTGACCGTGCTCGCACGCAATGGCGTCAGCAACAAGTGCTGAATCAGATCAAGACGCAAGAGGCATGCGATTACGACATTGATCCGGAAGATCCGCAGCGCCTGTGGTGGCACAAGGATTTGTGGCTGGCCGTGAATGTGTCCGTAGCGGGGGAGCGCCAGCACTGGCGTGCCAATGTGCGTATGCAGGCTGCCGTGCCTTTGCCACGTACCGGCTCGGAGCTGGACAGATTACCCGCCCGTGTCACGGTCTTGTTCAATACGGCGGCTCAAAACCGTCTGTCCCAGCGCTTGGAAGATTCGCTGGAGGCATTTTTGCAAACCCAGCGCCCCTTGATTGATGGCTCGTCCTTTCTGGAACTGGCCAAAGCCTTGCGCATGGCTCTGGAAGAGGGCATCGAGCAAAAGGAAATTGAAGCTGGAGATTTTGAGAAACGTCTGCTCAATGGCCCGGTGCGTCGCATTCTGGAAAGCGTGGAGCAGCAACGTGCCCAGGATTTGATGCGCCTGGGCGATTTCCCGGAAATGTTCAGCCTGGCCCGTGGCATCCGTCGCCATCTGGTGTTCCGTTTGGGGCCGACCAACTCGGGCAAGACGCACGAGGCCTTGGAGGCCCTGATGGAAGCCCGGTCCGGCGTGTATTTGGCGCCGTTGCGACTGCTGGCCATGGAAGTGCGCGACCGCTTGATGAATGCCGGTATCCCCTGCAATCTGGTGACGGGCGAAGAACGTGTGATGGTGCCCGGTGCCCAGCACACTGCCTGCACGGTCGAGATGATGGACCCCACGATGGAAGTACGCGTGGCCGTCCTGGACGAGATTCAAATGCTGCAAGACGAGCAACGTGGCTGGGCCTGGACGGCGGCCTTGGTCGGTGTGCCAGCCCGTACTCTGTTTGTCTGTGGTGACGCTTCGGTTTTGCGTCCGTGTGAGCGTCTGGTGCGCTCCATGCAAGAGACCATGGAGCTGGAGTTTACCGAACGCAAAACTCCGCTGGAAGTCATGCCTTATCCGGTAGACCCGCCGCGTGCGACGGGCAAGCAAGGGCGTCAGGAAGCGCCGTGGCGAGGTCGTAAAGACCGTCAACGCGAGGCTCAGGGCGTGTCCAAGGGCGATGCGGTGGTGGCCTTTACCCGTAAGGACGTATTGACGCTAAGCGCCCGTTACCGCGCCCAAGGCTGGAAAGTTGCCACGATTTACGGCGCGCTGGCTCCTGAAGTGCGCCGTACCGAGTCCGAACGCTTTTCCCAAGGCGAGGCCGATGTGCTGGTGGCGACCGATGCGATTGGCATGGGCTTGAACCTGCCGATTCGCCGCGTCTTGTTCTCGACGGTGCACAAGTTCGATGGCCGCTCCATGCGTGCCCTGAACGCAACGGAAGTGCGCCAGATTGCCGGACGGGCAGGCCGCTACGGTCTGTACCCCAAAGGCTATGTGGGGGCGATGGACAAGCAGGACCTGAATCATATTCGCACCCAATTGCAGAGCGAAGCCCCCAGCGTGGATTTGCGCTTGCCTATTGCACCCAGCCCTGAGCACGTGCAGGCGCTGGCGTCTTTATTGGATAACAACAATATTGGCGCAGTGCTCCAATATTTTGCGCAAAAAGTGGCCTCTGACAGCCCCTTATTCCAGACAGCAGGCTTGAAAGACGCTATTGAACTGGGCTTTTGTGTAGACCGTCTGGCACCCAAGCTGGATCTGCGTGAGAAGTTCACCTTTGCGTGTGCGCCGGTGTCTGTGGATAAAGATACCGAGCTGGATTACTTCAAGCGTTGCCTGTCCGCCTATGTGGCACAACGCCCCATGGCCTTGCCACCGGCTCCGTCCTGGCTGAAATCTGCCAGCCCCTCCCGTCTGGAAGATGCCGAATTGTTGAGCAAGCAGATCAGCCTTTATGCCTGGTTCAGCATGAAGTTCCCGCAAGTGTTTGACCAGGGTCCGTGGTTGCCGGAAGTGCGCTCTCAAGTCAGCCGCTTTATTGAACGCAGCCTGCTGCATCAAAGCGGTTTTGGGCAGACCAGCCGCGAGGCTTATGGGACACCGTCGCCGGGCAGACGCTGAGTTGTCTTAGTCCTTACCGAGCGAGCGAGAGCAGAAACAGGCGGGCTTAATCCAGCTTATATCGTTTGATACACTACGCCTTGTGCGGATATGTCCGTACGGTCCGGTTAAGGGGTACCATGCCCCTATCCCTGCGCCAGTTCTGGCGCCCTCCTGTTTTCCAAAGCTATCTATGAATTACCGCAAGCTGACCTTGGTGTTGGCGGCGTTGGCGATGCTGGGGCCTTTTGCTACCGATGCCTATCTGCCGTCATTTCACCGCATCGGTGTTGAATTTTCCGTTGACCAGTCAATGGTTCAGCAGACCTTAAGTCTGTATCTGTTTGGTTTTGCCTTCATGAGCCTGTTCTGGGGCATGTTGTCCGACAGTTTCGGGCGGCGTCCCGTGATTCTGGCCTCCCTGATCCTGTTCTTGATCGGGTCCGTGGGCTCGGCGCTGGCCCCTAGCTTTTCTTGGCTGTTGTTCTTCCGTTTGATCCAGGGCTGTTCGGCTGGTGCGGGGCGGGTCGTCGGTCAGGCCCTGGCGCGCGACTGTGTACAAGGGGTGCAGGCCCAGCGCTTGTTTGCCCACATCACCATGGTGTTCAGTTTGGCGCCCGCTCTTGCTCCGGTAATGGGAGGCTATTTAAGCAGCTATTCGGGCTGGCGTTCCGTGTTCTGGATGCTGACGGTACTGAGCATCGGCCTGATTGCGCTGTGTTGGCGACAACTACCTGAAACCTTGCCTGTGGCATCGCGCCAGCCCTTGAAACTGTGGGTCATTTTGGCCAATTATGCACGCGCCTTGAGCAATGGCCGGTTTGTGCTGGCCATCTCGGCCATTGCGTTCGCTTTTGGTGGTTTTGCCTTGTACATTTCGTCAGCGGCCAGCTTTGTGATTGGTGTGCTGGGTCTGACAGAAACCGCCTTTGCCTGGCTGTTCCTGCCCTTTATTGGGGGTATGTTGGGCGGCTCCATTCTGAATGCTCGCTTTGCCGAAAAATTGGCCCCGGCACGCATGATTCGTCTGGGCTTGTCCATCATGCTGGCTGGTGCAACCTTTAACACCGTGTATAACCTGCTGTTCCAGGCTGAAGTGCCTTGGGCGGTGATGCCTATTTTTGTGTACGCCTTTGGCATGTCGATGGCCTTGCCAGGCATGACGGTGGTGACCTTGGGCACCTTCCCCACCATGCGCGGTCTGGCTTCCTCGGTACAAAGTGCCTGGCAAATGCTCTTGTTTGCCACTGTTTCTGGTGTAGTGGCTCCGCTGTTGTTCGACAGCGGCCTGTTGCTGGCCTTGGGCATGTTGTGTGCGGCTGCCTTGTCGGCCGGGTTCTGGTGGGGCAGCCAGTTCCGCTCCAAATCGACCAAGGCTTGCACCTAAGCGGGCTCAAGAGCGGGTGCTGCTTTTAGCGCCTGCACGGTGAGCAAGACTTGGATTGCCTTGCTGAGCGCCACTGTGATCCGCAGTGGCGCTTTCATTTTCAGCCGCTGCAGGCACGGATGGCGTAAACCATTGCACCAAGCCCATGCCGGCCAGAATCAGCAGCACGCCCACGATGCGTCCCATATGGACAGGGCGCGGGGTCAGGCCCATCAAGCCGTAGTGGTCGATCAGCATGGAGCTGAGCATTTGCCCGGCTACCACACAGACAATAAAGCTGGCCGCGCCCATGCGCGGCGTCAGAATCAGGGCGGCGCTGATGTAAATCACCCCGCCAATACCACCTGTCCATACCCACCAGGGGGCATGTGCCAGTTGTGCAGTCAGGGGAGCGGGGGCGCGCATCAGCCAGATTGTTGGCAGCACCAGCGCCGCACTGATACAGAGTGAGACCAGTGTTGCCCAGAGCGGATGCCCCAGGACTTTACCCAGAACGGCATTGCTGGCGGCTTGAAACGGCACAGCCGATCCGGCAAAGACAGCCACCAACATACTGAATAAAACGGTACCCGGCATAAGCGCATCTCCCTAAGAATCAAAGCTCTATCTTGAGCTATTCGTAATTCTTATTGAAATTAATAGTGTGCACAGTCATTATTCGCTCTATGAATGAGCTACGCCGTATAGACTTGAATTTAATGCTGAGCCTGCATGCCTTGTTGACCGAACAGCATGTGACGCGGGCTGCCAGGCGTTTGCATAAAAGTCAGCCTGCCGTCAGTCATGCTTTGGCGCATCTGCGCCAAGTGTTCAACGATCCTTTGCTGATACGTCGGGGTTCCTGCTTGGAACCAACCGCGCTGGCCTTGCAATTGCAGCGCCCGCTGGAACAGGCTTTAGAGCAATTAAATGGTTTGCTGGATACGGGCGGTTTTGACCCGGCCAGCGAACAACGTGAATTCCGTCTTGCCATGTCGGATTACGGTGCACAAATCGTTTTGCCTCCCTTGATGCGCTGCCTACGGCAAGAAGCGCCGGGGATTCGCTTGGCGGTCAGCCAGGCCAGCCGGGAAGCCATGTTGGCGCAGTTGCACGATGGCGAGATTGATCTGGCCCTGGGGGTGTTTTCGGAAATCCCGGCCAGTCTGCAGGCGCAGACCTTGTTTGAGGAACACCTGATCTGTATTGCGGATCGGGCCAGCCTGGCTGAGGGGCAAGCGCCCGCTTTGGCAGAATGGTTACAGCGCCCGCATGTACTGCTGGCCATGCGTCCGGGAGGGGAAAGTGAAGTCGACAATGTCTTGAATCGACGCGGTCTTAAACGGCAAATCGTGTTGTCTTTGCCGCATTGGAGTGCTGCCGCTCAAGTACTGGCTGGCACGGACCTGATTTTGACAGTGTCCAGCCGCAGTGCCGAGCATCTGCGCGAGCAGGCCGAACTGGTGTTTTTCCAGCCGCCGCTGCCTATTCCCTCGGTATTGTTTCAGCAAGTCTGGCATAGCCGTCGCCATGCCGACCCGGGCCATGCCTGGCTGCGTCGGCAGATGATGCAGTGCTGTTAGCACTGGACTTTACCCTTTATGACTGCCTGTGGCTTGACGGTAGGGCCTGCAGTTTCCGACAATTTACGCTTGCCCTTGAAATTTAATTTTTATCCGTTTAAACGGATAGGCAAAACGTTTTGGATTGCGATTTTCAGTCCTTGTGTCGTGCTTTTTGAATTGATTTGTTGATGAACCCTGCTAATGCCGTGAATCTGGATGAAGACACCTTGCACAAGGAGGCACGAGCCTGGGTCAGCCGCCTGAAAACGTCCTCGCTGACCTCTCGTCAGGCTCGGGAGTTGCGTCGTTGGTGTGGGCGCAGCCCGTCTCATGCGGCCGCTTTCGCCCACGCGCGCGAAATGTGGGATGCCACACCTCAAGACCGTGAACAATGGCTGCGCGAGGCCAAGTTGATGAAAAAACGCGGTCATCAGCCTTTGCGCCGTGCCTTGCTGGGTGGTTTGCTAGTGGGGGGTGGACTGTATTTGCTCGCCAAACCCCCTCTGCAACTGTGGCCCTCCTTGGCCGATTTACGTGCTGACTATCGCACGGGTGCAGGCGAGCAGCGGCGCGTCCAACTGATGGACCATGTTTGGCTGGATATGAATACCCGCAGTCGTTTGAATGTCAGTGACGACCCGCATTTGGGCAGGGTTGTGGCTCTGCTGGACGGAGAGGTGGAGGTGCGTCAGTCCGAGCGGTCGGCCTCGGTAGCTACGGTGTTCGCTGGCGTAGGCTCCATTCAGACTTTTAATGGCCGTACCAATATTCGCTATCTGAATGGCCAAACTCAGGTGACCTGTTTGTCCGGCAGTGCGCAGGTGGACGTTGGCGGGCAAGGCTATCGTTTGGGGGCCGGAGAGCAGTTGGTGTATGGACGCCATGCCATCAGTTCGGTGCAGACGGTTGCAGCGGAGAACTTGCCGTCCTGGCGGCAGGGCCGATTGGCTTTTCATGAGCAGCCCTTGTCACAGGTGCTGGCTGAGCTGAACCGCTATTGGGCAGGACATTTGATTTTGCGAGACGCCACGTTGGGCTCTGTATTGGTCAGCTTTGCGGTCAGTCTGGATAACTTGCCCGAGGTGCTGGAGGTCTTGCAGCAGGTATACGGCGTACAGGTGATGTGTTTGCCGGGTGGAATTGCTCTTTTGAGCCGTGCCTGATTGAAAATGGCCCGCTGTGAAGCGGGCCATTTCTTTACTCTTGTGTCTGCGCGGGTGTTTGCAAACGGCTGACGTGTACCGTTGCAATACGACGCTGGCTGACTTCGGTGATCTCAAAGCGCAAGCCTTCGGCCTCAACAACGGTCCTTACCGTAGGTAGGGAGTCCAGACGCTCCAGCAAGAAGCCGGCTACGGAGTTGAAGTTGCTGTCTTTCAAGAGCAAATCGTCTGCCTCTACCGCCTGGGCCAGCAAGAGCAAGTCGGTGCTGCCGTCCACCTGCCACAGATTGGGGCCAATTTGCTGAATGGCGGGCTGTTCGTCCTCGTCGGGGAATTCACCGGCAATGGCCTCGAGAATGTCGATAGGGGTCAGCAGACCTTCAATTGCCCCGTACTCGTCAGTGACCAGCACGAACTGGCCATTGGACTGCTTGAGCATGGCAATCGCGCTAAGGACATCCGTGTGCTCGTGCACGATGATGGGTTCGCGCAAGTCTGGCCACACTTTCACCTCGGGGTAGTTGTCCAGATCGGCCAGCAAGTCCTTGGCGCGGGCCACACCCACTACCTGGTCCAGATCGCCCTGACACACCGGCAGGAAGCTGTGCGGAGTCGCGCGCAATTGCTGGCGCAAGGTGTCGGTGGAGTCCTCGATATTGAGCCAGGTAATTTCCTGGCGAGGAGTCATCAAGGAGCGGATCGGGCGTTCTGCCAGACTGAGCACACCGCTGACCATATTGCGTTCTTCGGTGCGGAAAGTCTGCTCATTGAGTTCCAGTTGGCCGTCACTACCGCCGTCGTCCTTGTCTTGATTCTTGCGGTTGCTGAGCATGCGCAGCACGGCTTCAGCCGTACGGTCTCGCAAAGGGCGGCGCGATTGTGAGCGCAGCAGGCTGCGGTGGGCAATCTGGTTGAAGAACTCGATCAGAATAGAAAAACCAATGGCCGCGTACAAATAGCCCTTGGGAATCTTGAAGCCCAGGCCTTCGGCGGTCAGTGTCAGACCAATCATCAGCAAAAAGCTCAGGCACAGTACCACCACGGTGGGATGGTTGTTCACGAAGGTGGTGAGCGGTTTGGAGGCCCAGATCATCAATGCGATGGAGATGATCACGGCCGTCATCATGACGGGCAGTTCGTCCACCATACCCACGGCGGTAATGACCGCATCCAGGGAGAACACGGCATCCAGGACCACAATTTGCGCCACGACCACACCAAAGCTGGCGTAAGCCTTATTGGTGCTGGCGTGGTGGCTGCCGCCTTCCAGGCGTTCGTGCAGTTCGCTGGTGGCTTTGAACAGCAGGAACAGACCGCCCAGCAGCAAGATCAGGTCCCGGCCTGAAAAGCTGAGTGGTCCGATAGAGAACAGCGGCGTAGTCAGGGTGACCAGCCAGGAGACGATGGTAAGCAGACCCAGGCGCATGATGAGCGCCAGAGACAGACCGATCAGGCGAGCACGGTCGCGCTGATGCGGAGGGAGCTTATCGGCCAGAATTGCGATAAAGATCAGGTTGTCGATGCCGAGAACAATCTCCAGCACCACCAACGTTAATAAGCCGACCCAGATGCTGGGATCGAGTAGCCATTCCATGATGTTGTCCTGTTAGACAGATAAATAAGTGCAAAAAAACAAAAGAGCAGTGCGCGCAGGCACCTCAGAGATCAGAGGCGCGGTGGGCGATGCTCGGGGGCGAATTCGCAGCAAATAGTGGGTAGGGAATAAGCTGGGCAAGCCGTCGGCCAGGCATGCAGCCAAAAAGACTGAACCGGATAAGGCAAAGGCGTGTCTGCATGATCGGCGTACTGTTGCATGGGCGTATGCGCCAGAATGGCGCTGAGCTGCTGCAAGGGATGATTCCCGGAGGAGACGCGATGTTCCACAGACTCGGCTGCATCGGATTCGTGTTGAACGAATAAAGCCGATTGACCACCTTGCACGGTTGCGTGGTAGTGGGAGCTGTAAGCCTGCAGGGGAAGGATAAGAAGTAAGACGACGACGAACCAGCGTCTCATAGTGTCTAAAGGAAGTCGGTGACGAGTCAGTATATCGTATGCGGGCAGGTTCAAGACAAGTGCCTGATCAAGTTCTGTGTCCCCGAAGGGCGCGTTCAGTCTATCAGGCTCTGGAGAAATCCCGTTATGATTAATCTGGGCTGGCGCACGGTGGTATCACAAGGGTGGGCAGTCCAAATGTGAGCAATTAGTAACCAAATTAACAAACGTAATCGTTCTGAGCGCGCTAGCATGAGCGCACTTTGTTACGTAGAGAGTGGAATGGGGCAGGCTTTTCAGGCCTTGAACGTCTGGCAGGTCATGGGCGTGGGCTTATTGTTTTTCGGCGGCATTTATTTGCTGTTCGCATTGGGCACTTTGGCGCTGACGCGTTGGCTTTGTCCTGCCTTGGGGTGGGGACGTCCCTTGGACACACGTCCTTTGCGCCCTGGGCAACTGTGCCGGGAACTGAAGCAATCCGGTACGGCCATTCTGATCTTCGGCACAGGCATGATTTTTCCCTGGGGCTTCTTGCAACTGGGCTGGGCGCATTTGACGCCCGATGCCAGCGCGACCCGTATTGCCCTGGAAATTCTGGCTCTGGTGATCTGGAACGATGTGCACTTCTGGATCAATCACCGCCTCCTGCATACCCGTTGGTTGCGCCGGTATCATGGCCCGCACCATTCTTCCGTTGTGGTGACGCCGTTCTCTACCTACAGTTTTCACCCGCTGGAGTCGCTCATGCTGGGCAATGTGATCTTGTTGCCCATGGTGGTGCATGATTTCAGTTTTTGGTCGCTCTTGTCCGTGCCTTTGTTCAGCCTGTTTTTCAACAGCATCGGCCACTCCAATTACGACTTTTTCCCCCATGTCTCCAGCCGCAACTGGCTGGCAGCCAGCCGTCGTCACCAGCGCCATCACGCGCAGTACAACGGCAATTATGGCTTTCAATTCAGCTTTATGGACCGCCTGTTTGGCACCCGCTTGCCCGATCGCCCCCAGGAGGCGCGCGGATGAGTGTTGCCTGGCGTTTGCGTCACCCGCGTGATTGGCAAAGCCTGTTGTACCTGATTGCCTACCCTGTGCTGGTGGTCGCGCTGTGGCGGGGCGGTTTCTCCTGGATGCTGTACGGCGTGCTGCTGTTTCTGACGCTGGGCATAGGCGTTATCAACCACAATCATCACCATTTGCGCATGTGGCGCGGCCGTCTCCCCAATCGCTTGACGGATTTCTGGCTGACTCTGGTACAAGGCCACCCCGCTTGCGTGTTCTGGCCTGCGCATGGACGCAACCACCATCGCTACAAGCATGGTGAAAAAGATGTGGCCCGCACCTACCGTTTCTGGCGGGGGGACACCAACGACACGTTGGGCTGGCTGATGCACCCCTTTGAGGCTGTGCCTGCGCTGTACCCCACGATTTTTAGCTGGCTGGGCAGCTTGCGCCGGCATTGGCCGGGCGTCTGGGCCTATTGCATGGCGCAGTATGGTGTGTGGCTGGCGAGCTGGACGCTGGCCTTGGCGCTGGACCCGTGGAAAGGTTTTTTGTACGTCATCGTGCCGCAGTTGCATGGTTTGCACTGGCTGCTGACCACCAATTATCTGCAGCATGCCCATGCTGACGGCAGTCATGAGGGTCGACATGGCGAACAGTTGGCCTATGCCCGCAATTTCGAGGGCCTGGTCAACCCCTTGCTCTTTAATATCGGCCTGCATGTGGCCCACCATGAACATCCGCGCACGCACTGGTCCGAGTTGACCGGGCTGCACGACACTGAATACCGAGCCCGCACCCCGGACGTCTTGAACGAAGGGGGACTGGTGCCTTATATGCTGCGTGTTTTTGTGCTGGGCCTGTTTGTGCCTCGCTACCGCAGCCAATCCTTGAACGCCGTGGACCAGACAGAGTGTCGGCGTGATTGCGTGTAATCAGGAGTATTTCTATGCCCGTGGCCTTTGAGCACGTTGTTATCCATCAGGCCCAGTGGTTTATGCCCGGCGAGCCGGTCGATAACACCGCCATGGATAACTTTATTGCCCCCTTGAATCGTATTTCGGGGCGTATCAAGCAGCGCATTCTGGCCGAGAACGGCATTCAACAGCGCTACTACGCGATTGGTGAAGATGGCAGTACGCGTTGGAGCAATACGGCTATGGCCGCCAATGCCATTCGCCGTTGCCTGGAGCAGGCGGGTTTGAGCATGAGCGACATTGGCCTGCTGGCCAGCGGCTCATCAGGGGGGGATTTGCTGATGCCCGGTTTTGCTAATGCGATTCAAGGGGAACTGGCGGCCCCCCCGCTGGAAGTGCATTCCGTACACGGGATTTGCGCCGCAGGAGTCACGGCTTTGCAGACGGTTGCCCAAGGTATCGAGTTGGGGGCGCATCGCCATGGCATGGCGGTGGCCAGCGAAATGCCTTCGCGCCTGTTTCGCCGCTCGCGTTTTGCATCACAAGATTATCAGGCAGACTTCGACGCGCATTTTTTGCGCTGGATGCTGTCCGATGGCGCCGGTGCGGCTTTGCTTAGCCACCAGGATCAGGTGCTGCCTACCACCCAGCCCGGCGTGCGTTTGCGTCTGCGCTGGATTCATCAAAAATCCTTCTCGGGTGATTACCCCGTTTGCATGCAGCTAGGTGCCGCCCGCGACTCCACGCGCAGCCATCTGGATTACGACTCCTGGGCCGACGCTGAACAGGCCGGTGCCTTGTCCCTGCGCCAGGACATTCGACTGCTGCCGCACTTGTTTGACATCGGCATTCACGAGTACGTGAAGCTGGTGCGCGATGGCTGGGTCGACCCCGAGCGCATCAGCCACTTCCTGTGCCATTACTCGTCCGAAAAATTCATGCCTGTAGTGGCCGATTTGCTGGAGCAGGCTGGCCTGGGTATCCCGGCCGAACGTTGGTACAGCAATCTGCGCTGGCGCGGCAATACAGGAGCCGCATCCATTCTGATCATGCTGGCCGAGTTCATGCGTGATCGGACCTTGACGCCCGGCGAGCAAATCCTGTGTTACGTGCCCGAGTCGGGCCGCTTCATGACGGCCTACATGCTGCTGGAAGTGGAAGCCTGCGATGCGCCGGCCCCAACCGTGTCCTACCCGTCTGCCAAGCAAGCGGTAGCTGCGTCCTGCGAGCAGGTGGATATTGCTCCCCCGCACGATCCGGCCACGGCCCCGCAAGGCTTGCGCGATTTGCTGACGCAATTGGCCCCCATCTGGCATGACTATCGTTCCCAGGTGTGGCGTACGCCTTTGCTGCGCAGCCTGCATGATGGCTCGATTCGCATGCAGGACTATCAAAAGTGGATGGCAGACTGGATTCCCCAAGTGCGTGAAGGGGCCAAGTGGATGCGCGAAGCCTGCGACTCCTTGTCGCCCACTTACGCACCGCTGGCCGAGCTGATTCGTCTGCACGCAGGCGAAGAGCAGGACGACTTCAAGATTCTGTTCGAGGATTATCAATATGCGGGTGGCACCGCGACCGAGATCGAGCAACTGACTCGTAATCCCGGTGGTCAGGCTCTGAATTCTTACCTGCATGCCTTGGCGGCCAGTCAGGACCCGATTGGTTTGCTGGGGGCGATTTATATTATTGAAGGCACAGGCCAACGCATTGTGCCCGCTTTGTTGCCCCTGCTGAAATCCTCGCTGTCGCTGGAACCGAATATGTACCGTTTCCTGCACTATCACGGCATGAACGACGAGCATCACCTGGCCCGTTGGCTGGTGGCGGTGGAATTGGCTCTGGATTGCGATGAAACAGGCCGCGCCGAGCAGATTATTATTGAAACCGCACGTCGCACCGCCGCCCTGTACCTGATGCAGTTCCAATACGCGAAAGAGTGTTAAGTCATGGATCAAATCCCGGATTTTTTAAGCAAACCGCATGACCCGCAGGATCCCAATCCCTGGCGGGCCTTGTATCTGGATCGCAGCACGCCCCTGCCTGACGAGGTCAAGCAGGCCTGGCTGACCGACTCCAGTTCCTCATCGCGTCAGTATCTGCTGCCGTTCTTGCGGCCATTGGCACGCCTGATGATTGTGCTGATTCAAGTCGTTAAAATCTTTTTGCCACGCAAATGGTCGCACTCGGGCCTGCTGCACCGCATTCTGGTGTGGGGCCTGAAGCGTTTTGTCTCGCCACAGGCCAACTGGCTGATTCTGCGCCACTTCCATCTGGGTTCACAGGTGCTGGCCTTTATCGCCGCCAACTCGCCCACCCAGGTGCCGACTTCGCCGCTCACGCCCATGAACATCGACGAATTGCGTGATCACACTTTTGTGAAGCACGATTTGAATCTGTTCAATTTCGTGATCCGGCTCAATCAGACCTTGCGGGACAATAATCAGGAAATCGGCCCGCCGGAGCGGGTGGATTTTTCCATGATCCAGCCCATACCCCTGGCGCTGGATGACATGCCGCAAGGCCCGCTGAACAAGATGGATCTGCAAAGCGCCATTGAACTGTTCACGCCCTTGTATCAGTTGTTGCTGACCGATAATGACTTCTGGCGTGCGGCCAATTCCTTGCAGTTGGACGAGACGATCGGGATTTATGCTGCCAAGATCCTGCAGGCGCCCGAGCACCTGATTCTGCTCAACAATGGCCATCCTTTGGTGCCTATGTCGACCTTGCGAGCAGGCTACCGCTTGGTGCTGCACGGCTTGTCGACCGAGATGCTGCATAGCCTGCTCAATCAGATGAAGCAGGCGCAAGCGCAAGCAGAAGGGGACCAAGCGCCAGATTTGGGGCAGGGCGATAGCCCGGTTTCTCCCGCCGTATAAAAATAAAAACGGCTCAATAATGAGCCGTTTTTCATTGGGCGCACTGCCTATTTTTCAGTAATGTAGGTGGCCGCTTGGCTACCTCTTGAGACTTAGTTGCGCTCGGTATAAGCCATGTACAGCTCGCGAGCACGGGTCTCAACCGGGCCGTGCGCATAGTGGTGATCGTCAATGCGATTGCAGTGCAGGACCTTGCCGTAATTGCCGGTACTGAATACCTCGTCCGCATCCAGCACGTCTTGCGGTGTCAGGCTGACTTCACGTACGTCAAGACCATCGTCGCGCAGTAGTTGCATGACACGGCGGCGGGTAATGCCGTTCAGAAAGGTGCCGTTCAGCTCGGGTGTGAGCACGACGCCGTCACGCACAATCCACAAGTTGGCGACGGCAAACTCGGCCACTTTGCCTTTGGAGTCCAGCACGATGGCGTTGTCAAAACCCCGTGCGCTGGCATCGCGCAAGATACGTTGGGTGTTGGGGTACAGGCAGGACGCCTTGGCATCGGTGGGAGCCATGGAGGGGTCTGGGCGCAGGAATTCGCTGAACGTGGCGCTAAAGCCGCTGTCTTCCGGCATGGGGGATTCAAAAATATGAATGGCCAATTGGCTGGTGGCTGGATCGGGCTGGATGAAACCGCCGGGCGCGAAATACAGCAGCTTGATGTAGTAATCCGTGGAGTGGGATAGTTTTTTCAGGCCCTCATGCACCAGGTCCACGGTTTGCTGGGGCGTCATCACGGGTTCCATGCCCAGGGTGATGGCCGAGCGGTTCAGGCGCTCACAGTGCAGATCCAGATCCGGAGTATGGCCGTGGATGGAACGGGCACCGTCAAATACGGTCGTGGCCATCCAGAAAGCATGATCTGTGGCGCCAATCAAAGGCGCGCTGGTGTCGCTCCATTGGCCATTGGACCAAGTGATTTCATTGTTACTCATGGGACATCACTCCTGATTTTATTGTGGCGTAGTGGCAATTCATTTTTGCCGTCCTCGTATTTCCAGTACACATAATAGAGAGCAAAAAACGATTTGGGGGGGTGTCAGCGTGCTATCTGATTTTTTGGGCACCGTAGGTGATGCGTCGTAGCACCGCTTCCAGCGGGCCGCGCCCCCAGTGCTGGGCAATCAGGCCCGTCAAAATCATGGCCAGCAGAGCCAGTGCAATGGCGATTGGCAATAGTGCGGCATTGCCAAAAACATCAAACAGATTCAGGCCATAGCTGCTAAAAATCAGCCCGGCCAAAATGCCTTGGGTCACATAGGCGCTCAGCGAATTGCGGCCTGCTTCAATCAAGACATTGGGCAGTCTGAACCATTGCCCGCAGCGTAGCAATAGATAGAGATACACGGCTGACAGCATGGGGGCACCTATCGCAATGCTGAGCAGGCCAATCAGTCCCATCAGGTTGGTTTCGTAGGCCACCAGGGCGCTAAAACAATTGATGGCCAAAGCCAGCGGCAAGAGCCAGGGCAGGGCGCGTCCCAGCTTGTGTTGTCCTGCACTACGATGTGCAAAGAAATTGCTTTTGGCTGCAGCCAGTCCCAGCAACATGGCTCCGAACGCCAAAGGGCCTTGATACAGGAACATGAAAGCGAAGGCATTCGGCCATTCTTTCAGGCGCGCCAACGTTGCTTCGGAGAAGGCTCCACCCAGGGAGTAAACCGGGGCCATGTCCTCTGTACTGGAGAGCAGGTAAACGATCAGTCCAATACTAATAATTTCTATCAGCACCATCAGCAAGGCGACCTTGACCAGCCCACGCGCAGAGAGCGTGCGCAGCGGCCAGATCAGCACACCCAACACCGAGTAAAGCAGCAGGATATCGCCAGTAAATACCAGGGTTGCGTGCAAGCAACCCAGCACGGCCAGGCCGAGCATGCGACGAAAATAACGGCGGCTCAGGGGAACGCCAGCACGTTCGGCAGAGCGTGCCTGGATTTCGATGCCCCAGCCAAAAATCAGCGAGAACAATAGGAAAAATTTGCCCTGAAACAGAAATTCGATCAGGAAGGCAGCGGTATGGTCATAGGTGGTGGAGATGTTTATCGGGTCACTGTCGCTCAGTGCCAGATAGGGCAGGTTCACGACACAAATGCCAATCAGGGCAGCGGTGCGAATCAGGTCGATGGAGGAGTTGCGAGAGGCCGAAGACATAGGTGCTTATTGTTTGAGCGCTTGTTCAATGTCATAATATTGAGCGATTGCTCAATGTGTCAATAGGGGACAGGTGATGAGTGAAAAAGAAGACAGTGCCACGCGAATTCGACAGGCCGCTGCCCAGATTTTGATGGAAGTGGGGGTACGTGCCGCGACCACCCGCATGGTGACCGAGCGGGCGGGGGTTGGCCGTGGGCTGTTAAACCATTACTTTCGTTGGTCCGAATTACGGGCCGATGCCTGGGGCGAGATTTTTGACCAGTTGCTGGATCAGGAGGCGCAAGCCTCGCAAGAACCGCAGGCCTTGATGGAAAGTTACCTGAACAGTGCCTTTGAACAGAACAATCGCATTTACTGGTTCTTGTGGTTGGAGGCTGCCGACCTGGCCAAAACCGATGCGGCACTGGCGGTGGTGATGACACGGGTACAACGCCGGATGCTGGAACAGTTGGCTTCCTACCTGAGACTCGGGACCGAACAAGGACTGTGGCAAGCGCCCGATCCTGAAGGTACCGCGTTGCGGCTGTCCGCCTTGTATGACGGCCTAGCCAATATGTTGCTGACCCAGTCCACGCAACTGAGCCCGGAACAAGCCGAGCAGCATTTGCGGCGTCTGTTTTTTCTGGAAACCCGGCCGGTTTCGGCGGACAGTACAGGCCAGGCAGAGCCAGTGCGTGGTTGTTAGGCGTGATCCCCCTGCTGTGAAAACCAGATGAACCCCTAAAAGGGAAAGATGATGAATATTCGCCATTCGCGCCCGGAGGACGGGCAACGTGCTGTTGAAATCTGGCGCAAGGCCGTTGATGCTACACACGACTTTTTATCCGCTCAGGATCGTCAGGACATTGATGAACTGGTCTGTGGTTTTCTGCCCCAGGCCAGCTTGTGGTTGGCGGTGGACGAGGCCGACTACCCGCTGGCTTTCATGCTGATTGACGAAGGCCATATGCAGGCCTTGTTTGTGGACCCGGACAGCCGGGGAACGGGTATTGGCAAGGCTTTGGTGCTGCACGGCTTGAGCCTGCATCCCACCATGACCACCGATGTGAATGAACAGAATGGGCAAGCCGTGGGCTTTTACGAAAAAATGGGCTTCAAGCGTACTGGTCGCTCGCCTGTGGACGATCAGGGCAGGCCTTATCCGCTGATTCATCTGCAATATCAGGCTTGATGTGTATCGCATGGTCTGATGCTTGGGTCTTTGTCTCCCAAGGCCCGTCACTATTGGCAAATCGGCTTTGCACACGGCATTCCCTGCAATAGCAGTGCAGAGCCTGTGCTGCTTGATGAGAGGCTCTGTCAGGCAAAGCCAGCGCCGTTTTGGACGCTGGCTTTGTGCTTTTATGCACAGATAAAGTCCAGCTCACCAACCCCTTGAATGGCGGCCTGAATCTGGTCGCCGGGAGCGGCATACAGCATGGGCAGGCACGTGCCGGTAATGATGACCTGACCCTTTTGCAGCCCGCCAAGATGGTGGCTACCCTGATTGGCCAGCCAGATCAGCAGCCGTGTCAGCTCGCCGGCCGGATTCTGGTTCGGGCCTTGCAGCACGGGCTGTTGGCCCACTTGCAGGCGCGCCCATTCAGGTTGCAGCAGTGTCATATCCTGCGCGGCGATCCCTTGCGCCTGATGGACCAGCGCACCGTGGCTGGCCAGGTCGGCCAGGGTGGATAGACGACCCACGGTGTCACGCTGCACAAAACGCGATTCCACTATCTCGACTGCCACACAAACCTGGCTGATCGCCTGCCAGATTTGCTCCATGGAATAGGGTGCCTGGCCGGGTGGCAAGTCCTGGCCCAGAATCAGGCCGATTTCCACTTCTATGCCTCGCAAAGACAGGCTTTCACCGGCAGGTGCATTGGGGCTGGCGTAACGAAAGCGTTGGGGCAGGGGGGCGCAGGTAGGCGGGGCTACGCTATTGGCCGCGCCGACTTTCCAGCCACCTAGGGGGCCCAAGGCGTCCATTTGCATGGCTTGAACGCGATAAGCCTGATCAAACGACACCGGGCGCAGCGATTCGGGCCAGTCCTCGATGGGGCGGTTCTCTTGGCGAGCCTGAAGCAGCCGCTGTGCGGTTGCCAGGCAGCCGGATTGCAGAGGGGCGTTCATCAAGGTTTACCAGCCTAACAAGCAACGGCCCAAGGCAGCCGCAACAGTGGCCTGCGTAGGCTCCACGACAGCAATGCCCAAAGCCTGTTCCAACGCCTCGCGCTGATTGGCCATACCAGCACAACCCAGCACCACAACGTCGGCGCCGTGCTCATCACGCAGGCGTAGGCCCACTTCCGTCAGGCGTTGCAGGGTTTTTTTCTCATCCGCCAGTTCCGATACGCCCATATTGATAGCCAGATCGGCTGCCAAACGGTCCGTCACACCCATCGCGCCAAAGTAACGCAGGTGACGCGGAATGGAGGTCTGCAAAATGGACAGCACGCCAAAGCGTTGGCCCAGCGACAAGGCGGTCAGCACGCCGGTTTCGGCAATGCCCAGTACAGGTACATCGACCGCTTCGCGCAAGGTGTACAGGCCGGGGTCGCTAAAGCAGGCCACCACATAGGCAGCGGCGTCTTCTTTGACGCTCAGGGCCTGGGCGCGCAGGTGGGGAATCAAGGTGTCGATATCGGTTTGGCTTTGTACACCTGCCGGTCCTTGGGGCAGGCGCAGGCAGGAAATAGCCGGGCCATCGGACAGACGCAAAGGCTGGACAGCACGGTCCAGGCCGTCCGTTACGATCTGGCTGGAATTGGGGTTCAGAACGTAGATATGAGGGCGACGGTTCATGATGTTGTTATGTTTGGGTGGGCGGTGGCCCGTTTCGGTGTCTTAATTTTTCTGACTGAAAGCGGCCCTGCAGGCCGACATACCAGTCAGAACCATGCAGGCGCCCGATCGGGTCGTACGCGTCTATATCAATGCGCCCTTCAGGCGTCAGGATGGTGTTATCGCAGTGCATATGCAGAATTTCACCAATGACGATATGGCGTAGCGGGCCCAGGTCCAGCGCGGTGTGCAAACGGCACTCAAACTGCACCGGGCATTGGGCGATACGGGGCGGCTGCACTTGCACGCTGGGAGCCAGATCCAGGCCCGCTTGCAGATGCTCGGCCTGCCCGGTCGGGTAGGCAATGCCGCAGATATTCATGGCGTGTGCCAGCTTGGCACTGATCAGGTTCACCACAAACTGGCCGGTGGCCAGAATATTGCGGGTGGTGTCCTTCAGGCCATCGGCAGAGTGCGCATCGTTTTCCAGGCCCAGTGCCAGCACGGCAGGCGCTGAACCCATCACATTGAAAAAGCTGAAAGGGGCCGTGTTCACGCGCCCCTGCTGGTCACAGGTCGTGACCAGGGCAATGGGGCGCGGCAACACGGTGTTGACCAACAAGCGGTAGCGTTCGCGTTCGCTGAGCTGATCACAGGACCAGTCCATGTCAGCTCTCCAGGCTCTGGTCTAACATGACAACGGTCTGATACAGAACCCGCGTACCGTCCAGAAGCTGTTCGGAAGTAATGGATTCTTCGGGACAATGGCTACGACCATTCAGGCAAGGAATGAAGATCATTCCCATGGGGCCGCTGGGTGCCATGTAAACCGCATCGTGACCGGCTCCGCTTGGCATCACCATGCTCTGGTATCCCAACGCACTGGCGGCCTGCTCGATAATGTTCATCACATCGGGCGTGCAGTCTGTGGGCTTGGCCAGGCTGACTTGCGCCGCGTCCAGACCCAGGCCCATGGCCTCGATTTCCGGGCGCAGCTGGGCCAGCAGTTCCTCGGTGAAGTTCTGCATCAGCTCCTGACGGTCGCTGCGCACTTCCACCATCATTTCTACGCGTCCGGGAACGGCATTGGAGGCGTTGGGCGTCAGGTTCAGGTTGCCAATGGTAGCGACCAGATAGTCTGGCCCACCCAGCGCACGGCGAGCCTTGCGGTCCACTGCATTGATGATCAGGCTGGCACCGACCAGGGCATCACGGCGGATGTCCATCGGTGTGGTGCCAGCATGGTCTGGACGACCCGTGATGATGATGCGATGGCGGCAAATGCCCACGATATTGCTGACCACACCAATGGGCAGATTGCGCGATTCCAGCACCGGCCCTTGTTCGATATGCAACTCGACAAAAGCGGCAGTATCACCGGGTGCACGACGGGCCTGGGCCAGTTCCTGGGGGCGGCCACCGATGCGGGCAATGCCTTGTGCCAGTGTTTCGCCCTGTGGATTGCGTTCGGCCAGCATGGCCTCGGACAGAACTCCGCCCATGGCGCGGCTGCCTACGCAGGACACGCCATAGTCGCTAGGTTCCTCAGACAGAAAATCCACCACTTCAAAAGGGTGGTCTAGCTGGATGTTCTGCTCGTTCAGGCAACGGGCGACTTCCAGCCCGGCCAGCACGCCGATAATGCCGTCGTAGCGCCCGCCATACATCACGGTGTCGCAGTGCGAGCCGGTCGTAATCGGTGCCAGACCGGGCTTGCGTCCTTCGCGGCGACCGATCAGATTGCCGGCGGCATCCACGCGTACTGTCAGGCCCGCTTCCTCGAACTGTTTCAGCAACCACTGACGCGATTGCAGAAACAGATCCGAGAAGGCGCGACGGGTCCAGGGCTGGTCGGGTAGCGTGAACGCGGCCAGCTCCTGAGTGCTGTGCCACAGACGCTCCTGGTTCAGCAAGGGCATGGCCAGACTCATGACAGTTCGCCTGCTTTGTGCGGACGGATGAACTGACCGTCGCCCGCCGCGTTACGCACGGTTTTGCCGTCCCAGGCCAGTTGGCCGCGCACATAGGTGGCTTGCACACGTACTTGGAACTCGCGGTCCTCGAAGGAGCTCCAGGTCACGGCGGACAGGCTGTTGGACGGGTCAAAGCGGTAAGTTTCGGGTTTGACGATCACGATGTCGGCGTCTGCTCCTACATTCAGCGAGCCCTTGCGGTGTTCCAGCAGAAAGTGTTGAGCAGGGCCCCAGCACAACTGTTTGACGACCATGGTGGGGGAAATGCCGTGCTCGGCGCAGCCTGTCCAGAAGGCGGGCAGCAGGGTTTCCAGACCAGGACCACCGGAGGAGTTCTGGAACACATTGTCAAACTGCTTGCGCTCCAGGCCCCAGCTCACGTGGTCGGAGGACACGAAGGTACATTCGTCGTTGGCAATGTGGGTCCAGAGCAGATCCATTTCCGCCTTGGGGCGAATCGGTGGGTAGTGCTTGGTCTTGGCACCGAAGCGGCGGGTGTGCTCTTCGTGGTTCAGCATCAGGTACTGCACGCAGGTTTCAATCGAGGCCTTGTGGCCTGCCTGACGGTACATATTGCAGATTTCAAAACCGCGCGACAGGGACACGTGCACGGCGTGGGCACGGGCACCGGTCTGGGCACCGATTTCGTAAATAGCGCTGGTGGCCAGGTTTTCGATCAACGGTGTGTGGGCGCGCAAGAATGCGTCCCAGCCCGTATCACCAGCTTCGACCATGCGCTTGATGTTCTTGCGAGTCAGTTCCTGGTCCTGGTTGTGCACACCGCAAGCCAGGCCGGAGGGGGCGATCAGGCGGAAGGCTTCCATCAGGATGTCTTCTTCCACGCGCGGGAAGCGGTTGGGGCTGGCTTCAAAGGTAGAGAATTTGAAGCCGCACACGCCGCCTTCAATCAGGCCTGCCGCCGCTTCCAAACCATGCTGGTCGTTCAGGGTGCCGTAGCAGGCCACGTCCACGTGGCAGTCACTTTCAATGCGGGCAATCTTGTCGTCCAGTTGCGGACGGGAGGCAACGGGTTCGGGATCGTCGTAAGGCATTTCCACCATGGTGGTCACGCCACCGGCGGCGGCCGCACGCGAGGCCCAGCCCAGCCCTTCCTGATTGGCCTGGCTGCCCGAGTGCACCTGGCCGTCCAGCACGCCGGGCATCACCCACATGCCACGCGCATCTACGTGCTCGCGGGCCGAGGGGGCCGCGCCAACGCCACGGGCTGCTACGCGACCTTCACGCACGGCCAGCCAGCCGTCCGTGATGATGCGGTCGCGCTCAACAATATTTCCTCGTACTACCAGATCGAAGTCGCTCATTATTTTCCTCCTTGGATGGCTCGGGCCCGCGCATGTCGCGTGTCCGTAATCGTGTTCGTTTCTATGATTGAAGCAAATTCAATCATGAATGTCGTATGCCTATTTATCGGTAAAACATAACGTCATGTTAAGTCTTGCTTGGAGTGCGCCCAGCGCTGTACGTGATAGCGGTCATGGCCCAGGCACAGGCAGAAAGAGCCCACCGCCTTGGCCAGTTTTTCCGTGATGTGACGCTTGTCATAGGTGTTGCGCGTGATGCGTTCCTGGGCCTGCTCCACTTGCTGGCGCAGGTGCGGCATATTCACTTGTGTTAACTGTCGGTCGCGCACGGCAAACTGGCCGTCGACCATCACATGGCGCAGCGCCAGGCCGTCTTCCAGATGTACTAATTGGTTGACCGTGTTGTTATGTGGAATCCAGTTGATATGGCCCAGATCCAGAAACACGATGTCGGCTTTGCGGCCCGGTTCCAGACGTCCCAACTGCTCGCCCATGCCCAGACAGCGGGCACTGCCCTCCGTCGCTGCATGCAGCGCTTGTTCGGTTGTGACCCAGCGTTCCGTATCCGGGCCACGCACTTTGGACGAGAAAGAGGCCAGACGCATGGCTTCGTACATGTTCTGGTTATCGCCACTGTTCGAGCCGTCCGTGCCCAGACCCACGGTAATACCGCGTTCCAGCATGGCGTTTACATCGGCAATCCCATTACCTAAACGCATATTGCTGCCGGGGTTGTGGGCCACCATGGCGCCGCGCGAGGCCAGAATGTCCAGATCGCGTTCGTCCAGCCAGATGGCGTGCGCCAGGGTGAAGCGGGGCGAGATCAGGCCCAGCTTGTCCAGATGCTGAACAATAGTGGTGCCATAACGCTTCATGCCGGTCAGGGCTTGCACATAGGACTCGCCAACGTGGCTGTGCAGGCCGATAGTGCGTTCTGCGCTGATTTCACCGCAGGTTTGCAGGAACTCGTCCGAGCACAGCATGGGAATGGTTGGCGCCAAAGCCACGCGAATGCGGTCGGGGTTGCGCTGCTGGTCCAGAAAGTCTGTCAGACCCGATAGCGTGGCCCGAAACGACTGGGGTGCCAGTTGGGCCACAAACTTCTGCAGTTCTTCCGGTAGGGCGTCGATCAGGCCGGGCACGGATTGGTAAAAGGACAGGTCCGCCATCATGGGGGCGACGGTGGCCCGCATACCGGCATCCACATAGGCCTGGGCGACGGCATTCATGCCTTCCGCCGTGGGGACGGGGACCTCAGAATACAGGTCGTAGCTGGCGGTACAGCCTTTGAGCAGCATTTCTGCCGCGTTTAGCTGCGTGCTCAGGTACTTGTCTTCCAGATGACGGTCGCCATTGATCCAGGGGCCTGCTGTCAACAACAGTTCCAGTGACCAGCGATCCCCCATGGCCTTGGCATAGGTGCCGTGGCCGTGGGTGTGGGCGTTGATCAGGCCGGGATGCAGCAGTTGGTCATCCGCTTGCACTACCGTGGCGTCAAAGGGGGCGGGCAGGCCGGGCGGTCCCATGGCTTCGATCTCGCCATTCTTGATCAGAATGTCCAAAAGCTCGGCTTTGGCCTGGGCGTGAGCCAGCACCAGGCCCCCACGGATGACCGTATAAGGGGATGTCATGATCCGCTCCGATTGTCTTTGATTGCCCAAGGGAACAGGATACGTTCGGCGGCAGAGATCACCTGGAAGAACACAATACCCAGCACCGACAAGATGGCCATGGCGCCAAAGGCCACTGGCGTCTTGAAGAAAGCGGTGGAGGTGGTGATCAGGTAGCCCAGGCCTTGGTCGGCCGCTACAAACTCACCCACCACCGCGCCGACGACGGACAAGGTGATGGCGACCTTCAGGCCCGAGAAAATAAAGGGCACGGCAAAGGGCAGACGGATACGGAAGAACTCTTGCATACGGGTGGCACGGCAGGCACGGACCAGCTCGATCAGCTCGGGCGGGGCGGCCAGCAGGCCAGCGGTCATGGAGATCACCAGCGGGAAAAACGCGACCAGAAAAGTCACCACGACACGCGGCAGCTCAGTAGGTCCAAAGATAATCACCAGAATCGGGGCCAGGGCCACCTTGGGGATGGACTGAGTCAGAATCAGCAGCGGGTAAATCGCCTGCTCGAAAAAACGCGAGTAGGTAATCAGCACGGCCAGCGGGAAGCTCACCACAATGGACAGCAAAAAGCCCAGCATGATGGTGCGCGTGGACACCAGCGTGTGCATCAGCATGGCCTCTTTCATTTGCATGGAATCGGCCCAGATGCGCGAGGGGGCAGGCACCAGGTATTCAGGGATATCAAACAGGCGGCTGGCCAGTTCCCACAGAATGACCACGGCAATCAGGGTGATGGCCGGGACGGTAATTTCATTGAAATCGCGCAGGCGCAGTCGTCGCTTGCGCACGGGCGCGGCGACCAGGGTTTGAGTTTGCTCGCTCATCAAGCCACCTCGTGTTGGAAAATAAGTTCACGCACGGCGGCGGCACAGCGTGTGAATTCCGGCGTGCCCACCAGGGAAAAGTCGCGTTCGCGGGGCAGGTTTACATCCAGAATTTCGCTAATCTGGCCGGGGCGTGGCGACATCACCACAATACGGTGGCCCAGCATGACGGCTTCGGAAATCGAGTGCGTCACAAACACAATGGTTTTGGGGTCTTCGTACCAAAGGCGCAGCAGTTCCAGCGTCATGGTTTCGCGGGTCAGCGCGTCCAGTGCGCCGAAAGGCTCATCCATCAGCACCACTTTGGGGTTGTGTACCAGCGCGCGGCAAATGGCTACGCGTTGTTGCATGCCGCCGGACAATTGCTTGGGGTGATGGTGCAGAAAATTGCCCAGACCGGCGGTGGTCAGCAGGCGTGTGGCGCGGCTGCGAGCCTGATCGTCCAGCCGCCCCATGATGCTGGACGGCAAGAGGGTGTTGTTCAGAATATTGGCCCAAGGCACCAGGGTCGGGGCCTGGAACACAATGCCGGTGTCCTGACGAGGGTGGGCAACGATTTCATCATCAATGCTGACCGTGCCGCTGGTGGGCATCAACAAGCCTGCAATCAGGCGCAACAGCGTGGATTTGCCACAGCCCGAGGCGCCGACGATGGCAATGATTTCGTTGTCCTGGATGTCCAGATTGATTTGTTTCAGTGCCTGAGTCTCGCGCTCGGTATGACGACCGTAGATCAGGTTCACGTCTTGAATGCGTATCACAATGCGCTCCTAGGCGCGCGCTGACCCGCCTGGGCCAAGCCAGTGCGCGCGCAAAAATCAGCTCAGCTCAGGGCTTGGCTGTGCCGTTGGCTTTGACGATGAACTGCGGGTCGTAGGCTTGGTGGTAGTCCCAGGCCGGGTCCAGGCTCTGAGCTTCAACAACGGCCTCGTAGGTGGTTTTCATGCGGCCTTCTTCCAGACTGCCTACCCCGTGCTGGGCACTGAAATCGGTGTAGATATAGCCCAGCACGGCGTTCAGGTTGCCCATGCAGTCATCCAGATCAATTTCTGGATTGGCCTTGACGTGGGCCTGGCAGGCGGCGTCCGGATCCTTGCGGGCGGCTTCCCAGGCTTCGATGGTGGCGTTCAGGAAGTTCTGCACCATTTGTGGGCGTTCAGCCAAGGTCTTGTCGGTGGTGAAAACGGACAGGGCGTAGATGTTGAAACCCTGCTCGCTAAAGGGCAGCACCACGATTTCCTTGCCAAAACGCTTGGCCTGCTTGTTCTGGTAGTAGTAGTTGGTGGCCAGGAAGGGAGCGGCGTCCACTTTGCCGTTGATCAGCAAGGGGGCCATAGAGGAGCCGTCTACCGTCACCCATTGGATCTTGTCGGGGTCGGTATTGGCTTTGCGTGCCACCATTGGAAAGTAGAGCTTGTGGCTGTTGCCGGGCGAGACGGCAATTTTCTTGCCCTCCAGGCCGGAGAAGTTGGTGATGCCCGAGTCCTTGAGCACAAACAGGGAGTGGGCCGAGTGCGAGAAGGTGGACGCAATGGCCTTGACGGGAGTCTGGCTGTTCTGGCGCGAGGTCAGAATGGCAGAAATATCGGCCAGGCCAATATCGGCGGCGCCACCGGCTACTTTCAGAACGGTATCGCCCGAACCGGTGCCTCGGGTGATCTTCAGGTCTATGCCGTGTTTGTCGTAAATCCCATTGGCAATGCCCGAATAGTAGGGGGCATAGTCGCCGGTGGGGATGAAGTCCAGCATCAGATGGACGTTGTCAGCGGCGTGGGCGGTGGGCGCAGCGGCGGCCAGTCCCAAGCCCAGCACCGCAAGGGTGCGCGCAAGCAGGGTTTGCATGATTTTGTCTCCGTGTCGTAGTTATGAAGCCGCTCTTTGGGCCCGTTGCGATCAAGGTGCAGCGGGATGGCAGCTTGAAAAAATTGAAACATGGGCAAATCAAAATGTCTTATGCTTATTTGTGCTCGAAACATAAGGCTACGTTAAGGGATGCTGCTCAATCTTCGTCAAATCGAGGTCTTTCGCGCCATCATGCTGACCGGTTCTATCAGCAAGGCGGCACAGTTGCTCAACGTATCGCAACCGGCCATCAGTCGCCTGCTTTCCTATACGGAATCACGCATTGGTCTGGTGCTGTTCGAGCGCATCAAGGGACGTCTGTACCCCACGCCAGAGGCGCGTCGGCTCTATCAGGAAGTGGAGCAAGTCCATAACAGTGTGCAGCGGGTTAACGAGGTGGCGACCGACCTGATCGAAAAGCGCCACGGCAGCTTGCACATTGCTGTCAGCCCCAGCCTGGGGCAAACCTTGATCCCCATGGCGGTGACGCGTTTTCGCAAAGCATTCCCGGATGTGAAGGTGTATGTGCGCACCCTGATCTCCAGTGATCTGGTTCAGGCTTTAGTCACCCAACAGGCCGAAGTGGGCGTGGCCATTGTGCCGCTGACCCATCCCAGCCTGCATGCCCAATCCATCTACGAAAACCATCTGGTGGCGGTGTTGCCCGCCAGTCATCCCTTGGCTGACAAGCAGGAGCTGGATGCCAGCGATCTGGAAGGGCTGGACTTGATTGGTTATGGCAATGACACGCCTTATGGGCAGATGGTGCAGCAGCTATTTGGTAACCGTCCGGGTGTGCCGCAACTGTCTGTAGAAGTGCGTTTGACGCATATTGCCTGTGCCATGGTGCAGGCCGGAGCCGGGATTGCGATTGTGGACGAACTGGCCGTGGCAGGCCGGGTCTGGCCGGATGTGGTGGTACGCCCCATCAATCCGCGCACCACCATGCCCTTGCACATGCTGCATTCCAATGTCGTGCCGGTGTCGCAATTGGCGCACGACTTCATGGACGTGGTGATTTCCACGGCCTCCCGAGGGATGCGGGCAGGCTGGGCCTGAGTGACTCAACAATACCGCCCCCCGCGCTGTCCCGTCGTTTGACTGCCTCTTCAAAGGGGGGACTTACCCTTAGGGCGGGCCGGCGGGAAAACAAGCTGTGTTCGTGGAGTCCGCCGTGTACAGGGGACACGGAAATTCGCTTAACGCTGTGTTATGAAGAGTTAATAAAAAAGCATATGACATCAAGGTTTTGCCACCCCTAGAATTAAAGCACTACAAACAGAAAATGATGGCAAGGAGACCTTATGCAAGGCGTAAACACTATCGCCGCGATGGTTGCGGCTGTTTCTCGCAAACACAATATGTTCCGATTGGGACGTGCCCGTTTGGGACGCAAGGCTGGCTTGATGCTGGCTGCCGTGGCCGCTGGCCTGGCCTTGAGCCTGCCAGCACATGCAGACAATCCCAATCAGGGCAAGAAGTTCAAAGTCGCGGCTGACGTGGGCCTGGTGCCGTTCTTCATGCGTGGCACCGACGGCAAGATGGATGGTTTTTCCAACGACCTGACCCAGGAAGTGGCCCAGCGCATGGGTTATGACGGTGTCGAGGTCATCGATACGCCGTTTTCCGCTATTTTTGCAGGCTTGTTTTCCAGCCGCTATGACATGGTGGCCGCCCCCACCAACACCACGCGGGAACGTGCCGAGCAAATGCTGTTTGCCGAACCGTATATGGCAGGCGGCCTGAGCTTTCTGGCTAAAAAAGGTGCCACCGTCAATGCGCTGGAAGAGCTGAAAGGCAAGACCATTGCCGTCAATAACGGTAGTTTCTCGGATCGCTGGTTGCAAGAGAACCAGGAAAAGTACGGCTACAAGATTCAGCGCTTTAACAAGAACACGGATGCGGTGCAGGCTGTGGCCATTGGTCGTGCTTTTGCCAATATGTCCGAAACTCCTTTGGCCCGCTACATCGCCACAAAAACCCCCGCTCTGGCCCCGGTCTACGACATGACCACCGAGGCCAACTATGCCTTTGCCTTTCGCAAAGACGACACCGCCTTGCGTAACCGTGTAGATGAAGTGCTGGAATGCATGAAGCAGGATGGCTCGCTATCGAAGCTGCATGTGAAATGGTTTGGTACGGAACCCAATGCCGGTACCGCCATGACAGTCGTTTTTCCCGGTTATGGCGCGCCTGACTACCCTGGTTACGAGCCCACCGAGCACACCCCCGACTGCTCCCGTCCTTAAAGCGCCATCGCGCTGTTTCTCTAGCTATACGGCCCTGCAGGGGCCGGTCCCCGCCTGCCCGTCGGGCAGGCGGTCAAGGAGCGACCATGAGTGAAATTGTCCGCATCCAGGGCTTGCGCAAGTCGTTTGGGCAAGCCGAAATTCTTAAAGGCATAGACCTGAGCGTCAGCACCGGCGAAGTCGTGGTGATGATTGGCGGTTCGGGCTCGGGCAAAAGTACCTGCTTGCGCTGCATCAACCGTCTGGAGACCCCTACCAGTGGCACGATTGTGGTGGCAGACAGTGATGTGACTTGTCCGCGCACCGACCTGAATCAGGTGCGTCAGAACATAGGCATGGTGTTTCAAGGCATACACCTGTACCCGCACATGACGGCGCTGGGCAATGTGATGCTCGCGCTGCGCAAGGTGAAAAAAGTACCCAAGGCGCAGGCCGAAGAGCAGGCCCGCCACCATCTGGAACAAGTGGGCCTGGCCGAACGTATCGAGCATTATCCCAGCCAGTTGTCCGGTGGCCAGCAGCAGCGTGTGGGCATTGCCCGCGCTTTGGCGCTGGAACCCAAAGTCATGCTGTTTGACGAGCCTACCTCGGGCCTGGACCCCGAGCTGGTCGGTGAAGTGTTGAACGTCATGAAACGTACCCGCGATGCGGGCATGACCATGGTGATTGTCACGCACGAGATGCAGTTTGCCCGCGAGGTGGGGGACCGTATTGTGTTCATGGACCAGGGTGTGATCCTGGACCAGGGCAGCCCCGATGAAATTCTGTGTAAACCGCGTCACAAGCGGATTCAGGATTTTCTGAGCCGCATGAACTGAGGTCGGCCATGGATCAGATTGTTTACTACTTCTTTAACTGGACGCTGATCAGCCCCCATTTGCCCGAGATCATGCAGGGCTTTTGGGTCACGCTGCAAATGGCTGTGATGACCGTGATTCTGGGCACCGTTCTGGGCCTGGGTCTGGCCGTGCTGCGCTGCTATGGCTGGCGTCCCGTCAATATTCTGATGACGCTGTATGTGGACGTATTTCGTGCGATTCCGCAGTTGGTCATTATTGTGCTGGTGTTCTTTGCCTTGCCCTCAGTAGGCATTGTGATTGAACCGATCCCGGCCACCGTGCTGGCCTTGAGCCTGGTGCTGTCTGCCTTTGCCGAAGAAATCTTCTGGTCCGGCATTGCGGCGGTGCCGACAGGGCAATGGGAGGCGGGCCGCTCTACCGGCATGGGTTTCAGCCAGACGCTGTTTGCCATCATCTTGCCGCAGGCTGTGCGCCTGGCGATTCCGCCGCTGACCAATCGTGCCATCGGGATTACCAAAGGCACCACGTTGGGTTCAGTCATCGCCGTGCCCGAGCTGCTGAATGTGTCCAGCAACATCCAGTCCAACATCGCCAACCCCACCGCCTTTACGGCCGGGGCCATTTTGTTCTGCCTGATTTTCTTCCCCTTCGTTCATCTGACGAGGGTGCTGGAACGGCGCTATGCGATCAAGTCGTAGGAGTGATGCGCTATGGAACTGATCGATACGTTTCTGAATCCGACCATTCTTGCCGCCAGTTGGCCGTTGCTGATGCAGGGCCTGTGGCTGACGGTCAAGCTCGCCGTCATTATTGTGCCGCTGGCCGCGTTGCTGGGCCTGATTATTGCCTGCCTGCACTATCAGCGGCATCGCTGGCTGAACCGATTGATCTTGCTGTATGTGGATTTCTTTCGTGCCTTCCCGCCTTTGGTGTTGCTGATCTTCATTTACTACGGCCTGCCGTTCCTGGGCCTGCCCTTGAATGAATTTTCCGCCACGGTGCTGGCGCTGGTGCTCAACAGCAGTGGCTATTTTGCGGAGATTTTCCGCGCTGGGCTGGAGTCGGTCTCGCCCGGCCAGAACGAGGCGGCACGCTCGACTGGCCTGAATGCCCGTCAGGCCATGGCCTATGTGGTCGTGCCCCAGGGTGTGCGCAATGTGATTCCGGATCTGGCCAGCAACACGTTGGAAGCCATCAAGCAGACCTCGATTGCCTCGGCCGTGGCCTTGCCCGAGCTGTTGCGTTCTGCCCAGATCATGCAGGGCGAGACCTACAGCCAGACACCGCTGATAGCTGCTGCACTGATTTACTTCCTTCTTCTGTGGCCCTTGGTACGCATGATTTCGCGTATGCAAAAGCCGTTTGTCATTCCACGTTGAGCCTAAGCGTAACTATGAAAAATAAAGGTGTCTTTTCCATTTGCCCCACCCCCTTCAAACCGGGTGGCGAGCTGGATTTGCAAAGCCTGGTCAGTCTGGTGAATTTCCAGCTTGAAGCCGGTATTCACGGACTGGCAATCTTGGGGGTGATGGGCGAGCTGCATAAGCTCAGCACCTTCGAGCGCCGTCGTGTCATTGAAACTGTGGTGGCCGCGGTGCGGGGCGCGGTGCCGGTCTGGGTGGGCGTGCGTGCTCTGGGCACAGCCGCCGCCGTGGAACAGGCTCGTAGTGCCGAGGATCTGGGCGCGGATGCGATCTTTGTGGCCCCCTTGGCCGGGGCCGACGAGGACATGCAGGTGGCCTATTACCGCCAGATCGTGCAGGTGATCCGTATTCCGGTGGTGATTCATGACTTCCCGGAACTGTTTGCCGCCCGTATCAGCCCCGCCTTGGCCGTGCGCCTGAAAGGCGAGGCGGGCGTGTCCATTTTGAACTCTGAAGATCCGCCTGTTGGTCAGAAAATTACCGCCGTGCGTGGCTTGTCCGGTGATGCACTGCCTATCTTGAGTGGCCTGGGCGGCATGCATTTTCTGGAGGAACTGCAACGGGGGGCCGATGGTGTGGTTACCGGCTTTTCCTTCCCGGAAATTCTGTTGAAAGTGTATGAGCTGCATCGCCAGGGCGATCAAGAAGAAGCCGCCCGTGTCTTTGACCGTTATTGCTCGCTGATTCGCTACGAATTCCAGCCCTTGGTGGCGCTGGCGTTGCGCAAATATTCCTATATGCGCCGTGGGATCATTGCCTGCGACGCCACCCGCGATCCGGCCACGGCGCTGGATCACATCAGCCGTGACGAGTTCGAGGCCGTGGTACGCCGCGTGGGCCTGGATTTGTCCGTCAAGGGCGTGCAAACCGTTTAAACCTTGCTGTTCTTGAGTAATTGCTGCATTTGTTGGATTTGCCGGGTAAGTAGCGTCTGGGGGGCCCCGGCGTTGTTTACCCGGTTTTTTTTGCTTCTTCTTCTTCTTCTTCTTCTTCGTCTTCTTCTTCTTTGGCCCTTGTAGAGCGGAGCTGTGTCCGGAGCAGGAGATTTGCGAGAAAAGGGGACAAGGAGTGCGAAGAGGCTGCATGTTTAGATAGTGCCTCGTGAAAACGCCGGTCTGGGCCGGGGGGCCGTCCTCCGGGCTTGGCTTCTTGCCGGTGCTGCGCACCGGTGCCCTTGTCAGGCTTGCTATTCGGGCGCGCCCTGAACTCGCGAAAGTGCCTTGTCCGCAGGACAAAGCACAAGCATTTCGCTCAAACAGCAGGGCGCTTGTACCCCGAATAGCAAGCCCGCCTGCGGCAAGAAGCCTGAATCGCCCAGAGGACGGCCCCCCGGCCCAGACCGGCTCACAATGACTATAAATATGAGGCATTCTTCCTTTTTTGGACTGGCTGTGTGTGGCTCTTTGGGCTGCTGTAAATGCTTAGAGGCTTGAGGGTGTCGAGGTTTGCGTGTTGATCGTCGCTCTTAACTGTTAGCGGTGGGTGTGGGGAGATACAAAAGTAGGAGCCAGCTACTAACTATTGAGTGCCAGACGCTTAATGGGAGCATGAACCTTGCTCGGGATATCACGCTCAACAAATTGCCGTGCGTAATCTGGAGCTTGTCGTTTGTCGTTTGTCGTTTGTCTTTGACGCTAGAGCCAAAGCTGTCTGGGTGTTGCCAGGGTTTTTGAAGTGGCTAGAGTCGCGCAGTATGATCAAGCATTCTGCCCTTGGATCGGGATTGCTATGTTTGCTTATGTCGGGCTGCGTACTGCCTGCTTTGATACGCCTTTAGGGGCGATGCGTTTGCTGGTCGATGCTCAAGGTGCTTTGCTGCGCCTGGACTTCGAAGAAGAGACTGTGCATGGCCTGACGCCCGAGCAACTGGCCGGCTTGATCCCTGAACCGGCGTTGGCCGAACCTGTGCAGGAACAGTTGGACGCGTATTTTGCCGGCAAGCGGCAGCAGTTTGATCTGCCCTTCAGCCTGCAAGGCACCGAGTTTCAGCAACAGGTCTGGCAGGCCTTGCTGACGATTCCCTACGGCCAAACCTGGACTTACGGGCAAATGGCCGAACATCTGGACCGCCCCAAAGCGGTGCGTGCCGTAGGCCAGGCTTGCGGCCTGAACCCCATCAGTATCATCGTGCCTTGCCATCGTGTGCAGGGTGCCAATGGCATGTTGACCGGCTTTAGCTCCGGCCTGCACCGCAAAGCCAGCTTGCTGGACTTTGAGCGCCGCGTGTATTTGACCGGTGAGGCAGACTTTCAACTGAGCATGCCCGCCCAGTTGGATTTGTTCTAGCGCAGGCCTGGGTCCACTCCGTACCCAAATCAACAAGCCCCCGTGCACAGAATCACAAGTCCGGGCTTGTCCTCGTCCCTATACTGGATTCGTTAAGAATCAACTATTCCGTGTGGAGACAGACTATGGGGCAAGACGTACAACCCGAGCGCAACGCGATTCGCGAACACATGATTATTGACGGCAAGCCCGTCAGTGATTCTCAAGGACCCACCATTCCAGTCTACGATCCCGCAACGGGCCAGGTGATTGCGCACCAGCCCGAGGCCGGTACTCAAGGCGTAGATCTTGCTGTTCGTGCCGCCCGCCAGGCTTTGGAACAGGGTGAATGGGGCAAGATGCTGCCCGCCCAACGCGAGCGCCTGCTGTTGCGTTTGGCCGATCTGGTCGAAGCCAACGCCGACGAGCTGGCTCGTCTGGAAACCCTGAACAACGGCAAACTGCTGTTCTTCTCCTACGGTCTGGAAGTGGCCGCCAGCGCGCAATGGCTGCGTTACATGGCTGGCTGGGCAACCAAGATCAGCGGTGAACTGCTGTCGCCCTCTATCGCTTTTCCTCCCGGCATCAATTACCACGCTTACACCCGTCAAGAGCCTGTGGGTGTGGTGGGCGCCATCGTGCCCTGGAACTTCCCGCTGCTGATGGCCGTGTGGAAAATCGCCCCTGCCATGGCAGCGGGTTGCACCGTGGTTCTGAAGCCTGCTGAAGAGACTCCGCTGACCGCCATTCGTCTGGCCGAACTGGCTCTGGAAGCCGGTTTCCCCGCCGGTGTGATCAACGTGATCACGGGCCGTGGCGAAAGCACGGGTGCGGCGTTGACGGCTCACCCCGACGTGAACAAGATTTCCTTTACCGGCTCCACGGAAGTGGGCAAGTTGATTGGCCATCAAGCCATCAACGATATGAAGCGTATGTCTCTGGAGCTGGGCGGCAAGTCCCCCGTGGTCATCATGGACGATTGCGATGTGGACATGGCCATTCAAGGTGCGGCCAACGCCATCTTCTTTAACCAGGGTCAGGTGTGTACCGCCGGTTCGCGTCTGTTTGTTCAAAAAGGCATTTACGAGCGCGTGGTGCAGGGTGTCGCTGACTTGGCGTCCTCCATGACATTGGGCTCGGGCTTTGAACAGTCTACCCAGATTGCGCCGCTGATCTCGGCACGTCATCAGCAGCGTGTGCAGAACTACATTGAGGCGGGTCGCCAGCAAGGCGGGCGCATGTTGGCAGGCGAGGGCGCACGCCCCGAGCAGGGCTACTTCGTACGTCCCACCGTGTTTGCCGACGTGGCACCTGATGCCCGCATCATGCGTGAAGAAATCTTTGGCCCTGTGGTGGTGGCGACCCCGTTTGACACCGAGGCGCAGGCATTGGCATTGGCCAACGATACAGACTTTGGCCTGGGTGCCAGCGTCTGGAGTCAGGACCTGGCCCGGGTGCAACGTCTGACCGCCGGTATCAAGGCGGGCACGGTGTGGGTCAACACCCACAACATGCTGGACCCCAGCATGCCCTTTGGTGGCTACAAGCAGTCTGGCCTGGGTCGGGAACACGGGCGTGCGGCGGTAGAGGCTTACCTGGAGACCAAATCGGTCTGCATGGCCTATCCGGCAGCCTAGTAAGAACCTGATCAAGGACTTGATCAGGTTCAGTACAAGGGCGCGAACACAATAACGATACCGTTCGCGCCTCTTTGAGGAGACAACAATAATGTATGCAATTTTGCAGCGAACCGCGCTGGCCTTGGCTTTGAGCGGCGTCAGTGCCGGACTGGCCCATGCGGGCGACCCCAGTGCCCGGGATTGGATACCTGCTCCGGTGGGCACCAATATCGTGGCCGTCTACATGATGGGCCTGAAGTCGCATGGTTTTTATGATCAGGGTTCACGCATTGGCGATAGCCCCAAGCTGAATGTGCAAGGCATGGTTTACCGCCAGATGCACTTTCGTGAGCTGGCCGGAAAAACGGTGCAGTACGAACTGATCGTGCCCGGCTTTCGCACCACGCTGGATGTTCCAGGGCAAGACCGTGATCGCATGACAGGGATGGGTGATGTGACTGCCGGTGCTGCCGTGTGGTTGCACAACGATCCGGAAAACCGTTTCTGGTTTGCCTGGGAGCCTTTCATCACTGCACCGACGGGTCGCTACCACGGCTCGCACGCGGATGTGTCTGCTGGCAAGAACCGCTGGAGCACGATTCAGGACTTCGCGATTGTGAAAGGCTTTGGCGAGTCCTCTTTTGTGGAAGGTGTGGCGGAGTTCGAGTTCTTTGGCAATAACAAGAACTACTACGGTCAGACCCTGAAAAAAGACACGGCAATTCGTCTGATGGCCCTGGTGTCCACCAACCTGACTGAAAAGACGTATGTAGGTATGCGCTATCGCTACGAAACGGGCGGGCGCGAGCGGGTCAATGGTCAAACCACGGTGACGCGGGCGCGTAACCATCAATTGGCCGCCGAGATCACGCACCAGTTGACTGACGCTCACCAGGTGCAATTGCAGTACATCCATGATTTGAAAGTCGAGAATGGCCCGCGCATGCGCGGCCTGCAATTCCGTTATGCCTATGCGTTCTGACAGCCTGGACGCCCATGAGGAGAGACATCCAATGAAGTCTACATTTACATTAACGACCGCCGCCGCATTGCTGGGGCTGATGGTGCTGGCCGGTGGAGCACAAGCCCAGGATAAACCGCGCGAGGTCCTGACTGGCGGGCACAGCGTGTCTGCCCCCCAGGAAAACCGCATCTATGTCATGGACTCGGTGTTCAACCACCTGACCGAAAGCCGTGTACACGTTTATGACTACACCAACGGCAAGTTCCTGGGCATGGTGCCCACGGCCTTTAACGGCCACGTGCAGTTGTCTAACGACGGCAAGAAAATCTACACCATGACCACCTACCACGAGCGCATTACGCGTGGAAAGCGCTCGGACGTGGTGGAAGTGTGGGATGCCGACAAGCTGACCTTTGAAAAAGAAATTTCCTTGCCACCCAAGCGTGTTCAAGGTCTGAACTACGATGGCCTGTTCCGTCAGACCACGGACGGCAAGTTCATCGTGCTGCAAAACGCCTCGCCGGCGACTTCTATCGGGATTGTGGACGTGGCCAAGGGCGATTATGTGGAAGACGTCACCGCCGCAGCCGGTTGCTGGAGCGTGATCCCTCAGCCCAACCGTCCACGCAGCTTCATGACCATTTGTGGTGATGGTGGCCTGTTGACGATCAATCTGGGCGAAGACGGCAAGGTGGCCAGCCAGTCGCGCAGCAAGCAGATGTTCTCTGTGAAGGACGACCCGATTTTTATCGCGCCCGCTCTGGATAAGGACAAGGCGTACTTCGTGTCCTACTACGGCAATGTCTACAGTGCGGATTTCAGCGGTGACGAGGTCAAGGTGGATGGTCCCTGGTCCATGTTAAATGACGAGGACAAGGCCAAGAACTGGGTGCCCGGTGGCTACAACCTGGTGGGTCTGCATCGTGCCAGTGGCCGCATGTACGTGTTCATGCACCCGGATGGTAAAGAGGGCACGCACAAGTTCCCTGCGGCCGAAATCTGGGTCATGGATACCAAGACGAAGAAACGCCTAGCCCGTATCCCCGGACGTGATGCCTTGTCCATGACCATTGATCAGCAACGCAATCTGCTGCTGACGCTGGACGGTGGCAATGTGAACGTCTACGACATCAGCCAGCCTGAACCCAAGTTGCTGCGCACGATCGAAGGTGCGGCAGAAGCGTCCTTGCAAGTTCAGTTTCACCCAGTTGGGGGTGTCTGATATGGACCCGGTCCTGACTTATGCCAGCCTGGCTTGCTTGGCCGTGCTGATGGGGCTGGGGGCGCTGGACAAATTGCGTCACTTCAGCCTGTTCGAGGCAGCCGTTGGCGGTTATCGATTGCTGCCGGAAATGGTGTTACGACCATTCAGTGTGCTGTTTGTCGCTGCCGAGGCCTTGAGTGCGCCTTTGCTGCTGTGGCCAGCCAGCCGTTCGCTGGGGGCGATTCTGGCCCTGTTCGTCCTGTTGGTCGCCACCAGTGGCATTGTGATGAACCTGCTGCGCGGCCGCCGCGATGTCGATTGTGGTTGCTCGGGGTTGGGTGAGTCCTCCGGTGGTTTGTCCTGGTGGCTGGTGGCTCGCAATGCTTTGCTGGCTGCGTTGGCCGTGGCCAGCGGTGACTGGGCTATCAGCAGTGCCCGCGAACTGGTCTGGGTGGATGGTTTGACCTTTTTTGGTGCCACCTTGGCCTTGCTGGGCCTGTACTACGCGGCTAACCAACTGATCGAATCCCATCTGAAATTCCAGAAAATGCAGAATTCTTAGGAGACCTCAATGACCGCTTTACTGATTTCCAACGTCATTTTATGGGTAATCGTACTGGCCCTGGTGGTGCTGGTACTTGCCCTGTCGCGCCAGATTGGCGTGTTGTACGAACGGGTTGCCCCCATGGGTGCCCTGACCATGGACAAAGGCCCGCAAGTGGGTGATGCCGCACCCGTCATGGAACTGCAAGACCTGCGTGGTCGTGCCCTTACCGTAGGGGTGGCTGGCCCGCGTAGCCAGTTGATTTTCTTCATGTCGCCTACTTGCCCGGTGTGCAAGAAGCTTTTGCCTATTTTGAAGTCTATTCAGGGCGCGGAAGGTCAGTGGGTCGATATTGTGCTGGCCAGTGATGGCGAGATGCCCGAGCATCTGGCTTTCTACCAGAAAGCACAACTGGACAGCTTCCCCTACGTCCTGTCCACGCAATTGGGCATGGGTTTTCAGATCAGCAAACTGCCTTATGCCGTGTTGATCGACGAGAACGGCATCGTGCGCGGCAAGGGTCTGGTCAATTCGCGTGAACAGCTCGAAAGCCTGTTTACCGCTAAAGACCTGGGTGTTGCGTCGGCGCAGGAATACTTGGCCGGTGACTCGGGCATGAAGCAAGTGCAGGTATCACGAAAGGAGAACGTCAATGCGTTGGCTGGATAAATTTGGGGAGAGCCTCTCCCGTTCTGTGGCCCACAAGACTTCGCGTCGCAGCGTGCTGCGCTCGGTGGGTAAATTAATGGTCGGTTCGGCCTTTGTGCTGCCCGTATTGCCCGTGGCTCGCGCTGCCGGTGGTGGTGGCAGCAGTAGCAGTGGTGCCGATCACATCAGTCTGAATCCCGATCTGGCCAGTGAAGACGGGGTGAACTCCTGCGACTACTGGCGTCACTGCGCGGTGGACGGCTTCTTGTGCTCTTGCTGCGGCGGCACTACCACGACGTGCCCTCCGGGCTCGACGCCGTCGCCCATCTCGTGGATTGGCACTTGCCATAACCCGCATGATGGCAAGGACTACTTGATCAGCTATCACGACTGCTGCGGCAAGACCGCTTGCGGCCGCTGCCAGTGCAATACGCAGACTCGTGAGCGTCCTGGTTACGAGTTCTTCCTGCACAATGATGTGAACTGGTGCATGGCGAACGAGAACAGTACCTTCCACTGCACGACGTCGGTATTGGTGGGTTTGGCTAAAAACTAAAAACGGCTCGCAAGGCTGTCAGGGTTGCGGGAAGAACGGCCCATTGGATGTCAGTTCTCTTCCTTCTTGGCAGACCTCAGGGTTGGAATAAGGTGCCGGGCGGCCAGGATGGCGTCCGGTCACTTAAGGAGGCATCACTGTGTGGACATCTTTGCGCCTGGCCTGTTTGGGCGTCGTACTGCTGGCGTTGACGCCTTGGGCCCATGCCCAGGAAGAGATGACCGGAACGGGCGACTACTTGCAAAGCTCCCAGGCTTTTAAAGACTATATGCTGCAATGTGCTGGCTGCCATCGCTACGATGGTCAGGGCCTGACGCAGCGTGGAATCCCCGACTTCAACCAGTCCATTGGCTTGTTTACCCGCTTGCCGGCGGGACGGGACTATATGATTCGGGTTCCCGGTGCTGCGCAGTCGCAACTGGATAATGCGGATCTGGCTCGTGTGCTGAACTGGATTGTGGCCAAATTCAGCCCCGAAGAAATGACACCCGATTACCGGCCCTTTACCTCGGCTGAGGTAGGGGCGGCACGTCATCACCGTTTTGATGATGTGCTCAAGGCGCGTACAGCGTTAACCGTCAAGATGAACAGCATGGGTTTGGAGCCCGCTCCTTATCTGTATGGCTCCATGGAGCGCTGAGATAGCGGGTTAACGACCGTAGACGCTTGAATTTTTTAGGGCTATAAGAAAAGGGGCATATCCTGCTCCTTACCCCGATCAATAGCGTTGGCCGCAAGGGCCCCTCAGGCAATGTCTATGTTATTGCGCACTCCCTCTGCTTCTTTCAAGAGCCTGGCTGCTTGGCAGGAAGTGGTGTGTGCGTACTTCGTGCCCTTGGAAGTCCAGCCGGACTCGCGCCGTGGCTTCTCTAACCGGGCAGCAACCGACCGCATGGGTTCGGTCGATGTGATGGAGCTGTGTACCAGCGCGCAGCGTGTGCGCCGCACCCAGGCCCTGGCCAACCGTTCCGAGCAGGCGCTGTACAAGGTCACCTTGCAAATCAGTGGCAGTAGCCAGATTGAGCAGAACAATCGCAGCAGCATTTTGCAGGCTGGGCAGTGGGGCATTTATGACACCACCCGCCCTTACGAAGTAGCCGTGCAGGATCAATCCCATTTTCTGGTCTTGCAGTTCGAGGAAGAGCGCCTGCTGCCTTGGCTGCCTTGGTTAAGCGATGCCGTAGCCCGGTCGTTCTCGGCCACCACCGGTCCGGCCCGGATTGCCATGGACATGCTGCGTCTGGGCTTGCAGGAGCGCGGGCACTTGTCGCCCTCGGCCTTGAGCGAACTTTCCCAAACCGTCATTCGCATGATGGCGTTGAGCCTGGCCGATGGCCGTCCGGTGACGACCGAGTCGGCCCTGGACGAAGTGCGGCGTGGGCAACTGCTGCAAATTCAGCAATACGTACAGGATCATCTGGGTGATACCGGTTTGAATGCACAGTCCCTGGCATTGCAGTTTCGTATTTCACGCCGCTATCTCTATAAGCTGTTCGAGCTGTGCGGACAAGCCCCCGCCGACTACATCATGGCCGCCCGCCTGGAGCGCGCCTGTCAATTGCTGGTCGATGGCAAACCTGGCCGGCAGATCAGTGAATTGGCCTGGCAAATGGGGTTTTCCGATGCGGCCGTGTTCAGCCACGCCTTTCGCCGACGCTATGGCGTATCACCCAGTGAATGGCGTCGCAGCCGCCTTTTGGGCGATTAAGTACAGCTACGTAGACGCAAATCCGACTTATCGCAAACCGCTCGGATTCCTATTCTAGAAGCTCATGATTCTGGGGCGGCCGGTGTGGCCCGCCTAGCTTCTCAAGGATAGTCTTATGCGTCTCCACCTCGATTGCGCTTTGCTGCATGCCCAGCCAACATGGGCCCAGAATGTGCTGGCCATCATCCCGCCGTGCGAGCGTTTGCAACTGCACGCCTTGCAGGCTCCGCCGCCTGCCCATGCCGATCAGGACTATTTGTTTTTGCGCCGTTCGGCTGCCTTGCTGCTGCGGTTTGACGCCTGTCTGATTCCCGTTGAGGCCTCTACCCTGATTCAGGTGCGTCGTGCTCTGTCGGCGGCCCAGGGCCATTTGCCGGTGCCGGTCTTTGGTCTGGTACGTGCCGCCATCAAAGCCGCCGCCCTGACAGACCTTCTGGAACTGGGGCTGGCCGACTATGTCCGTGAGCCTTTGTGCCTGGACGATTTGCGTGCCCGCATCAATCGGCATCGTTTGCAGACGGCCTCCCACGCTTTGAATGAACCGGGGCTGTCCGGTCGGATACACTATAGGGTGCAGGAAAACCAGGATCTGGTCCTGCATCCCGGCCCAACGGAGCAGCGCCTGTCGCAAACGATCTTGCAACAGGAGGGGACAACGCTGGAAGCCTATGCCGCTGCGGTAGCCTCGCGCTACGCCAGCAGCCAGGAATCTTTCAAAGTTGCCAAGGGACGGATCGTGGCCCGCTTCGAGCAGGCTTATATCCATGCCGCCCTTGATCGCCATAGCGGCAATATCGCCATGGCGGCCCGCTCCGCACAAAAGCACCGGCGTGCTTTCTGGGCACTGATGCGCAAACACCATATCGATGCAGCGCGCTTTCGATCCGCGTCAAACCCAGACGACGAACACGATGGTTAAAATTAACAGGCATTTTTCAATAGGGATTGCCGTGTCTTTACCTCAATTAAAAAACGATGTTTTCCTGCGTTCGCTGTTGCGCGAACCGGTGCCTTACACCCCCATCTGGCTGATGCGTCAGGCCGGGCGTTATTTGCCTGAATACAATGCCACTCGAGCCCAGGCTGGCTCTTTCATGCAACTGGCTCAGAATCCCGAATTTGCGTGTGAAGTCACCTTACAGCCCCTGCGTCGTTTCGATCTGGATGCGGCTATTCTGTTCTCGGACATCCTGACCGTACCGCATGCCATGGGTCTGGGTCTGGATTTCGTGGCGGGTGAAGGCCCGCGTTTTGCCCGTCCTGTACGCAACGAGGCCGATGTCATGGCGCTGCAAGCGCCGGACATGTCCAAGCTGCAATACGTGTTCGACGCTGTCTCGCTGATCCGCAAGGAACTGGACGGCAAAGTACCGCTGATCGGCTTTGCCGGCAGCCCCTGGACCATCGCCTGCTATATGGTCGAAGGTCAAGGTTCGGACGATTACCGTTTGGTGAAAAGCATGATGTATCAGCGTCCAGACCTGATGCACCGCATGCTGGAAATCAATGCCCAAACCACCTGCGAATACCTGAACAACCAGATTCGTGCCGGTGCACAGGCGGTCATGTTGTTCGATAGCTGGGGTGGTGTACTGTCCGATTCCCTGTTCCAGGAATTCTCCCTGGCCTACACCCGTAAAGTGGTTGATGGCCTGATTCGCGAGCATGACGGCAAGCGTGTCCCTGTCATTGTCTTTACCAAGGGTGGCGGCATGTGGCTGGAAGATATCGCGGGCTGTGGTGCTGATGCCATGGGTGTGGACTGGACGGTAAACCTGTCCCGTGCACGCACGCGTATCGGTGACAAGCTGGCCCTGCAAGGCAATCTGGACCCCATGACCATGTTTGGTGGCGAAGAGGCCATCCGTCGTGAAGCCCGCCGCGTTATCGACGACTTTGGCCCCGTGGGTCAGGGCGGTCACGTGTTCAACTTCGGTCACGGTATTTCGCGTTTCACTGATCCGGAAGCCGTAGGCATTCTGGTCGATGAAGTGCATTCCTACAGCCGTCGTCACCACAGCGTTTGATTGTTTTTGCGCACGGGCTATGGCAGCTTGTGCGCAAAGTTATGCACACAGATGGGTAGAAGTTTGTGGTCTTTATATTTAAGGTTTAATTTTAATAGCCAGTTTTAATTATTTGATTTCTCTGAGTTTTATTCTTGTTTCAGAGGCATTGAAAATTAAATTGTATCTGTGCTTGCTTCTTTGTATTTTTTGTTCATGTCATTTTCCCCAAAGTTATCCACAGGCCGTTAAGCTCTTGACTTATCAGGCTTTCAGCCAGGCCAGCCCTTTTGCGAATCGCCATCCATGACCGCCACTCCTGACGCTATTTCTGCATCGGCAAGCACCGGACCTTTCTGGCTGCATGTGGCTTTGGACGTCCCCCTGGATGGGGTGTTTGATTATCAGCACCACGAACCTGTTCTGGTCGGACAGCGGGTCATTGTGCATTTTGGGCGGCGGCAGATGATAGGGGTGGTGGTGGCCTTGCCGGAACAACCTTCCTACCCGCCCGAGCAGGTCAAGTCGATTGATCAACTGCTGGATGACTTGCCTCCTTTTCCGGAAGACTGGTTGCGAATGGCGCGCTTTGCGTCCACCTATTACCACCGTCCCTTGGGCGAGGTCATGATGCCGTCCCTGCCGGGGCCCTTGCGTAAACCTTCTGCCTATCTGGGCAAGCGTTCCGCAGGTGGTCCGGTACTGCGCATGGCCAAGCGCAAGGAAAAGAAGGTGGAGCCGGTGGACAGCGATGTCCTGCCTGTGCTCAATGCCGAACAGCAGGCTGCGGTTGATGGCATTGTGGCGGCTAAACCCGGTAGCTGCCTATTGCTGCATGGCGTAACGGGTAGCGGGAAAACCGAAGTCTATATGCGGGTGCTGGAACACGTGTTGGCCGCTGGTCGGCAGGTTTTGTTCATGGTGCCCGAAATCAATCTGACGCCTCAGTTCGAGCAGGTCTTGCGGGCACGATTGGCGCGCGTGCTGCCTGGTGATGTGCTGGCTGTCCTGCACAGTGGCTTGTCTGAAGGCGAGCGGCTGCGCTCCTGGCTGCGCGTCAATAGTGGTCAGGCTCGCATTTTGCTGGGAACACGGCTGTCCATCTTCACGCCCATGCCCGAGCTGGGCCTGATTATTGTGGACGAGGAACACGATGCCTCTTACAAGCAGCAAGATGGCTTGCGCTACTCCGCTCGGGATCTGGCCGTGTGGCGTGGCTACGATCTGAAAGTGCCGGTGGTGCTGGGCTCCGCCACACCTTCGCTGGAAAGCTGGAATCATGCCCGGCAAGGGCGCTATAGCCTGCTGAGCCTGCCCAAACGTGCCCGCGAGGTCTCTTTGCCGCGAGTGCGCCTGGTCGACACCCGTCATTTGCGGCTGGATTCGGGTTTTTCTCCTCAACTGCTGGATGCGCTGGAAGCGTGTCTGGATCGGGGCGAGCAGTCGCTGGTTTTTATTAACCGACGTGGCTACGCGCCTGTGCTGCATTGTGCCTCTTGCGGCTGGCTGTCCCAATGTCCGCGCTGCACGGTTTACACCGTGCTGCATAGGCAAAATGGCTTCAAGCATAATTTGCAGTGTCATCACTGTGGTTATCAAGCGCCTGTGCCGCGTGCTTGCCCGGATTGTGGCGATCAGGACCTGCAGCCCATGGGCCGGGGTACGCAGCGGATTGAAGAGTTTTTGGGTGAGCGGTTTCCGAATGCTCGCCTGGTGCGTATTGATGCGGACAGCACCCGCTTGAAGGGCAGTGCGCAGCAATTGTTCGAGCAGGTTCATGCAGGTGAAGTGGATATCATGGTGGGCACCCAGATGGTGGCCAAAGGCCATGACTTTACGCGCTTGAGCGTTGTCGGCGTGTTGAATGCAGATGCCACCTTGTTTGCCCATGATTTCCGTGCGCCCGAGCGCTTGTTTGCGCAACTGATGCAGGTGGCAGGCCGAGCAGGCCGTCATACTGAAGGGGCGGATGTCATCATCCAGACGGGCTACCCGGAGCAGGCTGTTTATCAAAGTCTGATCAAACACGATTACATTGGCTTTGCCCAAAGCGCCTTGAACGAGCGCGAGTCGGTGGGTTTGCCGCCTTTTGCTTATCAAGTGCTGCTGTCGGCCGAAGCGCCGCAGTTGGCCGATGCCATTCGCTTGCTGACGCAGGCACGACGCTTGCCCGAAGACTATCCGAACGAATTTCCAGGCGCGGATCAGGTTTTCCTGTACGATCCTGTGCCTTTACGCGTGTTGCGCGTTGCCAAAGTCGAGCGCGCTCAACTGTTGTTGGAAAGCGCTCATCGCCCGGCCTTGCAGGCCTTTGTACGATACTGGGGGCCGCAGGTCGCGCAGTTGGCCAAGCAGCATAAAGTGCGTATTACGATCGAGGTCGACCCCCTCGAGATCTAAAATTCCACAGGCTCATGTGCGTGCAGAGGCGGTAGGAGTAGCTTGGGTACCGCAGGGTGTATCCTTGTGCGCTATGCAGCTATGCAGCTATGCAGCGATGAGCCAAGAGGCAGGAAGCGATGAGGCTGTGGCGCGATGTTGTTGCCCTGCCGCTGTCATGCTCTTGTACCTCGTTTCCGCTGTATCTCTGTGTTGGCCTTTCGCTTGTCATCAAACCATACTCGGCTTGGCCGGGATGTCACGTTTAGTTCTGCTGGTTGTTTGGCGTTGAACCTCGTTTTCTTGCCTAGTATTCACTGATTTCACCATGTCCACCTCCGTCACTACACCAGGCCATACCGTCCCCACTGACCTGAACGCCATGCAGCGTCAGGCTGTGTTGTATATGGACGGCCCCTGTCTGGTATTGGCCGGAGCGGGCAGTGGCAAGACACGCGTGATCACGCAGAAAATCGCCTATTTGCTGCGCGAATGCGGATACACGGGGCGGCAAGTGGTCGCGCTGACCTTCACCAATAAAGCTGCGCGTGAAATGAACGAGCGGATTCGCGCCTTGGTGGACCCCAAGCTGCTGCGAGGGCTGACCGTCAGCACCTTCCACTCTCTGGGCTTGCGCATGTTGCGCGAGGAAGCTCAGCACGTGGGTTTGAAGCCGCGCTTTTCCATTTTGGACTCCAACGATGCGTTGGCAATCATTCAGGAGTTGCTGGCCACCACGGATAAGGGGCGCCTGAGATCCGTGCAGCAAGAGATTTCCTTGTGGAAAAATGCCCTGATGGGGCCGGATGAGGCCGAGCGTGCTGCGAACTCGCCCAGCCAGATTGAAGCCGCGCGTATTTACCGTGATTATGCGGCGACCCTGATTGCCTATCAGTCGGTGGACTTTGACGACTTGATTCGTTTGCCGGCGCAATTGATGCAGGACAATCAGGACGTGCGCGAGCGCTGGCAGCGCCGGGTGCAGTATCTGTTGGTGGACGAGTATCAGGACACCAATCTTTGTCAGTATCAGTTGGTGCGTTCTTTGACCGGTCAGCGCAATATGTTCACGGTGGTGGGGGATGATGATCAGGCGATCTATGCCTGGCGGGGTGCCACCGTGGAGAATCTGGCGCAGTTGCCTAAAGATTATCCCGACCTGAAAGTCGTCAAGCTGGAGCAGAACTATCGCTCGGTGCAGCGCATCTTGCAGGCCGCCAATAACGTTATTGGCAATAACCCCGTCGTGTTCGGTAAAAAGCTCTGGTCTGATCTGGGTTTTGGTGAGCCCATTCAGGTTCATGTGACGGACGATGAGCAAAACGAGGCAGACTCGGTTGCCATGCGCATATCGGCAGAACGCTTTGAGCGTCAGGCCGAGTGGCGTGACTTTGCTGTTTTGTACCGGGGCAACCATCAGGCCCGTATTTTTGAGCAGGCCCTGCGTAATCTTCGCATTCCCTACACCATCTCGGGTGGGCAGAGTTTTTTTGACAAGGCCGAGATTCGCGACATCCTGTCTTACTTGCGTGTCGTTGCGAACGATGATGATGATCCGGCATTTATTCGTGCTGCCACCACGCCAAGGCGTGGTATTGGGCAGGCTACCTTGCAGGTGTTGGGGCAGTTTGCAGCAGAACAGAAGCTGTCCCTGTTCTCGGCTGTGCCCCAAATTGCACTGACGGATCGCCTGCCCGAGCGTCAGTTGGAGCCTTTACGTGTTTTTGCGCAGTTTATAGGGCGCATCCAGCAACGGGCGGATCGGGTAGAAAGCGATCAGGAAGGGCATGAAACGGCTGTCAGCGAATTGATGGATGAGCTGCTGCGGGCGATTGATTACGAGCGCTATCTCTACGATATGTTCGACGAACGCCCCGCGCAGACCCGTTGGGAAAACGTGCTGGAGCTGATTACCTGGCTGAAATCCAAAGCGGCGGACGATGAGCTTAGTTTGAATGATCTGGTGCAGCGAGTCGCCCTGATCACCATGCTGGAGCGTGGCGAGGACGAAGACCCGGATGCGGTCAAATTGTCCACACTTCATGCCTCCAAGGGTCTGGAGTATCCGCATGTGTTCTTGGTGGGGGTGGAAGAGGGGCTGCTGCCTCACATCGGGCGTGATGACGAAGATATCGATCCGGATAAAGAGGCCGATATTCTGGCTCAGCGCATTCAGGAAGAACGACGTTTGATGTACGTGGGTATTACCCGTGCTCAGCGTAGCTTGCGCTTGAGCTGGTGCAAGAAGCGCCGGCGCGCACGCGAAAACCTGGTGCGGGAGCGGTCGCGCTTTATTGATGAGATGAAGATCGAAGACCCTGGTGCTCAAGAGGATCCGGCGCAGGCGGCCTTAAGTCCCAAGCAGCGGCTGGATATGCTGAAGAACTTGTTGAACAAGTCTTGAGCGGTTTTCATGGCTTGCAGATGATTGGGGGCTTTGTTCATGCTCTTAAGTCGCGCAAGCCTGCAAGCCAGCTTTTGCTGGCCTTTTCTATGTCTGCATGCTTAGGAGATGATGAGCATCTATTGCACAGACCCATCTTGATCTTGGGGAGAGGGGGGATAGGCTTTGAGGTGCTTATGCCTGGTAGGTTCAGGCTGTAGTTTGAGCAGCAACGTGCATAGTCGACAACACTGGCAAACGCAGAAAAAACAAAAGCCTGCTGATTTAGCAGGCTTTTCAACATCAAGCGGTGTTTTGCTTGAGCGTTACGACGGTGATGCGTGGCTTACCAGTAGCTGGCCGACATGCGCGAATCGCGAATGCGGGCTTCGTTCAAGGCCTGGGTCAGTGCGACCATGTAGTTGAACACCACGTTTGCGGCTTTGGAAACTTGTTTGGCCGCTGCTTTGGTCAGTCTAGTTAAAGACACGGATTCACCATTTTCCAGGGCATGCTGCATTACCCCACGCTCAACAGCATCACTCCAGTGGATGTAGTGCGAGTAAGTGGTCATGGTAGACATTTGCTGTCCCTTTAAGGTGAAGGTCTAAGTTACGAATCCTCATTATAGGGTTTTCCCTAGTTTAAAAACAAGGGAAAACCCTAGGTCGTGGGGTGGTTTGTAGCTTTTAAGGGAAAACCCTAGAATTTTGGGAAATGTTTTTTGGAATCAGTTGGTTAGGTGAGTGGGTTTTAGGGTGAGGGGCTTTCTTGCGGCAGCCCCCGCCAGCAAGGGCTTCAGAATGGTGGAAGCCAGTAGCCAGTAGCCAGTAGCCAGTAGCCAACAGCCAATCGTTCTGGTTGTTTGTTGGCTGTGTCTCAGTATTGGAAAAAAGGCTGGTGCTTGTGGAGGGACCGCCCGTAGGCTAGTTGCAGACAGCAGACAGCAGACAGCAGACAGCAGACAGCAGACAGCAGACAGCAGACAGCAGACAGCAGACAGCAGACAGCAGACAGCAGCGATCAATAGCGAATAAGAGCTTGTAAAGGCACCCAGGGCCATGAGTTGCTTTGTTCACCCAAAGACAAACAGCCAGCCGTTTATCGCGGCTGGCTGTTTGCTTACTGGTACTGCCAAGAGGACTTAACGGGGCAGTGTCGAGCTCCCCATCAAGAACTCGTCTACGGAACGGGCACACTGGCGGCCTTCGCGGATGGCCCAGACGATCAGGGACTGGCCGCGTCGCATGTCTCCGGCCGCAAAGACTTTGGCCCGGCTGGTTTGGTAGTCGTCTGTGTTGGCGGCGACGTTGCCGCGTTGATCGGCGTCTACGGCAAAGGCTTCCAGAACTTGGCGAACGGGGGCGGTGAAGCCCATGGCCAGTAGAACCAGATCGGCAGGGAAGGTCATTTCGGAGCCAGCAATGGGTGTCATGCTCATGCGGCCTGTTGCTGGATCGGTTTTCCATTCCACGCGCACGGCGCGCAGTTCTTTGACCTGTCCGTTCTTGCCTTCCAGCTCTACCGTGTTGATCGCCCAGTCGCGTTCGCAGCCTTCTTCGTGCGAGGACGAGGTGCGCAGTTTCATGGGCCAGTAGGGCCAGGTCAGCTCCGTGTTTTCCTGCTCAGGCGGGCGGGGCATCAGTTCAAACTGGGTCACTGATTTTGCGCCTTGGCGTGTGCTGGTGCCCACGCAGTCCGAGCCGGTATCGCCACCGCCAATCACCACGACATGTTTGCCTTGGGCGCTGATGGCGGGGGTGCCTCGTGAACCGGCAACTTGCTGATTCTGGATGCGCAGAAAGTCCATGGCAGGGTGTACGCCTTGCAACTGGCTGCCGGGGGTATCGAGCAGGCGGGGGGTTTCAGAGCCGCCTGCCAGGACGATGGCGTCGAACTGTAGTTCCAGTTCGTCAGGTGATAACACGCTTAGCCCGGGTTCCTGCGCGGCCTGGTCTTGTGCCTGGCCAATATAGGTAGAGGGGCAAAACTGCACGCCCTCGGCCTGCATTTGTGCGATACGGCGATCCAACAGATGTTTTTCCAGCTTGAAGTCGGGGATGCCGTAGCGCATCAAGCCACCAATGCGGTCGCTTTTCTCGTACACGGTGACGTCGTGTCCGACGCGTGCCAATTGCTGAGCACAGGCCAAGCCGGCAGGGCCGGAGCCGATCACGGCCACGCGTTTGCCGGTTTTGTGGGTGGGCACTTGAGGTACTACCCAGCCTTCTGCCCAGCCCTTATCGATAATTGCGTGCTCGATGGACTTGATGCCCACGGGTACACGGTCGATGTTCAACGTACAGGCTGCCTCGCATGGTGCGGGGCAGATGCGGCCGGTAATTTCCGGAAAGTTGTTGGTGGAGTGCAGCACGTCCAGGGCTTCTTTCCACTGTTGGCGGTAAACCAGATCATTCCAGTCGGGGATGATGTTGTTGACCGGGCAACCGTTATGGCAGAAAGGGATGCCGCAGTCCATGCAGCGGGCGGCCTGTTGGCCGGCCTGCTCGTCATTTAATACCTGGACAAACTCTTTCCAGTGCTTGACCCGCTTTAAAGGAGCTTCTACGGCCTCTTGCAGACGTTGAAACTCAAGAAATCCAGTCGTCTTTCCCATGATGTGTCGTTTCCTGATGGTGATGGGAAGGGTTCAGGCCGAAGCCGAACGGCGGGTTTTACTGCTTTTGGGTGCGGCCTTGCTTGCCTGCGGGCCTTGCCACAATTCGCTCAGTGCACGGCGGTACTCGCGTGGAATGACTTTGACGAATTGCGCGCGGGCGCTGTCCCAGTCTTTCAGGAGCTCGCGGGCCTGGAAGCTGCCCGTGGCCTTGAAGTGCTCCTGAACCAGGGTGTGCAAGATGGCTTCGTCGGTCTGGCGTTCGCCTCCGGCAGTACGGCTGTGCCATTGCGCCATGCTGCTGTTCATTTCTTGCTCGGCCTTGCTCAGCACAGGCTCCAGATCCACCATGCCAGGGTTGCAGCGCAGTTGCAGGCGACGTTGGGGATCCCACACATAGGCCACGCCACCGGACATGCCAGCGGCAAAGTTGCGGCCAATTTCACCCAGCACCACGACGGTGCCGCCGGTCATGTATTCGCAACCGTGGTCGCCTACGCCTTCCACGACTGCACTGGCTCCGGAGTTCCGTACGGCAAAACGTTCACCGGCCACGCCGTTGAAATAGGCGGAACCTGCCAAGGCACCATAAAGCACGGTATTGCCCACGATGATGTGGTCCGGGCCGTAGCCACGGAAGTCGTTGGGTGAGCGCACGATAATGCGGCCACCGGACAAACCTTTACCCACGTAATCATTGGCTTCGCCCACCAGGTCCAGGGTGATGCCCTGAGCCAGGAAAGCGCCAAAGCTTTGGCCTGCCGTGCCTTTGCATTGAATGTGCAGGCTGTCGTCAGGCAGACCTTGATGACCGTATTTTTTGGTGAATACGCCCGAGAGCATGGCGCCGATGCTGCGGTTGCGATTGCGTACGGGGGTAATGAAAGACAGCGGGGTGCCCTGGTTCAGGGTGACGGCGCTGCGCTCGATCAGTTGACGATCCAGTGTGTGATCCAGGTCATGATCCTGGGTAGCGATCTGACGTGGCGACTCGTCGTTATCAACTTTGTGCAGCAGGCGTGAAAAGTCCAGACCCTGGGCTTTCCAGTGCTCAATGCCACTGCGCATATCCAGCCAGTCGCTGCGACCGATCAGATCGTCAAAATGACGCACGCCCAGCTTGGCCATCAGCTCACGCACCTCTTCGGCAACGAAGAAGAAGTAGTTCACTACGTGCTCGGGCTTGCCCTTGAACTTGCGGCGCAGCACGGGATCCTGGGTGGCAACGCCAACGGGACAGGTGTTCAGATGGCATTTGCGCATCATGATGCAGCCTTCCACGACCAGCGGGGCGGTAGCAAAGCCAAACTCATCTGCGCCCAGCAAGGCGCCGATCACGACATCGCGGCCGGTTTTCATCTGGCCGTCGGCCTGTACGCGGATGCGGCTGCGCAAGCGGTTCAGCAACAGGGTCTGCTGGGTTTCAGCCAGGCCCAGTTCCCATGGGGTGCCGGCATGCTTGATGGAGGACAGGGGCGAGGCACCGGTGCCGCCGTCGTGACCGGCAATCACAATGTGATCGGCCTTGGCTTTGGCCACACCGGCAGCCACGGTGCCCACACCTACCTTGGACACCAGCTTGACGGAGATATCTGCCTGCGGGTTCACGTTCTTCAGGTCGTGAATCAACTGGGCCAAATCTTCGATGGAGTAAATGTCGTGGTGGGGTGGGGGCGAAATCAGGCCCACACCGGGCACGGAGTAACGCAGCTTGGCGATGTACTCGGACACTTTGTGGCCGGGCAGTTGGCCGCCTTCGCCGGGCTTGGCACCTTGTGCCATTTTGATCTGGATTTGATCGGCACTGCACAGGTATTGAGCCGATACGCCAAAGCGGCCGGACGCAACCTGCTTGATACGGGAGCGCAGCGAGTCGTTCTCTTGCAGGTCGATGTTGGCAAACACGCGATCCTGGCCCAGGACGCTGGCTAAGGTGTCACCCTTGCGGATACCGCTTTTACCGTGCTTCATTTCATGCTGATAGCGCAACTCGTCCTCGCCGCCTTCGCCGGTATTGGACTTGCCGCCAATCCGGTTCATGGCCACGGCCAGTACGGCATGGGCCTCAGTCGAGATTGAACCCAGCGACATGGCGCCCGTTGCAAAGCGTTTGACAATTTCGCTGGCGGGTTCCACTTCGTCCAGGGCAATGGCCTTGGACGGGTCCAGACGCAGCTCGAACAAACCGCGCAGGGTCATATGACGGCGGCTTTGTTCGTTGATGAGCTGAGCGTATTCCTTGTAGGTGCTGTAGTTTTGGCTACGGGTGGCGTGTTGCAGCTTGGCAATGGAGTCGGCCGTCCACATATGCTCTTCGCCACGCACACGCACTGCGTATTCGCCACCGGCTTCCAGATGGTTCTCCAGAACGGGATCTTTGCTGTAGGCGGCGCGATGCTGGCGCAGTGCCTCTTCAGCCACGGTGAAGATATCAATCCCTTCTACCGGACAGGCGGTGCCCACAAAGTACTTGTCCACCAGCGAGCGCGACAGGCCGATGGTCTCGAAAATCTGTGCGCCGGTGTAGGACATGTAGGTGGAGATGCCCATTTTGGACATGACCTTGTACAAGCCCTTGTTGATGGCCTTGATGTAGTGGCTCTCTGCCAGGGAGGCATCAATCTGGTTGATGGGGTCCTGGGCCAGGTGTTGCAGGCTCTCAAAAGCCAGCCAGGGGTGCATGGCTTCGGCACCGTATGCACCCAGCAGCGCAAAGTGATGCACTTCGCGGGCCGAGCCGGTTTCCACGACCAGACCGGTGCGGGTACGCAGACCATTGCGGATCAGATGTTGGTGAATGGCCGAGGTCGCCAGCAGGGCGGGGATGGCCACATGCTCGGCATCGCAACGGCGATCGGTCAGGATCAGAATGTTGTAGCCATCGCGTACGGCATCCGCCGCACGGGCGCACAGGGCGGCCACGCTGGCCTCAATGCCTTCCGGTCCCCAGGAGCTAGGGTAGACGATGTCCAGTTCCTGGCTGCGGAACTTGTCATTGCTGGCGGCATCAATGCGCCGGATCTGGTTCATGTCAGCCGGGCTTAACACAGGCTGGGACACTTCCAGACGCAGTGGTGGGTTGACGTTGTTGATGTCCAGCAAATTGGGTTTGGGGCCAATAAAGGACACCAGCGACATCACCATTTGTTCGCGAATCGGGTCGATCGGCGGGTTGGTGACCTGAGCAAATAGCTGGCGAAAGTAGTTGTAGAAGGGTTTGGATTTGTCGGACAGCACGGCCAAAGGCGCATCGTTGCCCATGGAGCCGGTTGCTTCTTCACCTTTGCTGGCCATGGGCTGCAGCACAACTTTGATGTCTTCCTGAGTCCAGCCAAAGGCTTGTTGGTGATCCAGCAGGTCACGGGTCGCCAATTGGGGACGCACGCCGGGCACGCTGGGCAGGGAGTCCAGGCGCAAGCGCAGGCGTTCAATCCACTGCTTGTAGGGGTGGGTATTGGCCAGTTGGGACTTGATCTCGGCATCATCAATGATGCGGCCTTGCTCCAGGTCGATCAGCAGCATCTTGCCGGGCTGCAGACGCCATTTTTTGACAATGCGGTGCTCGGGAATAGGAAGAGTACCGGCCTCGGAGGCCAGCACAATCATATCGTCGTCCGTGATGACATAGCGGGCCGGACGCAAGCCGTTACGGTCCAGCAGAGCACCGATTTGAATGCCATCGGTAAAGGCGATGGCAGCCGGGCCATCCCAGGGCTCCATCTGGGCTGCGTAGTACTCGTAAAAGGCGCGACGGCTCTCGTCCATCTCGGCGTGCTGTTCCCAGGCCTCGGGCATCATGATCATCATGGCGTGAGGCAGGGAGTAGCCGGCCATCACCAGCAATTCCAGACAGTTGTCGAAGGTGGCCGTATCGGACTGGCCTTCGTACACGATAGGGTAGAGTTTTTGCAGATCCGAGCCCAGCACAGCCGATTCCATGGCACCTTCACGAGCGCGCAGCCAGTTGAAGTTGCCCTGTACGGTGTTGATCTCGCCGTTGTGGGCGATCAGACGGTAAGGGTGGGCCAAAGGCCAGGCGGGGAAGGTGTTGGTGGAAAAGCGCTGGTGCACCAGGGCCAGGGCCGAACAGGCACGCGGGTCGGCCAGATCGCGGTAGTAGCGGCCTACCTGGTCCGCCAGCAGCAGACCTTTGTAGACGATGGTCCGCACGGAGGCCGAAGTCACAAAGTATTCCTGTCCGTGGGCCAGATCCATGCGGTAGATAGCGTGGCTGGCGGTCTTGCGGATCACATACAGCTTGCGTTCCAGCGCGTCGGGCACCATCACATCCGGGCCACGACCAATGAACAACTGGCGAATGACCGGCTCGTTGGCCTTGACGGTGGGGGACATGGGCATGGTGCTGTCTACGGGCACGTCGCGCCAGCCCAGCATGTGCTGGCCTTCGGCTCGTACGGCACGCTCCAGCTCCTGTTCACAGGCCAGGCGGGAAGCTGTTTCCTTGGGCAGAAACACCATGGCCACGCCGTACTCGCCAGGGGGAGGCAGGGTCACGCCCTGGGCGGCCATTTCTTCGCGGTAAAGCTGGTCGGGGATCTGGATCAGAATGCCCGCACCGTCACCCATCAAAGGGTCTGCGCCTACAGCGCCGCGGTGATCGAGGTTTTCCAGGATTTTGAGGCCTTGGGTAATGATGGCGTGGCTCGCCTGGCCTTTGATGTGTGCGATAAATCCGACGCCGCAGGCGTCGTGTTCATTAGCGGGAAGGTACAAGCCTTGCGCTTGGGGGGGACAGGAGTGTGTCATGGGCGTATCCGCAAAGAACGTGTTAAAGCGGTGCATTTGTTGCAGCGCAAAAAATAAAATACAGCGATTTTTTTTTTGTACGCAAGAATTTTTTGCGAATACGGCAAAAAAAAATTAGGGACCTGCTCTCACAGGCCCCTTATAACCCGTCTGAACCGGGTGCAGTGTGGCAAGATCGCTGCACATGTAGGTTTGCGCAGAAATCAGGCCACTAGAGCGGCTATTTGTCGCTGCGGTTCTGGCTCATTTGTCCCAGAATTTGCAGGGCTTCGTCGCCTTCCAGCAGTTTGGAAAATAGCTTGCGTTCACGTTCCAGGACTTCCAGCAAAACCTCGCGCTGGGGTTCACGGAGCAAACGCTTGCTGGTACGCAAGGCAATGGGCGGCTGCTCGGACAGCGCATGAGCGCAGGCACGGGCCGCTTCCAGACTATTGCCATGGTCGGTCAGTTCGGTGAGCAGACCGTCCTGCATGGCTTGCTCGGCACTGAACGCCTGCGAGAGCAGCAGCCATTCGTTGGCACGGCGTGGCCCCACATACTGGGCCAGCAGATGGCTGGATGCACCTTCCGGGCACAGGCCCAGTGCCGTGAAGGGCATGCGTAAACGCGCGTCACGGGCCGCGTACACAAAGTCTGCATGCAGCAGCAAGGTCACGCCAATACCTACTGCATGGCCTTCTACCGCCACGATCAATGGGATGTCGGCTTTGACCAGACTGCGCAGGAATTTGATCGGCGGCGGCATGTCGTTGTTGCGCACATTGGACAGCTCGGAGATATCGTTGCCGGCACAGAAATGCTCGCCCGCACCAGTCAGAATCAGGGCACGGTATTTCTGGTTCTGATCAGCCTGGTCGATGATGTCGGCCAACTCTTCGTACATGGGGCTGGTCAAGGCATTGCGTCGTTCCGGCCGATCCAGAATGACTTCCAGCCAATGACCTGCGTCATGAGTCCGTATCATGGGAGGCTCCTCGTTCAGGCAAAAGGGGAGGCCAGCAGCGCTGCTTTGGCTTCCTGATATTCACGATGCAATCGAGCAACGATGTCGGCGGTTGACTCTATTGAGTCAATGCCACCAATGCCTTGGCCAGCGCCCCAGATATCGCGCCAAGCCTTGCTCAGACCAGAGCCAAAGGCGGTGTCAGCCGCTTTCTCGCTATCGAGCTTGTCTGGGTCCAGACCGGCAGCGCGGATACTGTCCTTTAGATAATTGCCGGGGATACCCGTAAACAATGGGGTGTAGACGATATCGGCGGCTCGGCCCTTGACGATCATGTTCTTGTAATCGTCCGAGGCATTGGCTTCGGTACTGGCAATGAAGCGCGTGCCAATGTAGGCCATGTCGGCCCCCATGGCCTGGGCGGCCAGAATGTCGCGGCCACGGCTCATGGCACCCGACAGGGCAATTGGGCCATCAAAAATCTGACGGATTTCGTTGACCAGCACAAAGGGGCTCAAGGTACCGGCATGGCCGCCGGCACCCGCAGCCACCACGATCAGGCCATCGACACCGGCTTCCAGGGCTTTTTCGGCGTGACGCAAGGTGGTGACATCATGGAAAACCTTGCCGCCCCAGGCGTGTACATGCGGCACAATATCCTGTGGGGCGCGCAGGCTGGTAATCACCAGTGGCACCTTGTGGTCAGCGCACACCCGCAGGTCCTGTTCCAGGCGGTCGTTGGACTGATGAATGATGTGATTGATGGCGTAGGGAGCAATACGGCGCTCGGGATGGCGCTCGCGCAGTTCGGCCAGGGTGTCGTCGATCTCGTCCAGCCAGTCCTTGAGCTTTTCCTGGGGGCGGGCGTTCAAGGCGGGGACAGAACCGATAATGCCGCTGGCGCATTGCGCAATCACCAGGGCCGGGTTCGAGACAATGAACATGGGTGCTGCCATCACAGGCAGGGTCATAGATTGATAAAGCTGCTGCGTTAATGCCGATGGCATAAGGTCGGTCTCCTATTATCGAAAGATGTGCCCCGCCTCTTGAAGGGGTGGGGTCCTGCAAGGAAGATCTGCCGCTGATAATCTATCGTCACCTATTCTAGGACGGTTTATCGTCGCCCGGCCTGGTGCGTTGCACAAATTCCTCCGGGCCCGAAAATGACCATGGTTTGAGCACTTTTTCTGTCCATAGACCGGACTAAGAAGACGTAGTGCACAATACGCGACTTGAAGGATTTTTGTTTGCTATGACCACGACTGAACGAAAAGCGCCCTTGGCGGGATTACGTGTTCTGGACTTGACGCGCGTACTGGCTGGGCCCTGGTGTACCCAAAACCTGGCTGACTTGGGGGCGGAAGTCATCAAGGTGGAGCGTCCCGGCGCGGGAGACGATACCCGTGGCTGGGGGCCACCGTATCTACAGGATGGTCACAGAGCGGACACGGAAGATGCGGCCTATTTTGGGGCTGCCAACCGCAATAAAGAGTCCATCACCCTGGATATAGGCACTGCACAAGGCGCAGAAGTGGTGCGGCAACTGGTCAGGCGCTGCGATATTCTGGTGGAAAATTTCAAGGTCGGTGGTTTGAAAAAGTACGGGCTGGACTATGAAAGTCTGCAAGCCATCAACCCAGCCCTGATTTACTGTTCGATTACCGGATTTGGCCAGACGGGCCCCTATGCAAGTCGGCCAGGATATGACTTCATGATCCAGGGGCTTGGGGGCTTGATGTCCCTGACAGGTGAGCCCGGTGGCGAACCACAAAAAGCGGGTGTGGCTGTGGCCGATGTCATGACAGGCATGTACGCCACGGTGGCTGTACTGGCGGCCGTGGTGGAGCGCCATCGCAGTGGTCTGGGCCAGCATCTGGATATTGCCTTGCTGGATTGTCAGGTAGCCATGATGGCCAATCAGAACATGAATTACTTGTGTACCGGGCAGGCGCCACAGCGGCCCGGTAATGCTCATCAAAATCTGGTGCCCTATCAGGTCTTTGAGGCCAGTGACGGGCATTTGATTGTGGCGGTGGGCAACGATACCCAGTTTCGCAGTTTTGCGCAGGAGCTGGGCCATCCCGAGTGGGCGGATGACCCTCGTTTTGCGCGCAATGCCGGACGTGTCATGCACCGGGACGAACTGGTGCCCATGCTGGCGCAGGTCATGCAGAGCCGGTCCCGCGATAGCTGGTTGCAGGCGCTGGAAGCCGTGGGTATACCCGCCGGCCCCATCAATACGATGGAACAGGTTTATCAGGACCCACAGGTGCTGGCGCGCGGCTTGCGACTGGACTTGCCGACCGGGCAGGGGGGGAGCGTACCTTCGGTGGCCAGCCCTTTGCGTTTGTCGGCCACGCCCGTGCAGTATCGCAGTGCGCCCCCGCGTCTGGGAGAGCACACCCGCGAGGTCCTGGCGCGAGTGCTGGAGCTCTCGCCCGACAAGGTAGAGGCCCTGGTGTCCGGCTCCGTGGAACAGGCTTAATTTTTATTGCTTTTCGATCAGGTTGTGAATCATGAAACAGATACAAACCATCGCTATTGTTGGCGCAGGCGCTATGGGGCGGGGCATTGCCCAGATTGCCGCCCAGGCTGGCAAGCAGGTCTTGCTCTATGACCTGAATGCAGACTCGGTCAAGGCGGCCTTGGCGGATGTACACGCCGTCTGGAGCCGTTTGCAGGAAAAAGGCCGCATGACGGCTGAACAGGTGGATGCGGCCAAAGCATGCTTGCAGACCGCCAGCGATCTGCAAGCCTTGGCCCCTGCCGATCTGGTAGTGGAAGCCATTGTGGAACGTCTGGACGTCAAGCAAGGCTTGCTGCAGCAGTTGGAAGAGATCGTGCCGGCCGATTGCGTGTTGGCCTCCAATACGTCCTCGCTGTCCATTACCGCCATTGCTCAAGCCTGCCGCCACCCTGAACGCGTGGCTGGCTATCACTTCTTCAACCCCGTGCCCCTGATGAAAGTGGTTGAGGTTATTGATGGCTTGCGCACATCGCCCGAAGTGGGGGATGCCCTGATGCAAGTGTCGCGTGATATGGGCCACACGCCTGTGCGCGCCAAGGACATGCCCGGTTTTATCGTGAATCATGCCGGTCGTGGCATGAATATCGAGGGTCTGAAAATCGCCCAGGAATGTGTGGCACCTTTCTACCAGATCGACGCCATCATGCGCGAACAAGCTGGTTTCCGCATGGGCCCCTTTGAGCTGCTGGATCTGACCGCGCTGGATGTGTCTCACCCGGTGATGGAGTCCATTTACCGCCAGTTCTATGACGAGCCTCGCTTCCGTCCTTCGCCCATCACGGCAGTGCGTCACGCGGGCAAGCTGTTTGGCCGCAAGAATGGTGAAGGCTTTTATAAGTATGAAGATGGTAAGAAGCAGGTTCCTCAAGAGCCTGCCGTTCCTGCTGTGGCCTCTTTGGCGCCCGTGTGGGTCTCGCCTTACCACGAGCAAGGCCAGGCTCGCGCTTTGCAATTGCTAAGTGAACTGGGTGTGAACGTGGTGGAAGGTGACCAGCCACCTGCCGATGCTCTGATTCTATTGACGCCTTACGGTGAAGACGTGGCGACTTTGGTGTCCCTGCACGGCCTGGACCCTGCACGCACCGTGGCGCTGGATACCTTGTTTGGTCTGGAAAAAGGCCGTCGCCGTGTGCTGATGTGCTCGGCGGCGACCACACCAGAATGGCGCGATCAAGCCTGGGCCATGTTGGCCAGCGATGGTACGGCTGTCAGCGTGATCGAGGACTCCGCCGGTTTTGTGGCCCAGCGTTTGGTGGCCACCATCGTGAACATTGCCAGCGATATCGCTCAGCAGCAGATTGCGACACCGTCGGATATCGACGCTGCCGTGCGCCTGGGTCTGGGTTACCCGCACAATGGTCCGCTGTCCATGGGCGATGCCGTTGGTTCGCGTGATTTGCTGGATGTGCTCAATACCTTGCAGGCCGTGACGGGCGACATGCGCTACCGCGCCAGCCCTTGGTTGCAACGCCGTGTGCAGTTGGGCATGTCCTTGACGGCATTGGCGCAGTGCAAGGCGCAGTAAGCGTCTCAGATTGCGTTTCTGGACGCGTTATGAGGCTTTATAAAGCGTTCTAGAGGCAGAGCCGTCAACAAGGCGATGAGTAAGCCTGGGTTCGGGATGACACCGGACTCAGGCTTTTTTATTGGTGTAAGGGGTTGTTTCTGTATCGCTTCTTTGTCGACAGGTTCAGGCAAAGAAAAAGCCCGATGAGTATTCATCGGGCTTTTTGTATTTGCAGGCTCTGTGCCAGGACAGAGCCTTGATGCAATGCTTACTTGGCGGCGTTAACCATGTGTTGGATAGCAGCGCGAAGTTCGTCGTCAGAGGCTTGCGAACCACCGCGTGGAGGCATGGCGCCAACACCGTGGATCGCTTTTTGAAGCATAGTGTCCATACCGGATTCGATATAGGGCTTCCAGGCAGCCTGATCCCCAAACTTGGGCGCACCGGCGACACCGGCAGCGTGACAGGCAAAGCAAATGGTGTCGTACAGTTTGATGCCTGCCGGGTCGACTTTGCTGTCGTCAGCGGCAGCCGTTTGTGTTGCGGCAGGGGCATCCGCAGCGGGGGCCTCGGCGGGTTGGGTATCTGCAGCAGCAGCGGCGGCTTCAGGTTTGGCCTCGGCTTGCTCACCTTCCGGGGCAGGCGCTTCGGGCTCTTTGAAGTCAGCGCCAGCTGCGTTGGCCATGTAAACAACGGCACGGGCCACTTCGATATCGTCCAGTGACGGGTTGCCGCCCTTGGCAGGCATGCCTCGAATGCCGTGAATGGCGTTCTTGATCAGCTCGTCCTGGCCCAGTTTGAGCAGCTCGCCCCAGGCAGCCTGATCACCAAACTTGGGAGCACCGGCCACACCGGTGCCGTGACAGGCGGTACAGGTGGTTTCGTATACTTTCTGGCCAGTTTTCAGCTCTTTGACGGCATTGGCGTCAACCAGTTTGAAACCAGCAACCGGCTGAATGCGGGCAGCAATGGCTTCAGGGGAAAGGGCAGCGGAGCCAGCACCAGCACCCATGGTGGAGGTAACCAGGCTGACCAGCATGACAATAATCGCGATGGGCACCAAGAAAGCCAGAGCCACGGTCACAAGCAATTGTTTAGGGGTTTTGATCATGGCTGAGTGACCCTCGTTGTGTTCTTCGGGTTTTTGTTCCGTGTTGCTCATTATCGGATCCTGCGAGTTCGTACAAGAAATGACGGGAGGGCCTTTGACGGCCACCAATAAAGGCTTGCGCCTACCTAATGGGTGTGCGCAAGGACGTGTCTACCAAGCCACCGACCCAGATCGCGCAACCATGGATTATAGCGGAGTGTATCGCTCTTGTATCTGACTCTTGATTTGGCACACTCATAATTGCCCGATAGATGCTGAAAAAAACTCCAAACTCGCGCTACAATAGCCAGCTTGGCGTCCGTAGTTCAATGGATAGAATTAGGGTTTCCGAAGCCCTCGATACAGGTTCGATTCCTGTCGGACGCGCCAGAATTCCTTGTTTATACGGCCCTTTAGGGCTGTTTTTCAAGGTCTGGTGTGAGTTTTCAGTTATAACGCGTCGTAATGCAAGCAGCCTATGGCTGCTTTTTTTGTGTCTGCTGTTTGCCAAAATACGGTTCCAAGAAAAACTCGGATGAGGTTGGCTAACTATTGATCTCGATCATTTGACCTAGGACAAAATGGTTAATTTCATCTGTATGGTTGTGTTCAGCCTTTGCCTGGAGGCGGGGCAAGGTGTTCTCAGGTCAATCAGCTAGGGATAATGTTTGAAACAAGCAGGGCAGTGCCTGATAAGAATAGGGAACCAGGCGGTGCTTCGGGGGCCTTGCTGCGACACGGTGTGAAGCAGTGGTGTATTGGAAAAAATAAAGGGGCTGACAAGGCCCCTTTATCTTTTTCCTGTGTTGCTTTCTGGTTTTAAATAGCTTCGGCACAAATCACATAGTCATGACCATGACGCAGACCTCCCAAGGTCTGATTCAAGGCCAGGGCCTGCTTACGCAAGGTTTGGACATGCTCGGACAAGGCCAAGGCCAGATTACGGTCCTTCAGACGGCGCAGGCGCCCGTCACACATATCCAGTTGACCGTGGATAAAGCTGTCGCCGTAACGAATGCCAAAGCGTTGTGCATCTACACAACGGTAGCCGGATTGCCGCAAATGACGCAGTACCCAGTCCATCGGGTATTCGCGATACGGGCGCTCGCCGGCCAGCAGCAGGCAGGCATCGCGTAAACGGCCTATTTCCACAATCAATTTGCCCGCCGGGTCCGTGCTGCTATAGGGCACGTAAGGTTCCAGACCAATAATATAGAGACGCTGGCTGGTAAGCGGTCGCAGGCGGCTGAACAACTGGTCCTGGGTGTAGGGGGCAAAGCCGTCTATGGCACCGAGCAGATAATCCGCCAGAACCGTGTCAAAGCGTTCGCCTTGCAGAAACTCCGGGTCGCTCCAGTTGCCCACCAGAAGGCGGTCCTCGGGACGTTTCTGATCCCCCAGCTCTTGTGTTACTTGCTCGGCCATGCCTGGTGAGGCCGTAATGGCCGTCCAGCGTTCGGTGTCCAGTGTCAGCAGCCAGCGCAACGAGCCCTTGCCGGTGCCGGCATCCAGAACGTTGCCCCAGGGGCGCTCGCCCTGCATGTCGGCCACGATCTGGTAGAGACGGCTACCGGTGTGTAGGGCAGTCTTGCTCAAAATTCCACCTGTATCCCGGCCAGGATGTTGCGTCCCATCAAGGGGGCCTGACGGGCAATAAAGGAGGTATGGCGGTAGGCCAACTTGTTCAGCAAGTTATTTCCTCTCAGATACAGGGTGTAGGTGTTTTGGTCCATATGCAGGCGGTAGCTTAAACCCATGCTGAGCAAACCGAAGGAGGGCGATCCTTCTTCATGTTCAGCCACGCGATTTTGGGCGAAGGTATGGGTGTAACCCACAAAACCGGACCAGTTCTGCCAGTTCACATCCGTGCGAATACCCAGGCGGGCGGCAGGCATGCGGGGCAGGTTGCGGCCGGGATCTTGCAGTTTACCGCGCACCAGATCGCCATAGACGCTCAGCGAGGCCCAGGACGTGACCGGGTAGGAGGCCTCGGCTTCCAGGCCCCAGAATTGAGCTTTGTCCTGGCTGTATTGAATCAGCTGGAAGTCTTCGTGACGGTCCAGGCTGCGGCCATAAATATAGTTCGAGCTGCGGGTGTAGAAGGTACGCAAATCAAAGCGCAGATCGCCCAGGTGTTTTTGCAGGCCCAGATCGACAGTATGGCTGGTCTCACGATCCAGGTTAGGATCACCGCGCTCATAGCTGAGCGTGGCAAAGTGTACGCCTTTGGCGAACAGTTCCTGAGCCGTGGGCAGACGTTGCGAGCGGGAGATGGACAGGCTGGCGGCGTATTCAGGGGCAAAGTCCCAGACGGTGCCCAAGGAGAAGGAGGTGGCCGTGCCTTTGCGGCGCTCCAGGGTTTGCGAGTCGGGTGTGACGGTTTGCCATTCCTGACGAGCGCCCAGTTCCAGACGCCAGTCGTCCCAGTTCACGCTTTCGAGCAGGAACAAGCCCTGGCTGCGAGTCCGGGTGGGCGGGATGAAGTTTTCCGTGCCGTCGCGGGAAGCAAAATCAGACTGGCTGGTTTGCAGGCCGATAACGCCCTCAAACGGCCCCCAAGGATTGTGTTCCAGCTCCAGGCGGGTGTCGTAGCCGCGATTGGTAAAGCGGGTGCCCGTTATATCCCCATCTTTTTCGACGTGCTGGTAGTCGGTGGCCCCGGCGCGCAGGCGAGCACGCTTGAAGCCGGGTAAAGGATCACGCAGTTCGCCGCGTATATCAAAACGCTCGGTGCGCAGGTGAGCCGTGGCTGAATGATCATGGTCATGATCGTGTCCGTGATCGTGATCATGACCGTGGTCATGACCATGGCCGCCACAATGCAGGGTGGCACCGTGTGGGTGGCAGTCCTCATATTCATGGCTGTGACCGGGTAGGCCGTAGCTGCCCTCGCGGTAAGAGTACGCCGCGCCTATGTAGCCACGGTCGCCAATAAAGGACAGACCGATGCTGCCAGTATCTGTGCTGGAGTCCGAGTCCTTGACACGGCTGTCGGTCCAGTTGGGGACACGATAGTCGCGGCTGCGGTGTGAGGCACCTTCGACGTGCAAGGCGATATTGCCTTCGCCTGCTGTCATTTCCACTGCGCCGATTCTGCCACGGTCAGCGGTGGAACCCTGAGTGCGCACCGAACCTTCAAACCCCTTTTCGGGGATGGCTGTGGGGATTTTGCGATCCAATACGTTGACGACACCGCCAATGGCACCACCGCCGTACAGCAGGGCTGATGGGCCGCGTAGCACCTCGATGCGGTCTGCCTGCCAGGTGTCGACCGTGATGGTGTGATCGGGCGAGATGGCCGACGCATCCATGACCTCTGCGCCATCGCTCAGGACTTTGACGCGGGGCGCGGTCTGACCACGAATGACGGGGCGGCTGGCACCGCTACCGAAGCTGTCTACATGAATGCCGACCTCACCGTCCAGCAATTCACCCAAGGTGCTGCTGCGGCGCAAATCCAGTTTGGGGCCTTGCAGGACCGTGCTGGCGGTGGCCAGTTCGGTTTGTCGCAAGGCCAGGGGGCTGGCGGAGATTCGGATAGGGGCCAGCTCAGGGACAGGTTCTTCAAGTTCATTGGCTTGGGCAGAGGCAAACAAAAGCAGCGCCAGGGCAAGTGGCAAGGGACGGGGTTGGAAACGCATCTCATCTTCCGGTTTGTTAATTTTCGGATGTTATAACATAACAATAACTTTTCAAAATAGAGGGAAAAACTTTTTGAGGGAAGGGGAAAAAAGAGCGTGTCGGGTGTGTGGCTCAATGTGAGCCCGGTCTCCCATTCGTGTGCAGAAGACGGTCAAGAAAAGCCCCCACGCGACGCCTTCGGCTTGTTGCCGCCCTAGGAGGACTTTTTGCCGGGGGCGCCGAGCCGTGAGGCGGCCCGGCGACAAAAAAACCTTCGCGACGACTTCGGCTTGCTGTCCCCCGGGGAGAGGTTTTGCCTTGGGGCGGCCCGGCGGCAAAAAAAAACCGCCCTTGCGGGCGGCATTGCATCACGATGGGGTTTAACTGTTCTCCACCGCAGGAGGAATCAGGTTGCGTTCGTAGCGATGGACGTAGTCCTCAAAGGACTCTTGATCTTGCGCTTCGATATCAATCTGGGCTTGCAGAGACTCTTTAGCCTGTTGCTCGAAGGCGGCTTGCTTGTCGGCAGACAAAGGATGGGCCAGCAAGGTTTCGTGATGCTCGCGGCTGCGTTGCAATGCGTAGTCGTGAAAACTCAAGCCGGTTTCACGCAAATGGTGTAGCAACTGGGCAGAAGGAGTCAGCTCTGGGTTGTCCAGCTTGCGAATTTGGGCCTGCACAGCTTCTGTGTGACCGTGGGTATTGAGGGCCTGGTCCAGCATTTGCGCGTAAGGCAGCAGGGATTCCAGAATCTCATGGCCCCAGTCTTGCAGGCTGACGCTTTCCTTTTGTTGATTGGTCAGCATCAGGCCGGGGCGACGGCCTTCACGTACGACGGTCGCAAAGTTGTTCTTGCTGTCCTGACAGTAACCGCCATCCGGGAAGAAGGGGCTGTCTTGTACGGTACAGAACAGCAGGAACGTATCCAGAAAGCGGCAGGTTTGCTCGGAAATGCCGGTGGGCGATTCCGGGTCGATATCCAGGCAGCGCACCTCGATATATTCCACACCACGCTGGGCCAGAGCGGTGGCCGGACGCTCGCTGCGCTGGGTGGTGCGCTTGGGGCGAATGCTGGAGTAGTACTCGTTTTCAATCTGCAGAATATGGGTATTGAGCTGAATCCATTCGCCATTGCGGTGGGTGCCTAGCTTTTCGTAATCCGGCCAAGGGGTGACGGCAGCGTGATACATGCGCATCACAAAGGTGTCCAGGTCGTTGTAGCAAAGCTGAAACTCGGCCTGGGCTTCCTTGTTGTGATAGCCCAGATCGCTCATGCGCAGACTGGTCGCCCAGGGCATGGTCAGTGTGTCCTCGTCGATCTTGTCCAGACTGTTGCTGCGCCCTTGCAGGAAGTTCGCATCCAGTACGGGCGAGGCGCCAAACAAGTACATCAGTAGCCAGGAGTAGCGCGTGAAGTTGCGGATCAGCGCCAAATAGCCGTTGGAGCGCTGGTCTTGCAAATTGTCGCCACAGACATTGAGCAAGGGCCAGATCCCATCTGGCAGAGAGAAGTTGTAATGCACCCCGGCGATACATTGCATGGGCTTGCCGTAGCGCTCGGCCAGACCACGGCGGTACACATGCTTGAGCATGCCCGTGTTGGACGTGCCGTACCAGGCAATGGCAATATCCTTTTCGGCAGGCAGCAGCGCAGGCATGGACTGGTTCCAGATCATTTCCTGATCCAGCTTGCCAGCCACAAATGTGTGGATGTCAGTCAGCTCTTGCAGCACGTCCTCGACTCGGGCTTGCGGTTCAGTAATCAGCTCCAGCAGGGCCTCGGCGTAGTCGGTGGTGATGTGGCCGTTGGTCAGGGCCGACCCAATGGCTTTGGGGTGGGGGGTCGCTGCCAATTGGCCCAGCGCATCGACGCGCAGTCCTTCTTTTTCGATGCCGCGCAAGATTCCCTGCAAAATCTCGGGATTCTGTTGCAGGGCAAGGCGGCGTTCGTGGCTGGTGTTCATGGTGGTGTTTCCCACTTTCGAAATCGGGTGCAAGATACGGGACTGTTCAAAGGGGCCTGGCCCCGTCTATAAATAGTAGTCCGACCACACTTGCTTTGTTAAGTTGCGCCAAAAGGCGTATCGGGCAGGGCGAGTATAAGGCGGCTGTTCAACCAGCCGATGAAAAGCATGAAACGGGATACGGGATTAGCACCATGATGATCAGGCGCATTATTGCGATACTGGCGGCCTTCTTGACTTTGGCCGCCTGCAGTCCGGAGTTTAACTGGCGCAAGGTTCAGCTTGAACACACTGGCCTGTCGGCCATGTTGCCCGGTAAGCCCACTACCAGTCACCGATTGCTGGATTTCGAGCAGTATCAACTGGATTTTTATCTGACGACCGCCACGGCGGGTGGACAAAGCTACACCGTGGGTCATGTGATTTTGCCAATGGAGCTGCAACAGGACGAGACCGCCCGCCAGCGCTTGTACGAGGCACTGCATGACTCTTTGCGCGGGAAATTCATACCGGATGGGCAGGTCAGTGAGAAAAGCCAGATACAACTGCCACCACCAGGTCAGGTGTTTTTCATGACGCGCGATGTGGGGGGCGCCGCCTTGCGGCTGGAGGCCATGATCCGTATGGAGCCAGGCTGGATAGTGCAGGGCTTTGTTATGACGGATTCCGGTAAGGCTCCGGATGCGGCTCAGGCAAAGGTTTTCTTTGACGGCTTAGCTCGCTAGCTGGGTCGCCGCTGATCAGACGCCGCTGCAAGGCCAGGGTAATGGCCGCTTGGCGGCTGTAGACCCCAAGCTTGGCGTAGGCGTTTTGAAAGTGAAAGTTGATCGTGCGCTCAGTAATGCCCAGGATGATGCTGATTTCCCAACTGGTCTTGCCATGGGCAGCCCAGTTCAGGCAGGACTGTTCGCGTGAAGTTAAATGCGTCACGGTAAAGCCATTCCTCATGCATTCGTGGTAAACGTCGGGCCAATGTACTCAAATTTAGCTTAGCTGGCAGACAGATGAGAATGAAAATAATGATGTAAATCAAAGCATTGACTTTTCTTGGCTGCGTTCATTGCCCAGGGTCCTGAATCGATCCAGCTTGGTCGATTTGGACGCCGCGCCGCAGCGATGCTAGAATTTTGTCTTATACGTTTTGCGCCGATTTGCCTGATCCGCTTGCGGGCGCTCCATAAATCCAGCTAAAGAGGTCCTGATGGCCACTGATTCCGTCCCTAGCGCCGACACTGGCGCCCTTAGCCCATCCTGCGGATTGATCCCCGAAGGTTCCGTGGGCCCCGTACAAGCCGAACTCATCGCCTTTGACGAACCCCTGCATCTGCGCAGCGGGCAAGTGCTGCCCAGCTACGAGCTGGCAGTCGAAACCTATGGCACCCTTAACGACGAACGCAGCAATGCCGTATTGGTGTGCCATGCCCTCAATGCCTCGCACCACGTGGCCGGGTATTACGACGACGATCCTAAAAGCATAGGCTGGTGGGACAATATGGTCGGCCCTGGCAAAGCAGTGGATACCGATCGTTTCTTTGTCATCGGCGTCAACAATATCGGCTCCTGCTTTGGCTCGACCGGCCCGTCCAGTATCAACCCTGCCACTGGCAAACCGTGGGGCTCCGAGTTTCCCGTGCTGACGGTAGAAGACTGGGTTCGTGCTCAGGCCCGCTTGGCCGATTACTTTGGCATCCGCAAGTTTGCTGCCGTCATGGGGGGCTCCTTGGGTGGCATGCAGGCCCTGAGCTGGGCCATCAGTTGCCCCGAGCGTGTGGAGAACTGTGTGGTTATTGCCAGCACCCCGCGCCTGTCGGCCCAGAACATTGCCTTTAACGAAGTGGCCCGCAGCGCCATTTTGTCCGACCCGCAGTTTCACGGTGGGAATTACTACGAGCATGGTGTGGTGCCTAAAGCAGGTCTGGGCGTTGCCCGCATGGTGGGCCATATCACCTATTTGTCTGATACGGCCATGGCCGAAAAATTTGGCCGTAATCAGCGTGCGCCAGCCCAAGGTGGCGAATACAACTACAACTACGGCGTGGAATTCGAGGTCGAATCCTATTTGCGTTATCAAGGCGAGAAGTTCTCGCGCTATTTTGACGCCAATACCTACCTGATCATCACTCGTGCGCTGGATTACTTTGACCCTGCGCGCCAGTCTCAGGGGGACCTGGTCAAGGCACTGGAAAATGTGCAGGCCAAGTTCTTGCTGGTGTCCTTCACCACGGACTGGCGTTTCTCGCCCGAGCGTTCGCGTGAAATCGTGCAGGCCCTGCTGCGTAATCAGCGCCAGGTAACGTATGCTGAAATCGATGCCCCGCACGGGCACGACGCTTTTTTGCTGGAAGACCCTCGTTATCATGCCGTTGTGCAGGGATACTATGACCAGATCGCCGCTAATTTGGGCTTGCCTGCGCGCACGCGCACGACAGGGGTGCTGGCAGAATGACTAAGCCGCAAACACAGGTGGATGATGTCATGTTAAGACCGGATTTGCTGCGCATTGCGCAGTGGATTGAGCCAGGTTCGCGTGTGCTGGATCTGGGCTGTAACGATGGCACTTTGCTGGCGCATCTGCGCGATACGCGCCAGGTCGTTGGCACAGGCGTAGAGCTGAACGACCAGTTCGTGATCGCTTCGGTGCGTCGTGGCGTCAATGTCATTCAGCAGGACTTGGAAGAGGGTCTGGCGCTATTTAGCGATCAGCAGTTTGACACCGTTGTGCTGTCCAAAACCTTACAGTCCATGCACCATACCGAGCACATCCTGCGCGAGATGGCGCGGGTGGCGCGGTATGGTATCGTCTCGTTTCCTAACTTCGGTTATTGGCCGCATGGCTGGAGCATTTTGCGCGGACGCATGCCGGTCACCGGCGAAATGCCTTACCAGTGGTACAACACGCCCAACATCCATTTGTGCACCATGAAAGACTTTCAAGATCTGGCCCAGGCGGTGGGGGTACGTATTCTTGATCGTGCCGCATTCAATGGTCGCGACACGGTGCGCTTTTTGCCGGGCTGGCGCAGTACTTTGGCCATGTATCGTTTCGAGTCTCCCCATTTTCTTGCTGCTTAGCGCTAATAAGGCCTGACGTGTCACGTGTCTATACCAGTCCCCGAGTCTTGCCTTTGCTGATTCTGGGGTTTGCCAGCGGCCTGCCTCTGGCCCTGGTTTCAGGCACCTTGCAGGCCTGGGCGACGGTTGAAAATGTTTCGCTGACCGAGATCGGTTTTCTGACGCTGGTCGGCTCGGCCTATACGCTGAAGTTTCTGTGGGCCCCCCTGATTGACCGCTATGCACCACCGTTCATGGGGCGCAGGCGTGGCTGGATATTGTTGACCCAATTGCTGCTGGCCGCCTCGATTGCGGCCATGGGTTTGTTTTCTCCTTCCGTAAACCTGACTGCGTTGGCCTTGCTGGCCGTGTGGGTGGCTTTTTTGTCAGCGACGCAGGACATTGCCTTCGATGCCTATTGCACCGATGTGCTGCAAGCGCAGGAGCGGGCGGCGGGGGCGGCGGTCAAGGTCATGGGTTACCGCATCGCCATGATCGTCTCCGGTGGTCTGGCCTTGATTCTGGCGGATCGCTGGTTGGGCTGGTCCAATACCTATTTTCTGATGGGTGGTTTCATGGCGCTGTGCGCGCTGGTGACCTTGATTTCACCAGAACCACAGGAACAGAGCCGTCCGCCCCGTAGCTTGTCTGAGGCGGTCGTGGCACCGTTGGCAGATTTTTTCTCGCGCCCTGGCGCCTGGAGTATTCTGGCGCTGATCGTGCTCTACAAGCTGGGCGATGCCTTTGCCGGTGCCTTGTCCACCACCTTTTTGATTCGTGCGGCCGGTTTTACGCTGTCCGAGGTTGGCACGATCAACAAGGTGTTTGGTCTGGCGGCGACGGTGGTTGGGGCCTTGATGGGCGGGGCAATCATGGCTCGTCTGGGTCTGTACCGGGCCTTGATGATCTTTGGTGTGTTGCAGGCTGTCTCCAACCTGGGTTATTGGTGGATTGCGATTGAAACCGCGCCATCCATGTGGCTGATGGGCATGGTGGTCGGTCTGGAAAATCTGTGCGGCGGTCTAGGCACAGCAGCCTTTGTCGCTTTGCTGATGGCCCTGTGCAATCGGACTTATTCCGCCACTCAATTTGCACTTCTGTCGGCCTTGTCGGCAGTGGGGCGTACGTATCTGGCTGGGCCTTTGACACCTGTACTGGTCGAATCCCTGGGCTGGCCGGGCTTTTTTATTTGTACCGTCTTTATTGCTGTGCCTGGCTTGCTGATGCTGCGTTGCTATCGGGGGCTTCTTCAACAGCTTGATGCTTAAAAAATATCATGCTCTTACTTGTTCTCTACATTATTGCCATCACCGCCGAAGCCATGACTGCGGCGCTGGCCGCAGGCCGTCGCGACATGGATTGGGTGGGTGTGTGCACCATCGCTTGTGTCACCGCTTTGGGTGGCGGCTCGGTGCGGGACGTGCTGTTGGGGCATTACCCGCTGACCTGGGTGCAGCATCCTGAATATCTGTGGATTACGGCAGGTGCGGCTATCCTTACGGCTTTGATCGCCCCTATCATGCGGCGCTTACACAGCCTGTTCCTGCTGCTCGACGCCATGGGGCTGGTGGTCTTTACCGTGATTGGCTGCCAGATTGCGCTGGAGATGAAGCTGCCGATTACGGTGGTGCTGCTCAGCGGCATGATTACCGGTTGTGCAGGTGGCGTCTTGCGTGACATCTTGTGCAATGACATCCCCTTGCTGCTACGCAAGGAGATGTATGCCAGTGTATCCATGCTGACTGGCGCTTTGTATTTGGGTGCCCAGCATCTGGATTGGAACCCGTATGTCACCCTGTTGGGCCCCATGATTATCGGTCTGGGTTTCCGTATGCTGGCTTTGCACCGCAATTGGCAGATGCCCCGTTTCGTCTATCGAGACGAGTGGCGCTAGAGCCAGACTGTCCCGCCTGGCTCAGGCCACACCTAACCAGCGCAAGATAATAGGAACAAAGGGCACCAGCACGGCGGTCATGATCCCGTTCAGACTCAGGCCAATGGCAGAGAACGCGCCAATCGTTTCATGAACCTGCAAGGCGCGGGCGGTGCCGATGGCGTGTGCCGTCACGCCCACAGCAAAGCCACGGGCTTCGGGGCGATCAATTCGCAGCACGTTCAGCAGCGGGCGCGCCATAATGGTGCCCGCGATCCCAGTAATGGCAACAGCGACAGCCGCCAAGGAAGGTTGCCCGTCAAATTGTTCTGCCAAAGCCATGGCAATTGGCATGGTGGCCGAGCGCGGTGCCACCGACATGATGGTTTCAAATGAGCCACCCAAGGCCCAGGCAATCAGCACCGTACTGAAAATAGCGGTCACCGAGCCAATCAGCAGGGCAATGGTTAGCGGCTTCCAGATCTTGCGCAACTGACGCAGCTGGCTGTAGAGCGGCACAGCCAGGGCAACCGTGGCAGGGCCAATCAGAAAGTGAATGAACTTGGCCCCTTCAAAATAGACGGGGTAGGGCGTGCGGGTCAGCAAGAGCAGGGACACAATTACCAGAACCGAGACCAGAATCGGCAGCAAGAACGGGCTACTGCCTGATTTGCGGTACATCCAGACCGAGCCTGCGTAGACCGAGCAGGTCAAGGTCAGCCACAGCAGGGGCGAACTGGACAGAAAGACCCAGATTTGAAAAAGTCCGTCCGTCATTACTCTTTTTCCTGGTGGTTTTTAAGCAGACGATTGAGCACCAAGGCTGTGACCACCATGGTGATGACGGTGCCGCCCAAGGTGGCGATCAAAAAGGGCTGCCACTCCTGGGCCACTCGATCAAAATACAACATCACGCCAGTCACGGCGGGGATAAATAGCAGCATCAGGTTCTGTAGCATGACACTGGCTGTGCTCTCCAACGAGGCCGGTACGCCGCCACGAATCAGCAAGGCTGCAGCTAGAAGCAGCATGCCTGCCAAAGGCCCTGGCAGCGGCAAAGATAGTGTCTGCACCAGAATTTCGCCGATTAACTGAAAGGCGAAAAGGGCAGTAATCGCGTAGATCATGAGAGAGTCCGTAAAGGCAACGAAAACGCCAGGCGGTAAGCCTGGCGCGGGTAAAAGGTCTGGCTAAGGGTGCTAGTGTGCCATACAAGACAGTCAGGCAGTAAGCGTGCCGCTTATAAGGGATCGGCTATGGCAAGGGGCCGGTATCAATGTTTGGCTGGCCTGGTTTTAGTGCCCGTCCATGCCTGAACGTCGATTTCTACGTCCACACCACCCACCAGTTTGGCCTGTACTAACGAGCGTGCCGGAAAGTTGCTGCCCAGGCGTTCTTTATAAGTTTTGTTGAACTGATCGTACAAGGCCATATCAGATAGATACACCGTCACTTTGACGACATGGCTAAGGTCTGCACCGGCCAATTTCAGCGTCTCTTCAATTCGGTCCAGCGTGGCATTGGTCTGATCTTCAATACTGCTGCGCACGATCTCGCCTTTCGCGTTCAGCGGGATTTGTCCTGACAGGAACAGAAAGTCCCCGGCTTGCACGGCGCGGGAAAAAGGCAGGTCCGAATCGCCCAGAAAGCGTTTGATCGCAGTCGGTTCTGCGGCTTGGTCAGTCGTGGCTGCGTAGGTGGTGATGCTGGTGCCCAGACCTAAGACAGAACAAGCCAGTAAAGTGTGACGGGCCGAAGCAAAAAAACGCATCAGAATTCTCCTTGGACTAGAGGAATTCAGTGTGCCATATCCAAGGCCTGGTAGCGTGAATTTGTGTGACGACCCGTCGGTCTGAAAGCGGCTTAGGCGCGATCGCCCAGCCAGGCTTGAACTTCAATTTCTACGTCCACGCTTTTGGCCAGTTTGGCTTCAACCAGCGAGCGGGTAGGCAAGGTGTCGCCAAAGCGCTCGGCATAGACTTTATTGAAGTCGGCAAACAAGGCCATATCGGACAGCCAGACGGTGGCTTTGACCACATCAGCCAAGCTGGCGTCAGCCAGAGCCAGACCTTCGATCAGGCGGTCAAACACAGCGTGGGTCTGGTCCTGGATGGAGCCACGTACCACTTCACCTTGGGCGTCATAGGGGATCTGGCCGGACAAGAACAAAAAACCGCCAGCCATGGTGGCACGCGAGAAGGGCAGTGGCAGTGGGCTGGCAATACGGCGAATACCGGACATGGAGTACTCCTGATAGAGGTGGTGGAAAATTTGCGTTAGGCAGCATGCGCGTTTATTCGCGTCTCTTGCCTACAATAAGGCGTCACTATACAACTTCAAATGAGGAGCGAGACGACGTGAGCAAGGAAATTTTGCAACGCCTGGACCAACTAAGTCGGGCCGCGCTGGCCAGTGGTGATTTGTTGCCCGTGCAAGCTCAAGAGCAGTTGATGCGGGATCAAGGGCTGACATTTTTTGTGCGTTGGGTATCTACTCTGGCGGCCAAGGATGCTGCCAGCGTCTCGATTCCAGGTGGACCGCGCGACCCCAACTTCAATCCTTTCTTGCCGCCAGCCCCCGCTTTGACGGTGGATGATGCCAGCAGCACACACAATATTGTGCTGAACAAGTTTGCTGTCTGTGATCTGCATTTGGTGCTGGCCGACAAGGTGTTTTCCGAACAGCTCAGCCCGCTACGCGATATTGATTTCCGAATTCTGGCGGACTTTCTGGCCTTGCAGAATGGTTTGGGCTTTTACAACGGCGGTGGCCCGGCAGGTGCCAGCCAGCGTCACAAACATACGCAATGGATTCCGCAGGCGGACAGCAATGGTTCGCTGGCTCTCTATCTTGACAAACTCCCCACCCAGGCTGCTGCAGGCAGCGCGCATCAACACCCCGCCTTGGCTTTTGAGCATTGTTTTGTGCGCTTGTCCGATAGCCGAGATCCGGTCGCCTTGAGTGACAGTCTTTTGAATTCTTACCGCCTGGCGTGCAATGAGTTGGGTTTGGTGCCAGGGCAGGACGGACAGTTACCGCCACATAATATGTTGGCTGGCCAGGGATGGATGCTGGTGGTGCCGCGCAGCATGGAGTTGGTTGACGGTATTTCAGTCAATGCTCTGTCTTATGCCGGCTGCATTTATGTGCGTACTCCCGAACAAATTGATGTGGTACGCCAGATCGGCCCGTTGGGCGTTCTGGCGCGGGCGGGCTATGCCAGCAACGCATAATCGTTGATTTGAGGTTTGCCCTGCTTTACTGATGAGCCCCGCTACGGCGGGGTTTTTATTTGTCTGTTTGTGTGTTTGAGTATTGTTTTGAATCTTAATTTACTCATTTGAAACAAAAGAAAAATATTTGAACGTAATGGCGCTTTGTTTTCGGATCTTTGCATTCAAAAGCGAAGTTTACTAGGTTTGAAAGAAATGAAATGAAATAATGTAACTGTTTTTATGGAAATAAATAGAAATATAAAGGCTGGGTAAATAAGCGAATTATTTGGAAGTGTTTTTAATTATTAGAATTAGCGTCGACTTGGAACAAAACAAACTTATTTGTCCCCATAGGTGGATTGCTTATGCATGTCTCGTCTGAAGCTCATATTTTGCTTATTGCTCCAGAACCTGCCGGCATAGCCGATTTACTGGCTTTGTTACGCACTAGTTTTGCTCGTATTAGTTTTGCGCTGGATGCACAGCAGGGCTTGGCGCGTTGCCAGTCCTTGCAGCCTGATTGTGTGTTGAGTGAATACCACTTGCCTGGTTTGCGGGGCGACACTTTTATGCGGATGTTGCGTGCCAATCCCCAAACCGCTTCTATTCCGGTGGTGTTCCTGTCAGCGGTTTTATGCGCGGATAGTCAGCTCATGGCTTTACGTAGCGGCGCTCGCGATTTCATTGCGTACCAAACCCATGTGCAATTAGTGATCGAGCGTATTCGCCTGCATCTGGGCCTGAGGGAGATGGAAGGAAGTAGGGAAGAAAGCAGTGCTAACAAGGGGTGGAAGGGTCTTTCTAGTTCATCCGCTCAGCATTGTCTGGTCGATGCAGTACAGCAGCACGTGCGGGACAATCTGTCGGATTATTTGACGGTCGATAGTCTGGCGGAGAGGTTCGGGACGACCGCTCGCCGCTTGAACGAGCTCTTTAAAGAGAGTGGTGGTTTAACGGTGCGCGATTTTGTGTATTCCAGCCGCATGCGTTATGCCATGCATTTGCTCAGGCAAACCGATATGGCCATCACTAACGTGGCGGCCGAGTCTGGCTATCTAAATCCGGCCAATTTTTCCACCGCATTTCGTCGATACAGCGGCCTGTCTCCCTCGGTTTACCGACAGCACAAAAATCCTAATATTTAAAACAAAAATGAAATAAACGGTTTATTAAGGTGTTTTTTTGCAGTGATTCAAACAGGTTCTGTAAGAATTCAAAAGCCATTATAAAAAAATGGTAAGAAAATAAAAAAAACCGAATAGGGATGAAATTTCGGTAAAGGGTTCTTGAGAAAACATTCAAATTATCGTCGTGACGAGGCGAGGGGGTATTGCACCCGAAAACTTGGTTATGTCAGTGCAATACAAGAGGGTCAGAAAAAATTTTGGCTACTTTTTTTGTAAGCGAACAGATTGTGAACAGCATCTATAAGTTGGTTTGAAACGAGAAAACGACAACATTGATGGCAGTTACGGAAAACCCCAAGACGCGTGCTACATACCGCTGCGGCGGCGTTGGCGACAGCCAGGCTTGTGCTGGAATGGGTGCAGGGCGTGCCTTTGCGGCACCGTACCCCCTTTTTCCATCTGATTTCTGGCGAGACTGTTTCTTTGACTGCGGTCCGCAAGACTACTCTAAAGCGAATGGGCGGGACAGTTCCAGTGACTCTGAATCCTGATCCCAACATGGATTCCTTGATAGCCGCGTTCCTGGTCAAGGCAGCCAGTGGCGAATTTACCGGCCAGTCCAAGGGTAAAAACATCAATTGCCTAGTGTGGGCCCACAAGGGTAAGGACTATGACGGTAGAACGAATGTTTCTGTTACATAACGACAAGGCCAGTTTGCAGCAGATCGTCTTGGAGTCGGAGCAGTGGGGCGTCAAGGTAAAGACGGTAGAGACGATAGAGCAATGCCTGTCCTTAGCGCATTCAATCGGGGCGGAGATGGTATTTGCTCTCGTGTGTCAGGCAGAGAAGATTTTTTGGCATATCAATCGTTTACGCATGGAATTTCCTGCTGCAGGTGTCCTTGTTGTGCGGCGCGACAAGATGGCTGGCCTGGAACGAGGACATTTGTTGCTTGCTGGGGCTGATGCCTGCTTTGACCAGGATGCTTTGCCGGTGGAAGTGGTGGCTTGCGTGCAGGCCTTGCGGCGTCGCGGCTATGCCTTGCAGCAAAGTTTGCGAACTGATTTGGCAGAACCCGTCGGTGCGGGGCTGTTGCCTCAGAGAACTGAGTTGGAGCCGGATCTGCAACGATGGGACTTGATGGAGAACGGTTGGACTTTGCTCACGCCACGCGGTCACTCGGTCCTGTTGACGCGCGGTGAGCGACGTATTGTGCAGGTTCTCTTTGCGGTCAGTCCGCAAACCGTAGAGCGTGATCGTTTGTTTCCTCCGGAAGAAGGGCGGGAGTCGACTGCCCGTTCTGTGGACGTTTTGATCAGTCGCTTGAAACGTAAAATAACGGCGATCGGAGAGGAACTGCCCATACGCTCGGTGCGAGGGGAGGGCTACGCTTTTGTAGGCAAAGTGCCTGCTGCCTGCCAAGAACTGGCACGTGCCAGTTTGAGTACTGATGAGGTCTACGAGTGTATTGAAAAGGCCTGAAACCCCCTTTTTCGATGCTGAAACAGCATGATATAGACCCTAAAATTTTAAATATGTATAATTGGTCGCTCTGGTTCATTGAATCAGCTTCTCGAACAGGCCGTTCAGGTGCGACAAAATTGCATAAAAAAATGGCGGTCCGTTCTTCAACAGGTTGTTGCACAACAACCCGGCTTTAGCCCGAAACACCTTGCCCGACCCTTGGGTCGCGGAACAACCAGCCGACGGTCTCACACGACTTCGGCCTGCAACAGAGCGGCTTGTCTCTGGCCATGTTTATTTGCTGTAAGGCCCGCAGACTTGCCGTAATGTGAGGCACTTTGCGCTGTGTCTTGCTTTTTTTCGCTTTGGCTCTGGCCAAGGGCGAAGGCGCGTGTGCGCGCGTTCGGTTCAGGTGTTTCGGTTCTGATCTTGGGATCGGTGCCGCCCAGCGCGTTACTGCGGAATCGGCACGCATGCGAGTGAGAGCTGTTTTGCAAGCAGCCATCGCGCAGAAGAGAAAGGGAAAGACATGCAAGAGGCGGAGTTTTTTACGCTTTCAACCACAACGGCCATATTGTTGCTGGTTGGCTTTTATGGTGCGACATTTCTGATGTCGCTCGTGATTGGCCAAAAGAAAGAAAACGTGGATGGATACATGGTATCCAACAGTGCAGTGGGTTTTGGCCTTGCAGCGGCCAGCATGATTGCCACCTGGATATGGGCCGCGTCCTTTTATGCCAGCGCGACCTCGGGTTTTAAATATGGGCTATCAGGCCCTCTACATTACGGGCTATGGGGTGCTTTGATGATTCTGTTCATCTACCCTTTTGGGCGACGTTTTCGCCAACTTGCCCCGCAGGCACATACGCTGGCCGAGGTGCTGCACGCACGGCACGGCTCGTCCAGTCAGATGATTATGGCGATTTCCAACGTGGTGGGCAGTAGCATCAGCCTGATGGTGAACTTCACCGCCGCGGGTGCGTTGGTCTCGGTCCTTAGCCCTCTGACATTTATTCAAGGTGTGCTGATTGCGGGTCTGGGAGTGCTGTCCTATACCTTGTGGTCAGGTTTTCGCGCCTCGGTGATGACGGACTTTGCTCAACTGGTTGCCATGATTTTGTCAGCCGTCGTCATTATTCCGCTGATTTTCTTTAACGCTGGTGGCACAGAGATGATTCAGGCCAATTGGTGGCGTCTGGATTCCGAGCAAGCCAACTTCTATTCGACCAAGGCCATTTTGGAGCAAGGTGCGCCGTACTTTGTGGCGGTACTGGCTTACGCGATTGGTAACCAGACGATTGCCCAACGCCTGTTTGCAGTGCGAGAGGATCTGATCAAGCCCACTTTCCTGACGGCCACGATTGGTTACGGTGCCGTTGTCATTGGTTTGGGTATGTTGGGTCTGCTGGCTTTGTTCACCGGCTTGCAGCCTGTGAATGGCAATATGAACAACATCATCCCGCAGATGGCGTCTACGTATCTGCCACCCGTTGGCATTGCCTTGTTTTTCGTTCTGGTGGTGGGCTCCTTGTCTTCCACAGCGGACTCGGACTTGGCCGCCTTGTCAGCGATCGTGATGACGGATATTTACGCCAAGAACATTGCTCGTGGCCGTCCACAACCCGCTCGTATGCTGTGGTGGGGCCGTGTCACGATGGTCGTTGCCACGATGGTGGGGGTGATCTTCGCCAGTTTGCGTCTGGATATTCTGGTGATGCTGGTGTTTGTCGGTGCCTTGTGGGGCGCGATTGTGTTCCCGGTCATCGTCAGTTTTTACTGGGATCGTGTTACCAACAAAGCGTTTACTTGGTCGGTGTTGTGCGCTGTTGTGCTGTTTACGATCGTTCGCTTTGAGCTGATTCCCATCGAGGGTGTGGTGGCCTTGTTCTACGAAGTGACTGCATCGATTGGCGGTGGTGTTGTTGCTGGTTTGATGACCTTTGCGTTTTTCCGCAGCCGTATTGCCATTGCGATTGGTGTGATTGCGACCGCTATCTTGCTTCCCAACTTCATTGGTTTTCTGCGTGAGTACATTGTTTTGCTGGGGTCCTTGACGGCTTACGGCGTTAGCGCTGTGGTTTGTGTGGCCATCAGTTTGCGTAGTCAGGAACGTTTTGATTTTTCCGTCCTGGCCGAGCGCGTGCAGTCTTTCCACTACGACGAGACCCCCGTACCGGGCAAGAAACAGCGTGAAGTGAAAGGCGAGCCGGCTTCGGCCCGTGCTTGAACTCACGATAGAAAAACGCAAAGGAGAATCTTATGTTGATGACGATTTACTTTATGATCTGGCCTGTCATGTCGGCCATCATTTTAGTCTTGCTGGTTGGCAACTTGATCCGGGATTGGCGCAGAGCCCGTAAGACGGGCCAGTCCATGGTCTAATGAAAAATCGCCCCGCCTTTTCACAAGGCGGGGCGATTTTTTTATGGCGCTAGAGCAATCATGCTTGCTGCTATTTATCGCTTATGCAGGCCAGAGTGCAAAGGTAAGCTGCGATCTTTGACCCTGTTCGGCTTTTGTCTGCTCAGATCAATAGACGCTGCCCGGCATGCACCAGCAGGCGCAGTGAAAAACCAAGTAGCAAGACGCCTGTTATCCGTTCAAACCAGGTTCCCATACGTAAGAAACGTTGGCGCACGCGAGGATTGGTGAAGATCAGACTAACGACAATAAACCAGCCCGCATTGACCAGGCACATCCAGACGCCGTAGAGCATTTGGGTGCTGAGCGGGGTGCTGGCACTGACTATTGATGTAAATACTGCCAGAAAGAACAGGGTGGCTTTGGGGTTGGTGGCATTGGTCATAAAGCCCAGCGCCAGAGACTGACGCACGCTGACGGCAGCGGGTTCGCCATTGCTGGACTCGGTTAGGCTTACCTCCATGGGAGAGTTGGCCTGTCGTAAAAATCCCCAGCCTATGTACAGCAGGTAAGCGCCGCCCAAGATTTCGGCCACGCTCATCAGCCAGGGGGTGGAGTGCAGTAAAGCGCCTACGCCCAACAAGGTGTAGATCACATGAACGGAAATTCCCGCCCCGATGCCAATAGCGGTGGCAATGCCGGCCTGGCGGCCCAGCCGCACACTTTGGCGGATGGTGACCGCAAAGTCAGGCCCAGGGGCAATAACGGCCAAAAAATGAATCAACGCCAGAGTAGTGAACTCTGGCCAATAGGTTTGCAACACTATTCACTCCAAAAAATCAGCGGCATGGCAGGTCTGCGATATCCCACAAGGCAAGACGGGCTCAGGCGCAAGTTGCCCTTGCTTGGGGTGACGAGATGCTCTGCAGCTCTCCCTTCCGGCTTGGCCATTGTTACGTTGCCCTTGCGGGTTGCTGGGCGGGTAGTGATCGAGGGCGTTTTGACCGAGGATAGCGTCGCCCAGCTTTTGTGAGGTGGACGCATCAATGCAGCGGGAACGTCGGGTAGCCAGAAGCTCGCTATTTGCAGGGACTGCATATGTCCAATCTGTAATCGTTCAGCCTCTCAATACATCCCTCATGTTCTTGGTGTTTTTAAAAGGCTCTTGTCTTTTCCCATTGATAGACGGTGCTAATCAACTATCCTGGTTTTTATTGTTTATTCGGTCATCATTTCATAGTGAACGCTAAGTTCATCCTTTTTGTTTTTGATGCGAATTATTTTCAATCCAGCCAATTCAGATGTGTTTTCAACATGGGTGCCGCCACATGGGTATTGACCCAGATTGCCAATTGCAACTTGGCGTCGGCCAGCCTGGAAACTGATGAAAATAGCTTGGGCCAGTTGGATTTGTTCGGCACAGTGGTTCGATAAATCGTCCAGAAGTGGGGGCAGGGCATTTGCGGAGCTGCGAAACACGACACGCGACTCGCCCGGCCAATGATGCGCCTTTACCGCTTGCCAACCAATGCGCTCCAGCAGATGACCGATCATATGGCCTGCGGTGTGTAAGCGAGCGTTTTCCCGTCTATGGTTGCCGTCGATACGTAGTTCCACTGGGCCCAAAGGCAGGTACTTGTGCAGGTAGTGCAGGACATGGCCATCGCGGTTTTGCGCCACGTGCAGAACCTCGTTCCCATTTATCGTGCCTTTGTCACAGGGCTGACCACCACCTTGAGGGTGAAATAAGGTTTTATCCAGCCTGACAGCGTAGCGTTCATTCTCGGAGTGATAACCCTCCAGGATTTCCGCTGTGCAGGTAAGGCTGTGGCTGGTCAAATATAATTTATCTTGCATTTTATTATCGGTCGATTGGCTTTAAAGCATTGTAGGCATTGTCAGCAGTCCTGGTAATTGCAATTCATTGAAATGATTTATTCCCTATGAGCACAAGTAATCTCACTTCCCTGATGAGTGACATGGTGGTTTTTGTCAAAGTGGTGGAGACAGGCAGTTTTTCCGAAGCCTCTCGCCAGCTTGGCTATACCCCGTCGGCGGTCAGCCGTTCCATTGCGCGTTTGGAGAAAGGTCTGGGAACGCGCGTTCTGCAGCGCACGACACGCAAATTGCGCTTAAGTGATAGTGGGCAGGCAATTTATGAGCATGCGCGTGACATGCTGTCTTGCGCCCAGGCCGCGATGGAAATTTCGGGACAGTTCCAGACCGAGCCAGAGGGGCAGATTCGCTTGAGTGTTCCCAAAGCAGTGGGGCATTTTCTGATCCATCCTCATATGCCGGACTTCTTGGCGGCGCATCCCAAGGTGAATGTCCTGATGAATCTGGATGATCGCTACGCCGATCTGATCGACGATCAACTGGATCTGGCGATACGAATCACCGATCAGCCGCCACCGGGTTTGATGGGCCGTCATCTGACCGATATTCGACATGGCTTGTATGCCAGCCCCGCTTATCTGGCCGAGCACAGCCTGCCCGTGCATCCACAGCAATTGCGCGAACATAGCTGCATTTATCTGGGCGAGGCGCCCAGCGATTCACGCTGGCGCTTCAATAAAGGAGGGCGGGTGCTGAATGTGTCGGTTAGTGGGCGTTACGCGGCTAATCATACGGGTGTGCGTCTGGATGCGGTCGAGCGTGGCTTGGGGATAGGCAGTTTGCCCTGTTTTGTGGCCAGAGAGCCCGAGCAGGAAGGGCGCATTGTACGTGTGCTGGCCGATTGGGAGTTCCGCACTCAATATTGTGGTGCCTTGTGGGCCTTGTATCCGCCCACCCGCCATCTGCCTCCCAAACTGCGTTTGTTTGTGGAGTTTCTGGCGGGGCGCTTGGGAGGCAGCAGGACGAATGTACTTAGGGTGCCGGTTTAACGCGAGTCGTCTGAGTGGATGTGCAAGGCTTCCAGAAAGCGCGACACCATATTGTAGGTAGCAATGGTAGCGGTCAGCTCGACAGTCAGGCGCTCATCGAAATACTGACGTACATCCTGAAAAACGGCGGGTTCCACTTGCACCTTCAAGGTCATGGCATCGGTGTAGGCCAGTACCGCACACTGGATGGGCGTGAACGCATCCGAATTCTGCCAGTCGGGCAGGGCATCGAGTTGAGCCTGGCTCAGGCCTTCAGCCAGAGCGATAGGGGCATGTTGATCGGCCTCGTAAGGGGCACGATTCAACAAGGCTACACGCATGATGACCAGCTCGCGTAGATCACCCGGCAGGCTGCTGTTGTGACGTATGCCCGTCAGGTGATTTAGCCAGCCTTTTGCAATGGGCGGGCTGTGCAGCAGCATCTGGTACAGGTGCAAGACACTGCCGCGCTCTGCAATGATTTGTTCTACCAATGGGGCGGCTTCGGGGGCGTTCAGGTCAGCATAAGGTAGGCGGGCCATGGTTCTCCTTTATGTATGGCGGTGCTTCTTGCGGCTGGTTTGCCGCAGGACGATCAGCGGGGCATTCCTGAGGAGGGCAGCCCATGCTGGCTGTCCGCTCATTGCTCGGCAAGATGGGATTTAACGGGGCAGGATGTGCTCTATGGTGTGCGTCAGACGTTTCACGATTTCCTGAATGTCGGACTCGGTACAGATAAAGGGCGGCGCCAGCAAAATATGATCGCCATGCACCCCATCTATCGTGCCACCCATAGGATAGAGCATCAGACCTTGGGAAAATGCATGTTGTTTGATCTTGGCGTGGGTTTTCAGACTTGGGTCCAGGGCTTGCTTGCTGGCCTTGTCTTGTACCAGCTCGACGCCAACAAACAGTCCTCGACCGCGTATATCGCCTACATTGGGGTGGCTGTCCAATGCCTGATGCAGTTCCTGGCGTAATTGTTCGCCACGCTGGCGGACGTTTTCCAGCAACTGGTCCTGCTCAATGGCTTGCTGCACGGCAAGCGCACCGGCGCAGGCCGTGGCGTGGCCCATATAGGTGTGGCCGTGCTGGAAAAAGCCCGAGCCATTCAGGATGGCTTGATAAATCCGGTCACTGGCCAGCATGGCCCCAATCGGCTGATAGCCCGCACCCAGACCCTTGGCAATAGCCATGATGTCCGGCACCACGCCGTCCTCTTCGCAGGCAAACAGATAGCCGGTGCGCCCCATGCCGGACATGACTTCGTCCAGAATCAGGAGCACACCATGCTTGTCGCAGACCTGGCGGATTTTCTTCCAGTAGTCGCCTACCGGGGCTAAGGCACCGGCGGTGGCTCCCACCACAGTCTCGCCGACAAAGGCAGCAACATGTTGGGGGCCCAGGTTTTGAATCGTGTCATCCAGCTCCTGGGCCAGACGGTCCGCGTATTGCTCGGCGCTTTCATCGCTGCGCTGATCGCGGTAGGGATAGCAAGGGGAAACGTGCTGGGCTGGCGCCAGCAGCGGTATAAAGGGTTTGCGGCGCCATTCATTGCCACCAATGGCCAAGGCACCCAGCGTATTGCCGTGATAGCTCTGACGGCGGGCGATGAAGATATGGCGCTCAGGCTGGCCAATTTCTACAAAGTATTGTCGAGCCAGTTTCAGGCTGGCCTCTACTGCTTCAGAGCCGCCGGATAGAAAGTAAGCGTGATTCAGATCTCCAGGGGATCGGCTGGTCAGAAAATCCGCCAGATCTTCGGCAGCCTGGCTGCTGAAAAAAGAGGTATGGGCGTAGGCAATCTGGTCCAGTTGCTGCTTGATGGCGGCAATGACGGCAGGGTGGCTATGGCCCAGGCAGGACACGGCCGCCCCGCCACTGGCGTCTATATACGATTTGCCTTCCTTGTCCACAATGCGGATGCCATCCCCTTTAACGGCATAGGGCAGCATGTGCTTGGGGTTGCGATGAAAAACATGTGTCATGGCGCAGATCCAGAAAGTAGTCCCAAAATATTTTCAACGTATGTTGAATATATAATAATACTTTCAACAAATAAATCATCATTGGGTGGTCGGTACAGATGGATAAAGATCGCACTGTTGCGTCTTGGCAGCATTTGCGGCCGATATATACTTGGTGTCCCCTTTAAAAGCGCGTTGGCCCATGAACTCCTTGAGTAACCTGACGGAGCGTATTCAAGCGGCGTTTGCCGCCATGTCGCCCCAGTTCCAGCAAAGCGCACGTTATGTGCTTGATCACGCTGATCAGGTGCCCTTGCTGTCCATGCGTCAGTTGGCCGCCCAGGCACAGGTACAGCCTGCCACTTTGCTGCGTTTTGCACAGTCTTTGGGCTTTGGCGGTTGGGCAGAATTCAAGGCCGTCTTCACCCAGGCCCTGCATGGCCAGGGTGCCCGCCGCTATGCCGATCAGGCTCGGGCGGTGGTTCGTAACCGAAACAAAGAAGATCGCCAGGCACAGGTTCTGGCAGCGCAAATGGATAATCTGGCACTGTTGCGCGAGGTGAACGAAGCCCGTCTTCCGCAGGCTGTCAGCCTGCTTGCCAAGGCAAAGCGGGTTTTTGTGGCCGGGTTTCGAGCCTCTTTTGCGCCTGCCTTTTCTTTTCATTATCAGTACCGTTTGTTTCGACCCTCCATTGTCTTGCTGCGTGGTGAGTCAGGGACCCTGGATATGGATGTGCGGGCGTTGCAAAAGGGCGATGTATTGGTTTTGTTCGGTTTTGCGCCGTATTCGCAAGAAGCCGTACTGGTGCATCAGGCTGCTCGGCGGGCAGATGCACACATTCTGGCGATTTGCGACAGCTTGCTTGCCCCTATTGCGCAGCAGGCAGATGCCACATTATTGTTTGGAACCGACAGTCCGTCTTTTTTCCCTTCGTTAGTTGCTGCACAGGCACTGGTGGAGGTGTTGCTGGAGCAGGTTCTGGCCAAGGCGGGCAGTCGTGCGGTAAGCGGTATCGAGTTGCTTGAAAATCAATTGCACCAGTCCGGTGCCTACTGGAAATAGACGCAATGGCTAAGTTGTCCTATCTGGAGTTAAGTGGTGGTCCCAAAGAAATTGGCCATTCTTTGGGACGTTTCGGAGCCTCTGCAGTGCATGCCTATTTGCTGAACTCAACAGCATGGCAGGGCATCATGCAATCAAAAGGAACGGCTGTAGCCAGTCAGCTGGCCCAGTACACCGAGCGTTATTTTCCCCGAATATGGACCGAGCTCCAGGGCCTGGCATTAGGCCTGGAGCTCCCATTTGAGGATGTGTTCTTGTGGAATTGCCGTGGCGACTTATGGGCCATGGCGCCTGATGGTTGCACAACCGTGCAAATGCCTGATCAAGGGGAACCCCGCCTGGTGCATAACGAGGACGGCGATCCAGGCTTGGCCGGGTACTGCGGGGTGGCTAAATTCATCCCCGATAGTGGTATGTCCTTTGTCTCCTTTCTGTATCCCGCCTCTTTACCGGGCCACAGCTTTGCGGTGACACAGGCAGGCCTGGCCATGACGGTCAATAACGTGCGGGCGCGCCACGTGGCCCCAGGCGTGCCGCGCATGGTTCTGACCCGTGCCATGCTCGATCAGCCCGATCTGGATCAGGCGGTGAGCATTTTGCAGGAACACCCCCGTTCCGGTGCATTTCATCTGAGTCTGGCCCAGCGAGGTGATCCGCGTTTGCTGAGCGTGGAGTTCAGTGCCCAGGCCGTGTCCGTGCAAACGATTGAGCAAAACCGTTTGCATGCCAACCATGCTGTGCATGAGGCCATGCAATGCTTTGAACAGCGTCTGACTCGTTCGTCCGAGCTGCGGCAGGAGCGAGGCGATGAGTTGTTGGCGCAAGCCGGTGCCAAGCTTGATCCTTTAAAAGTCCTGGCGGATCAGCACCATGCAAGGTTCCCGATCTGGCGTTGTGACCCGGACGACAGTGACAGGGAAAACACCTTGGCGACTGTGGATATCCAGGTAGGCAGCTTGTCCTTGAAATGGCAGGTGTACGAAGATCCTACGGATCAGCCTGTGTTCAGGTTTGCGGACACAACCCGCATTGACCTTGTTTGAAAAAATAGGGCCCTGCCAAGCAGGGCCTTGTTCTTGTCGCGGTCATGGCGGGCGTGATGTGGGTAATCAGCCTTTGTGCTGGGCGTTGCGCTTGGGCTCCCAAAGCACATCAGAGCGGTCTGCGTAACGGTTCAAGGTACGCGCCAATACAAACAACAAATCCGACAGGCGATTCAGGTACAAGCGCGGACCGTCCTGCGGCAGTGTCTCTGCGGGCACCGCAACAACACTGCGCTCTGCTCGACGCGCTACACAACGCAGCACATGCGCTTGCGCCGCTGCCGGGCTGCCGCCAGGCAAAATAAACTCTTGGAGTATGCCCAAAGGTTCGTTGTAATGACTAATCGCCTGGTCCAGACGTTCTACATGCGTGCTGTCTATGACCTGATGACCAGGAATGCACAATTCGGCCCCCATATCGAACAAGTCGTGCTGGATGTCGGACAGCAAGGTATCGACATCCTCTGGTAGCGTCATGCTGCGCAAGACACCGATATGGCTGTTCAGTTCATCCACATCTCCCAGAGCGTGGATCAGGGGAGCGGTTTTGGGCAGGCGGCTGCCATCACCCAGACCCGTGGTGCCGTCGTCGCCGGTGCGGGTGCTGATAATGGAAAGTCGTGTGGACATGATGGGTTTTATATCTCAGCAGGAACAGGAGTGCCTTGGGCCATGTTGAGCAAGGCCTCGCCCGTGACGCGCACCACGCGCCAGTCATCCAGTACCTGTGCGCCTTGATGTTTGTAGAAGTCGATGGCGTTTTGGTTCCAGTCCAGCACCACCCACTCCAGGCGGCCACAGCCCTGGGCGACAGCCAACTGAGCCAGATGACGCAGGGCAGCAGCGCCCAGACCGTGTTTGCGGTGGGCGGGGTCGATATACAAATCCTCCAGATAGATGCCACGGCGATCCAGAAAGCTGGAGTAGTTGTAAAACCACATAATGTAAGAGATTGCTGTGTTGGGCTGGTCTTGTGGCGTGATCACCAGGCAGTAGGCGCTGGGGGCGTCGGAGAAGAAACTGTTGCGCAGCGACTCGGCGCTGGCCTTGAAAATATGTTCCAGTTTCTCAAAGGCGGCCATGTCGCGCATCAGACCCAAAATGGTCGGAATATCGGCGGGGGTGGCTGGACGCAGCACATACCCTTTAATAAATTCACTCATGCTTTTGCAAAGGTTTAGCGTTATGCTTGATCGGAAACAGACGCATCAGGCGTCCGAAAGTAGGCATTATGAGCTAATAGTCTGGCTCTGCACAATTTGCAGGAGTGAAAAATGACGTGGACGAAACGAGGCACGGCCTTGGCGTTGGGGACCTTGGGTATGGTGGCTGGCTCGGCATATGTCGTGGTTGCCCAGGCTCAGGAAGCCAGTGCGTCCGGTGAAGTGCGTCGACTGGACGCCGAGGCCGGCAAAATTACCATCAAGCATGCTGAGATCAGCGACCTAGAGCTACCCGCCATGACATTGGTGTACAAAATTGATCCTGCCTTGCTGGCCGATATCAAACCGGGTGACAAGGTGAAATTTACTGCCAAGCGCGATGGGGGTGATTACGTGGTCACCAAGATCAGCAAATAAGGCGGATTCAGCAAGTGGAGAAAAACCGGGTTCGCCCGGTTTTTTTATGTCTTATACAGGGGAGCTATCAGTATGCTCTGGTCGGCGGAATTGTTTGGTGATCTGGCGATCAGTAAGCCTGATTCGTTTTGCCAAGCCAGAGCTTGTTGAAAACTTGGTACAGTCGTCTGCTTGGTACGGTGTTGGTTCTTATCCGAACAAGAATGGAAAAAGGGGCAGATTTTTCTGCCCCTTTTTCGTGTCCGACAACAAGCGGAATAAGCCTTGAGTCTAGTGCTGAACTTACAGCACGTAACGTGCCAGATCCTGGCTGGCCGCTGTTTCCTGCAACTGTTTGTTCACGTAGTCTGCATCAATGACCACGCTTTGTTCACCGTGGCTGCCAGCACTGTAGGAAAGCTCTTCCAGCAGTTTTTCCATGACCGTGTACAAGCGGCGAGCACCAATGTTTTCGGTGCGCTCGTTGACATCGAAAGCCAGTTCGGCCAGACGCTGAATGCCGTCGGGACGGAAATCCAGTTTGACGTCTTCGGTGCCCAGCAAAGCCGCGTATTGCTTGGTCAGGGAGGCATCGGTGGTCGACAGAATCTGTACGAAATCCTGGGCGCTCAACGATTCCAGTTCCACGCGGATAGGGAAACGGCCTTGCAGTTCAGGGATCAGATCGGATGGGCGCGACAAGTGAAAGGCACCCGACGCAATAAACAGGATGTGGTCAGTACGCACCACACCGTATTTGGTGGTGACACTAGTGCCTTCCACCAAAGGCAGAAGATCGCGTTGCACACCTTGGCGGGACACGTCGCCACCGCTGCCTTGGCTCTCGCCACGGGCAGTGATTTTATCGATTTCGTCCAGGAACACAATGCCGTTCTGTTCGGCGTTGGCCACTGCAGCGGTGCGCAAATCGTCTTCATTGACGCGACGGGCCGCTTCTTCTTCGGTCAGTTGCTTGAAGGCTTCTTTGACGGTCAGCTTGCGAGCCTTGGTTTTTTCCTGTCCCAGACCAGAGAACATGCCACGCAGTTGCTCGGTCATCTCTTCCATGCCGGGAGGGGCCATGATTTCCATGCGAGGCATGGCCTGGGCCATTTCGATTTCAATCTCGGTATCGTCCAGCTTGCCTTCACGCAGGCGCTTGCGAAATACCTGGCGTGCGGAGTTATCCTCACGTTGGGGCTGGCCGTGGGCATCGCGCGAAGGGGGCACCAGCACGTCCAGAATGCGGTCTTCAGCGGCTTCCTCGGCCTGGGTGCGTACACGGCGCATTTCGATCTCGCGGGTCTGCTTGACCGAAATATCCACCAGATCGCGGATGATGGTTTCAACGTCGCGGCCTACATAGCCCACTTCTGTGAACTTGGTGGCTTCGACCTTGATGAAAGGCGCATTGGCCAGTTTGGCCAGACGGCGGGCGATTTCGGTTTTACCCACGCCGGTGGGGCCGATCATCAAAATGTTCTTGGGTACGATTTCGCTGCGCAAAGGCTCGGTAACCTGCTGGCGGCGCCAGCGATTGCGCAGGGCCACGGCGACAGAACGCTTGGCCTTGCCCTGGCCAACGATATGCTTGTCCAGTTCGGAGACGATTTCTCCGGGAGTCATATTAGGTGTAGACATGGTGGGGTATCCGGCTGTCAGAGTGTTTCGACGATATGGTTCTGGTTGGTGTAGATACACAGGTCGCCTGCGATCTCCAGGGACTTTTTAACGATCTCGGCAGGAGCCATATCGGTGTTTTGCAGCAACGCTAGCGCTGCAGATTGTGCGTAGGAGCCGCCCGAGCCAATGGCAGCCAAGCCATGCTCGGGTTCGAGCACATCGCCATTGCCGGTCAGCACCAGCGTGTGTTCCTTGTCCGCCACCAGCAGCATGGCTTCCAGACGGCGCAGAACGCGGTCGGTGCGCCAATCGCGCGTCAGTTCGACGGCAGCGCGCAGCAAGTTGCCCTGGTACTTCTCCAGCTTCGCTTCAAAGCGCTCTTGCAAAGTGAATGCGTCGGCCGTCGCACCGGCAAAGCCGGCCAGGATGCTGTCGTTGTACAAACGGCGAATCTTGCGGGCTGTGCCCTTGATGACAACATTGCCCAGGGTGACCTGACCATCGCCGCCAATGGCGACCTGATCTCCGCGGCGTACACAGACAATAGTAGTGGCGTGAAATTGTTCCATGATTTCCTTCCTTTAAGGTTCCCATTTGGGGGCCCAGCAGGAAATTTCAAGGATCAATATGCAAGCCTGTAAATTTGTTGATGCAGTTGGTGTAGCCGAACAGTTTTTTGTTCAGTTCTGGCGCTTGGGTTCTCTTTCTTCCATCGAGATGACTGGCGACGCAGGCCAGGCGATAACGTGCATTGTTATCAAGCGACTCGTGGTCCAGGAAGTAAAAAACCCTCCCATTGCCTATTTGCTTATGGGAGGGTTTTACGTACTTCAAACGCGGGTGTCAGAGGTTTAATCCCCAAACATTTTTTGGCGCTTCTCGCGACGTTCCTGGGCTTCCAGAGACAGGTTGGCCGTGGGACGTGCCAGTAAACGGGGCAGGCCGATGGGCTCGCCGGTTTCCTCACACCAGCCGTATTCGCCCGAATCGATCAGGGCGATGGACTGTTGCACTTTCTTGAGCAGCTTGCGCTCACGATCGCGGGTGCGCAGCTCCAGAGCGTGTTCTTCTTCGATCGTGGCACGGTCAGCCGGGTCAGGAACGAACTGGGTTTCACGCAGGTTTTCCGTTGTGGCGCCCGCATTGGCCAGAATGTCTTGCTCTAGCTGGCGCAAGCGATGCTTGAAAAACTCCAGCTGGGCGGCGTTCATGTAGTCTGACTCAGGCATCGCCAAAAGCTCCTGCTCGGTCAGCAGGGTTGTAGTACTGTCATGTGACTTAGTTGCCATGATGCTTACCTCTTGTTGACGTCTGGGAGCCTGTAACTGTCGTCACGCGCAATCGCTCCGCATTTACTGAATAATTATTAATTCAAACCAGGCAATTCTCCAGGCCCTGGGTGAATATGTCTTGTGGCAATTTGCGGCCAATAAAGACCAGCTTGGTGCCTTTTTTATCTTTGGCCAGCCAGGCATTGCCAGGCTCGGCGCTCATCATCATGTGTACGCCTTGAAAGAGCATACGGCGATTGATGCCCTTCAGATACAAAATGCCCTTATAGCGCATCAGATCTGGTCCAAATACCTGGACAATTCCCGATAGGAAGTCTTCGAGTCGCTCGGGGTCGAAAGGACGGTCCGAGCGGAACACGAAAGCCCCGATTTCGTCATTGTGAGCGGCGTGCTCGTGGTGATGATGGTGGTGATCGTGTCCGCAGCTCGGACCACACTCGCCGTCATCGCCATGGTCGTGGTGGTGATCATGGCCGTCCGCCGCATCGGGGTGTTGCTCTGCCAGAAATTGCGGATCAATGTCCAGAATAGAGTTCAGGTTGAAACCGCTGACTTCCAGCAAATCCTTGATGTCCGTTTCACCAAAGTGAACCGGTGTAATGGTGGCTCGCGGGTTGATGCGGATCAGGCGGGCACGCAGGGCCTCGTAATCTACATCGTTGACCAGATCTTTTTTGGAGATCAGCAAGCGGTCAGCAAAGCCAACCTGTTTTTGGGCTTCTTCTTGTTGGTCCAGCGTGGCCATGCCGTGTTTGGCATCCACGACGGTAATGACCGCGTCCAGCCGATAGTAGTCGGCAATATCATCGTCCATGAAAAAGGTCTGGCAGACCGGGCCGGGGTTAGCCATGCCGGTGGTCTCGATGATGACACGCTCAAACTTCAGCTCGCCCGCTTGGCGGCGAACGCGCAAATCGTTCAGGGTGCGCATCAGGTCGCCGCGCACGGTGCAGCACACACAACCGTTGCTCAGCTCGACGATTTCTTCCTGGGAGTCTTGCACCAACAATTCGTTGTCGATGCCTTCAGGCCCGAACTCGTTTTCGATGACGGCAATGCGTCGACCGTGATATTCGCTCAGGATGCGCTTGAGCAGCGTGGTTTTACCAGCGCCCAGAAAACCAGTCAGCACAGTGACTGGAACCATGTTGTTCAGATCTGATGCCGCGTTCATAAACATGCCTCGCAGTGGCGGGCGAAAGGTACAAGGCACGGCACCAACCGCGGCTTCCTGCACCCATCTGCTCCGCACGAAAACAACGTGCGATTACATCACAGCCTTGCCTGTTGGGCAAACGGTGATCTGTAAAAATTCACAGAGGTTTGCCAATAGATCGGGGAATATATACCGATTGGCGGCAAAATACCACGTTTTAGGGGGCAGATAAGGGTTTTCGCTCGTTTTTAGCGGCAACGCAACGTTGGCACAGGCCGCGCAACTCGGTCTCGTGGCCGGACAGGGCAAAGCCTGCTCCGCGCACACAGTCAGCCAGCCTTTGGCTCAAGTCCGGAGCGCACAGTTCCACCACGGTGCCGCATTGAGTGCAGACAATCAGCAAGTCGTGGGGGTGGCCACCGGCATCGACACAGGCGGTCCAGGCATTGACGGCATCCAGGCGGTGGATCAGCCCTTCTTCAGTCAGAAAGTCCAGGGCGCGGTAAACGGTAGGGGGTTTGGCGCCGGGTTGAAATTCGCGAACCAGATCCAGCAGTTCGTAGGCGCGCAAGCTGCGCTGAGCCTGAATCAGGATTTCCAGTACCTGACGGCGAATGGAGGTCAGCCGTTTACCGCGTTCCAGACAAAGCTGTTCAGCGATAGCGAGCTGATCTTCAATAGCGTTGGGCGTAAGAATATGTACAGGCATGGCGCTTGATAGGCTGTTTGTTATGTTATAACATCTTTGGAGAAAATTAAATTCCCAATCTAGCCGCATTATCCCTGTTTCATGTCCTGTTCTCAATTTTCCTCGACTTCCCGTAGTCCGGTGCCGCGCCGTTCGCTTTTGCTGGCCTCGGCCGGGCAGCGCGTACTGGGCGCCTTGTGCGTGGCAGCAGCCCTGTGGCTGCTAACTGCCTGGGCATTGGGTGCGTGGTAAGGGTATGACCTCCACTCAAACCTTGATCGAGCTGGATCATGTGGCGCTGGGCTGGAAAGACAAAATCGCCCTGCGTGATATCAGCGGCTGTTTTACCCGAGGCTCCTTGACCGCCATTGTCGGGCCTAACGGAGCCGGTAAATCCACCTTGCTCAAAGGGCTGACCGGACAGATCAATCCCCTGAAAGGGCGCATTGCTGTCGATAGTGGCTTTCTGGATCAGTTGGCCTTGCTGCCGCAAATGGGCGATCTGGATAAAAGCTTTCCGGTGACGGTGCATGATCTGGTGGCCATGGGGGCCTGGAAGCGCGTGGGCGCCTGGGGCGGCTTTCCCAAAGCAGAGCATGAACGCCTTGGCCATGCGCTGGAGCAGGTGGGGCTGGCTGATTTTGCGCGTCGCTCCATTGGTACCTTGTCGGGTGGGCAATTACAGCGCGCCTTGTTTGCTCGCATGATCATGCAGGATGCCCAAATCCTCTTGCTGGACGAGCCTTTTGCAGCGGTAGACCGCGCAACCTCGGATGAATTGATGAACCTGATTCTGGACTGGCACAAGCAGGGCCGTACCGTGATGGCCGTGCTGCATGATCTGGATATGGTGCGTAGCTGTTTTCCGCAAACCGTGCTGCTTGCCGGGCAAGTAGTGGGTTGGGGGCAAACCGAAGCAGTGCTGACGCCGGAGAACCTGCATCTGGCTCGCCATTTGTGTGCGGGTGACTACCTATGATGGCGCTGATGGATGTGCTGTTTGGCCCCTTCATCGATTTCGGTTTCATGAAGCGCGCGCTGGCCGGGTCTTTTGCTTTGGCCGCAGCGGCAGGGCCCTTGGGTGTATTTCTGGTACTGCGCCGCATGAGCCTGATGGGTGATGCGATGGCCCATGCCATCCTGCCTGGTGTGGCAGTCGGTTTTTTGACGGCGGGCTTGTCCTTAAGTGCGATGGCCATAGGCGGCATGATTACCGGCCTGGTCGTCGCTTTGCTGGCCGGGCTGGTTGCTCGTTTGACACCACAACGCGAGGACGCCAGTTTTGCGGCCTTCTATCTGGTGTCGCTGGGGCTGGGAGTGCTGCTGGTTTCGTTGCGTGGCTCCAATATGGATTTGATCCATGTGCTGTTTGGCACGGTGCTGGGGTTGGATGATGCGTCTTTGCTGCTGGTTACCGGCAGCACAACGATTACGCTGCTTATTCTGGCTCTGGTGTTCCGACCGTTGGTGTTGGAGTGCATGGATCCCATTTTTTTGCGTACCCAGGGTGGGCGCGGCTCCGTGGTTCACATGCTGTTTTTGTTCATGCTGGTCATCACGCTGGTGGCTGGCTTCCAGGTTTTGGGGACTTTGATGGTGGTGGGGATCATGATGCTGCCCGCCGCCTCGGCCCGGTTCTGGGTGTATTCCGTAGGTCGACAAATGTTGGTGGCGGCCTTGTTGGGCATGATCAGCGCCTATCTGGGGCTGCTGTTCTCGTATTACTACAACGTTCCGGCTTCGCCCGCGATTATCCTGGCGGCGGGCGCGTTTTATTTTCTTTCTATCACTTTTGGCCCCCAAGGCGGTTTGCTGCGTGCTTATTCCCAATGGCGTGCACGGCGTCGGCGCATGGCCTCTCTCTTGGAGCACGATTGATGAAAATGCGAGGCATGTATTCAGGCCGCATGGTGTTGGCCCTGGGTTTGTTGGCGGCCAGCCTGTCGGTACAGGCTGAACCCTTGCGAGTGGTCAGCAGTTTTTCGATCCTGAACGATATGGTCAAGGAGATTGGGGGCGACAAGGTCATGGCCAGCACGATTGTGCCTGCCAATGGGGATGCGCACTCGTTTGAGCCGCGTCCCAGCGATGCGAAGACCTTGGCCAAGGCGCAGTTGCTGGTGGTCAATGGCCTGGAGTTTGAATCCTGGCTGCCGCGCTTGCAGCAGGCGGCGGGCTATAAGGGCCCGCAGGTCGTGGCGACGGAAGGCATTACGCCTTTGGCGTTTGAAGGCGGGGCTGACGATCATGCTGACCACGACCACGACCACGACCACGACCACGACCACGACCACGACCACGACCATGAGCCTGCGCATGACCACGCCCAGGATCATGAACACGCGCCCGAGAAAGACCACAGCGGCCATGAGCACAGCCATCAGCATGGCAGTCAGGATCCGCATGCCTGGCAAAGTCTGGATCTGGCGCAGATTTATGTTCGCAATATCAGCAAAGGTCTTGAGCAAGCTGATCCGGCCAATGCCCAGTACTACCAGGGCCGTGCCAAGGATTATGCCCAGCGCATTCAGGAACTGGACGACTCCATCAAGACTCGCCTGCAAGCGGTGCCAGTAGACAAGCGCAAGGTCATTACCTCGCACGATGCCTTCTCCTACATGGGCAAGGCCTACAACATCCGCTTTATTCCTTTGGTGGGGGTGTCCAGTCAGGCGGAGCCTTCGGCACGCGATATTGCACAGATCATCCAGCAAGCGCGCAGCGAGCAGATTCAGGCCATTTTTGTCGAAAACACGGTCAGCGCAAAACTGGTTGAGCAAGTCGCTCGGGAAACCGGTGCGAAAGTGGGCGGCACCTTGTATTCCGACGCCTTGGGTGTGCCCGGATCCGGCGTGGATACCTATTTGGGCATGATGCGCTCGAATACCGATCAACTGATCAAGGCTTTACAGCCCTGAGTCAGTCATCCGCTTTGTCGCTGGTCCGGTTCTTGCGTTGTGCCCGAGGATGGGCCTGATCGTAAGCCTGGGCCAGATGCTGGAAATCCAGACGGGTATAAATCTGGGTCGTGGAAATATTGGTGTGGCCCAATAGTTCCTGCACCGCCCGTAAATCTTGTGCCGATTGCAGCAAATGGCTGGCAAAGCTGTGGCGCAGGCTGTGCGGGTGTACATGCACAGGCAGGCCACTGGCTCGGGCGTAGTTTTCCAGCTCTTGCTGCACAACACGCGGGTGAATACGGGCTCCACGGGCTCCCAGAAACAGTGCTGCACTGGCATCGGCGCTGGTCGTCAATGAGGCCAGGGCCGGGCGTTTTTGCAGCCACTGTTGCAAGGCATGCAAGGCTTTCTCGCCTACCGGCAGGCGGCGTGTCTTGCCGCCTTTGCCGCTCACCACCAGTTCACGATCATCCAGCAGTAACCAGCTTTTAGACTGGTATTGCGGATCCTGGTGATAGTGTGTGTCCAGGCTGACCAGCTCAGCCAAACGCAGCCCGCTGGAATAAAACAATTCAAACATGGCCTGATTGCGCCAACTGACCGGATCGTCCTGAATCGGGGCCGTAGAGCGGTCCAGTAGCTGCTGGGTCTGGTCCACAGACAAGGCCTTGGGCAACGGGCGGCCTATCCGGGGTGCTTTCAGACTGGCAGCCGGGTTCAAGGGCCAGCCTAGTTCTTTGGTGCGCGATTGATAGTAGCCACGCCAGGCCGCCAGAATGCGGGCCAGGCTGCGTGGGGCCAGGCCTTGGGCATGTAAACGGGCGGCGGCTTGTCGCAACTGACTTTGATTGAGTGTGTCGGGGTCGGTGCCTGGGTACTGCGCCAGCAAATGGCGCAGGTCATTGCGGTACGCACTCAGTGTGTGTTCCGAATAGCGTTTTTCGTGGCTTAGTTGATGCAGCCAGCTTTGCATGGCCGGGCTGAGGGCCGGGGAGGCGGCTGGCTGCTTTTTGGGCTTTTTCCCGGCGGGGGGGCGGTCTTGTTTCTTCAGGCCGGACATTCGCTTTGATTAACGCTGCTGGGTTTGTGTAAGCGCTGCAGGGCGGCGCTGCACAATTCACCAACGCCTTCCAGGAAATCCGTACCCATATCGGCAGTAAAACGCGTGGCTTCGGGAGAGCCCAAAACCAGCAGACCAAACAAGATGTTTGATTCGGGGGATTTCAAAGGCACGATGGCTACCGATTGCGCGTCTTGTTGCAAATCGGCCAGAAATTCCTGTTCGCGTCGGGCCCCGCAATAGGGGGTGATCAAGGTGTGAGCCCAACTGGCCAGTGCGTCATCGGCCAGGACTTCGTCCGGGTTCCAGCAGTGCAGGCGCACCACGGGCATTTCAAAAATGCGCTCCAGGCTGCTGCAAATCAGGGCGGGAAGGGCGTCGGGATCGGACTCGGCTAGCATCTGGCAGTTCCATTGATGCAGTTGGCGTGAAATCTTTTCATTGCCACGGGCGTTGGCGACCAGCGTAGCCAGTTGACGCTCGGTTTTTTTGCCGCGCTCGCGCAGTAACATGATCTGGCGCTCGCCCAGGGAAATGGCGCGGCTTTGGTGTGGATGAGGCACCATCAGTTTGGCAAAAACGTCGGCGTGTGCGTCGAAAAAATCAGGGTTGGCTTTCAAAAACTGGGCCACTTCCACGGCGCTAAGGCTGTTGGGGGTATCCATGTCTAGAAGATTTCCTTTCTGGCTAAGGATGCACACAGTGCATCGATATCGACTTGTCCGGTAAAGACAGTTTGGGCCGGGCCGCTCATGCGTAGCGCCTGCCCGTCCCATTCAATGCGCAAACTGCCTCCACGAGTATCAACGACAACCGGGCTTTGGAGCAATCCCCGCCGTATGCCCGCTACCACAGCCGCACACGCGCCTGTACCGCAGGCCAAAGTTTCACCGGCCCCGCGCTCGTAGACGCGCAGCTTGATGTGGTGGGGATCAATCACCTGCATGAAACCCGCGTTCACTTTGTGAGCAAAACGAGGGTGGGATTCGATGAAGGGGCCTACCGTAGCAACGGGAGCCTGCTTAACATCGTCCACGACCTGCACGGCATGCGGGTTGGAAATCGAGACCAGCGACAAGGCCACGGGGGCCGCTTGACCGGGCACAGGCAAGAGCCACAAGGTGTCGTCGCCTTGGTCGCGCGTTTCCAGTCCGGTATGGTCAAAACCCACATCGGCTGGCGCAAAGCGGGTGGTGCCCATCATGACGTCCACGCCGCGTTGTGGGTCGTTATACAGGCTGATGATGCCGGTACGGATCTGCGCCCGTAAAGGGTTGGCTGATGACAGACCTTGTTCGTGTACAAAGCGGACAAAACAACGAGCACCGTTACCGCAATGTTCAACCTCGCTGCCGTCTGCATTGAAGATGCGATAGCGGAAGTCGGCCTCTGTGTCGGTGGCGGCCTCGACCAGCAAGATCTGGTCGGCACCAATTCCGAAGTGGCGATCTGCCAGGGCGCGGGCCCGTTCCGGTGTCAGTTCAAGAGGCTGCGTCACACCGTCGAGCATGACAAAGTCATTGCCCGCTCCGTGCATTTTGCTGAAACGCCAAAGGGAGGAAACGGGCTGGGGGGCGGTGGGACTGTGCATGATGGGTCTAGTAGATGCCAGGTTGACCTTCAGGGCGGGTTTTGAAGCGTCGATGTACCCAATAATACTGCGGCGGGTCCTCGCGCACATATTTTTCGATCAGGGCATTCATGCGCTCGGTGGCCTCTTCCAGAGTGCCTTCGCCGGGAAAGTCGGTCATGGGTTCGAGCACCTGAATATGGTAGTGGCCCGTCTGGGCATCCAAGCGGGAAATCACGGGAATGACCAGCGCATCCTGATTGCGGGCAATCTGGGCAGTGGACAGCAGGGTGGCGGCCGGGACATTGAAAAAGGGCACAAAGGCCGAGCCCTTGGCGCCGAAGTCCATATCAGGGAGGTAATAAATTGGCTGGCCCTTTTGCAGCGCGCGCATCAGGCCACGGATCCCGTCTTTGCGGGAAATCAGCGGGACCGAGGAAAAGCGGCTGCGGCCTTCATACATCAGGCGATCTACATGAGGATCGCGCTGCGGTGTGTAAAAAGCGACCAAAGGCGAGATGGACATGGACAGCCGTGTGCCAGCGGCATCCATACCCAGGAAATGAGGCACCAGTAGCATGACCTTGCGGCCCTGTTCCAGCGCCTGGGTAATGTGTTCTTCGCCCGTCAGGTGCAGCGTGTTCAGAATGGTGCTGGGCAGACCAAACCAGAGCAGGCCCCGATCCAGATAGGATTGAGCCAGCAGGCGAAAGTGCTGCTTTTCCCATTCGCGCCGGGTGCTTTCGGGTGTGTCGGGAAAGCACAAATCCAGGTTAGTACGAACAATGTGACGGCGGCGGGAGGCAAAGCGATGCACCAGTGCGCCCAACACGGCACCCCAACGCTGGCGCGAGCGCACCGAGGCACGGCCAAAGTAGGTAAAAACGGATTTGAGCAGCGGGTAAGAATTAAAACTCATGGTGTGGCATCGCCAGGCAAAGGGGGCGCGTCATGCGGAATCTTGTAGCGGTTATAGGCCCAGAGATACTGGGTTGGAAAGCGCCGAATCATGATTTCCATGGATGCGTTAATCAGGGTGGCAAGCTCTGTGGGGTCCTCGGGCAAAGGCTCGGGCAGGCGCAGGGTGTGAATGTGAAAACCACGACCTTTGGGCAAACGCTCGGTGGCCGTCACGATGATGGGCACATTGGACTGACGGGCCAGTTTGCCGGCCAACGTCATGGTCAACGCGGGGCGGCCAAAAAAAGGTGCCCATACACCATCGCCACCACTAGGGACTTGATCGGGCAGCATGCCAACTGACTCGCCTCGGCGAAAAGCACGGACCAGTTCGCGCACGCCTTTGATATTGGCCGGTACGGCATGCAGGCCTGGTAGCTCACGGGACTCGACCATCAAGGGTTCGAGAAACGCTTGGCGAGGCGGGCGGAACATGACAGTCATCGGATCCACGCCGGAAAAATAGCGCGCGATCATTTCAAAACAGCCCAGGTGCGGGGTCAGATAAAGTATGCCGCGACCTTCGGCCAGCGTTTCCTGGACCAGGGGCAGGTTGTCGATCGTGCAGCGATCCAGACAGGCTTGTGGATACAGCCAGACGCGCGGGGTTTCCATAATCATGGCGCCAGTCTCTGCGGCAGCTTGCCGAAAGAAAGCGGGCGAATCGTAGCCCGCTTGGCGACAGTGGCTTTGCAGACGACGGCGATAGCGTCCGGGAAAGGCGTAAATCAGTCGGCCTACGGCTCTACCCAGGCCATGCAGGACGGGTAAGGGCAGGCGAGCCATCAAGCGCAAAAGAGCCACTAGCATGGGCCAGGCAATCCTTTAGTGTGAAGTTTTGCTGAAACAAATATGTATTTTCGCTTAAAATAGATTGTATCGCTGAGTTAAACGACAACTTGCGGAGCGATCAGGCAGCGAGCTGCCCACTATAAACCGCTAAAGCGTCGCGCCCCGTCTATCGTATCCACATCGCTGGCTTCGAGGTGCAACGCAGTTTGTTCAACCTCGTGCTGATTATCAGCCCTTATTCAAGGAAGCTACGCTGTGAGCAACAACGACTTTCTCTTTACTTCCGAATCTGTCTCTGAAGGCCATCCCGACAAGGTTGCCGACCAGATTTCCGACGCCATCCTGGACGCTATTTTCGAGCAAGACCCTCAGGCGCGTGTTGCTGCCGAGACCTTGTGCAATACCGGGCTGGTGGTGCTGGCTGGCGAGATCACCACGCACGCCAATGTGGATTACATCCAGGTTGCCCGTGACACCATCAAGCGCATTGGCTATGACAATGGCGATTACGGCATCGACTACAAGTCTTGCGCTGTGCTGGTGGCCTACGACAAGCAATCACCCGATATCGCCCAAGGCGTGGACCGCAGCCCTGAAGAGCTGCTGAACCAAGGCGCTGGCGACCAGGGTCTGATGTTTGGCTACGCCTGCGACGAAACGCCTGATCTGATGCCGGCTCCTATCTGGTACGCCCACCGCCTGGTGCAGCGTCAGAGCGAACTGCGTAAAGATGGTCGTCTGCCCTGGTTGCGTCCTGACGCCAAATCTCAAGTCACCTTCCGCTACGTGGATGGCCGTCCTACCGAAGTGGATACCGTGGTTCTGTCCACGCAGCATGCTCCTGAAATGTCCCAGAAAGACATTCACGAAGCCGTGATCGAACACATCATTCGTCCATGCTTCCCATCGGACCTGCTGACCGAAAAAACCCGCTTCCTGGTGAACCCCACTGGCAAGTTCGTGATTGGTGGCCCTCAAGGCGATTGTGGTCTGACTGGCCGCAAGATCATTGTGGACACCTACGGTGGCGCATGCCCTCACGGCGGTGGTGCGTTCTCCGGCAAGGATCCCTCCAAAGTGGATCGTTCCGCTGCTTATGCGGCGCGTTACGTGGCCAAGAACATTGTGGCAGCCGGTCTGGCCCGTCAGTGTCAGGTGCAGTTGAGCTACGCCATTGGTGTGGCTGAGCCAATCAATATCACCATCTACACCGAAGGCACCGGCGTGATTTCGGATACCGAGATCGCCAAGCTGGTGCGCCAACATTTCGATCTGCGCCCACGCGGCATCATCGAAATGCTGGATCTGCAGCGTCCCATCTACACCAAGACCGCTGCCTACGGTCACTTTGGCCGCAGCGAGCCCGAGTTCAGCTGGGAAGCCACGGACAAGGCCCAGGCGTTGCGTCAGGCTATCTAAGCAGTGTGCAAAGGCCGCTTGCGAGCGGCGTTTTGCAACAGTGATACAGCGTTGTCGGGGCCGGAAAGCCGGCTGCCCGCAACGCTGCAAGAGGCAGGCCCAAGCCTGTCTCGCAAGAAGAAATTATGATTTTTACCCCTGGAGCCGTCTTCCCAAGACGATCCAAACGGGTACAATCACCCACATTAATTTGCCATCCTCGAGGGGCGTTGCGACAAGACACTCGTCTTGCCAGGCTCGGGGCATGGATAGGTGGTATCCACCTTGGAGAACGACGCTCACCACGACCTGCATGGCGGGCTGCTGGTGAGAATTCATTTGCTCTCCGTGCAGTCTGCGTGCCGTATAACGGAGCCCGACTGTGACTTTTACCGATTACAAAATTGCCGATATTTCCTTGGCTGAATGGGGCCGCCGCGAGCTGACCATTGCCGAGACCGAAATGCCTGGCCTGATGGCCACCCGCGAGGAATTTGCTGCCTCCCAGCCCTTGAAGGGCGCGCGCATTGCCGGCAGTTTGCACATGACGATTCAAACCGGGGTTCTGATTGAAACCCTGACGGCCCTGGGCGCTGAAGTGCGCTGGGCATCGTGCAACATCTTCTCCACTCAAGACCACGCTGCTGCGGCTATTGCTGCCTCTGGCGTGCCTGTGTTCGCCGTCAAGGGCGAAACCCTGGAAGAGTACTGGCAGTACGCTCACGACATTTTTGACTGGCCCGGTGAGCAGGCCAACATGATTCTGGACGACGGTGGCGACGCAACCTTGTTGCTGCACCTGGGTGCCCGTGCTGAAAAAGATCTGTCCGTTCTGGACAAACCCGGCAGCGAAGAAGAGCGCGTCATGTTCGCCTCCATCCGTGCCCGTTTGCAAAATGACAAAACCTGGTACTCCACCCGTCTGGCCCAAATCAAGGGCGTGACCGAAGAGACCACCACCGGCGTGCACCGTCTGTACCAGATGGCCAATAAAGGTGAGCTGGCTTTCCCTGCCATCAACGTCAACGATTCGGTGACCAAGTCCAAGTTCGATAACCTGTATGGCTGCCGCGAGTCCCTGGTCGATGGTATCAAGCGCGCGACCGACGTGATGGTCGCTGGCAAGATCGCCGTGGTGTGCGGTTTTGGCGACGTGGGTAAAGGTTGTGCCCAGGCACTGGCTGCCTTGCGTGCCCAGGTTTGGGTGACTGAAATTGACCCTATCTGCGCCCTGCAAGCCTCGATGGAAGGCTACCGCGTGGTGACCATGGAAGAAGCCGCTGACAAAGCCGATATCTTCGTGACCGCTACCGGCAACTACCACGTGATTGACCGCTCGCACATGGAGCGTATGAAAGACCAGGCGATCGTGTGCAACATCGGTCACTTCGATAACGAAATCGACGTGGCCTCCATTGAGGATCTGGAGTGGGAAGAGATCAAACCTCAGGTTGATCACGTTATTTTCCCTGACGGCAAGCGCATCATCTTGCTGGCTCAAGGTCGTCTGGTGAACCTGGGCTGCGCCACTGGCCACCCTTCGTTTGTGATGTCGGCTTCGTTCACGAACCAGACCATTGCACAAATTGAACTGTTCACTCGTGGTGATCACTATGAAACGGGTAAAGTATATGTACTGCCCAAGCACTTGGACGAAAAAGTCGCTCGTTTGCACTTGAAGAAATTGGGTGTGAATTTGTCGACCTTGTCCCAGGCGCAGGCGGATTACATCAACGTGCCTGTGCAAGGACCATTCAAGGCCGAGCACTACCGCTACTAAAACGCACTGGCGTCTTCGGACGCCACTTCTTGGAGCCCTATTATGACTTTGCTACTCGTCTGGATCCTGAATGCTGTTGCCTTGCTGGTTGTTGCCTACATTCTGCCCGGCATTGTCGTGGCGTCGTTTGGCTCGGCCCTGATAGCTGCGCTGGTACTGGGCTTGCTCAATACCCTGGTCAAACCCTTGTTGATTGTGCTGACCTTGCCCATCACCATTGTGACTTTGGGTTTGTTCCTGTTGGTGCTCAATGCTTTAGTGTTCTGGTTTGCCGGCTCTATCCTCAAAGGTTTCCAGGTTGAGGGATTCTGGTGGGCCGTGATTGGGGCTATCGTCTACAGTCTGGTCTCCGGGCTGCTGTCGGGACTATTAATTAAATGAGTAACAAGCAAACCTTGAGCCTGGAGTTTTTCCCGCCGCGAGACATCGCGGCGCAGGAAAAACTGGTGCGTACCGCCAAGACCTTAATGGGCTTGAACCCCGCCTATGTCAGCATGACGTTTGGAGCCGGTGGCTCCACGCGGGCTGGCACAGTCGATGCGGTGGCATTGCTGCAAAAACTGGGTTTTGATGTGGCGCCGCACCTGTCATGCATTGGTACGGCACCCGCACAGCTTAGCGAGATGCTGGACAATTACCGCGACCAGGGCATACGACGTATCGTGGCCCTGCGCGGTGATTTGCCCTCGGGGATGGGGGGGGATGCAGGCGAGCTGCGCTACGCCAGCGATCTGGTGGCCTTCATTCGTGAAAACTACGGCGAGCACTTCCATATCGAAGTGGCCGCTTACCCTGAAATGCACCCCCAGGCCACAGGTTTTGGGGATGATCTGGCTCACTTTGTGAACAAGGTCAATGCGGGGGCGCACGGGGCGATCACGCAGTATTTCTTTAACCCGGACTCCTACTTCAGCTTTGTTGAACGGGCCCAGGCCCAAGGCGTTACGATTCCGATCACTCCGGGCATCATGCCCATTACTAATTCGTCCCAGTTGCTGCGTTTCTCGACCATGTGCGGTGCAGAAGTACCACGCTGGATTCGTCTGCGTCTGGCTGACTTTGGTGATGATCGCGCGTCGATTCGTGCTTTTGGGATCGATGTGGTGGCACGCTTGTGCCAGGATCTGCTCGATGGCGGGGCGCCGGGTATTCACATGTACACCCTGAATGGGGCAGACGCGAGCATGGCTATCTTGCCAAATCTGACCTGGCGTTAGTCACCGCTGGTGTTCAGCAAAAACCCGCCAAGGTATTGGCGGGTTTTTTACTGGGACGTGATAGAACTGATCGTTTATTCGAAGGCCAGCGCATGCCGATTGTCCGGTATCTGCGGGCCAGAGCCGCTCGGGCGGAACAGCACGGTGCCCCAACGCTGGGCTGCCAGGAAAGAAGATTTACAGTTCCGGCGCGGGCACTGCCCAGCCTTTATCGGTCAGAATACTGTCCAGGCGTTGGTCGTGCGGGGCGGGCTGGTAGGACTGGCCCGACAAGTCGCCCACGGCCCAGGCAATCCCAATGCTGGTAAACGTGTGGTTCTGTTCTTTCAGCGCCGCCAAAGTCCGGTCGTAGTATCCTTTGCCGTAGCCCAGGCGATCGCCCTGGCGGGTATAGCCCAGGGTGGGGACCAGGACAATGTCCGGTTGCAGGGTCTTGTTGGAAATCGGGATTTCGATGCCGTAGCGTCCCTTCTCCATGTTGGTCTCGGGTGTCCATTCGACAAAGCTCAATGGGGCATCGGCCTCTTTAACTACAGGCAGACAGACATTGATGCCTTCTTCTTCCACCCATTGAAGCAGCAAGGGGCGCAGGTCCGGTTCTTCGGCCATAGGCCAGAAAGCGGCAATGGTGGTCGGTTCGGTACGGCCTTGTTCACGCAGGCGGCTGCGATTGGTGGCCAGCCAGGTGAACAGACGGCCCCGGATCAGCAAAGCGCCCCGGTTGGTGTCGATGGCAGGCTGTCCTGCACGCAGGTCTTTTAGTCGCGTGCGCAGCGCGGCTGCGTTATGCTCTACGTTCTGAATCATGGGTGATTTTCTAAAGGCCGTCACTATGGGTATCAACCAGCTAAAGTACCAGAAAACACCAGCTTGGGGCATGGTGCCCGCGCTGCCTCGTCCGTCCTTGAGCGCCTTGATGGTGTTTGCACTGGGTTTGGTCGGCTGTGCGGGGTCTCAATCTCCTCAAGCCCAGACTCATTCCCCGGATCCCGTCGTCGCCAAGCAAGCCCTTGTCTTGCAGCCAGCCAAAGAGGCCGTACGTCGCTGGGACCGCGTCCCGCCTGTGCCGCCAACTGCTCGTCAGGCTTTGATTGACGCTCGTGATGCCATGCAGGCCAAGCGCTGGTCGACGCTGGATGCCTTGGCTCCGATTGCGGCCAATGACCCTGTCCTGGGCTCTTATGCCCAATACTGGCGCTTGCGACGGATTTTGCAAGATACGACCACCCCCGTGCCCGATGAGCAAGTTCGTTTGTTCCTGAGCAGCAATCAAGACGAATACCTGGAAAACCGTTTGAAGTCCGACTGGATTGTGGCGGCTGCACGTAGCGGCAACTATGCGCTGGTGCGTGAGCTGGCTCCGGTTTACGCCCCCTCTTCGGCCGTGAAATGTGCAGTGGCTTCGGCGCAGAATGCGGCAGGGCAAGCTGTGGATGTGCAGGACTTGTTGGCGTCTTTCTCACCCAGCCAGGCTTGCTGGTCGGCACTGGATCAGTTGTATGACCGTAAAGTGGTCAGCAAGAATCAAGTCCGCGACCTGATGCGTGATGCCTTGGAAAGTAACCGTACAGCCCAGGCGCGTCGTCTGGCTGCGATTATCTTCACGGCGTCGCAAATGAAGGATTACACCGCTTTGATGGCCTCGCCGCAGAAGTGGCTGGATCGCAACGCAAACAACAGCTCGGTCAATCCGGAGCTGGTGTCCTTGGCCTTGTCCCGTCTGGGCCGTGGTCAGCGTGATGTCGCAGCGGCGTATATTGACCGTACCTGGGCTGGCAAAATCCCTCAGGAAAACTTGAACTGGGTCTGGGGCCAGTTCGGTCTGATCAGTGCCTTGCGGGTAGAGGACGATGCGGCTAAATGGTATCGACGTTCTGGCCGCACTCCCATGACGGACTACAACAATGCCTGGCAAGTGCGCGCCGAATTGCGCCAGGCCACCATTGACTGGAAGCATGTCTCTGCCGCTATCGACAAGATGAACGATGCGCAAAAGGCTGAACCAGTCTGGGTGTATTGGTCGGGGCGTGCGCATCAGGCATTGGGTCACACAGATCAGGCTCGTGCCAAGTTCCAGTCCATTGTGGGTGATTTGAACTTCTATGGTCAGTTGGCAACAGAAGAATTGGGTCTGACCCCGTCCTTGCCTCCTCAGCCACAGCCTTTGACGCCTTTGGATATGCAGGATGCGCGTACCAATGCGGGCTTGCTGCGCGCGGTGGAACTGTTCAAGCTGGGCTGGCGTCCAGAGGCCGTACCGGAGTGGAACTTTGCCTTGCGCGGCATGAACGACCGGCAGTTGCGGGCCGCCGCCGAGTTCGCCCGTGAGCAGCATATTTACGACCGGGTGGTGAATACCTCCTTGTTGACCAAGAACGAGATTGATTTCAGCCAGCGCTTTATCGCTCCTTTTGAAGGTCGTGTGACCGAGCAGGCCCAGTCCATCAATCTGGATCCGGCTTGGGTCTATGGCCTGATCCGCCAGGAGTCGCGCTTTATTACCGATGCGCGTTCGGGTGTCGGAGCGTCGGGCTTGATGCAACTGATGCCTGCAACGGCCAAATGGGTCGCCAAAAAGATTGATATGCACGATTTCTCGCCGTCTCGTGTGAACGAATTCGAGGTCAATACGGTGCTGGGTACCAACTACCTGAACATCGTGCTGGGACAGTTGGATGGCTCCCAGGTGCTGGCGTCGGCAGGTTATAACGCCGGTCCAGGTCGCCCCCGGCAGTGGCGCTCGCGTTTGAATGGATCGGTTGAAGGGGCCATTTTTGCCGAAACCATCCCTTTTACCGAAACACGCTTGTATGTAAAGAATGTGCTCTCTAACGCGACTTACTACTCCATGATGTTCAGTGGTCGGCCGCAGTCCCTGAAAGGGCGTTTGGGTACGATTTCGCCTTGATGAATTCGTCCATGCTTGATGACAGACAGCAAACAGCCTTGGCGGCCCTGATGGGGCCGCCAGATCCTGTTTTGGAAGGTTTGCAGGTCTATGTGGTGGGTGGCGCGGTGCGCGATGCCTTGCTGGGTTTGCCTGCGGGCGACAAGGACTGGGTTGTTGTGGGAGCCAGGCCCGAAGCATTGGCTGCCCGAGGTTTTGTGCCTGTGGGCGGTGACTTCCCGGTCTTTCTGAATCCTCATAGCAAAGAAGAGTTTGCGCTGGCCCGCACCGAGCGCAAGTCTGGCCGTGGCTACAAGGGCTTTACCTTTTACACCGGTACAGACGTGAGCTTGGCGGATGATTTACGCCGCCGTGATCTGACCATTAATGCGATGGCCGTGGATGCGGCGGGGAATTTGCACGACCCCTTGAATGGTCTGGCGGATTTGCAGGCTCGGCTGTTCCGTCATGTGGGCGTGGCGTTTAGCGAAGACCCGGTGCGCTTGCTGCGGCTGGCGCGGTTTGCGGCCCGCTTTACCGAGTTCACTGTGGCCAACGAGACCTGGGCCCTGGCGCGTGAACTGGTCGAGCAGGGTGAAGTGGACGAACTGGTGCCCGAGCGCATCTATCTGGAAGTAAGCAAAGGCTTGTCTGCCAAGCAGCCCGCTCGCATGTTCGACGTGCTACGGGAAGTGGGCGCGCTGGAGCGTGTCATGCCTAGCTTGAATTACAACGATCAGGTAGGTCAGCAAGTACAGATCGCCAAAGACAGACGCTTGGATCTGGCAAGCTGCTTTGCTGTTCTGTGCCATCTCTCGGAAGCACCTGCGCAGGTGGCGGAGCAGATTCGCGCTCCTTCGGAATGGCGGGATCAGGCTCGCTTATTGCCTGTGCTGTTGGCCAGCCCTGCTTTGCTGGAGCCTCGTGCCGACGTGGAGTCTGCCTTGCAAGTCATGGAGTCGCTGGATGCCTTGCGCAAGCCTGAGCGTTTCATGCAGTTGATCAGTGCGGCGGCCTGTCTGAGGGCGGTTCCAGAGCGTGAGTGGGATCAATTGCGGGCAGTCATGGCCAGTGTAGATGCCGGTGCCGTTGCCGCGCAGTTCAAGGCTGAACCCGGCAGAATTCGGGAAGCGGTGCGTGCGGCTAGATTGGCTGCCCTGGAGCAGTCGGTTTAGTTTTGTGTGCTACCGATAGCTCAAAAGTAGATAAGCGGCCTATTGGCCGCTTATCTTTTGCTCCTTCGTTTGAGGCCGTGTGCGGGTTCCCGCTTTAGATTATGAAGTGGATAGGCCATTCAGCTTGCTGTCTTGCCTTCCAGGCAAGGTGAAGGGTGATCGGCACAATTCCCTTTGTAGCGTGGCCGTCGCCCGAAACAGGCAATGTACTTACAGACGTTCGCGTCGGTCTCCGCTCATCGTGCCCAGCATAGGGGCAGAAACATCACGCCCAATGATCATTACCTTGAACAGTTCCCCCATTTCTGCTTCGGACAGCAGCTTGTTGGCGGCACTCATGGTTTGCGCCCATTGCTGCTGGACGGCGGGTGATGGGTCTTCTGGTGGCGAGGCCAGGAAATTGGTAATGCCACAGTTCATCAGAAAGCGTGCCTGACTGGTGTAGCCCAGCACATCCAATCCGGCTTCCAACGCGGCATCTGCCATGGCCGTGAAATCCACGTGGGCGGTGATGTCCTGCAAGCCAGCCAGAACCAGCGGTTCGGCATGGGCAAAATGTCGAAAGTGGCACATCAAGGTGCCTTTGTCACGCTGCGGGTGATAGTACTCGCGCTGCGGAAAACCGTAGTCAATCAAAATTGCTGCACCTCGTTTCAGCCAAGAGCCTATGCCGCGCACCCAGGCTTCGGCCTGCAGATTGATTTCCGACAGGTAAAAAGGCTGGGCTTGAACACGCTCGGCCACCAGCGTGGCCAGATGCTCGGGTGCCGGGCGAGTGGCCAGATAAAAAGGCGCCGGTAGGCCTTGGGCTGTGCTGTCGTCCGCCGCAATAACACCCACTTCCAGCACCTTGCCTTCCACATCAAAAGTGAACAGGCTGGTTGGCATGGCATCCAGAACCTCATTGGCCACCACGCAGCCCTTGAAGCTGTGTGGTGTGCTGTCCAGCCATTGCACTTGCGCTTGCAGGGGCGCCAGACGCTCTTGCTGACGCACACGCAGGTCAGGCGACACTTCCAGAATCGAGTATTGCGGCTCGATACCTTGCTGGCGCAGCTCGGTAATCAGCGCTTGGGCCAAAGTGCCACTGCCCGCGCCAAATTCCAGAATGTTCAGCGTTTGGCTGCCTTCCAGCACTTCCATCACCTGGCGGCTCAAGGTTTGGGCGAACAGGGGAGAGAGTTCAGGTGCCGTCGTAAAGTCACCAGTAGGAAGGGTGCTGCCAAACTTGGTGCTGCCGCCGCTGTAGTAGCCCAGATGCGGGGCGTACAGAGCATGGTGCATCCATTGATCGAAAGGCAAGAAACCGCCTTCATCCTCAATGCGATCCAGCAAGTAATGGTTGACCTGCGCGACATGTTTTTTCAGCTCGTCTGACAGGGGAGGTAAACCGTGTGGCAAGGCAGGGGCAGACAGTACGTTCATGGCGTCAGTTGGGCTCGTCGTTAGGTGTCTCGGAAGAAGCCGGGGTGGCGCTCTTGGCGCTGGCTTTTTTGGCCTCAGTCACTTGATGCAGGGTGCGGATCATGCCCACCAGCATCCCGATCAGGATGCTGGTGGCAGCGGCCAGGATGAAGTTGCCGTAGATAAACCATAAAGGCAGGCACAGAACGGCCATCAGCAATATGGGTTTTTGCAGCAGAACTTTCATACACCCTCAAAAAATAGCGTGGAACCGGGGCCAATTGTAGCCCAGGCCAGTGGCGTGCTTGAGCTTGCTCACTGCTGCGTTACCATGAGCGTTTTGTCTGTTTAGCAAAGGGGTGGGGATGAACGACAGGGGACAGGCCAGCGCCTGGTTACAGGCTTGGGCCCATTTGATTCCGAATCCGGGCACGGTCCTGGATGTGGCCTGTGGCCGGGGGCGCAATGCCCGCTGGTTGGCCGAGCGCGGCAATACCGTGATTGGCGTGGATCGGGATCCGGAAGCCGTGGCAGCGACATCACCTTATGGGGAAATCATCCAGGCTGATATTGAAAACGGTCCCTGGCCTTTTGCCGGGCGCAAGTTCAATGCCCTGGTGGTGACCAAGTATTTGTGGCGTCCCTTGATGCCTACCTTGCTGGAAAGCCTGGAGCCGGGCGGGGTGCTGGTTTACGAAACCTTTGGGGTGGGCAACGAGCAGTACAACACGCCGCGTAACCCGGATTTTCTATTGCAAGCAGGGGAGTTGCTGCGTTGGTGTGCAGAGCTGGATATCGTGGCGTATGAGCATGGTTTCCGGGCTGATCCGGACCATATTGTTCAGCGCATTGTGGCGGTGCGCCCGCGTGAAGGTGGCTCTTTCAGCGATTACCGCCTGAACCCGCAGGACGGTGGTGGCAGTATCTGCGAATAAAGCGTGTTCAGTTTTGAGCCAAGTGCTGTGCTTGGCTCAACGAGGTATCCGATGTTGTTGGAGCGGGATTGTGCGTGCCGCATTTCGGCTTAAAACAGATAAGTGCGTGCCAGCATGGACAGGGCCACAACAACGGTCAGAATGCTGAAGCCTTGTTGCAAACGTAGGGGAGGGATATGAGGGGCCAGTTTTCGGCCTATTACCATTCCAACCATCGCTGCGGTCACAAATACCCAGCCGCTCACGGGAATCACCGCCCCGTGTGCCAGGCTCATGGCCGAGGCACTTAAGGAAATCAAGGCGATCAGCATCAGTGATGTGGCCACAATGCTGTGCATGGACAGGTCGCTGAAACGCTTTAAGGCAGGTACGATCAGAAAGCCGCCGCCCACGCCCAACATGCCTGAAAATAAACCCGCTACCGCTCCGATGGAGGCCAGGGTGGCTGTGCCCACTGGTGTCCAGCGCAGGCGGCCGGTTTCTGGATTCAGGCAACAGGGTGTACGGGTAGGTACTGTGTCCGTAGGACGGCGCAGCATCTTGGTGGCAATCCACAGCATGATGACGACAAACAAGGTCACCAGTACTTTTTCCGGCAAGGCATGGCTGATGCGTACCCCCAAGGACGTCACCAAAGCGCCCGTGACGGCCATAAATAGGGCGGCCCGATAGCGCACGATATGTTTGTATAAACCATCCAGTGCGCCTACCAGGGCGGCTGCACCCACCGCCAGCAAGGCCACAGGCGTGGCCGCCGTCATGGTGTAACCCATGCCCAGCACCAGAGCGGGCACGGCCAAAATGCCGCCCCCCGCGCCTGTCAGACCCAGCGACAGGCCAGTCAGAATTCCTAGAATAATTGCGAGTGCCATAAGCCAGATGGCGTGACCCCGGTGGGGATCACGCCTTTTTCAAAAAGCGTAGTAATGGCTTATTGTACTCTCCTAACTTCTTTTGGAAATTAGCTTATGTATAAAAGTAATTAAAGGACAAGCTTTTTATGGTTTTGCGTTAGCCCGAGTTACGCAGGCCAGCTGCAATACCGTTGATTGTCAGGTGAATGACGTGCTGCTTGTTGACACCGCTGCGAGTCGGTTTGCTGGCTTTGTCACCTTGACGGCGATGGCGGCGCAGCAGCTCCACCTGCAAGTGGTTCAGCGGGTCAATGTAGGCAAAGCGTTCGGCCAGGGCATCTTGCAAGGCCTGATCGTGTGCCAGCAGCTCGTGGCCGGTAATTTCACGGAACAGTCGGTGTGTCAGCTCGAATTCGTTCCGGATTTGCGTGAAGATGCCTTCGCGTAGTTCCTCGTCTTCGACCAGGCCGGCGTATTTCAGGCCGATATCCAGATCGGTCTTGGCCAGTACCTGTTCCATATTGGACAGCAGGGTACGGAAGAAAGCCCAGTCACGCGCCATGGTTTGCAGTTGGGCCAAGCGTTTTTTGCGGTTCAGGCCGTCGTTGGGCAGCCCTGATTCCAGATAGCGGTTCAAGGCCGTGCCCATGCCGTACCAGCCTGGAATAGGCAGACGACATTGCGCCCAGGAAAAACTCCAGGGGATGGCACGCAGGTCTTCAATGCTTTGTGTCGCCTTGCGTGACGAGGGACGCGAGCCGATATTCAGGCCGGCAATTTCCTTGATAGGGGTGGACTGGAAGAAGTACTGGTCAAAGTTTGGCGTCCCGTAGACCAACTGGCGATAACTTTGGTGTGCCTGCTCGGACATCCAGGCCATGGCCTCACCGTAGGCTGCCAGGTGTTCGTCGTCATTGGGCGAGCCTTTGCGTGAACCCAGGCTGGCTTCCAGCGTGGCGGCGACAAATAGCTCCAGATGCCAGCGACCCACGTCCGCATCTTTGTAGCGGCCTTGAATCATCTCGCCTTGCTCGGTCAGACGAATCTGTCCGTTCACGGTGCCGGGAGGTTGCGCCAGAATGGCGTCGAAACTGGAGCCACCGCCTCGGCCTACCGAGCCGCCACGGCCATGGAACAGACGCAGACGTACTTTACGGCGCGAGAACACCTGTGCAAATTCACGTTCAGCACGGTACAGCGTCCAGTTGGAGGTCAGATAGCCACCGTCCTTGTTACTGTCCGAGTAGCCCAGCATTACTTCCTGTACGCTGTTTTGGGCGTGACGCACACGCTGGCGGATTTCAGGCATGTCCAGCCATTCCTGCATGATTTGCGGGCCACGCTCCAAGTCAGGGATGGTCTCGAACAAGGGCACGACCATCAGACCTTGGTGCTCCGGCTCGTTGGAGTTGGGCACGATCAGGCCGGTTTCCTGTTGCAGCACCAGCACTTCCAGCAAGTCGCTAAGTGTTTCGGTGTGCGACACAATGGTTTGCTCCAGCGCACGCGCACCAAAGCGGCGACGGCAGTCGGCGGCTTTGCGCAGAATAGACAGCTCTTTCTCGGTTTCTTCCGAGTAGCGATACCAGGGTGAAACCAGGGGGCGATGGTGACGCAACTCCGAGCGCAGCAATGTGATGCGGTCTTCTTCGGACAACTGGCGGTAATTGACGGGTTCGTCTTTGTACAGTGTGCCCGCCACACGGAACAACTCGTCCAGCACGCGCTCGTGTACGTCCGAGCTTTGGCGCAGATCCAAGGTAGCCAGGTGGAAGCCAAAAACCTCTACGGCTTGAATCAATTCATTCAAGCGCAGGCCCGCAATGGCACCACCTTTGTTCTCTGCCAGGGAATCGGCAATGATTTGCAGATCAGCCTTGAACTCTTGTGGGCTGGTGTAGGGCGGGGCGGTGTAAGTGGGGCGATCGGCCAGATCACGGCCCAGCAAGGTTTGCGCCGTGGCTGCCATACGGGCGTATAGATGAATAAAGCTGCGGCGATAAGGCTCGTCTACGCGGTGTGGCGAGGGGTCCTGGCTGCTGGCGGACAAGGCCGCCAGGTCTTTGCTGACGCGGTTCAATGCGTCCGATACGGAGATTTCCGTACCCAGCAAACGAATCTGCTCCAGATAGTGTTGCAGCGCGCGTGTCGATTGACGCAGCACGGCTTGCTCAACCGTTTCAGGGCCTACATTGGGGTTGCCGTCGCGGTCACCGCCAATCCAGCTGCCCATGCGCAAAAAGGCGGGCAAAGCGCGGGTTTTCTGATCCAGCAGGCTTTTCTTGCCGGGCTCCAGCAAGCGGTCCAGGTCGTGGTAGAGCTGGGGAATCGTAGGCAGAAAAGTGGACCCGTAATAGGCCAACGCATTGTCGATCTCGTCCATCACGGTCAGCTTGTGATCGCGCAGCATGCGGGTTTGCCACAGCAGGGACACCAGACCGGTCAGCTTTTCCTGGGTGCGGGCCGATTGTGTGGCGCTGGCCTTGTGATCCAGACCGTTTAGCTCATCGGCAATGGCCATATGCACGGCCAGCGTACTTTGGCGCTGGACCTCGGTAGGGTGGGCCGTCAGCACCGGCATCACACACGCTTCTTGCAAATAGCGGCGAATTTTCTTGGCGCTCAGGCCCTGATCCATCAAGGTCTGAATAGCGTGTTGCAGGCTGCCCAGCAATTGCTCGGGGTCCTGCTCTTCGCGGCGACGGTTCTGGTCGCGGTCCTCGGCAATATTGGACAGGTGCAAAAAGTAGGCAAAGGCACGGGCCACGGAGCGGGCTTGTGCATCGTTCAGCTTGGGAATGTCTTTTTCCAGAATCCGTGCTTGTTGCGGATCGTGTTCACGTCTGAAACTGACAGCAGCCCGGCGCAGGGCTTCAATCAGCGTGAAGGTCGCCTTTCCCTCGCTATCACGAATCACCTCTCCCAGGGCCTTGCCCAGAAAGCGGATGTCCTGTCTGAGCAGGTTGGAAAGGTCAGGCACGGCCTGCGGCATAAGATATCTCCTGTGAACTAAGGGGTTTTGCTGCAAAGGATTCGGGGTGCCAGATCGGTAGCCGCCCGACGGTAAGACGCCTGCCCGATCTTGACGCGCACAAAGCGCCTTGGGACGTTTATGATAGGTATCTTTACATAATTTTCCTGTTCAGAGAGTAGTCATGCCCCAATATCGCTCCCGTACCTCGACCCACGGTCGTAATATGGCCGGCGCGCGTGCCCTGTGGCGCGCCACCGGTATGAAAGACGAGGATTTCTCCAAACCGATCATTGCGGTGGTGAACTCCTTTACGCAATTCGTACCGGGTCACGTACACCTGAAAGACATGGGCCAACTGGTTGCCCGTCAAATTGAAGCGGTCGGCGGTGTGGCGAAAGAGTTCAACACCATTGCGGTGGACGACGGTATTGCGATGGGCCACGGCGGCATGCTGTACTCCCTGCCTTCGCGCGAGCTGATCGCCGACTCGGTGGAATACATGGTCAATGCCCACTGTGCGGATGCCATGGTGTGTATCTCCAACTGCGACAAAATCACCCCCGGTATGTTGATGGCCGCCATGCGCCTGAACATTCCTGTGGTGTTTGTGTCGGGTGGGCCGATGGAAGCGGGCAAGGTCTATTCGCCAGACGGCAAAACCGTGGTGCAGAAGCTGGATCTGGTGGATGCCATGATTCAAGCCGCTGACCCTAACGTGACCGATGAGCAGGCTGAAGCGGTTGAGCGTAGCGCTTGCCCTACCTGTGGTTCCTGTTCGGGCATGTTTACTGCCAACTCCATGAACTGCCTGACCGAGGCGCTGGGCCTGTCCCTGCCCGGCAATGGCACTATTGTTGCCACCCACGCGCGTCGCCAAGGCTTGTTCGAGCGTGCTGGCAGCCTGATCGTGGATCTGGCCAAACGCTACTACGAGCAAGACGACGACTCCGTTCTGCCACGTAATATCGCCACCTTCCAGGCTTTTGAAAACGCCATGACCCTGGATGTGGCCATGGGCGGTTCCACCAACACCGTGCTGCACTTGCTGGCGGCAGCCCAGGAAGCCGGTGTGGAATTTACGATGGCCGATATCGACAAGATTTCGCGCCGCGTGCCTTGCCTGTGCAAAGTGGCCCCCGCTACCCCCGAATTCCACATGGAAGATGTGCACCGCGCGGGCGGCATCATGGCGATTTTGGCCGAGCTGGGCCGTGCCAACTTGTTGAACCTGGATGTAGGCAACGTACACAGTGGCACCTTGCGTGAAGCGATCAAGCGTTGGGACATCAAGGGTGACAACGTTAAAGCGATTAGCGACTTCTATCGCGCGGCCCCCGGCGGTATTCCTACTCAAGTGGCGTTCAGCCAAGACCGTTACTATCAGGATCTGGATAGCGACCGTGCTAAAGGCTGTATCCGCGACAAGGCGAATGCTTACTCACAAGACGGTGGTTTGGCTGTGCTGTACGGCAACTTGGCCATCAACGGTTGTATCGTTAAAACCGCTGGCGTGGACGAAAGCATTCTGACCTTCACCGGCACCGCTCGCGTTTACGAAAGCCAGGACGATTCTGTCGCCGCCATTCTGGACGGCGTGGTCAAGGCGGGCGATGTGGTCATCATTCGCTACGAAGGCCCCAAAGGTGGCCCGGGTATGCAAGAGATGCTGTACCCCACCTCCTACCTGAAATCCATGGGCCTGGGCAAAAGCTCGGCCTTGTTTACTGATGGTCGCTTCTCCGGCGGCTCGTCTGGTTTGGTGATCGGTCACGCTTCGCCCGAAGCGGCTGAAGGTGGCAACATCGCCTTGGTACAAGATGGCGACACCATCGAGATCGACATCCCCAACCGTCGTATCCACTTGGCGATCAGCGATGAAGAATTGGCGGCGCGCCGTGCGGAAATGCAATCGCGTGGTTCCAAGGCCTGGAAGCCCGTGAACCGCGAGCGCGTTGTGTCCCAAGCCCTGAAAGCCTATGCCGCTTTGGCGACGTCGGCTGACCGAGGTGCCGTGCGCGACGTGTCACAGTTGGATCGCTAAGCACTAGCCCAGTTCGTCAAAACCCCATCTGCCTTTGGCAGGTGGGGTTTTTTTATGTCCGGAACAAACGTATCGGGTAAATACGAATATTCCATCCCTATCGTCCTGATAGAATCCGTTTTATCCAAAATGGGATCCCGTTTTGTTAATTTGGTTTTTTAAGGAGGAAGTGATGAGTGAAATAGATCCAATTACCTTGGCTCCGATTCTTAATCCGGGAGGGATAGGTGGCCCTTTGACAGCGGCTCACCGGGAAATGACGGTCAAACATCGGGACGATCTGGACTGGGACAATCTGCGCTACGAAGGGCAGTTCACCAAGATGATGTTTCACCCCACCAAGGACGACCCTACCGTTCCCAACGCCGGGGTGGTGAAGTACTTGAAGGGGTCTGGCCACCCTTTGCACAGCCATTACTTTGCCCAGATCTGGTACATCCTGGCCGGCAAGTTCGAGATCAATGGTGTGGTGTATGGCGAAGGCACGATGGTGTTTCACCCCGATCCGCACTTTGAGCATGCACTGACCACTTTGGAAGATGGCGAGATTCTGTATGTGCAGTACATGGGGCCAACGACCCGCCAACCGGCTATTTATGAAGGCCGCTTCAATATGAAAACCCGCCGTTCCCTAGAGGAAGAATCCAGAGCGGTGTAAGCGGTGCCGCTTGGATAGCGAGCCACAGGAAAGCTGCTCATGCCGGAATGCGTGGGCAGCATCAACAAGCAAAAAAAGCCCGATCAGGGCTGGCTTGGAAAACGAATAGAACTGAACAGAAATTCAATACCACAGGATGCAGGGGGACTAATAATGAAACGGATGACACAAGTGGGGATCGCGGCTCTGGTGATGCTGGGTGCGCTGAGCGCATGTGGCAAAGGTGGATCGGGCGACACGGCACACAATGACAGCCAGGGCCCACGAACGCTACAGCTTGCCCACGTTTCGGTAGAACAGAGCGAAGATATGTACCACTACTTGGCAACGAACTTTGCCAAGCGGGTGGAGGAGCAAACTAAGGGTGGAATCAAGGTGCAAGTGCTGGGCGGTGCCCAGTTGGGCGGCGAGCGCGATGTGGCCGAGGGTATGCAGTTGGGTACGGTGGATATGAGCCTGCTGGCCAGTTTCACACTAGGCTCCTTCGAGAAAAAAGCGATGGTGATAGACCTGCCTTATCTGTTCAAGGACTACCAGACTGCATTCAAAACCCTGGATTCCAGCTTCACGGATCCGATTGAGGCTGATCTGGAAAAATCGGGCTTGAAAATTCTGGGCTGGGGCCATGGCGGTTTCCGTAATCTGTACAACTCCAAGCAGGCCATCCGTAGCTTGTCGGATTTAAGCGGGATGAAAGTGCGTACGCCGGAAAGCCCCATTTATGTGGATACCTGGCGGGCCTTGGGTGTCAATGTCACCCCGATGGCGTATCCGGAGCTATTTACCGGTCTGCAACAAAAGACGATTGATGGTGCAGAGAACCCAACGGCGCTTTTTCATACCAGTCGCTTTTATGAAGCGGCTCCCTATTTGTCCAGAACAGAGCACGTCTATAACGCAATTCCTCTTGTGATTTCCGGACGGGTCTGGGATACCTTGTCTGCCGATGAAAAAGCGATCTTTCAACAGGCGGCCACGCAAGCGGTGCAGGAGCAGCGCCAGTTCCTGATTCAGAGCGAAGCGCAGGTTGAGAAAAAACTGCTGGATGCGGGCGTGTCGATCAATGCGGATGTGGATAGGGCACAGTTTCGCAAAGCGGTTGCACCTATTTATGAAAAATACAGAACGGTGATTGATCCCGATCTGGTTGCCCGTGCGCTGGCACTGTCTCAATAATCCTCGGCGGACATCCATCATGAAACACTCTTTGCTCGATTGGGCCGATAGAGTCAGTACCGGCCTGGATACGCTATGCAGAATTTTTGGAGCGGTGTTTTTGGGGCTGATTGTGCTGGCGGCTTCTGTGCAGGTAGCCGGGCGTTATTTTATGGGGTACTCGCCACCGTGGATTGAGGAAATCACACGACACAGCTTTATCTGGATGATTATGCTGGGTACTGCGGTGCTGGTTAAAAGCAATGGCCATGCGGTGATTGACCTGCTGGTCATGCGCCTGAAGGGCAAAGCCCGCCGCGTTCACAACGGCATGGTGCAGATCGCCATGCTGGCGTGTGCGCTGGTCTTGCTGGTGCAGGGCGTGCAACTGATTGCTATCGTTTATCAGCAACTCAGTCCTGCCCTGCGCATCTCCATGGCCTATGTGTATGCAGCTTTGCCGGTGGGCGGTGCCATCATCGCCGTGCAGTGTGTGAATGCCTTGCTGGACGGGTATCGGGACCGGCCTGCTTGCGAGTTGGAGGGCGTGTAAATGCAAGAAGCTCTCCTGCTCTTTAGCTTGATGTTCACGCTGTTCATCGCCGGTATTCCTATCGCTTTTGCTCTGCTGTTATGCAGCGTACTGTTCCTGCTCTTGACCGGCATGAGGCCGTTGATTGTTGTGCCGCAGCGCGTGATGGCGGGGCTGGATTCCTTTCCCCTGCTGGCGGTACCCCTGTTTATCCTGATGGGAAACTTGATGGAGAAAGCGGGCCTGTCCAAGCGTTTGATTGATTTGGTCGACATGCTGGTCGGGCGGGTGCATGGCGCATTGGGTTACGTGACGGTGATTGCGTGTGCCATGTTTGGTGCCTTGACCGGCTCGGCGCCGGCTACCGTGGCGGCGATTGGTGCCATCATGATGCCCGCGATGATCGCGCAGAGGTATCCGGCTTCCTTGGCTGCCGGGATAACAGCCTCGTCCGGTGCCTTGGGCAATATCATTCCACCCAGCATTGCCTTGATTCTGTATGGCGCAACCGTCAATGTTTCTATACCCAAGCTGTTTGTAGCCAATATTCTGCCGGGTTTGTTGATGGCCCTGGCTTTCATGCTGACTCATGCACTGTTGACCAGAAAACTGAAGGTGCCCAAAACTGCCGCACGCGCCTATACCCCACAAGAAATGGTGCTGGTTGCATTAAGGGCGATTCCGTCCTTGATGATGCCCGTAGTGATTTTGGGTGGTATTTATGGCGGTGTATTCACGCCAACCGAGGCCGCCGCCGTAGGTGTGGTGTTCAGTTTGGTGCTGGGGGTGTGTTATCGGCAGTTCACCCTCAGCACCTTGTGGCAGGCCATGAAAAGCTCAGTGGATACCGCCTCCATGGTCGGGATTATCCTGGGCGTAGCCGGTATTTTTGGCTGGATTCTGGCCTCGGCACGTATTCCCATGTTGATGGTGACGGAACTGACCCCGTTGCTGGATACGCAGTTTGTGTATCTGGCCTTGCTGGTGGTGTTCTTGCTGCTGGTCGGTTGTGTGATGGATGTGGCAGCCAGTATTGTCATTCTGGCCCCGATTCTGGTTCCTATCGGTATTGCATTGGGGGTGGATCCTATCCATTTGGGCGTGGTGTTCTGCGTCAATTTGGTGGTGGGTTTCTTTACACCGCCTTTTGGTTTGAATCTGTTCACAACGGTTTCTGTATCTGGTCAGCCTTACGAAGTTGTGGTGCGAGGTGTCATGCCCTTTGTGATCACGGCCATCATTGTTCTGCTCATTTTGGCGTATGTGCCTGATATCTCTTTGGTGCTGGTTCGTTTAATGGAGGCTTCAGCATGATGTCTGGCTCGCACACGTCCGAATCTATCGACAAGCCGGAGAGCCGCGTGGGTATGGCATTGTCAAGTCCCAGGGATCTGATCTACGCCAGCGTTGACGAACTGTACCGCCTGTACCAAAGCAAGCAGGTGTCTCCAGTGGACGTGGCACGGGCAACGCTGGATGCGGTCGACCGCTGGAATCCTCTTCTGAATGCCTACTGTTATCTGGACCGAGCCTTGACCTTGCATGAAGCGGCCCAGTCTGAAGCGCGCTGGATGGCCGGTACTGCACGAGGTCCTTTGGATGGCATACCCTACGGCGTTAAGGATTTGCTGTTGGTGCGTGGACTTCCTACAGGCTATGGCTCAAGCGCAGCACGGATCACCGATGCCGCCCAGGATGATGCGCCAGCGGTGGCACGGATGCGTGAGGCCGGTGCCGTCCTGGTCGGAAAAACGACGACCTCGGAGTTTGGCTGGAAGGGGACGGCAGACAGCCCTTTGACGGGAGTCACGCGCAATATTTGGGATTTCAGTTTAACCAGCGGGGGTAGCAGCGGCGGTGCAGCCACGGCATTGGCGGCGGGTATGGGGACGTTGCAGATCGGCACTGACGGGGGTGGCTCCACCCGGATTCCCGCCAGCTTTTGCGGTGTTACCGGCATGAAAGCCACGTTTGGAGGCGTACCCGCCTGGCCTGCCGGACCGCTACTGACTTTATCCAATGTCGGCCCTATGGCCCGATCTGTGGCGGACCTGAAACGCTTGCTGGACGTCATGATGCAAGCCGATCCACGCGACTGGAATTCGGTGCCCTTGCCGCGTCATGTGCGGCCTTCTGCCGATACATTGCAGGGCCTGCGTATTGGCCTGCATCTGGATCAACAATGCAGCCCCGAGGTCAGGGCTATCATCCAGGCGGCGGCGGACAAGTTGCAAGAACAGGGGGCGCATATTGTTTTGACCGAGCTACCCCTGACCGGTGCGAAAGAGCTGATTACCGCACATTGGGAAGCCGGTACCGCCTGGCTGGTGAATCAGGTCGCTGCTGAGCAGCGCCCTTTGGTGGATAAAGGTTTGCGCCAGGTTGCCAGCAAGGGCGAGACGAACAGCTTGTCGGACTATTACCAGGCTTTGATAGGCAGACAGAAGCTGGGGGAGGCCATGCTTAGGCATTTTGCGCAGTTTGATCTGGTTTTGACGCCTACCGTTCCGATATTGCCTTTTGAAGCGGGCCGTGACGCTCCGGCCAACGCCGCTTCGCAAAATTGGCTGGATTGGAATCCCTATACCTATCCCTTTAATTTGACGCGGCAGCCCGCCATTTCCTTGCCGGCTGGAGTCAGCGCCTCTGGCTTGCCCGTGGGGCTGCAGATGGTGGCGGGGCTGTATCAGGATGAATGGTTGGTAGACCTTGCCCAACGGGTCGAGGATTGCCTGCAAGTGCGCAGGCTGCGGTTTTAGCAATCGGGTGGTTTTGTCTGGGAAATTGCCAAGCACCTTGATTGTGCGGTGTCACCTCTCCTTGCGGGTGACACCGTTTTTTTTTAGCGCTCTGGCAGCCAGTCCAGTACCAGATTCATGGTCTTGGCAACGTGCTCGGTCATCGCTTCTCGGGCGGCGGTGCCATTGCGATCGGCCAGCGCAGCGATAATAGCCTCGTGCTCCAGAATATTTTCTTCCATCAGGCGCGGCGGCATTTTGGAGGCGAAACTCAAGGCACTGGAGACACTATCGTTTTGGAGCTCCTGAATCAGCTCGTGCAGGCGTTCGTTGTGACTGGTGATCGTAATCAGGTCATGAAAAGAGCGGTTGTGCTGCAACCATTCCGATCCTTCTTCACTGCGTACACGTGTTCGCAAGGTGCGGGCATAGTCGGATTGATGCTGCATCAAGACCTCCAGGTCCGAGTCCTTGATCCAGTCCACTGCCAGTTGCGCCGCCAAACCTTCCAGCTCGGCTCGAATCTGAAACGCTTCGCGGATTGATTTGGCAGAAGGGATAGCCACAATTGTGCGCCCGGTCTTGGTCAGTGACGTGACACGGCGCGCCTCCAGAAAGCGCAAGGCTTCCCGAACAGGGGTGCGGCTGGTCTGAAACTCCTCGGCAAGCTCGTATTGACTCAGGGAGTCGCCGGGCCGGTAGTGGCCGGACTGAATACGTCTAAGGATTTCGTCTGCGATTTCGGTTGAGGATCTCATCGGCAGGTAACAGGGCTTGTCTCAGTAAGGGCGAATTCGTTTTTCTTGATCGACGATTATATACAGAATCCATTTTTTATAAATAAGGATCCCATATCCCACAACTGTGCCCGTCCCTTACAATCGGATTATTGTTCACTTTGTGTAGAGAGCCTGCGCCATGACTGATGATCAACGCGCTTTGCAAGCCAGTATCCGTGTGGAATTGGACGTAAAGGATCATTTTGATGTTCAGCAAGAAATCGAACATCGCGTCCGCTTTTTAAGTGATTATTTGTTGCGTACTGGTTGCCGCAGCCTGGTTTTGGGCATTAGCGGTGGCGTGGACTCCCTGACAACCGGGTGTCTTGCGCAGCGAGCCGTCGAGCAGGCACGCGCGCAAGGTCATTCGGCGCAATTTATCGCGGTGCGTTTGCCTTATGGTGAACAGGCTGATGAGAAAGACGCCCAAGATGGCCTGAAGGTCATCAATCCCGACCAGATTCTGGTTGTTAACGTCAAGCCCGCCTCTGATGCCATGATGGATCAACTGCTGGCCGGCGGCCTGACGTTCCGCGACGCGGCGCAACAGGATTTCCTGATGGGGAATATCAAAGCCCGTCAGCGTATGGTGGCGCAGTATGCGATTGCAGGGGCGAATGGGGGCTTGGTGGTTGGCACCGACCACGCTGCTGAAGCCTTGATGGGTTTTTTCACCAAGTTCGGTGATGGCGCGGCTGATATTACCCCCTTGGCGGGCTTGAATAAACGACGCGTGCGCGCCCTGGCGACTGCAATGGGCGCATCCGATGCCCTGGTGTTCAAAGTTCCCACCGCTGATCTGGAAAGCCTGACTCCTTTGAAGCCTGACGAAGACGCTTTTGGTGTCAGCTACGATCAGATTGATGATTTCCTGGAGGGCAAGGTCATTGAGGATGAAGCTGCGCAGATAATCATCAAGACTTTCCGTGCTTCGGCCCATAAACGTGCGTTACCGGTGGCGCCCTGACCATGAGCGCCAAACCTGCCGAGAGCAATGTCAAAACGGCGTTGCGCGTCATTGAGATCATCGAGCTGTTTGCACGCGAGACGCGGCCATTGGCACTTTCTGAAATGGCTCGCTTGCTGGATGCGCCTGTGTCCAGTTGCCTGGCTTTGCTGCGTACCTTGTCTCGGCAGGGCTATATCTACGAGACGGGACGTCGGCAAGGTTATTACCCGACGGGCCGTTTGCTGGCGATGGCCCAGCGCATTTCTCAAGCAGACCCGATACTGGAAAAAGTCCGCCCCAGCCTGGAAGAATTGCGCGACACCACGCAGGAAACCGTGGTGTTCGGCAAGCTGGATTTGGATAAGAAAGTGGTCTATGTGGAGGTAATTTCTTCCCCGCACCCCATTCGCTATGTGGCGGTGGCGGGCACCCAGCGCCACGTGCATGCCAACTCCATTGGTAAAGCCTTGCTGTCCCAGATGACACCTCAAGAGCGTTCCCAGCTTTTGGGTGATGGGCCTTTGGAAGCCTTTACCAGCAAGACCTTGACCAGCCTGGACAGTTTGAATGCTGACCTGGAGACTGCCGCGCAGCGCGGCTGGTACGGCAATATGGGTGAGTCCATGTCCGATGTGGGCGGTATTGCCTGGCCGATACGGATCTCGGGCGGGGTGTATGCCATTTCGATTGCAGGTCCTGTTTATCGTATTGAACAGAACCTGCAAAGTTACGCGGAGCGCCTGCGTGTAGCCTGCCGTTTTATTGAAGAGGCCTAGCAGGCGGCTCAATAGGACTTGGGCAGTCCCAGCACTTTTTCCGCGATATAGCACATGATTAACTGCGGGCTGACGGGAGCCAGTCGCGGAATAAAGCTTTCACGCAGATAGCGTTCTACATGGTATTCCTTGGCATACCCCATGCCTCCCAGGGTTTGAATTGCAGTCTGACAGGACTGGAAACCGGCTTCGGCGGCCAGGTATTTGGCAGCGTTGGCGTACTCCCCGCAAGGCTTGCCTGCATCATACAAAGCCGCCGCCTTCAAAGTGACCAGATCGGCGGCTTCCAGTTGCATCCAGGCTTGAGCCAGCGGGTGTTGTATGCCTTGGTTCTGTCCGATTGGCCGCCCAAACACGTGCCGTTCTTTGGCATAGAGGGTGGCTTTTTCCAGAGCGGCTCTACCCAAGCCAATGGCCTCGGAGGCGATCAGAATCCGTTCAGGATTGAGCCCGTGCAACAAATAGCCAAAGCCCTTGCCTTCCTCGCCGATGCGATCCTCGACAGGGATGCGCAGCCCGTCGATAAACAGCATGTTGGAGTCCACTGCGTTGCGCCCCATCTTGTCGATATGACGCACTTCGATGGTGCTGCGATCCAGGTCTGTGTAGAACAGTGATAAGCCATCCGTTGGTTTTTTGACTTCTGATAGCGGGGTCGTGCGGGCCAGTAGCAGGATTTTGTTGGCCACTTGTGCCGTGGAAATCCAGATTTTGCGCCCATGGACCTGATAGTGATCACCCTGCAAAACGGCACGGGTTTCCAGCTTGCTGGTATCCAGTCCGGAGTTGGGTTCGGTGACGCCAAAGCAGGCTTTGTCCTTGCCTTGAATTAAGGGCGGCAGAAAGCGAGCACGCTGCTCGTCGTTGCCAAACACCACGACCGGATTCAGACCAAAAATATTCATATGCACGGCAGAGGCACCCGAAAACCCGGCGCCTGTGCGCGAGATGGTGTGCATCATCAAGGCCGCTTCCATCATGCCCAGGCCCGCTCCGCCGTAGTGCTCTGGCATGGCAATGCCCAACCACCCCCCATCTGCCAAGGCTTGATGAAAGTCATGGGGGTAGACGCCGTCCTGGTCACGGGCCAGCCAGTATTCGTCATCAAACTGCTGGCAAACGGCTTCAATAGCCTGGACCAAGGCGCGTTGATCTTCGCTTAATTCGATATTCATACGATCTGTTCTCGGGGTGAGGGGGGGACGCTGGCCAGCATGGCTTGTATGTCTTGTTCGCTGTAGCCCAGCTCTGCCAGAACCTGGGCCGTGTGTTCGCCCAGACTGGGTGCATGGTGTCGAATGCTGAGCGGGGTGCGCGAATACTTGCCCAAGGGAGAGGGGGTGCAGATAGGCCCCTCGGTCGGGTGATCCATATGCTGTAGATGTTTGACCGCTTGTAGATGCTCGTCATCGATCAGTTGTTCGATGGAGTACAAAGGGGCGGCCGGGATGTCGACCTGGTGCAAGGCGTGGAGCCAATATGCCGTGTTCTTTTGCTTGATCTGCGAGGCCACAAAATCATAGACCTCGCCAATATGCATGGCACGGGCCGAGTGCGAGCTGAAACGTGGGTCCTGTTGCAGTTCGGGCTGGCCGATCAGGGAAAAAAAGTTGGTCCAATGCTTGTCGTTATAGATCAACAGCACCAGAAAGCCGTCACTGGTTTGATAGGGCTTGCGCTCTTTGGCCAGCAGACGGGCATAGCCGGTGGAACCTAGTGCTGGTTTAAAAGAATGGCCGCCCAAGTGGTCACCCAATACAAAATGCGCCATTGCCTCGAACATGGGGATTTCAATGGCCTGGCCTTGGCCACTTTGGCGAGCCTCAATGACACCGGCCAGCACCGCTACGGCCACATGCAGACCCACGGTGCGGTCGCATAATGTCAAAGGTGTGTAGCGGGGGACATCACCAGATTGCTGCTGATAGAGATGGCCTAGTCCCGTCATGCCCTGGATCAAGTCATCGTAGGCGGGGCGCCCCGCGTAGGGGCCATCTTCCCCGAAGCCGTAGGCGCCGACATACACAATGGCTGGGTTGGCCGCGGCAACGCGCTCGTAATCCAGGCCCAGACGTGCCATGGCGGCCGGGCGTAGATTGTAGAGCAGCACATCCGATTCTTGGATCAGTTGCAGGCAGGCTTTTTGACCGGCTGGGGTTTTTAAATCCAGCACCACAGATCGTTTATTGCGGTTCAGGTGCAGAAACAAGGCCCCCATCGCCGCGTTGCGCATCGGGCCGACGGCCCGCATGGTGTCCCCGCTGGGGGACTCCACCTTGATCACGTCGGCCCCCAGATCCGCCAGGATCTGGGTGGCAAAGGGTCCCATCACTACCGAGCTGAGATCCAGAATGCGGATACCGCTTAATGGCCCTACATTGTCCTTCTTGTGTTCTGTCATAGCAGGCGCCTGGGCAACTATTGAGGGCCAAGTTTGGCGTCGGTAATTAATTTGCCCCACAGCGTGTATTGCTCTTGAACAAATTGGGCAAACTCTTCAGGCGGGCCACTGAAGGCATCGAACCCCAATTGAGCCAATCGCTGGCGTACGGCGTCGTCCTGAATGACCTCATTAATGCTGCGGTTGAGCAATTGAACTCGTTCCGGGTCCATGCCTGCCGGACCGAAAAAACCATTCCAGGAGGTGATATCAAAGTCCGATAAACCAACCTCCTCCATCGCAGGCAGATCAGGCAGCAAGGCGCTGCGTTTGGCCGTGGAAACGGCCAGGGCCTTGAGGCGGCCGCTATTGATAAAAGGCAGCCCGGAGGTGACATCGGTAAACATGAAATCCACCTGTCCGGCCACCAGATCGGTTAATGCTTGAGGTGTGCCTTTATAGGGAACGTGCAAGGCCTTCATGCCTGTCTGGAAATCCAGTGTGCCACCTGCCACGATACCGGTGCTATTGCCCGAGGCGTAGGTAATTTGGCCGGGGTTGTCCTTGGCATACTGCAGCATTTGTTCGACCGTGCTGTAGGGCCGTTCTGGATTGGTAACCAGAATAAACGGCAGGTTGCCACCACGAGCAATCGGAGTGAAATCCTTTACCGGGTCGTAGGGGACGTTCTTCATTAACCACGGTGCGGCTGAATGCGAGGTGTTGGTGGTCACAAACAAGGTGTAGCCATCGGGGGCGGCACGTTTGACGTAGTTGGCCGCAATGGTGGCATTGGCTCCGGGGCGGTTTTCCACAATGATGGTTTGCCCGACTCGTTTGCCAATCTCTTCTGCAAAAATCCGGCCTACGGCATCGGTGCCGGAGCCGGCCGGAAAAGGCACGATCAGCGTAATGGGGCGATCAGGGTATTGAGCCAAGGCATTGCCGGTTAGCAGCAGCATGGCCGCACTGCCGGCCAGAATAGTCTTGAGACGTGCGGGCAGGGATAGCAAACGGTTTTTTTTCTTGAAAGTCATGGGTGTCTCCTTGTGGTGGATGGGCTTGGTACGGTGAGCCAAGCTGGCAAACGCGCCTGGGTCAGCGAATGACCCGGTCGGGATGCTCTTCGTAAGGGGGGGAGTAAATCACCAGCAGTCGGGCTGGCTCGTCACTGGTAACGGTAAAGACATGCTTTTTGTCGGGGGGCAAGTAACAGCACTCGCCAGCTTTCATTTGGCCGCGCTCGCCATCAACTTCAACATCGGCTGTACCGCTGAGCAGATAGCAGACCTGCTCAATACCAGGGTGCGCATGGGGTAGGGCGCCCTGATCTTTTTCAATGACGCCCAACAGCACTTCTACATGCTTGGCACCCACATTGGCCTGGCTGATCAAACGACGATTAACCGTGCCCGTGTGGTTGGCCGGCGAGTAGGGCAGCACATCGTCCGGGCTAACAATCCAAGATGGTTTTTCCATGTTTTAATTTCCTGTGTGAGAAAAATATTTTACGTATGTGAAAATTAAAAAAAACTGGGGTTTACCTGTGGGTGAGGTTCAAGCGGATCTGGACGGAGCACGCTAGCGGTATCCGCCAGCAGAAGGGCGTAAGATATAAACGCCCTGACATGCCGAGTTCTGTTGAAATGGCAAGTAACAGGGCGCCGAACCAGAACCCGTGTTCTGGATGGCCACGGTCTAGTGCCCTTCCCCGTTTTGTAGAGTGCTGATTTTCTGGGCTCAACAACTTGCCCGGTTTGCGCTTAGAAACGGGTATTCCTTGGGCGATGATCATGCTATTGTCAAAAAACTTTCGGGCACCGACCCATGCCCACCCAATAGACACGAGGGTCTCCATCGTTTATGCAACCCGTCTTACCCGCATTTTTAATTGCCCGCTGGCTATTACTGCTTTTGCTGGCCGCAGGCGTTTACTTCTTGAAGGGATTTCTGGTCCCTGTTCTGGCTGCGCTGATCATAGGACTGGCCGGCTGGCCCCTTTATAAACGACTGGTCGTACGCTGCAATGGCCGCCATGCCCTGGCGGCCACACTGGCACTGCTTGTCGTGATCGTGGTGCTGGTGGTGCCTTTATCACTAGCCCTGTCCTTTGCCATTCAGGAAGCCAGCAGCTTCATCACCTGGGCGCTAGCCGCCAACCGATACGGCACACCCACCCCGGAGTGGATTAAGGCCATGCCCTTAGTGGGCGAACGCCTGACAGACTATTGGCAGCTTTATCTGGGTGAACCCCACGCGCTGGGTGAACTGGTCGAGATGGTCAGCGGCCAGCATCTGGGCAATATTTACCGCATGGTCTTGTCCGCGACCGGCAACGTATTCCACCTGCTACTGACCGTGCTGTTCATGCTGATCACGCTGTTTTTCATCTTCAAGGATGGCGACCGCTTGCTGGTGCAATTGGACATTGTGGGCGAGCGAATCTTGCCAGGCCGCTGGCAGCGATTCTCCCGCGTTGTGCCAGCTACGGTTAACTCCACCGTCACCGGGATGGGCCTGATCGCCTTGGGCGAGGGTGTTGTCCTGGGGATTGCTTATTGGATTGCAGGTGTTCCATCGCCCGTTCTGCTGGGTGTGATTACCGGCTTCATGGCGCTGATCCCAGGGGGTGCCCCTCTGTCATTCACAATGGTGTCTTTGTATTTGATAGGTTCTGGTCACCTGGTTGCAGGCGTCAGCCTATTCCTGTGGGGCGCTATCGAGCTGTTCATCGTTGATAAAACCCTTCGACCACGACTGGTCGGCGGCCCGGTAAAACTGCCATTCCTTCCAACCTTCTTTGGCTTGGTGGGCGGTGTGCAAACAATGGGCATCGTAGGCTTGTTCATCGGCCCGGTTCTGATGGCCTTGCTGGTCGCCATCTGGCGCGAGTGGATTCGTAACGGACAGGCAGTAGCAGGGGACTAACCCCCGAATACAAAGCAAGAAATAGAACAGGCCAGGGCAATGTACCTGGCCTGTTTTTTATTTGAGGTTCTGGCTGGAGCAGGGGCAGCAATGAGCGTGCTTTCTGCCCACTTAGAACGGCCTGTTATTGCTTAAGCAGTTGTGACAAAGCAGGCAGAAAACGCGATTTCAGGCAGGTTTTAGACGGCAATCTGTTCGCGCCCCGGCTAAATTTAAAAAAATTGCAGTAGCACTTGCCAAAACCTCCAGTAATCTGCGTATAATACTAATCTTTCCTTCCAAGCCTGGATTCCCAGGTTGCCATACCTAGCCCGGGTGGTGAAATTGGTAGACGCAGGGGACTCAAAATCCCCCGCCGCAAGGCGTGCCGGTTCGATTCCGGCCCCGGGCACCACTCAAAAATCCCTAGTGTTCATAAGTTCTAGCCCATAAACGGGGATAGACATTCACTAGACGCGATTGATCACACCGTTCCAACCGCACTGAGCTAAGACTCGCATGCGGCAATTCTCAAAATTCCAGAATCAATACGCACGACGCGAGAGCCTTTCCATTCTGTGTGGAAGCCTTTGGTGATGCCTTAGATTGGGTGAAGCTTCACATCCGTGCGATCGGCTCTAGTCACGATCGGGGCGTTTCGGCCCAGGTACGAGTGGGCTCTAGTCGAACTGTTTGTTTAATGCCAGGAACTAGGTCATCCTCTTCTGGGCTCGCCTGCGCATCGGTCTCTTGGGCGTCAAGAAGCCATTGAGCTGCCGCTTGGCGAAGTGTTGCATCCGAAGCACCGGCTCTTGAGCAAACTGCTGATCCAGGTTCTCTTTCTGTACTGCACTGAGCTCCTAATTAATAGCGACGCGTCAAGTTGAGCAGCTCACGACTCTTACGACTTTCGGGAGCATGGCTCTGCGGCCCTGCCCAGACATGAGCTTCTTGGGCTTGTTTGACGGCCCAGATCACCAGGCCCAGGCCCCCTGGAATAGAAGCGATTGGGATATTTGCATTGCTGCCGTTAGGTAGGGTCTTCGCAAAAACAAGTTTAGCGAATGTCGAACGTATCTCGCTCTTTTTATGATTGAGAGTGTGGCGTTGCAGTTGTCGGATGGACAGTGGGGGAGCCGCGTTAGGATCGGCAGTTAACATGTTCGGCCTCAAGTGCTGTAGAATTTGGTACCAAGCTAACTTGGTAGCAGAGGGATTAGATATGCAGAGCTCACCGGCAGAGCGAACGACAAGTCGAACCGGCAAGACCGCTAAAACCCGAAAGCAGGTGAAGGATCAGGAAGAGCTAGTGCAAACAAGCTTTCGTCTGCCTCGTGGCAGGTGGAGGAAGTTGCATGAACTGAGTCTTGATGAAAGATCAAGCATTCAAGCAATCATCGTTCAGGCATTGGAAGCCGAGTTTGCCAAACGTGGCGTCATTTTTTAAGCAGTATAAATATGAAAGACTCAACCAATCAGGGTGACGTTACCGCTTCTCAGGACTTCGCCCAGTACATTGCTGGTCGGAAGTTCAAGACCATATTGGCTGATCCGCCATGGCAGTTTCAGAATCGGACTGGAAAAATTGCGCCTGAACATCGTCGATTGACCCGTTACGAAACGATGACCCTTGCCGAAATCAAGGATCTTCCTGTGTCGGCTGCAGCAGAAGATACTGCTCACCTGTACCTATGGGTGCCTAACGCATTGCTTCCAGAGGGGCTTGAGGTTATGAAGGCGTGGGGGTTCAACTACAAGTCCAACATCGTTTGGCAAAAGATTCGCAAGGATGGGGGACCGGATGGTCGCGGTGTAGGTTTCTATTTCCGTAATGTGACGGAGTTGTTGCTTTTTGGTGTGCGCGGTAAGAACGCTCGAACCTTGCAGCCGGGACGGACACAGGTCAATATGATTTCGACCCGTAAGCGTGAGCACAGCCGTAAGCCGGATGAGCAATATGAATTGATTACTTCGTGCAGCCCGGGACCATTCTTGGAGCTATTTGCACGTGGTGAACGGGAAGGTTGGGCGATTTGGGGTAACCAGGCAGACAGCAGCTATTGTCCTACCTGGCCGACATATGCGAATCATTCTGCTGCGAATGCCGACGATGGAGTTGCTTATACTGCTGATACTTGAATGATGTTGGTTATGGTCTGCGAGAATGACTTGGGCTTGTGAGGCCCTTGTGTTCCAAGCTGCTTAATTTTGATTTGGATCTACCGCGTTGTCAGTATCATTGCGCCGTTTGGTTGCGGGCCGAGGGCATCGTGGCGAATGGTGTTTCTTGTGGGGCATATGCAATGTCGCTCCGAAGAACTGCGGCAGAGGGTCTCGGACTTGCACCTCTCAAACGTCAAACGATATCGGGCGAATACCTTCTTTCCCATTCGTTGTGATTCACTTAACTTTAGGATTCAAAAAGAATCCCAGTTGTCTTATGGTTGGTAATCTGTCAACGATGTCCGAGGCTTCGTCTAGACGGTTTTCTCGTTTGCTTGTTCCTTGGAGTGGCTCTCTCTGAGCTATCAATTCATGATTCTGTAGGGAATGACGAGTCTATTCTACAATCCGCACTCTTGTTGCCATGGCTTGTCCCCATCGTACTAAGGTCGGCGTTAGCAGTTGACCAGCTCCAAACTGAGATAGGTGCTAATGCGTTGAGTATTTGGCTAGCTGTTTGATTTCAAACCATTTGCCAGAATTTTCCGTGTAATAGACGATGTAGCTTTATTCTCCAGGCCTATATGTCAACCTTGCGGCCGCTCCTTCTTCGAGTCACATATCATAAGTGATATAGTCGGAGTAGCTGGCTTGCGAGCCTTTTTATTGACAACAAGGATATCTATATATCGATCAGCTATACCCGAGTGTCTATAAAGAGCCTTTAGTAAAATACTAGCTGATCAGCCTACTGGTACATATCGGCTTAGGTTCTACAGATCAGTTGTCATCCGTCCTCTTGGACCGTCGGGTCGACGCTTACATCATCTTCGTCCAACTCCTCTACTGGAGCGGAATCGAACTGAATAATTTTATCTGGAAGACCGATTAGTAAGAGGGGGCATGGATTTCCTACACCTCTATCCACCCGATGAATTAGTTTGTCCCAATGGGTAGTAGCCATACCGTATTTGTTTGAAACGAAGTTGTCAGTCCATGCGTCTACGAAGGGGATTGGGTCTCTGGGACGTTCTACTCTCTTGAGGACATTGTTTCTTTGTTTGGGAGTGGGGGTGTATCCGTGTGTCTCCAGGTCATCGTAGCTCCTGATGTCTCTATCTGTTGCGAAGCGATGTACAGCTTGCCACAGCGCTCTTTGCAGCGAACTCCCCCGGGTGATGATAACTCCTACACTGATCGCACCTTCAGCATGAAGCCGCTTAAAGTTTTCAAGGTCACGGTCAAAGAAGGGATCTTTGTTGTTCCATTCGATCTCGCACGCTAGGACCCCGACGCCATCAACTCGTCGCACATGATCTACTTCGTGTGACGTCGACTCTTTCTGGACCCCATCCACGACTTTGGCTATCTCAAAATTATGTTTTGTCCAGCCAAGCGCAGCCAACTCGCGACGCATCCGCTGTGTGAATTTGCTCTCGCCACCACCACTACCGATGATCTCCGTGATCGGCAGCTCCAGTGCATTTAGCACGGATGCCAGTTCTTCTAGGGTCTCCCCAAATTCGCCTTCGAGAATTGAGCGGGCGTGGGAGACGAAAAGGATCTCAAAGCCTTTGGCAGTTAAATCACTCAATGTAGGCATACAAAAGCAACCCGGTTTTGTTGTTTAAATATTCTGTAAATTTTACTTGGGATCATATAAAGGACAACTGTTTATAAAGCTGTGTCTTGTGAGTTTTTGATCTTATGTATGCTTATTGGCCAAGAGAGCGGGGTTTGAACGTGCGGCCCTTTGTGCACCTCTTCAAGGTTCATGGCATACCGCTATTCTTTTGGGCAACCGATTCGATAGTTGCACATACAACTGAAAACGATGACGGAGATGCGATGATTAAGCATAAATCTTAATAGGGCCAGCAGCCTCGCATAGCTATAACAAAAGACAAGTAGACTCAGGCGCAATGTGTCAGTGCATTTGACGACTTTCGGGGGGGGCTAACAGCGATGAATGGTTCTAGGAATACGCCTTTAGCGCAGCAGGCGGCGATTCAACAAGGCAAGCCTCTGGAGGTCTTTTGGGCCTTCCTGAAACTGGGCCTGAGCTCATTTGGTGGGCCGATCGCGCATCTGGGCTATTTCCGTGCGGAGTTTGTGGAGCGTCGTCGCTGGCTGGATGATCGCAGTTATTCGGATCTGGTCGCCCTGTGTCAGTTCTTGCCGGGGCCGGCCAGCAGTCAGGTGGGGATGGCGATTGGTTTGGGGCGTGCGGGCTGGCTGGGTTTACTGGCTGCCTGGACGGGTTTTACCTTGCCTTCGGCGATGGTGTTGATTCTGTTTGCCTTGAGTTTGGCCGGGTTCCAGGGGGTTGCCGAGTCTGCTTGGGTGCATGGCCTCAAGGTTGTGGCCGTTGCGATTGTGGCGCAGGCGGTGCTGGGGATGGCTCGCTCTTTATGTCCTGATCGCGCCAGAGCGGCCTTGGCGATTCTGGCGGCTTTGTTGAGTCTTTTGCTGCCCTCTGCGTTTGGGCAGGTGGCCGCAATTGTGATCACGGGTCTGCTGGCTTGGTGGAGGTTGGATGTCATTCAGGCAGGTGCGGCGCAGGCTCATGCGTATCCGGTGTCGCGCAAGGTGGGGATAGTGGCTTTGCTGCTGTTTGCGGGTCTGCTGATTGCCTTGCTTGTTTGGGCAGCGGCGACGGGTTCGTCTACGGCGCAGTTGCTGGAAGGCGTGTATCGCTCCGGGGCCTTGGTGTTTGGGGGCGGGCATGTAGTGTTGCCTTTATTGCAGGCCTCGGTGGTGCCGAGCGGGGTGGTCAGCAATGCGGATTTGATGGTGGGTTACGGTGCAGCTCAAGCGGTACCGGGACCCTTGTTTACCTTTGCGGCGTATATCGGGGCGATGGCTCAAGGGCCCTTGCACGGATGGCTGGGTGGACTGGTTTTATTGGTGGTGATTTTTATACCGGCGGTCTTGATTCTGATTGGTGTTTTGCCTTTTTGGCAGGGTTTGCGGCATAGGGCAGGGATGCGGACGGCGATGGCCGGTGTGAATGCAGGTGTGGTCGGCATTCTGGGTGTGGCTCTGTATGACCCGGTGTGGACCAGTGCCATTCACAGTCGGGCAGATGTTGCGCTGGCTTTGCTTTTGTTCGGTTTGCTGACGGTAGGGCAGGTGCCCCCTGTCGTGGTGGTGCTTTTGGCGGGGTTGGGAGCCTGGGGGATCTCTGTCCTTTGACGATAGCGGCTCCTGGTTGCTTGCTCTTGACCTGTAGAAAGACGGTGGCTTGGCGCTTTCAGACTTCAGGCTGACAGCGCCAAGCCAAGCAAGCTTCTAGGCTTTACCACTGCCCAAAAAACACCCCTGCCTTTTTATACGCATTGGTGCCGCGTTCGACTTCTTCTTCGGTCACGGTAGTACGGCGTTTCAGGCTGGTAAACCATTGCAGCAAGCGTTCCCGGCATTCCTCCCGTATGTGCTCATGCTCGGCAGATTGGCCCAGGTCGTTGAACTGTTCTGGGTCTGCATGCAGATCGTAAAGCTGCTCGGGCTCGTCCAGCCAATACACATAACGCCAACGGTCGCTGCGCAGGGACCAGGCTCTGGCATTGGACGGTGATTTGTCACGTAGCACGCGCGCCAGTCGATAGCTGTAGTCCAGTTCGGAAAACACGCAGTCGCGCCACGGGGGCTGGGCACCGTGCAGCAGGGGCAGCAGGTCTCGTCCCTCAATGCGGTGCGGGGCCGGTGGCAGGCCCAGCCAGGAGAGCATGGTGGGCAGTACATCCACGGCTTCGACCATTCTGTCATCGACGGTTCCACGCGTGGCGTCCGCTTCCGGAGACGGGTCGTAGACGATGAAAGGCACGCGCTGCACGGTGTCGTAGAACAGCTCTTTCTCGCCCAGCCAATGATCGCCCAGGAAGTCCCCGTGATCGGCGGTGAAGATGATCAGGGTGTTGTCCATCAGGCCATTGCGGGACATGAAGTCGAACAAGCGACCCAGGTGGTCGTCCAATTGGGTGATCAGCCCCTGGTAGGCGGGGCGGACGGTCTCCACGCAGGTGTCACTGGCAAAGCTGACGCATTCTTCTTGCTGGCGGTAGGCTTCTAGCACAGGGTGCGCGTTGCTAAGTTCGGCCTCGTTGCGGACCACGGGCAGGCATTGATCTGCGCTGTACATATCGTGGTAGGGCGCGGGGGCAATATAGGGCCAATGGGGTTTGACGTAGCTCAGGTGCAGGACCCAGGGTTCGTCCCCCATGCGCTCCATGAAGGACAGGGCCTGATCCGTCATATAGGCCGTTTCCGAGTGCTTTTCTTCCACCAGAGAGGGGTAGCGGGCATTGCGCATATGCCAGCCGCTGACGGCCTCTCCATCAGGGCCGCGTGCGGAGATGACAAAGTCTGTCCATGGGTCATCGGACTGGTAGCCATGACGTCGCAGGTAGGCCGGGTAGCCGCTTTCTTCGCCCGGTTCGTGATGGCCGTCGTAGCGGTCTATTTCCTCAAAGCCACCTGTTTTCAGCAGGCGGGCCAGCTCGCTGCCGCCGTCTAGTGCCAATCGCTCCAGCCCTTTGTGGTCAACCATGATATGGGTTTTACCCGCCAGCACCAGCTTGTGCCCACCGGCGCGCAAGTACTCGCCCATGGTGACCTCGCCTACCGACAAGGGCACGCGGTTCCAGGTGGCACCATGAGTAGAAGGATAGCGGCCTGTGTAGTAGCTCATGCGCGATGGGCCGCAAACGCCGGAGTTAACGAAAGCGCGATCAAAGCGCACCCCTTTGGCAGCCAGTGCATCCAGATGGGGGGTACGAATATGAGGGTGCCCGTAGCAGGCCAGGTGATCAGCGCGTAGCTGATCGGCCATGATGAACAGGACGTTCTTGCGTTGTGTCATGTTGTTTGTGTTGCTGGTTTATTGCGTGACTTTAAAGCCGGAGGCTTGAATAACGGGTGCCCATTGTTGGCGGAATTGTTCGATGCGGACGCGGGTTTCTTCTGCATTGGCAGACACAGGGATCAATTCATTTTTCAGCAGTGTCTCTTGCAGGGCCGGGGCGCTGGTGACTGCCTTGATCGCTTCGCCCAGTTGGGTCACTTTGTCGGCAGGCATGGAGGCGGGGGCGAAGAAAGCATTCCAGCCCGAGGCTTCCAGCTCAACACCCGACTGCTTTAGGGTGGGGACGTCTGGCAGGGCGGTTTCACGCTCGCTGCCGGAGGTAGCCAGAATGCGGATGCGTTTGCCTTGGTGTTGGGCGGTCAGCACATCCAGCGTATCAATAGCCACGGGCAAAATGCCGCCGATCAGGTCGGTAATCACAGGGGCCGAGCCACGGTAGCCAATAATCTCGCCCTTGGAGCCAATTTGCTGGGACAGCATCAGGCCAAAGAAGTGGGGCAGGCTGCCGGTGGCAGGAACACCGATATTGAAAGCACCGGGATGCGCTTTGGCCCAGGTGATCAGTTGATCCATGGTTTTAATGTCGCTGTCTGCCGATACAGCCACCCCAAAGCCGTATTCGGTCACCATGGAAACCGCTTGAAAGTCGCTGTCGGGCTTGTACGGGATGTCGTTGAAAACCAGGGGGGCGACCACCATGATGGCGGGATTGGCCAGGATCAGCACATTCTTGTCTGCTGCTGTATTTTTGACATACTGGGCGGCAATTCGGCCCCCCGCGCCGGTTTTGTTCTCGACCACCACGGGAATGCCAAGTTTTTGGTGCAGGCTGTCTGACACAATGCGGGCAGCTCGATCAGAGGCGCCTCCGGGGGCATAAGGGACAACGACGGTCAGGTTTTCAATGGGGGTGGCCGCATGGGATAAGCCAGTGAACAACAGCCCTGACAGCAGACAGCTTGTTAGCGTGGCGCGAAGGCGGTTCTTGGTCATGATTTGTCTCCTTTTTTTGATTTCCATCAGTTTTTACCGCAGCTTACCAAGGGGGCTGATACTTGTTCTAATCAAGTATCTTTAAGGCTAAAGGTCCTTCTATGGTCAGCCCCTCCCCGTCTTCTTCTACCCCGGCAAGCGCCGTTCCGGCTCCTACGCTTCCGGCCATGATGATGTTCCAGTTGTATCGGGCCTGGTCAGCAGGCAACCCGATTTTTATTCGCTTGTGCGAGGGGCGCTTCAATATCACGCGCCGTGAATGGCGCATTCTGGCTATCGCCAGCATGCACCCCGCCTTGACGGGCACGGCCTTGGCTGAGGCCGTATCGCTGGATACGGCACGCTGTTCCCGGGCGGTCAGCTCTCTGTGTGAAAAGGGCTTGTTAAAGCGCACGCGCGATACCAAAGACACGCGTGTGGTGCATGTCTCGGTAACGGAGTTGGGTATGCAGCGTTACAAGGAGGTCATGCCGATTGTGGCCTCCTTGAACGAGGAGATCTTTCAGGACCTGAGTGCCGCAGAAATGGCGGCCCTGAGCAGCATGCTGGACCGGATTAGCAGCCGGGCGGCTTTAGTGCTGGAAAGTAATGTGGTGCAGGAGCGGGCTCGTCGGAATCGATAAGTTGGTCCGCGCACCGGCTTATGACTTCTGATTGCTTCGCGAGCAAGAGTGCAGCACTATGGCCCGAAAGGAGCGAGGAGAGGCAAGCATGGCTGGCAAAACTATTCTTATCCAGCAGAGACAAGAGCACATTCAGGCACAGGATCATCAAACCATTTTGCAGGCTGCCCTGGAGCACGGGATCTCTTACCCTCACGGCTGCAAGACAGGGGTATGCGGGGGCTGTAAGACGCGCCTGGTCAAGGGGCAGGTGGAGATGATGGCGTACTCCCGCTTTGCGCTGACCGAGGAACAAAAGGCCAGGGGCCTGATTCTGGCCTGTAGAGCGGTTCCCCAAACCGATGTGACGGTGGGCTGGATAGGGACCGATGATGTTCGGGGCTTGATCCCGTCCCGGGAACTGACGGGCACCGTGTCCTGTATCAAGGATCTGACCCACGATATCCGGCTGGTGCGAATACGTTTGGATGGTCAGGAACCGTTGATTTTCTTTGCGGGGCAGTACGCGGATATCAAGTTTGGACAGGCTCCGGTGCGTAGTTATTCCATGGCCAATCCTCCGGGGGCGCCAGAGCTGGATTTTTACGTGCGCCGCGTGCCGCGTGGGGTGGCTTCGGCCTATGTGCATACGGTCTTGCAGCAAGGTGAGCCGGTCAGCCTGACGGTGCCGCTAGGCTCATCCTATCTGCGCGATGGCTATGGCGGGCCGATGCTTTGTATTGCCGGTGGAACAGGCCTGGCACCGATCCAGTCGATTGTAGAGACGGCCTTGGGCTGGGGCATGAGCCAGCCTATTCATGTGTATTTTGGGGTGCGGGAGCGGCGGGACTTGTACTGCGAAGACGAGTTCAAAGCCTTGCAAGAACGTTACCCCAATCTGAGCTTTACGCCTGTGTTATCGGGGATGCCGGTGGCACCGTACCGAAGGGGCATGGTGACTGATGCGGTGGGCCAGGACCTGCCTGATCTGAATGGCTGGAAGGTGTATGTGGCAGGGTCACCCTCCATGGTGGATGAGGCTGTCGGTATGGTGCTCAAACGCGGAGTGAAGGTGCAGAACCTGCATGTGAATGTGTTTTTTACGCCTTGAGTAGGCCATGTCTGCATAGCAGCGCCTGTGGCGATTGTTTACTATCGAGCCTTATGCGTTTTAACTCTTGTTTTATCCCATCATCTGCATTGAATACTGTGCCTGACTCCTCTCTTTCTCTGCCTGACGGCTGCGCGTTTCGTCCCCTTCAAGAATCCGAACTGAACCTGCTGTGGTCCATAGACCGTAGCGAGCGAATCGACGGTTTGTACGAGCTGCGTAATGGCGTGTTGCACAAGCAAGCGGCTGATATTGATCTGCGCGGCTGGCCGGAGGGCGACCCGGAAAAATATCACCCTGAACATGAGGACGCCTTTCATCGTGGCGCCTGGTTCATGGGCGTATTCAAGGGGAAGACTTTGCTGGCTGCTGTGGGTCTGGACAGCTTGCCCCTAGGGCCACAAGGCGATTGGCGTCAACTTTTCTTTCTGCATGTCAGCCAGTCCTTGCGAGGGCAGGGCATGGGCGTATGGCTGCTGGATCAGGCCAAGAAACAGGCTGTGGAATGGGGTGCGAAGGCGGTCTATGCCTCGGCCACGCCTTCAGTGAATACGGTGGATTTCTATAGGGCGCATGGTTTTGAAATCGCGCCAGAGCCTGATGCCCGTTTGTTTGAGCTGGACCCGGAAGATATCCATCTGCTGTGTTGCTTGGAATAGAAACTTGGTTTCGACCGAGTTCGGTCAGCCAACCGTTATTCCTGCTCCCGCCACAGTGACGGTTACCGTGTAGTGAGTAAGGCTTGCCCGTTGGGCAGGCCAGCGACTTGCGGGTCTCAACGAAGGGGGCATGAAAGAGACAGGCTGCAGGACAAGAAAAAGAGTGGCTGGCAGCCTGTGGGTGCCTTCAAGAAAAGGCGGTCTTTAGTCGTGCTTGCCGCCGCAGCAAACTGTCCACCACTTGCGACGCGAAGTGTGGCCGATACCGGGGTTGAAGGTGTTGGTCGGGTCCAGCTCGCGGTAAAACCCGGCCAGGGCAGGTTTGGCGATATACAGGTGGCCCACATTGTGCTCGGCCGGGTACTCGGCACGGCGTTCATCCAGCAGCTTCCACATGCGGTGTTCCATATCCAGAGGAACCACGCCTTTTTTGACGATGTAGTCCTGGTGGAACACGTGGCACAGGAAGTGGCCGTAGTAGAGTTTGTGGACGATGTCTTTTTCCATATCGTCCGGCAGTTGCTCCACCCATTCCTTGTCGTTGCGGCGCAAGGCAATGTCCAGCGCCACAATATCTTCCACGCTGTCGGGGTGCGACTCACGGTAGCGGATGGCGGCACCGGCAATGGCAAAGCGGTGCAGAAAGGCTTTGCGGCCTTCTTCTGCATCGCACTCAAAATAGGCACCTTGCTGGCTGCCTTCAAATTGCTGACTTAGAAATTCGCGCGTGGCCTGGGCGGTGTCGTTGGAGACGCGCAGCAGCAGGTGGTGCTCGAAGCGATCACGCCATTCACGCATACGCGGCGGCAGGTGGCTGGGCAGGCGGTTCATGATTGCCTGGATCACGCGATCGGTGACGCCGCGCCAGCCAAAGCGTTCAAAAAAACCATCGATACGGCTTTTCATAGCGAAGGCGGACGGCACTTTGGCCGTACCAAAACGGTCGATCAGCAAGAAGGTGTCTTTGCCGTATTGTTCGCCAATATCGTAGGCGGTGCGATGGATGTACTCGCCCGCAATAGGCAGGCGGGGCAGGTCCGTCAGCAGGTGGCGACGTACGGCAGTCAGCTCGTCCGGGTCGTTGGTGCCGATGTAGAAAACGGTACTGGCCTCTTTGGGGAAGGTATCCAGACGTACGGCAAAAATGCACAGCTTGCCGGCCGAGCCGGAGGCTTCGTAAAGGCGTGAAGGGTCGGCATTGAAACGGGCTGGGGTCTGGGCATCCACATCGCGCACAGCTTCGGCGTAGCGTGGGTCGCTGGCCTTGCGTTCCGGGTCGTTGATGATGTCCGCGACACTGTACTTGCCTTGTTCTAGGCGGCTCAGAATTTCTTCCGGGGTATCCCCCAGATGGATGCCCAGGTGATTGACCAGTTGCAAGGTGCCATCGTCCAGCACTTGCGCGTACAACGTCAATTCCGTGTAGGCCGGGCCGCGTCGCACCAGTGCACCGCCGGAGTTGTTGCAAACACCGCCCAGCACAGACGCACCGATACACGAGGAGCCAATCACCGAATGGGGTTCACGCTCCAGCGGGGCCAGGGTCTGTTCCAGACGATCGAGCGTGGCACCGGGTAGGCAGACAACCTGCTCGCCATCGTTAATGACCTGTATGCCTTGTAGGCGCATGGTGTTCATCAGCACGATGTCACGGTCGTAGTCGTCACCGTCGGGGGTGGAGCCGCCCGTCAGTCCGGTATTGGCCGCTTGCATGATCACGATGCAATCGGCAGCGACAGCGGCTTGCAGGCTGCGCCATTGTTCCAGCAGCGTTCCAGGCCGCACTACGGCCAACACCTTGCCTTCACCCGTACGGTGGCCCTTGCGGTAACGACGCGTGCTGCGGTCGTCCGTCAGGACGTGGGGGTTGCCGACAATAGCGCGCAATTGCTGCAACAAATCCGCAGCGCCGGTGGAAACTGACATGGTCAAGACTCCTGTACAAGCAGGTCAGAGCTGATCTGGGAAATACTGCTGACACTGGTCAGCGTCATGGCGACCCGAATTTCTTTTTCAATCAGGCCAAGCAGGTGATCGACGCCGGATTGTCCGGCGGCGGCCAGTGCATAGATGTAGGCGCGGCCCAGCATGGCAGCATCGGCACCCAGGGCAATCATGCGCACCACGTCCAGCCCGCTGCGTACACCAGAGTCCGCCAGAATCTTGATCTGGCCTTTGACGGCATCGGCAATGGCGGGCAGGGCGCGGGCCGAGGACAGGACGCCATCCAACTGGCGGCCACCGTGGTTCGAGACGATGATGCCATCGGCACCAAAACGTACTGCATCGCGCGCGTCATCGGGGTCCAGAATGCCTTTGATGACCATGGGACCTTTCCAGAATTCGCGTATCCATTCCAGGTCTTTCCAGGAAATGGAAGGGTCGAAGTTCGCACCCAGATAGCCCATATAGTCGGCCAGGCCCGTCGGCTTGCCCAAGTAGCGCGAGATATTGCCCAGATCATGCGGACGGCCCAGTAGACCCACATCCCAGGCCCAGCGCGGGTGCATGACGGCCTGTGCGTAGCGGCGCAGGGCGGCGTTCGGGCCGCTCATGCCTGAATGGGCATCACGGTAACGTGCGCCGGGTACGGGCATGTCCACGGTAAAGACCAGAGTGCTGCAGCCAGCGGCTTGCGCCCGTTCCAGCGCATTGCGCATGAAGCCACGGTCTTTGAGCACATACAACTGAAACCACATGGGCCGTGTCAGTCGTGGGGCCACCTCCTCGATCGGGCAGACCGACACGCTGGACATGGTAAAGGGAATGCCGTGTGCATCGGCCGCCTGGGCCGCTTGTACTTCGCCTCGACGCGCATACATGCCGGTCAGACCCACCGGGGACAGGGCCACCGGCATGGACAGCTTTTCACCAAACAGTTCAATGCTGGTATCCAACTGGCTCATGTCTTTCAGCACACGCTGGCGCAGGGCGACATTGGCCAGATCATCCACATTGCGGCGCAGGGTGTGCTCGGCGTAGGCACCGCCGTCAATGTAGTGGAACAGGAAAGGAGGCAGTCGTTTTTGGGCGGCACGCCGGTAGTCGGTCGAGGAGGAAATAATCATGGCAGGGCGGAGTCCGTTAAGGTCGAGGGCAGTGTCTGCAAGCGCGCGGCTCGTTCGCGGCGAGCAAGATCTTCGTCGGCCTGAATAAGGGTGTTGCGTACGTAACCAAGGTGTTCATTGACAACGTGGCGAGCACGGGCCGCATCGCCATCAATAATGGCTTTGACCAGGGCCTCGTGCTGCGCGGTCAGATGTGTGATGGTTTCGGGCGAGTCGTGCACAAACATGATGATGTCCCGGTTCTGGGTCACACTGCTGAGCACCAGGTCGAACAGTCCTCGCATGACTTGAACCAGCACCAGGTTGTGGGAGGCTTCGGCAACGGCCAGGTGAAACTGGGCATCGGCCCGGGCAGATTGCTCGGTGTCACCACTTTGCTGGTAGCGAATCATTTGCTCGAAGCACTGCAGGATCTTGTCTTTGTCGTCGGGGGAGGCGCGCAGGGCGGCGTGCCAGGTGGTGCTGCTTTCCAGAGCAATGCGTGCTTCCAGCACATCGTAGCGGTACTGGGGATCGGACAGCATCAAGGCGGCCAGCGGGTCTACAGAACGCTGCGTCCATTGAGACGTTTGGGAAGTCAGGTAGGTGCCTGAGCCAACCTGACTGCGCAAAATGCCTTGGGTGTTCAGTTGCTGAATGGCCTCGCGCAGCGAAGCACGCGACACGTTCAATTGGGCTGCCAGCGTACGCTCGGCGGGCAGACGTTGCCCTGCCTTGAAATCGCTGGATTGAATCAGCGCCAGTAGTTGTTGGGCGACGTGATCAGAGAGGCGCATAGTTCTTGAAAGTAGCGAAAAGAGAAATCAGCAAGGCGCGAGTCTGTGCACCTTGCTGATAAAGGATGAGGGCGGGCCCTTAGGGGATCATCCAAGGTAACACATAGGCTTGCAAGGTCGTCAGCAGGCCGACAAGGACAGCAAAGACCAGGCTGTGCTTGACGGTAAAACGGAACAGATCGGATTCTTTACCAGCCAGTCCCACGGCGGCGCAGGCAATGGCAATGGATTGGGGCGAGATCATCTTGCCGGTGACGCCCCCAGTGGTATTGGCGGCCACCATCAGCACTTCAGGTAGGCCCAACTGCTGCGCCGTGGTTGCCTGCAAGGCACCAAACAAGGCGTTGGCAGACGTGTCGGAACCGGTCAGGAATACACCGATCCAGCCCAGAAACGGCGAGAAGAAGGTGAAGGCTTTGCCCGTGTGGGCCAGGGCCAGTGCCAGGGTGGCAGACAGGCCCGAATAGTTGGCGATAAAGGCGAAGGCCAGCACCATACCGATCGAATAGATAGGTACAGCCAGCTCCTTGAAGGTTTCACCCAAGGTCTCGACCGCTTTTGCGGGCTTCATGCGCAAGAAGATAATCGTGAGCAAGGCGGCAATCAGAATGGCAGTGCCGGTAGCAGACAGCCAGTTAAAGGCGTAGACCGCGCCATAGGGTGTGGCCGAGGCGACCACGGGTGGTGCTTTTTCGACCAGATTGTGCAGGAAGGGCACGGGAATGTTCACGATGGTCGAAGCCAGCGGGCCGTTGGCGGCAAACAGCACTTTGAAGGGCTGCACACTCCAGATCGTGACCATGGCAGTCAGGATGATGAAGGGCGACCAGGCTTTGAGGATGCGGCCTGTGGTCAATGCTGCAGGGGCCTGTTCGGCAGTCTTGTTCTGGGGGGCCGTGCCTTCTTGCGTCTCAAAACGGAAGATGCGTTTGGGTTGCCACACTTTCAGGAACAAGGTCAGCACGACCAGGGAAACCAGGGCCGAGGTAATGTCCGGCAGTTCGGGGCCAATGTAGTTGGCCGTCAGGAACTGCACAATCGCAAAGGAGCCACCACCGACCAGCACCGCAGGCCAGGTTTCCTTGATGCCGCGCCAGCCGTCCATGATGGCCATCAGCCAGAACAGCACGATGATAGTCATGAAAGGTAGCTGGCGACCGGCCATCTGGCCGATTTCAAAGGGATCAATACCCGATACCTGACCGGCCACAATGATAGGAATACCCATGGCACCGAAAGCAACCGGAGCGGTGTTCGCAATCAGGCACAGACCGGCAGCGTACAAGGGGCGGAAACCCAAACCTGCCAGCAAGGCCGCGGTGATGGCAACGGGTGCACCAAAACCGGCCGCCCCTTCCAGGAACGCGCCAAAGCAAAAACCGACCAGAATCAGCTGTAGACGCTGGTCAGGTGTGACGGACAGGATGGAGGCACGAATCACGTCGAATTGGCCAGTCTTGACCGAGATCTTGTACAGGAAAACGGCGGCCACAATGATCCAGGCAATGGGCCACAGACCATAGAAAAAGCCATAGACCACCGAGGCCAGCGCCGCAGAAACCGGCATGCGGTAGAAGAACAGGGCAACGCCCAGAGCCAGCAGCACCGTAATCGTGCCCGCCAGATAGCCCTTCATGCGCAACTTGGTCAGGGCCAGGAAAAAAAAGATGATTGGAATAAGGGCGATCAGTGCCGACAGCCAGATATTGCCGGTGGGATCGTATTGCTGCAGCCACGCTTGTTGCATGTTTGTTCTATCTCCGCAGGAGCAAAGGGGAGGCGCTTGTAACGCAAGCGAACCTGAAGGTCAGTAGATTGGTCTGACCATTTCTTGAGATCGTCAAGGGTAGAGCGCATTGTATCCACGGGTTTATTGGCTTGAATCTCAGTGTTTACCCTAATAATTTAAGACTAATTGGTTTTTTCTTTATTGAATGGTCTGACCAATTAATGGGGGTAAGTCAGGGAAACCTGCCGAGTTAATGCCTTTGCTGGGCTTGATCGCAGAGCAATATCCTGTCCTGCGCTTGCATGGGGGCTGCATGCCGTTACCCAGAAATGGGTGTCGCCCAATTAATTGGGGCGCCAGATGGTGTTCTTCTGCCGACCTGAGGTGTCGCCTGCTTCTACAACCGCTGATTGTCCTTCGGGAAAGTGAGTGGTTTTTTGGGCTACCCAGGACGAGTGAGTGAGTACCTACGTGTTTTCCCGTCTGGCTTCACGTCAGTATTGGCATGACAATGCCTCTATTGTCATAACAATAGTCAAACACCACAGGAGACAGTAAATGAAAGATCCACATTGTCATTCCAGCAGCATCCTGGTTGAGCGGTCCGCGCCAATCGCGTTTGCCATCATGTCCGATGGCATCCAGCAAGGTCAGTGGGCCTGGGGCAGTGCCAATCGCACTGAGGTGGAGCCGGGTCTGTTCAAGGGCACATCGGTCTTTAACGGTCAGGACACGTATGTGCGTCTGAATGTAGATACCGAGCGTTTCCAGGTTGATTACGACGTCGGCACCAGCAAGGAAAGCATGCAGTTTCGGAACATGTCGCGTGTGATTCCGGGAGAGGTCCTTAAACTGGGCGCGGACAAATGTGTGGTGAGCCTGTTGACCTGGAGGCTGGCAACGCAGAGCGATGCCGCGTGGGAGCAAATCTCTTGTGTGCATGAGGCTGAAATGTTCTTGATCAAGGGGCTCTTGGAGCGGGCGTAAACGATGTTGCTTGCGGGCCGCCAAGCAACGGGCCTGATGCTTGCTGAACGCAGTGCATCGGGAGCCAAGCAGCAACGCCTTGCCATCTATAAGAACGAGATAAGACAGTGAGTACAAAGCCACTTTATGAACAGCTTGCCGACAAGCTGACCCGTTATATCCAGAACGGTCGTCTGAAACCGGGGGACCGCTTGCCGACCGAAGCGGAGTTGGGCGAAATGTTTGGCGTCAGCCGAATTACGGTTCGCCAAGGTCTGGCGATACTGACGCGCAACGGTTTGATTGAACGCTTTGCCAGCCGTGGCACTTTTGTGCTGGAGCGCAAACAGACGGGCTCCTGGGAGTTAGGCTCCATCAATGATCTGGTGCAACTGGGCAAAGACACTACCACCCGTATTGCCAACTGGTCCTTGGTGGCCCCCCCTGCCGAGATTGCCGAGTTCTTTGCGTCCGATGAACCGGTCTACAAGCTGCAGGCGGTGCGCTACAAGTCGGCTGTTCCTTTGTATTGGGCGGAAAACTACTTGCTGCGCTCGATCGGCGAACGCATCCTGGTGCAGGAACTGGAAACACGCACCATGGTGGAGATGTTGACCTGCGTGCTGGCTGTGCCCATCCAGCATGCCCAAGAGGAGATCAGTATGGCCAATGCGTCGGCGGAGATGGCCAAGCAGTTGTGGATCAAGGAAAACCAGGCCGTGATCGTGCAGCGTATCGACTTGTTCGATACCGATGGCAAGCCGGTGCAAAGTGGCAAGGGCTGGTGGCGCAGCGAGCATTTCAAACGACGCTTCAAATTGAACTACATCTGAAATCCGGTGCTGGTGCCAACCCAGACCTTGTCGGTACTGCGGTTTACACAGGCAAATGCTGCCCTTTGGCCTTGATGCAAGACAGCACAATCTGTGAATGGATTTTGGTGACGCCGCGCAGCGTGTTGAGCTTGTGGACCACAAAATTAGAGAAGGTCTCGAAGTTGCGCGTGCGGATATGCAGCATGTAGTTCGCCTGCCCGGTCACGATGTAGGCATGCAGCACTTCATCCATGTTGGCTAATGCCTTGCTCAGGTACTGATGTTCGCTCTCGTTGAGCTGCGCAATATTGACTTCCACAAAGGCCTCAATGGCAAAACCCAGCTTGCTCGCACTGAGATTGGCGCTGTAGCTCTCGATCAAGCCCTCTTGCTCCAGAATCTTTACCCGCCGATGGCAGGAGGACGGAGAAAGGGCGATCAGGTCAGCCAGCTCCTGGTTGCTAAGCCTGCCGTTGCCCTGCAAAAGGCGCAGGATTTTCAAGTCTGTCTCGTCTAGTCTCATGTTTTAGAATTATCTATGTTTATATGTTTTTAGAATCGAATTTTCTTCCAGATTTAAGCATAATCCTGATTGATTTGGAATAATTCGCCAGAGCCTCGATGCTAGACTAAATGACGTAAAAAGCAGAATCGAGGAGCATGAACATGATTACTTTGCCGCAATGTGAGCAGTGGGATCAAGCCGATGAGTTGGCTGCCTTTAAGGCCAAATTTGACCTGCCGCCCAATACGATTTATTTGGATGGAAACTCCCTGGGGGCCATGCCCCGGCATGCCATGGAGCGCGCCCAGGAAGTGATTGGCCAGGAATGGCGCACCGACCTGATCAATAGCTGGAACAAGGCAGGCTGGTGGACCTTGCCGGTGCGTCTGGGCGACCAGATGTCGCCCCTGATTGGTGCCGGTCAAGGCGAAACCATCGTGAGCGACAGCACCTCCGTGAACCTGTTCAAGGTGCTGGCTGCCGCCGTCAATTTGCAAAAAGAACGCCATCCGGAAAAGAAAGTGATTCTGGCCGAGCGCGACTCTTTCCCTACCGATCTGTACATCATTGAAGGGTTTAACGCCTTCTTCGGCAAAGACTATAGGCTGGAGCTGATTGATGAGCCGGCAGAGCTGCAAGCCGCGGTCAATGCTGAAACAGCCGTGGTCGTGCTGTCCCACGTGAACTACCGCACGGGTTACCTGCACGATATGCAGGCGACCAACCGGCTGGTGCACGAGCACCAGGGTCTGGTGATCTGGGACTTGTGCCACTCTGCGGGCGCCTTGCCGATCGAGCTTAAAGACAGCGGTTCGGACTTTGCCATTGGCTGCACCTACAAGTACCTGAATGCCGGTCCGGGCGCACCGGCCCTGCTGTGGGTGAGCCCTGAGCTGATGAGCCAGATCAGTCAGCCTCTGTCTGGCTGGTGGGGGCATAAGCACCCCTTTGCGATGAGCCCTTCGTACGAAGCGGCCAATGGTATCGAGCGCTTTTTGTGCGGGACTCAGCCCATTGTGTCCTTGAGCCTGGTCGCTTGTGGTGTGGATGTGTTCCTGCAAACCGATTTACAAGCCGTGCGCCGTAAATCCCTGGCCCTGACAGACTTGTTCATCGCTCTGGTGGAACAGGAATGTGCCGAGTTTGGCCTGCGTCTGGTGACCCCACGTGATCATCACTACCGTGGCAGCCATGTCAGCTTTGCGCACGAGCAAGGCTATGCCGCCATCCAGGCCCTGATCGCCCGTGGCGTGATTGGGGACTACCGCGAGCCCGAAGTCATGCGCTTTGGAATCACGCCTTTGTATTTGTCGTTTGTGGATATCTGGCAGGCCGTGCAACACATCAAGGCCGTGTTTGCGAATAAGGAATGGGACAAGCCGGCTTACAAAACACGCTCCAAGGTGACTTGATGACAACGACAGAAAAATAATTATAAGGAGGAGACATGAGTCGATTTGAGCAAATTCAATCGCGCGAAGCCGGGCTGCATAAAAAACTGAGCGCCCGCCAAATGAGCATGATTGCGATCGGGGGCGCTATTGGTACCGGCTTGTTCCTGGGCAGCAAATTTGCTATTGGTTTTGCCGGTCCCGGTGTGGTGTTGAGCTATGTGATTGGCGGCTTTATCGCGCTGGTCCTGATGGGTTGCCTGGCCGAGATGACCGTGGAACATCCCACATCGGGTTCCTTTGGGGCCTATGCGGAGTTCTACATTCATCCGCTGGCCGGGTTTCTGGTGCGCTATAGCTATTGGGCCTGCATTGTTCTGGCGGTGGGCACCGAGGTAACGGCGGTGGCGGACTACATGAAGTTCTGGTTCCCGGACGTCTCGCCCTGGATCTGGATCGTCTTTTTCTCGGCTGTGCTGATCGCGGTCAATGCTTACAGCGTCAAGGCGTTTGGCTCGGTGGAGTATTGGTTTGCCCTGATCAAGGTGTTTGCGATTATTGCGTTCATCGTGCTGGCCATCGGCATGTTGACGGGTTATTACAAGCCCGCGCAGGTGCAGGAAAACCTGTTCGGCCAGGGTGGCTTCATGCCCAATGGCTGGTATGGGGTGTGGGTGGGTGTGATTATTTCTATCTTCAGTTATCTGAGTATCGAGATGATTGCCGTGGCGGCGGGTGAGGCCGAAAACCCCGAGCAAGCCGTGCGTCAGGCCTTCAAGGCCACGATCTGGCGCTTGATCATTTTCTACCTGCTGTCCTTGTCTCTGATCGTGATGCTGGTGCCTTGGCAGGTGCTGGTTGCAGAGGGCACCACCAGTCCTTTCATTACGGTGATGCAGTCCGTGGGCATCCCTTATGCCGACAGCATCTTGAACTTCATCGTGATCATTGCGGCCTTGTCGGCCATGAACAGCATGCTCTACATTTCGACCCGCATGATGTTCAGCCTGTCGCGTGCCGGTGATGCGCCTGCGGCGCTGGGTAAAGTGGCTCGCAATGGTGTGCCTTTGAATGCGCTGGCCTTGTCGGCCAGCGGTGTGGCTGTGGCTGCAGTGGTGTATGCCTACAATCCGGAAACTGCCTTTCCGGTGATGATTGCCTTGTCCATGTTTGGCGCCTTGTTCACCTGGGGCATGATTTTCCTGACCCATCTGTTCTTTCGCCGTCGTGTGGCTCAGGATGGTGTGCAACTACGCTTTCGTATGCCCGCCTATCCGATTGGCACCTTGTTGGGTCTGATTGGCATTGTGGCGATTTTGGTGACGACCTGGTTCATCGATATCTTCCATTACACCCTGTTGTTTGGAGTGCCGTTTTTGCTGATCCTGATCGGGGCTTACATGGTGCGGACACGGATCCGAACTCCTTAATGGTTGTACTGGTTTCATACCCCCTTGCTGTTGAACTGATCTCAAGAGCTTGGGCCGTTTGAATATCAAGGTCCGAAGGCCTGAGTCCGGTATTGCACCGCGCTCAGGCCTTTTTACGTGAGTTTGATACGTTCATGGTTCAGTTGTGAAGGCATGGCCGTATTGCGCTTTGAGGGAGGGCGAGAAGGCTTTCTAGGGTGACCTTGTTCAGGCAATGGGTCATGGCAACAGATGGTTTATTGCGGGTGTTCGATGCCTATCGAATGTGTCGCTGCGTGAAGATAAAGCAGGACGGTATGTAGCTTTTTGTGGCAAATTAAAAGAATCGACAACTTTTGCTAAGCAAAAAAGGGGAGCGCATGTCGTTCAAACGCAGATTGAAAGTACATGTCCTAGCCGGGAGCGTCTTGCTGAGTGCACCGGTCTGGTCGGCGCAAGTCGCTGATCAAATCTGGATGGGGGGGCCGGTGCTGACGATGAACGATCATCAGCCGACCGCAGAGGCGGTGGCGATCAAAGATGGCCGTATTCTGGATGTAGGCACACTGCAGGCGATGCAGGCTTACAAAGGCACCGGGACGGATACGATTGACTTGCAAGGCAAGGCATTGCTGCCGGGTTTTGTTGATGCGCATGGGCATGCGTTCATGATTGGCGTGCAAGCCATGTCAGCCAATTTGTTGGCGGCCCCCGACGGCCAAGTGAAAGACATCAAGAGTTTGCAGGAAACGCTGAAGCAGTGGCTTGATGAACAAAGCCAGACCCGGCAAGTCGGGCTGATTCTGGGTTTTGGCTACGACGATGCCCAGTTGGCGGAGCAGCGGCATCCCACCCGTCATGATCTGGATGCGGTCTCTGAGTCATTGCCCATCGTCATCATTCACCAGTCCAGTCATATTGGGGTGTTGAACAGCAAGGCACTTGAAATGGCGGGTATTACGGCCCAGACCCCTAATCCGGAGGGTGGCGTGATCCGTCGGGAAGAGGGCAGTCAGCAACCGAATGGGGTGCTGGAGGAAATGGCGTTTTTCTCCGGGGTGGCCAGTCAGATGGGCAAGCTCACGCCAGAGCAGGCTCAGGCTTTGTTTGTGGCCGGAACCGATCTGCTCAAACGCTATGGGTATACAACCGGGCAGGAAGGGCGGGCAACCTCCAGCATCGTTCCTTTGATGCAAGCGGCAGCCAAGGCCGGCAAGATTGATATTGATGTCGCCACGTATGTGGATATCTTGCAGGATCGGGATTTTATTCTACGCAACGCATCGCGGGAGTACACCGACGGATTTCGGGTGGCCGGTGCCAAGTTGACCATTGATGGCTCGCCACAAGGCTTTACCGCCTATCGTGATCGTCCTTACTACAACCCGCCTGCCGGTTACCGTGCCGATTATCGGGGCTACGTGGCCGCAACGCCTGATCAGGTGTTTGAATCGGTGGATTGGGCGTTTAAGAATGGAATACAGATTCTGACGCACTCCAATGGCGAGGGAGCATCAGATCTGCTGCTGGCGGCAATTAAAACCGCACGCGAGAAATACGGCCCGCAGGATCGTCGCGCAGTACTGATTCATGGGCAGTTCTTGCGTCGGGATCAGGTGGCTACCATTGCCGAGCTGGATGTGTTTCCGTCCTTGTTTCCCATGCACACCTTTTACTGGGGGGACTGGCACCGTGACCGCACGGTGGGGCCGGTCAATGCCGATAATATTTCTCCCACTGGCTGGGTGCGCGAGCATGGCCTGATGTTCTCTTCGCATCATGATGCCCCGGTGGCCTTTCCGAATTCGATGCGTGTGTTGTCAGCCACGGTCACGCGTCGTTCCCGATCCGGAGACATCCTGGGCCCGGATCAGCGGGTGGATGTGCCAACGGCACTGAAAGCCATGACGATCTGGCCGGCGTACCAGCATTTTGAGGAAAAGGAGAAAGGCTCGATTGAGCCGGGTAAGTTGGCGGACTTTGTGGTTCTGTCTCAGGATCCGACAGCGGTTGATCCCGAGCAGTTGTCGACCCTGGAGGTCATTCAGACGATCAAGCGAGGCAAACTGATCTATGAGCAGGGCGCAGCCTCAGAGGGCGAACGGCTTAGCCAGTTACAGACTGGAGAGATGATTTCCCGCTTTTTGAATGAGTGGCAGCATCAGGCTCATGAGGCGGGTTCGACGGATCATGGTCATGGTCCGGAGTTGTTAATGGGCGCCTTGCTGCAGGGTATGGAGTAAGGCCGTTTGCAGGCAAGACATCCGGGCAGCCTGGCTGCCCGGTTCAGACGCCAAAATGTTCATATGAACATTTTGGCGTCATAAAACTTTCATCTGAGCGTCACCGAGTCGTAACGTCGCGTTCTTACACTGCCGGGTATTCAAACGAAACCTAGATGCCGTGTTATGAACCTATCTGTCAGGCAAAGCATTATTGTGGATTTGCTGGCCGCCCAAGGGGCCGTGTCAGTCGATGGCTTGGCCGCACATTTCGGGGTGACACCCCAGACCATACGGCGCGACCTGAACCACTTGTATGAAGCCGATCTGGTGCGCCGCCGTCATGGTGGTGCCGAGCTGAACGTGGTCGAGCGCAATGCGCCTTTTCAGACGCGACGCATTACCCATTTGCAAGCCAAGGCCCGTATCGGGCGAGCGGTTGCCCAACTGATTCCTCCCGGTGCCAGTCTGCTGCTGGGTTTTGGCACCACTCCTGAACAAGTTGCCTTGGCGCTGGCCGATCATCGTGACTTAACCGTGGTCACCAATAACATCAGCGCGGCCTTGGCCCTGTCTCACAATATGAGTCACCGCGTGGTGCTGACAGGCGGTGAGCTGCGTCAACCCAATCCTGAAATTCTGGGCCCCGGTGCCGAGCGCCTGTTCAACAGCTTCAAGGCCGACTTTGGCGTGTCCGGGGTAGGGGGCTTTGATTCGGACGGTGCCTTGCTGGACTTTGATATGGCCGAGTCCGATTGCCACAAAGCCCTGCGCGGTAATTGCCGGGTGCGGATCCTGGTGCTGGATCACACCAAGTTTGGCCGTCGTGCGCCTGTGCGTAGCGGCTCTTTGGATGATGTCGATATTCTGGTCAGTGACCAGCCTATTCCCGAGCCTTACCGCGAGCAGATTCCGGCGCGCGTTCAGGTGGTGATTGCCGATGAGGTGCAGGCATGAGTCGCGCCGCTATCGAGTTGCAAGGCATAGGCAAAGCCTGGGGTGAGCAGGCCGTGCTCAAGCAGATGGATCTGTCCATTCAGGAAGGCAAGTTCACGGCCTTGCTGGGGCCGTCGGGCTGCGGAAAATCCACTTTGCTGCGCATCATTGCTGGGTTGGAAACACCCGATCAGGGTCGTCTCTTGATCAATGGTCAGGATGCCACCTATATGGAGCCTGCCAAGCGTGGCCTGAGCATGGTGTTCCAGTCCTACGCCTTGTTCCCGCATCTGAATGTGGCCGACAACATCTTGTTCGGTCTGAAAGTACGGCGTGCCGATCGTCAACAACAAAAAGAGCGTCTGCGCGAAGCCTTGGCCTTGACCAATCTGGAGGGGCTGGAAGAGCGCAAGCCGGGTCAGCTCTCGGGCGGACAGCGGCAACGTGTGGCGCTGGCACGCAGCATCGTGTCGGGTCATCGCATCTGTTTGATGGACGAACCACTCTCGAACCTGGATGCCAAGCTGCGCCATACCGTACGCCATGAAATCCGTTCCTTGCAGCAGCGTCTGGGTTTGACCGTGGTCTACGTTACCCACGACCAGACCGAAGCCATGGGCATGGCTGATCACGTGGTGTTGCTCAATGCTGGAAATATCGAGCAGCAGGGCAGTGCCCAGGATTTGTACGGCCAGCCCAATAGTGTCTTTACCGCCGGTTTTATTGGCAGCCCGCCCATGATGATGATTCACAGCGACCATGTTCCCGTGGAACTGTGGCCGTCGCGTCGTCAGTACGACCAGCCACATCGTGTGCTGGTGGGCGTGCGCCCCGAAAACCTGAATTTGCACGAAGCGGGCGAACAGCATGTGGCCGCCACCGTAGTGCATCAGGAGTTTCAGGGGGCTGATGCCTATGTGTATGTGCAGCTTGATGACGGCCATACCCTGATCGTGCGCGCGCCGCACAGCCGCAGCGTCCAGGCGGGCGCTCGCTGTGGTTTGAGCTGGAATCCCGTTCACGCTTTTTACTTTAACCAGGACAGCGGGGCTCGCCTGCCGACACCGTCTGCGGATGCTCTGACTGCTGCTCCTGTTGCTGTTCTTCCCTAAACGTACTGCGAGTCTACCCATGTTGAAGAATTGTTTGCTTGCTACCTCCAGCGCCTTGTTGATGAGCCTGGGCGCTACTGCCCATAGCGCAGTGGAATTGACCATGTATTACCCCATTGCCGTGGGTGGTCCATTGACCGATGTGGTCGATGGCATGATCAAGGACTACCAGGCCCAAAATCCGGAAGTCACGGTCAAGGCCGTGTACTCCGGCAACTACGATGAAACCCGTGTGCGCGCCTTGTCGGCCCTGCGCGCAGGCGAGCCGGTGCAGTTGTCTGTATTGGGCGCACTGGACACCCATGATCTGGTGGAACAAGGTCTGGTTGAAGCCTTTAGCGATGTGGCCCAGGACGCCTCCAGCCAGGATTGGCTGAAAAGCTTTTACCCTGCCTTGATGGCCAATGGCACCTTGGAAGGCAAGGTCTGGGGCATTCCGTTCCAGCGCTCTACCATCGTCATGTTCTATAACAAGGACATGTTCCGCGCAGCGGGCCTGAATCCTGATCAAGCACCTAAAACCTGGGACGAGTTGGTGCAAACCGCCCAGAAGCTGACCAACGATCAGCACCACGGTTTGATGATCCCCTCGACCGGCTACCCCTACTGGATGTTCCAGGCCATGGCCTTGCAAAATGGCCGTCAGTTGATGAATGAAGAAGGCACTCAGGTCTATTTCAATGACCCCAAGTCGGTAGAAGCCTTGCAGTTCTTCCATGACCTGGCCTACAAGCACAAAGTCAGCCCCACCGGCACCATCGAATGGGGCACGCTGCGTCAGGCTTTTGTTCAGGGCAAGACGGCCATGATGTGGCACACCACGGGCAACCTGACAGCCGTCAAGAATGAAGCCAAGTTCGACTTTGGCGTTGCCATGCTGCCTGCCAAGGAAAAAGCCGCTTCGCCTACTGGCGGTGGCAACTTCTACCTGTTCAAGGGCGCTAACGACGAGCAGAAAAAAGCGGCTCTGGATTTTGTGCGCTGGATGACGGCCCCCGAGCGTGCTGCCAAGTGGTCCATGGCCACGGGCTATGTGGGTGTCAGCCCCGCCGCTTATGAAACGCCGGCCTTGGTCGAATACGCCAAGACCTTCCCGCAGGCACTGGTCGCCCGTGATCAACTGGCTGTGGCCTCGCCCGAGTTTGCCACTTACGAGACAGCACGGGTTCGTGAGCTGCTGTCCAATGCCGTGCAAGCCGTGTTGACCAATGCCAAAACGCCCAAGGACGCGTTGGATCAAGCCCAGACTGCCGCAGACCGTCTGCTGCGTCCTTTCAACTAAGCAGGTGCAGGAATGGCTGAACCATTACGTGTGCTGCGTAAAGAGTGGGTATTTGCTTACCTCTTGTTGACGCCGCTGTTTGTGCTGCTAAGCGTGTTTGCCTTTATCCCGGCGCTGCACACGTTCTGGTCCAGCCTGTTGAGCAAAGGTACGGCTCGTCGTCCCGCCCAGTTTGTGGGCATGGATAACTACGATGCCATGCTGGCAGACCCGACCTTTTGGTTGGTTTTGAAGAACAATCTTTGGTACGCCGCCATTGTGATCCCGGTATCCATGGCACTGGCCTTGCTGATGGCCTTGTGGGCCAACCGGGCCATGAGTATGCGGGCCTGGGTGCGCTGCGCGTATTTCACGCCCACCATGTTGCCCATGATTGCCGCTGCGAACCTATGGCTGTTTTTCTACACGCCGGATCTGGGTTTGTTGGACCAGATTGCCAAGCTGTTTGGCGGTGGCGCCACCAATTGGTTGGGCCAGCCTCAAACCGCCTTGGGGGCAGTCATGGTGGTGACGATCTGGAAAGAGGCCGGTTTTTTCATGATCTTTTATCTGGCGGCCTTGCAAACCATTCCGCCCGAACTGCGTGATGCTGCCCGCCTGGAAGGGGCGACGCGCTGGCAGTATGGCCGTCGCGTACTCCTGCCCTTGCTGGCACCGACAACCTTGTTCATTTTGATCAATGCGCTGATCAACTCGGTCAAGCTGGTTGATCACCTGTTTATCTTGACCAAAGGTGGCCCCAATAACGCCTCCAAGCTGATGCTGTACTGGATTTGGGAAACCGCCTTTGCCTATATGGATACGCCTAGCGCCGCCGTGCTGACGGTTGTGCTCTTGCTGGGGCTGGGCGCCGTCGCTATTTTTCAATTCCGCTACGCTGAACGACGCGTGCATTACCAATGATGAACATGGACACCGTTTTGACTGCTCCTGGCCGCCCGCTGCGTTTGCCATCTTTGGACACAGTGGGGGCGCACGCTTTGGCCTTGCTGTGGATTGCTCCCTTGCTGTACGCGTGCTGGGCTGCGTTTCGTGACCCGTCCGCCGCCTTGAGTTTTGACTGGAGCGCAGGCTGGACTTTGGATAACTTTGCCGCCGCCTGGGACCGTGCGCCCTGGCTGCGCTACATCTTCAACACCACGGTACTGGTCGTGACCATTCTGGTCGGTCAATTTGTACTGTGTACCTTGGCCGCGTACGCCTTTGCCCGCTTTCGTTTCTTTGGCAGCCAGTTTCTGTTCATGCTGCTGCTTTTGCAGTTGTTCATCCTGCCTGAAGTGCTGATTGTCGAAAACTACCGCATGGTGGCCTTGCTGGGCTGGACGGACACGGTCTGGGGCATGGGTGTGCCCTATATGGCCAGTGCCTTTGGTGTGTTCTTGTTGCGTCAGGCTTTCAAACAAGTGCCGCGTGAGCTGGAGGACGCGGCACGTCTGGAAGGATGCAGCCGTCTGGGTGTGCTCTGGCGTGTTTATGTGCCGCTGGTCAAGCCTGTGTACCTGGCTTATGCCCTGGTGTCGGTGTCCACGCACTGGAACAATTTTCTATGGCCCTTGGTGATCAGCAGCTCTGACCACACCCGGCCGTTGACAGTGGGTTTATCCCTGTTTGGCGCACCGGAAAGTGGTGTCAGCATCTCTCTGATCAGTGCCGCCACATTAATGACTATCTTGCCGCTGTTGCTGGGCTTTCTGCTGTTTCAAAAGCAGTTCATGCAGGCCTTTTTACGCGCCGGCATTCGTTAAGGAATTCTGATGAAGATCATCCAGTTTTCGGATCTGCACATTACCCCGCCCGATGGCCTGTTGTTTGGCTCGGACCCTCTGGATCGCTTGCGTCGCTGTGTGCAGCACGTGAACCGCCATCATGCTGATGCAGACTTGTGTGTGCTGACCGGTGACCTGACCCATGCCGGTCATCCACGTGCTTATGAGCGCCTGCGCGAAGGCCTGCAGGACTTGATTCCACCTGTGCGTTTGTTGATGGGCAACCACGACAGCCGCAGCGCGTTTCACAGCGTGTTTCCACAGGCCGCAACCGATTTGCCCGGCTTTGTGCAGCATGCCGACACCAGGGGGGATTGGCGTCTGATTTATCTGGATACTTTGGAGGATGGCTACACCAACGGCTATTTGTGTACACGTCGTCTGGAGTGGTTGCAGCAGGAACTGGCCGCGCATAGTGGGCCGGTGATGCTGTTTTCGCACCATCCTTTGCCGGCCCTGCAGTACCCGTCCATGGATTGGCTGCGTTTGAGCAATGCGCCGGAGCTCTTGCCTGTGTTGAAAGCGCATCCCGCACCCGTGCATTTGTTCTCCGGCCATGTGCATCGCTGCGCCAGCGGCGTGTGGAATGGGCTGCATTTTGTGACGGTCAGCGGCACCAATCACCAGCACGAGCTGGATCTGGAACGAGAAGGGGCGGCCACGTCCACGTTTGAGCCGGCCAGCTATGCGGTGATCTTACCCAATGCAGACGGCCTGACCGTGCACTTTCAGCCCTTCGCTTATGAAGAGCTGCGCTTTCCGTACACGGGCGATTTAAGCGCCTTGAAATGCCTTTGATCCCGGCTGTGCAATAACAGGGTGGCCTTGTTGAGCGCGGCTCCCGATTCCTGGAGGCAATCCAGAGATCGGGAGCCGTTTTTACGACCTGGCCCTGCGCTGCTTAGAAGGAGTAACGCAGGTTCAGCATGGCATTACGCGGTGCACCGTAGTAGCCGGTGTAGAAGGTCTGATCCAGTGCGCTCAGATATTTGCGGTTGAACAGATTGTTGATGTTCAAGGTGGCTGTCAACTGCTTGCTGAAGTCGTAGCGGCCAATCAGATCGACCAGAGCGTGAGGCGAGCGTGCAACGTCGATCCGGAACTTGCCTCGAAAAAACGCCATGTCCGGCGAAAAGCTTTGTTGTTTCACGCAAGATCGTTATACTTGCGAACTATCAGGGGGAGTAGCTTACTTTCCGGCGCATCGTCATCACGGTAATTTGTGTTTTTCACGTATTCCCGGTGCCCGGGCAATCTCAGGGTTGCAAGCAAGACCTTGCCATTAACGGGCAAGGTGCATCCTCCACAAAGAGATGGCCTGTGTCCTTAATGGATCAGGCCATTTTTGTTTTGTACAACGCCCGTCATTTTTTCGTTGTACAGTTCTGCAAGATGGTCGTCAGCGTTCAATCAAACAATATAAAAAGGCGGTCTTACCTATGATGGAGTTTTTGCAGACGATAAGTTGGGCGGCAGTATTTCAGATCATTTTGATCGATATATTGCTGGGGGGCGATAACGCCGTGGTTATTGCATTGGCTTGCCGTAATTTGCCTGCCCAACAGCGCGTGAAAGGTATTTTGTGGGGCACAGCCGGTGCAATTGGCTTGCGTGTTGTCCTGATTGCCTTTGCCCTGACTTTGCTGGCCGTACCGTATCTGAAAGTGGTCGGTGCCTTGCTGCTGGTCTGGATCGGCGTCAAGCTCTTGATTCCTGAAGAAGATGGGCACGGCAATGTTGAGGGTGGTGCCACCTTGTGGAAAGCCATCAAGACCATCATTATTGCCGACTTTGTAATGAGTCTGGACAATGTGATCGCGATTGCGGGTGCGGCTCAAACTGCAGATCCGGATCATCAGATCGGTCTGGTTGTCTTTGGTCTGGTCGTGAGTGTGCCTATTATTATCTGGGGCAGCACCTTGGTGCTGAAACTGATCGACCGTTTCCCTATGGTTGTGACATTGGGTGCCGCTTTGCTGGGTTGGATTGCAGGTGGCATGCTGGTGACAGATGTTAAATACATCGAGTACTTCGGTGAGCCCAGCACCACGGTCAAGTTGGCTGCGGAAGTGGCGGGTGCCTTGCTGATCGTTGTTTTGGGTCATGGCATTGCTGCGGCCAAGCGCAAGAAAGCTGCCTAAGCCTGAAATTGAAACAGCAGGTGTAGAACCAGGGCCGGGGGCTTCGCTTCCGGCATGGTTCTGGGTTAAGCTCAAACGATTTTCTAAAAAAGGAGTACACCATGGCACAAGCCTCCGCACGCCACATTCTGGTCAGCACCGAAGAGAAAGCGAACGAATTGAAAACCGCGATCGAAGGTGGTTCTGACTTTGCTCAGGTGGCCAAGGAAAATTCCAGCTGCCCATCGGCCCGCATGGGCGGCGAGCTGGGAACATTTGGCCGTGGCCAAATGGTGCCCGAGTTCGATCAGGTTGTGTTCAGCGCCCCCGTTGGCGTTGTGCAAGGCCCCGTCAAGACTCAGTTCGGCTACCACCTGGTAGAAGTGACTGCACGTCAGGACTGATACGATCAGGCCAATAAAAACCCGCCTCGGCGGGTTTTTTTGTGCATGCTGGGCTCTGGTAACTGGTGGCTATTGATTAGGAGCCGGACTTGTCGGTTTCTGAGGCTGACGGGCCAGACAAGCATTGAGTAGCCCTTAAAACTGACGTGGCACCCGATAAAGAGGCTGCTTTTTTGTCTCTTTCCTGGTGAAACAGGCCTGCTTACAAAAGCTAATACGTTGATTATCAGGGCGTATACATAAAAAACCTGGACATTTTCCCGCAAGCTGCGCAGTATGCCAGCCATACTGGCTAACGGTCTTGTTGCCGTATTGTTCGCTTACCTTGAGCGAACCAGCCCATTCTTATAAAGAAAACCCATGAAACGCACCGATATGGAAAAACTCAGCGCCGTCAAACTGCTGAGCAATGTAAAAAAAGCGGGTACGCCACAACGCTTTGCTGGTGATTCTGCGGCAGCTGATCGGCGCGAACAGCGTCGCCTGGATCAGGCTGCTGGTTTGGTGTCCTTTCCCGTGAAGCTGACTCAACCTGTTATTGATGCCGTGCGGGCTCGTGCTGCCGAGCAAGGCGTATCGACCCATGAAGTGATTGACCGCCTGCTGGCCCAAGCCCTGGACCTGTAATCCATGCAGATTTGGGTCGATGCCGATGCCTGTCCGGTGGTTATCAAAGAAATTCTTTACCGTGCCGGGCAACGTTGGAGCCGCCACGTGATCTTGGTGGCCAACCAGATGTTACGTACCCCGCCATCGCCCTGGCTGCGGGCGGTGCAGGTGGCTCGGGGCTTTGACGTGGCAGACGATTACATCGTCCAGCATGCCAGCGTCGGAGACCTGGTGATTACTGCCGACATTCCCCTGGCCGCACAGGTATTGGAGCGCAACGCTCTGGTCCTGACCCCCAGGGGGGAACGTCTGGATGCCAACAGCATCGGCGAGCGGCTGGCCATGCGCGACATGATGGAAGAACTGCGCAGCACCGGCGTGGATATCGGAGGCCCGGCCCCCTTTAGCCAGGCTGACCGGCGCGAGTTTGCCAATGCACTGGACCGCCTGATGATGAGCCTGAAAGCGGCGGCGAGATCGTAAACAGACTTGCCATCCCACAGCCCTTGTGTGAGTCTGTCGCTGGATTGAGATTTTTTAAGTGACGTACCGAATGACAGACTCAAAACGCCCCCTGATGAATTTGACTGGCCTGAACGAGGCCGTTGCCCAGTTTGCGCGCGAGCGTGAGTGGGACCAATTCCATAGCCCCAAAAATCTGGCCATGGCCCTGACCAACGAAGTGGGCGAGTTGATTGAAATCTTCCAATGGCTGACAGAAGACCAGTCCCGCGAGGTTGGTAACGATCCGAAAACCGCCCAAGCCGTGCGCGATGAGCTGGCTGACGTGCAGATCTACCTGAGCCGTCTGGCCTTCGTTCTGGGGGTGGATATGAATGAGGCTGTCACCAACAAGCTGGTGAAAAACGCCCAGAAATACCCCGCCGATAAGGTGCGGGGGACGAACAAGAAATATACGGAGTTGTGAAAGAAGCTAGGGCTTACAGCTCCCCCAGCATTTCCTCTACAAACCGCTCCATTCGTTCATGTCGTTCACGCGCGATTTCCTGGCCGCGCTTTGTCTGAAACCCCTCGGCCAGTTTGAGTAACTTGGCCGGGAAGTGATCCAGCGCGTAGCGCTTGTCATCCAGAGGGCGATGTTCTGCTTGTGGATCTTCCGGCTCATACAAGCTGGATCCCATTCGTCCCGCTGTGTAGAAGCAGCGAGCTATCCCTAAAGCACCAATGGCATCCAGGCGGTCTGCGTCCTGCAAGATGCGGGCTTCCAGGCTGGCTGGCGCTATGTTCGCTGAAAAACTGTGGCTTTGGATCGCTTGACCGACGGCTTCACAGTCTTGCTGGGACCAGCCCATCGCCCCCAGAATATGCTGCGCTTGTTCGGCCGACAGGGTGGATGCACGAGAGCGCAAAGGCGAGCTTTTCTCCACTGCAACGCAATCGTGCAGCACCGTTGCGGCCAGCAAAATCCGCAGATCCCCACCTTCTTTTTCCTGAATCGCACAGACGTTCTTCCAGACCCGTTGCAAGTGCGATTGGTCGTGAGAGCCGTCGTTGTGACTGGTGCTGCTGTGGGGTAAGAGTTGGGCGGCAAGCCCTTCAAAGGGGTGGAACAGGCTGGACATGGCTAGGGTTCGCTGTAGATGGTGCCACAGCATAACGCGAAGTAGGAGGGGCAGGACAGGCTCAAGAAAAAGGGCTGCCAGTGGCAGCCCTTAAAGCGAATTGACGCTTGTAGAGTTAGAAGTTGCTCAGCCCCAGATCACTGACCGAGTCGGCCCAATAGTTCAACTGCTGATCCACATAGATCGTGAATTCGGCGGGGCTATTGGTGACCAGTGTCGCGCCGTTTCCTTCCCAGATTTCCTTGATCTTGTCGGTATTCAAGGCACGGTGGATGCTGTCTGCCACGCTTTGCACGGTGGCATCCGGCACATCTCCTTGCATGAAAATCCCGTACCAGGTCTGGGCGCTGATTTCATCCATGCCCAGCTCCTTCAGGGTCGGCACATCCGGCAGGGCAGGAGCACGTTCGGGGCTGGAAACCGCCAAGGCGCGCAAGCGGCCATTGCGTATCTGCGCCACCGCAGATGGCATGGTCTCGAACATAAAGTCCACCTGATCGCCACTGATCAGCGCCATGACTGCCGGACCGCTGCCTTTGTAATGCACGGCGGTCATGGTGGTGCCGGATCTCTTTTCCAGCTTGCCCGCCATCAGATGCAGCATGGTGGCCACGCCGCTGGTGCCATAGTTCACGCCAGCCCCTTGTTTGGCGGCGGCCAGCAGGTCGTCTACGCTGCGATAGGGTGAATTGGCGTTCACCACCAGCACATTGGGCATGGCGGCAATCAGGGTGACGGCTTTCAGGTCTTTGCGGGTGTCGTAGGGAAAGTTTTTCAACACGGCAGGTGCAATCATGTGATGCACGGCACCAAACAAAAGCTGATTGTCTGCGGGGCTGGAGTTGGCCACCATGCTGGCACCCAGCACGCCGCCTACGCCTCCTTTATTTTCTACAACCACGGTTTGATCTATTTCAGTGCCCAAGGCTTCGGCCAGGGGACGAGCCAGGGTATCGCCCGAACCGCCTGCGGCAGAGGGGACGATCAGCCGCACCGGGCGCTCGGCCCAAGCGGGGGGCGCTGCCCAGCTTTGGGGCGCGGCAGCAAAGATAAAACTGAGGGCAAGTACAACACGGGACCAGGGTTTCATGTTTTTTTACCTCCTCGGTAGTTGTTGGTTTCAGCCTTTGCCAGAGCCCAGGCTGCCGGGGTTGCTGCGCAGCTTGTCGATTTGATCGTGTCGTGGTGTCAGCCCCAGGCCGGGGGCGTCAGGCATGCGCAGCCAGCCTTGTTCGGGCTGGGGCAGGCCGGTGTAGATCTCGGCCATCATGGCGCTGGCGGCCAGGTGCCATTCCACATCGCCGCCATTTAACAGGCCGCAGTGCAGGTGACCGTTGTGGGAGGGGAAAGCCCCGCCATTGGCGACCGAAGCGTTGAAGCTCTCTGCCAGGGCGAAGATCTTGCGGGACTGGGTGAAGCCGCCGGAAATCAGCACGTTGGGTTGCAGAATGTCCACGGCTTGCTGCATCAGCAGATCACGGAAGCGATAGGACTGGCCTTCGTTCTGGCCAGCGGCAATGGTGATGCCTGTGCTTTGGCGCAGTTCACGCAGGCGGCCCGTGTCGTTCTGGGTAATGGGTTCTTCAAAAAAACCGACGTCCAGATCGCGGGCATGACGGGCGATGGCTTTGGCATGCACATAGTCCAGGCTGCAGTTGCCGTCGATGTATAGCGACATGTCGGCGGGAATGGCCTCGCGTACCAGACTCATGCGGCGCATGTCCTGACGAATCAGCTCGGCCAGGGGACGCGGTTCGTCGCGACGTTGCAGACCATGATGGCCTACTACCATTTTCAAACCCTGAAAGCCTTGATCCACGCAGCCTCGAGCGACCTTGACCAACTCTTCTTCGCCCAGGAAAGCAAAACCGAAGGTTGCGTAGGCGGGGACTTTTTCACGAGCACCGCCCAGCAGTTTCCACACTGGCAAACCCAAGGCTTTGCCCTTGATGTCCCATAAAGCGATGTCCAGTGCCGAGATGGCGTGCATGGCATAACCTGTCTGGCCCCGAGGGCACACGTTCCAGTACATGCGGTCCCACAGGCGCTCGGTGTTCAAGGGGTCTTGCCCGATCAGGTCGCTGGCCAGAATATCGTTGATGGTGCTGGCAACGGGGTGCTCCTCTGTAATGGCACTCAGTCCATAGCCGGTGATGCCTTCATCGGTCTCGATTTCGACATGACAGATGGCTAGATTCGTGGGTTTTTTGATGCCCGCGCTATCGAACTGAAAAGGCACGTTCAAGGGAATGGCGCGTACGGCCGTGATCTTCATTTTCCTGTCTCCTCACACTTTTTTGAATGCGTTTGCATGTAATTGTTTTAGATTTATAGCTTTTTGTCGCAAGCGCAATCAATGGTGTAAACCCTTGATTTAATTGATATATATACTCGTGATCTGATATATCAAAACGAATTTCTGGAGCGCGTGGCTAGCTTCTCGGGGGAGGGCTTGCAGGATCAGAAAATCTTTTGGAGGACGGAAAGCAGACGCTTTGTACGCTGTTTAGCAGCAGCACAGGGGCTTGTTGAGTAGGTCGGAAGACCAGCGGGGAAAAGGCAAACAGTGGTTGGTTTTACTTCCTGTCCAGATCGTTGTGAAACGCGGTTGATAGACGCGCCAAAAGAGCGGTTCACAAAAAAGCCCTGCCAAGCAGGACAGCGTGGCAGGGCTTTTTCAGTCGTGCGAAGTATGCGCAGCGAGCGGTCTATTTACCTCGCAGCAACTGCATTTGACGACGATCTTTTTTGGTCGGACGCCCCGCATCAAAATCCAGTGCAGGCTCGGGGGCCAGACGGCGTTGTTCGGCGGCCTGGGCGCGCCGTGTGCTGCTTTCTTCCGTTTCCTGATACAACTGGCGCGCAACCGGGGCTGGGCCACGCACGCCGCTCAATGCGGTGACGTGAACTTCCATGGCCGGTGTTTCTTTGCGCAGGGTAATCACATCACCAATGGAGACTTCGCGGGCAGGCTTGGTGCTTTGCTGATTCAGCAAAACCCGTCCTTTGGTGATCTCCTCAGAAGCCAGGCTGCGCGTCTTGTAAAAGCGCGCTGCCCAGAGCCATTTATCCAGTCGTAATTTGTCCATGCGATATTGTAAATCCAGTCTGTCATAGCTGGGCTTAATGCAGTTCCACCGCAGCGGCAGGCGCTGCCTGCACACGAGGCAAACGCAGACGCAGCAGCAGAACCAGACTGAAGACGGCCAGCAATCCGGCCCAGAACATGACGCGGTGGAAGCCGTCCGCCCAGGCGTGCTGGATGGCGTGCATCCAGAACACGGGATCGGCCGAGGCAGGCAGATTTACCTGACCGGAGCTAATGATGTGCTGAGCCTGCTCCAGCAGGGGATTGACCGGATCAAGGCGGCTGGACAAAGAGCTGACGGCGCCCTGGCTCATCAAGGACGCCAGCAGGGCAACGCCCAAGGTCATGCCGGTTTGGCGGATGGCGTTGGTAGTGGCCGATGCCATGCCGGAACGCTCACGCGGCACCAGATTCATGACCAAGGTACTGCATGCCGGAACAGACAAGCCCATGCCTATGCCCAGTACGGCCAAAGCGACACCCGCCATCCAGTAGGAAGTGCCAGGTTGCAACAACATCATGAACCAGGAACCGGCTGCCATCAGGCCAAAACCCGTAGTCAGGATCAGCTTCAAGCCAAAGCGTTGGCTTAAGGCACCGAAACGGGAGGCCAGCACGGCCATGCTGATGAACTGCGGGGCCAGCCCCCAGCCGGTTTGGGTTGCGCTCCAGCCTAAGGCGTTCTGGAAGAACAGAGACAGGAAAAACACATTGCTATAAGCGGCAAAACCCAGCACAAAGGAGGCGATATTGGCGGTGCTGAAGCGGTAGTCCCGAAACAGGCTTAACGGCAGCAAGGGGCGGGCGACGCGGGTTTGGGCATAGATAAACGTCACGAAAGTGACCGCGGCCACGCCCAGGGAGCGTAGCGTCTCGGTGGCGTGCCAGCCTTGTTCACCCGCGCTGATCAGGCCGTAGGTCAGGGAACCGAGCCAGATAACGCTTAGCAACTGGCCGATCGGGTCGAAGGCCGCGTGTTCGGGGTTGGCCGATTCCTGAATGCCCCACAGGCCCAAGCCCAAGGTCAGCAGACCCAGTGGCAGGTTCAGGCTGAAGATCGCAGGCCAGTCGGCCACATCAACCAGCACACCGCCCAGAATCGGGCCCAGCACCAGGGCCAGTGCGCTGAAGGAGGACCAGCCGCCAATCACCCGGGCACGCTGGGCCGTGTCCGGAAAGGCGTGTGTCAGGATGGACAAGGCACCGGGAATAAGCAAAGCCCCCGCCATGCCTTGCACGATGCGGCCCCAAAGCAGGGCGCTCAATGAACCGGCCAAGGCGCACATCATGGAGCCGACGGTGAAGGCCAGCACGCCCAGCAGCCAGCTTTTCTTGCGTCCGTAGCGATCCCCCAGCAGGCCGGCGGACAGCATGAAGGCGGACAGACACAGCGCATACGCATCCACAATCCACTGCAGCCCGGCCATATCGGTTTGCAGGGCTTGCTGCATGCGGGGCAAGGCAAGATTGACGATGCTGATGTCCAGGGTAACCATGAAGGTCCCCAGGTAAATGGCGATGGTTAGAGCAAGTCGGCGAGTCATAACATCTGATAAATGAGAATTATTATCGACGACTATAAAATATTGACTGACTGTCAGTCAATGAAAAATAAACAGGCTGGCTAAAATAACGCGGTAAGCTCCGACCAAGCACATTGTCGGGTTTTTTCTGATACCTTGACGCCCATGACCGCCGCTAAAACACCTCGTACCCAACCCTCTGAAGTTCGTCGCCGAGATTTATTGGAGGCGGCCGCCGCCTTGTTTCTGCAACAGGGGTTTGATGCCACGCCAGTCGATGAAATTGTGTTGCGGGCCGGCATGTCCAAGGGCTTGTTCTATCACTATTTCAGTTCCAAACAGGAGATCCTGGCCGCCTTGCGCGAGCAGTTCATCCAGCAGTTTCATGACCGGGTGCAAGGGGCGTTGGAGCAGGCCCCGGAAGATGATTGGGTGCAGCGTCTGACCTGTTGGATTCGGGCCTCGGTACAGGGGTATAGAGACACGCTGGACATGCATGATTTGGTGTTTTCAGACCATATACGCAGCAATTACCAGGGTGAGCGCAACGTGGTGACCGAGCCACTGCACCGGATCCTGAGCGAAGGGCAAAACGCCGGAGTCTGGTCTGTGGCGGATGTGGATTTGACCGCCTGGGTGATCTACCAGGGCATGCACGGCGCAGTCGATAATATGGGTCTGGAAACCGCTGAGCAGTGGGCAGCCCTGGAAGACAATCTGGTGACTCTTTTTGTGTCCATGCTTGGGGCGAAGCTCCCTCACCCGTATAAATAGCGTGGTAGAGCGGTGCTGTGTGTTTACGCGGCATTCAGAGAAGCTGAACCAGAACCGGTAGCGGTCTCAGAGCGGTGTTTCCTGGATGTAGACAGTCATCAACAGAACTGGCCCTGCTCCTTAATCGAAGCAGGGCCAGTTTTTGGATCAGCAAAGACTTAGCGGAACTGGAAGTGTTCTTTGTGCAAAGTCCAGGATTTCGCCGGTAAGGTCTGCTTGAGTTCGCGCTTCAATTGCCTGCCCATGGCCGCCGGCCCACAGAACCAGATATGCATGGGCTTGTCGGCGTGATAGTGTTGCATGACCTCTTTGGGTGACCAACGACGGCCATCGGCATAAATTTCAAGATCCACATCCGGGTGTTCCTTGGCGGCTTTGCTCAACGCTTGCGCCAGCGGATCATAGCCATGCTGACAGGCATATTGCAGATAGGCGTAGGGAGCATGACCTTCTTTGTGCTCCTGGCTTAACCAGGACAGAAAGGGCGTGGCGCCTACACCGGCACCGACCCAGATATAGATACCGTTGTCGTCACCTTCCGGCTGAGTAAAGCGGCCATAGGGGCCATCGAGCTCGATGTTTTGGCCGATATGCAAACGCTCGGGCAATTCGCGTGTCCAGTCGCCCAGTTGCTTGATATGAAAGCGCACAATCTGGTTGTCTTGATCGGCATCGGACAAGGTGAACGGATGGGCTTCAGATTCCCCCTTCAAGCGTAGAAAGGCGAACTGTCCGGCCTGGTGCCCAGGCCAGGACTGGTCCATGCGGCATTGCACCTCCAGCACATCGCCTTGTGACGTACAGGAGATGACGGTGCCTGTGTGTGGATAGGCCGAACTCAGGTTGCGTAGCAGTTGGATGCCGGCTGCTACCGTCCCGATCACCATGGTGATGGCCAGTGCCCAGCCGCCTATGCCGCTCCAGTAGGCAGGGGGTGTCAGCACCACACCATGAAAGATCAGGATCAGATAGGCCACGGGCATCAGGCGGTGCAGGCTGTACCATTTCTTATAGGAAATCGTACGGCGCGCCAGCGTGATGATCAGCATCAGAATCAGCGCGTAAAACGTCCATTCGCCCAGTGATTTGGCATAAGGTTTGAACAGGCTGACCCATTCAGGAACAGGAGTTTTGGCCAGCCGGCCGCCCGTGCCAATCGCCGCAGAAATCAGACCTTTGGATTCCTTGCTGAGCCAATGGGCCAGGCTGAACAAAATGGCGATGATGCCCAGCCACTTATGCAGTCTGTAGGCTTTGTCCATGCCCCCTAGCCAAGGCTCCAGACGGCGGGGGCGCAGGGCCAGGACCATGATGGCCGTCATGGTGCCCAAGGCCAGAATGCCGGTCAGCAGCATGCCTTCTTGTCGGACTACCCACAGCGTATCGCCAGGCGGCGAAGGGGCAAGCCACAGGGCTTCAACAGCCCAGATCAAAAAGAAGGCAGAGAGCAGCAATAAGAGAGGGCGACGCATGGCCTGTTCCGAATTGTTTGAAAGAACTGGGCGCTGCGTGGTCGTGATGTGAAGAACGTACTGACGCAGCGCACTGAAAACACTTCATTCAGGGTAATACGTTGCCTAGTCGTTTGTGGAGCCTGTATTCAAGGGCCAGTTGAGAAAGCTCAAAACACCTCTAAATAGTTGTTATTTAAAATATTTGTTAATGATTCTGGTTGCTGTTTACTCTGTTTCCGCGTGTTGCAGAGTAAGTGGCTCGATTGCTTTTCAGACCTGTTTGACGGGGCACAGCAGTGAGGCAAGGTCTAGCAATGCCCCATCTTGATGAGCTTGCCCGATCAGTTGCAAACCCAAAGGCAGCGGGCTGTCTTGTCCCGGTGCGGGCAGGCTCAAGGTAGGCCAGCCCAGCAAGGACCAGGGGCGGTTCAGAACTGAAGAACCGGTACTGTCCAGCCCATAGGGCGCAGGCCCAGGAGCAGCCGGGGTCAATAAGGCATCAAAATGCCCATAGCGATCCTGCCATTCCTGTTGCAGTTGACGGCGGCGCGCTTGCCAGGCGTGGTAGTCCGCCGGGGGCAGATCCAGGCCCTGCTTGATGGCTTGCACCGTAACGGGCCGCAAGGCATCCGGGCTTGCTTGCCAGACGGGCAGCAGGCTGCGGGCCATTTCATACGCCATGATCTGTCCTTGCAGGATCAGCAGTTCTTTCAGTTGCGCATCTGCAGGCAGACGTTCCAGTCGGGCGCCTTGTTGCTCCAGGTGCTGGCAGCCCTGTTCCAAGGCAGCCAGCGCAGCGGGGGTAATCGGGCCCAGGTCTTTGCCATCGAGCACGCCGATACGTGGCGCGCTGGGGACTCGACTATTCGGTAACCCTTGCAAGACCGAGGCGACACGGCGTAGCACAGACAAGTCCCGGCTGAAGTAGCCAATGGTGTCCAGGCTGTCGCACAACAAGAACAGACCGCTGCGATGCACCGCGCCAAAGCTGGGTTTGAAACCCAGGATGCCGGTAAACGCAGCGGGGCGCATCATGGAGCCTCCCGTTTGGGTGCCCAATGCAAAATCCACCATACCGGCCGCTACGGCTGCTGCTGAACCACTGGAAGAACCGCCAGGCGTATGGTCCAGGTTCAGCGGGTTACGGGTGGGGCCGGGGGCGGCGTAAGCAAATTCGGCGGTGACAGTTTTGCCCATGGCAATGGCGCCGGCCTGGCGCAACAAGGCGACGCAAGCTGCATCGCGCTCTGCGGGCAAGGCATGGGGGAAATGTGCACCATAACGTGTCGGCATGCCTTGGACATCCAACACGTCTTTTACGCCGAAAGTCAGGCCGGCCAAGGGGCCGTCGGGGGCAGTGCTGATACAGGTGGCCGGATCAGCCAACCAGGACCAGGCCTGGATGGACTGGTCCTGCAAAGCGAGAGAGGAAGGGGGGGCAGTCATAAGGGAGAAGCAGGGTTACTGGATCGAGATGTTCTGATCCTTGATCAGTGCAGTCCAGCGTTTGGTTTCTTCTTTCACAAAAGCGGTGAATTCTTCAGGCGTGCCACCTACGACTTGCGCACCTTGGGACTCCACAATCTGACGATAGTCTGGATCTTTCAGGGCGTCATTGACAGCAGTGTTCAGTTTTTCCAGCACATCAGCGGGCAACCCTGCGGGAGCAATCACGCCAAACCAGTTCGAGGCCACCAGGTCCACCCCTTGTTCTTTGAAGGTGGGGGTGTCCGGCATGGCTTTCAGACGCTCTTGCGAGGTCACGCCCAGCACGCGCAGGCGCGGGTTGTCGATTTGCATGTGGGGCAGGAACAAGCTGGCCAGCTCCAGATAGAAGGAAATATTACCGGCCAGCAGATCGTTCGATGCGGGAGCACCACCACGGTAAGGCACGTGTACGGCATCAAAGCCGGAGGTGGCTTTGAATTGTTCAGTTAGCAAGTGCGATGCACCGCCTGCGCCGGTCGAGGCGTAGTCCAGTTTGTTGGGGTTTTGCTTGCCGTCGGCCACCAGATCGGCCAAGGACTGGTAGGGCGAGCTGCTGTTCACACCCAGCGCCATGGCGCCGCGCTCGATCAGGGCGATGGGTTGCAAATCCTGTTCAGGATCGAAGGGCAGGTTGCTGCCGTACAGCGCCTTGTTCACCGACATGGGGCCAAAGTTGCCCAGGCCGATGGTGTAGCCGTTGGGCTTGGCGCGGGCAATCATGCTGGTGCCGATATTGCCGCTGGCTCCGGGCTTGTTTTCCACCACAATCGTCACCCCCAGGCTGTCGCTCATTTTTTGAGCCAGCATGCGCGAACGGGTGTCCGAGCTGCCACCTGCAGCGTAAGGCACCACAAAGGTAATGGCTTGCGACGGGTAAGGCGCGTCGGCCATGGCCGAACCGGAACCCAACAACGTCAGTGTGAGCAGGCCACTCAATAAGGGGGCGCGATGCTTGAATACAGTCATGTTCATCTCCTGCGTTGGGCCAATATTCGCAGTGACGTGCAGTATGGCCCTGTTTTTGATAAGTGTCAGGATGGATGGTAGTAAGCGCTAATTATGTTGTCTAATATTAAAAATAGTCATTATTAATTCATTTTTAAACCTTATTGGCAGACATATGCTGGACTCCAAATTAAGCGAGATGTTCTTGGTGGTGGCCGAGGAGCTGCATTTTGGCCGTGCTGCTCAGCGTTTGTTCATGACCCAACCGCCCTTGAGTCAGGCCATACGCAGGCTGGAAGAACAGATAGGGGCGACCTTGTTTATCCGCACCACGCGCACGGTGCAATTGACGGCGGCCGGACAGGAGTTGCAGCGCCGCCTGCGCCTGATCGGCAACGAGCTGGAGCAGACGCTGCAGGCGGTACAGCAAGTGCATAGAGGCGAAACCGGCATGTTGCGTATTGCACTGACGCCCAGCAGTGCCTATGCCGGCGTGTCCAAGCATCTGTATCGCTTTCGCCAGGACTTCCCCCAAGTAGATATTCAGATCTACGAGATGAATTCCAGCGAGATGCCCGCTGCCCTGTACGAGCGCCGGGTGGATGTGGCCATGATCCGGCCTTCCTTTGCTGTGCCGGACTTGAACCCGCAGTTGGTGGAGTCCGAACCCATGATGTTTGTGCTCAGGCGTGATGATCCACGTGCCCAGGAACATAGCCAGGGACTGACCTTGCATCAGGCTTTTTCTTATGAAATGGTGGCGTACTCACGCCAGCAGTCGCGTTATTTTCATCTGCTGCAGCAGCGCATGTTGCAGCGCTCGGGCTGCTTGCCGCGCTTTGCGCAGGAAAGCATGGTGCCTACGGTGCTGGTCATGGTCGAAGCGGGTATTGCTCCAGCGATTGTGCCCGCGTCCTTGGCGCGCTTGCGTACCGATACCTTGGAGTATCTGCCTTTGCTGGACGCAGACGATATTACGGCCGAGCTAATGAGTGCTTATGTCTCGGACAATACCAACCCGGCTTTGGTGAATTTTCTGGCGGTGCTGGAGCAGCATCGCTCAAGCTGATTGACGGGCAGCCAGCCATTGCCGCATGGATTGGCCCGTGCGCTGCCGAAACAGACGGGATAGGGCAGAGGGATTGGCATAGCCTAGATCCAGGGCAATGCGTTTGGCGGACTGGCCCTGGGCCAGCCGCTGACAGGCAAGCGACAGGCGCCATTGGGCCAGATAGTCGGCTGGCGTATCGCCGACCCAATGCTTGAACTGCACGGCAAATGCGCTGCGTGACATCTTGGCTTCCTGTGCCAACGATTGCACGGTCCAGTCCCGGCCCGGATCGGCCTGAATGGCCAGCAAAGCTCGCGCCACAGGCGGGTGCGACAAGCCGCGAAACAAACCTACGGGAATCTCGCAACGATCAGGATGGTCAAACAGCCAACGCAGCAATTGCAACAAGACAATCTCGAACAGACGGTCCGCCAACAGCCGATGGCCGCAGCGTACCGACTCCGTTTCCGCAAAGAGCAGGTCCAGTGCCTGCTCCAGACCAGCGGCCTCTTCCAGCGGGACAATAATCAGATCGGGCAGAGAGCGGGCCAAGGGGTGATGCTCTCCCCCGTCAAAATCCAGGGTGGCGCAGGTGAAGTCCGAGCCCTCCTCAGGTAGATCGTAAAAGGCATGCTCCAGCGGGCGAGGATAAAACAACAGGCTGGGGCGATCAATCGTCATGATTTCCGGCACCGGATCACGCGGGTCGTGGCGCACGCTTAACTGACCGCGTCGCAGAATGTGCAAAAAGGCACGCCCTGGCTGGGCCGAGAAGCGGGTTACCCCACATAAAGAGCCGTTGTAGAACAAATGGGCGCGAACGCGGAACTGTTCCAGCAGAAGGGAGAGGCGATCCAGGTTCATGAAACCATCCTTGTCTGGATGAAAAGGTAAGTTGTCGAGACTAATCTTATCCAATGATCCTGCTCTTGGCGAGACACTATGCCTACTCGCTTCTTTTTGGCCACCTTGGCCGTCCTCACCAGGAGATCACCATGTCCCGCCTTACTTTGCCTGACGTTGCCCAAGCTCCCGCTGCCAGCCAGCCCGCTTTGCAGGAAATTCAAAAAGCGTTTGGTGGCAGCGTGCCCGCCATGTTCCGTATGGTGTCCAATTCGCCCGCCGCCTTGCGCAGCATGTGGGGCTCCTTCGGCGCTTTTGCCGGGGGCCAGCTGGGTGCGAAATTAGGTGAGCAATTGGCCGTAGCCATTGCTGATCGCAATCGTTGCGAATACTGCCTGGCCGCCCACAACGTGCTCGGTGCCAATGCCGGCTTGAGCCCGGAGACGCTGGCCCAGGCCCAGCGTGGTCAGTCCGATGATCCACGTACCGCAGCGGCCTTGAAGTTTGTGCTCAAGCTGGTGGATCAGCGTGGACAAGTGTCGGCTGCCGATGTGCAAGCCGTGCGCGATGCCGGTTTTTCTGAAGGTGAAGTGGTGGAACTGGTCGGTGTGACCGCCTTGAACCTGTTCACCAACTACATCAATAACGCGCTGGAAGTCCCGGTTGATTTCAAGGCTGTTGAACTGACTGCGTAAGCACGCTGTGTGATGGCCCGCCCGCGTACTGGCAGGCGGGCTTTTTTTGTCGCCGGGCCGCCCCAAGGCAAAACGCACCCCCTCGGGGGGCAGCAAGCCAAAGGCGCAGCGAGGGGGCCTTTTCTGTCGCCGGGCCGCCCCAAGGCAAAACGCACCCCCTTGGGGGGCAGCAAGCCGAAGGCGCAGCGTGGGGGCTTGTTTTGCCGCCGGGCCGCCCCAAGGCAAAACGCGCCCCCTTGGGGGGCAGCAAGCCGAAGGCGTAGCGTGGGGGCCTTTTCTACGTTTGCAGGCCGTGTTTTACTTGGCCGACAAGGGGCCAGAATTAATGTCTGTCAGTGGCTGGTTCACATCAAAGAAGCGTGCATCAATGCCGGTGATGCCAAAGCTATTGAGCCGCTTGCTGTGCATGTCCAGATACGCCTGCGCGCTGGACTTGTCCTTGAACAGATAGACCCCGCCTGCTTTGGATTGTTCCTTGTTTTCTGTCCAGATTTTCCAGATCAGACCCGGTTCCAGGCTGATTGATTGCGCCAGTTCTTGCATGGCGTCGCTCATCTCTGACCCCCACGGGCCTGGGTAAGGAAAATCAACATACAGCAAGGTACTCATGATTGGCTCCATATCAAAATACGTGCCGAACATCATACCTTGATGGTTGAATTGCCCGTTACTGTCTCTTATTTGTCATAGGACGTTGCGGGCGGCTTGATTGGCTGGCCTCGCCCATGAAGGGCGCGTATAGTTTTTCTTTTGCTATTTGCTGCTGGAAGCCCTCATGTCCTGGACCGCGTTGTTGTTGGTGGTGTGTGCTGCGTTCATTCATGCGGGTTGGAATCTGCTCTCAAAACGGGCTGCGATGGCAGGAGCGCATTTCGTATTTGCCTACTCTTTTTTCGCCATCCTGTTTTACTTCCCCATCATGCTGTGGGTGGTTTTCACTCAAGGCAATATGCCTTGGACCAGCGAAACCATTACCTGTTTGCTGCTCAGCGCCTTGCTGCATATGGGCTATAGCCTAAGTCTGCAAAAAGGCTATCAGGTGGCAGACCTATCGGTGGTGTATCCCATCGCTCGGGGCACCGGGCCCATGCTCTCGTCTATTGGTGCCTTCATCTTGCTGGGCGAACCGGTACGGCCTTTGGGCGTGCTCGGTATTTTGTTGGTGGTGATGGGGATTTTGCTCATTGCCACACAAGGTCACCTACGACGTTTTTTCAGCCCCTCTGCATTGACAGGGGTGCGCTGGGGCATGCAGACCGGGGTTCTGATTGCCGCCTATACCGTGGTGGATGCCTATGGCGTTACCGTCTTGTTGATCTCGCCGTTTCTGCTGGACTGGTTCAGCAATGTGCTGCGGCTGGGCATGTTGGCCCCCTTTATCGCCAAGCGTGGGCGCGATGGTTTCGTCAAACTTAAACCTTATTGGAAATTGGCGGCGGCCGTGGGCCTGCTCTCGCCCATGTCCTACATTCTGGTTTTGCAGGCCTTGAGGCTGGGAGCACCCTTGTCCATGGTGGCCCCTGCTCGTGAAATGTCCATGATGGCAGGCACGCTGTTGGGCATGGTCGTGCTGCGCGAGAAGGCCAATATCTGGAGTTTGTTGGGCTGTGCCGTCATGATCAGCGGGGTTATTGCCCTGACCTCCGGTCCTGCTGCCTGATCGCTCTCTTGAAATATCGCAGGCTGTCCCTATCTGCTTGCAATAGGGCGTGCTTTGGCGCGCGGCAATCAACCCATTTTTTGCTTTTTCACCATGAGCCAGACTGACACTGCGAATACGTCCGAAACCCTAGGTTTTCAGGCTGAAGTCAAACAATTATTGCATTTGATGATTCACTCCTTGTACAGCAACAAGGAGATTTTCCTGCGTGAGCTGGTATCCAATGCGTCGGATGCCTGTGACAAACTGCGCTTCGAGGCCATCGACAATCCAGCTTTGCTGGAAGGCGATCCGGAAATGCGTATCCGTGTGGAGTTCGATAAAGAACAGCGCACGATCACCATTTCCGACAACGGCATTGGCATGTCGCGTGACGAGGCAATTGCCAACCTGGGCACTATTGCCCGCTCGGGCACCAAAGAGTTCTTTTCCCAACTGACGGGCGACAAGCAAAAAGATACTCAGCTTATTGGTCAGTTTGGCGTGGGCTTTTACTCTTCCTTTATCGTGGCTGACAAGGTGTCCGTGCTGACACGTCGCGCCGGTGAGGATCAGGAAGCGGTGCTGTGGGAATCCTCCGGCGAAGGCGAGTTCACCATTGCCGCCGCTGAAAAAGCCGAGCGCGGCACCACCATCACCTTGCATCTGCGTGAAGGCGAGGACGATTTCCTGGACGGCTGGCGTTTGCGCAACGTGCTGCGTCGCTACTCCGACCACATCTCCTTGCCGGTGCAAATGCGCAAGGAAGAGTGGGACGAAGAGAAGCAGCAACAAGTCACGCAGGACGAATGGGAAAGCGTGAACCAGGCCAGCGCCTTGTGGACACGCTCCAAGTCGGAAATTACCGACGAGCAGTACCAGGAGTTCTACAAGCACATCGCTCACGATTACGAGAACCCTTTGGCCTGGACACATAACCGGGTCGAAGGCCGTAGCGAATACACCCAGCTCCTGTTCGTTCCCAAGCAAGCTCCTTTTGATCTGTGGGACCGCGATGCCCGCCGTGGCGTAAAGCTGTACGTCAAGCGTGTGTTCATCATGGATGACGCCGACCAACTGTTGCCCGCCTACTTGCGCTTTGTGCGTGGCGTGATCGATTCGGCTGACCTGCCGCTGAACGTCTCGCGTGAAATTCTGCAAGAAAGCCGTGATGTCCGTGCCATCCGTGAAGGCAGCGCCAAGCGCATTCTGTCCTTGCTGGAAGATCTGGCCGAGAACCAGCCCGAGCAATACGCCGAGTTCTGGGGCCAGTTTGGTCAGGTGCTGAAAGAAGGCACCGGCGAAGACATGGGCAATCAGGCTCGTATTGCAGCCTTGCTGCGCTTTGCGTCCACGCATCAGGAAGGCTCGGCCCAGACCGTGTCCCTGAACGACTATATCGGTCGCATGAAAGAAGGGCAGGACAAGATTTACTACGTCACCGCTGACACCTTTGCTGCTGCATCGAACAGCCCGCATCTGGAAGTATTCCGCAAGAAAGGCATCGAAGTGCTGCTGATGTCCGACCGCGTGGACGAGTGGATGCTGTCCTATCTGCGCGAATTTGAAGGCAAGCAACTGGTGTCCGTGGCCAAGGGCGGTCTGGACTTGGATTCGCTGGCAGACGAGCAAGAAAAGAAACACCAAGCCGAAGTGGCTGAAACCTTCAAGCCGCTGGTCGAGCGTCTGCAAGCCACGCTGGGCGAGAAGGTCAAGGAAGTGCGTATTACGGCCCGTCTGGTCGATTCCCCTGCTTGTGTGGTGGTCGATGCCAATGAACTGAGCCCGCATTTGCTGCGTATGCTGCAAGCCGCTGGCCAGGAAGCCCCTGAAGTTAAGCCAATCCTGGAAATCAACCCGGAGCATGCTTTGATCGCCAAGGTTCAGGCCGCTGACGATGAAGCCTTTGAACAGTGGGCCCAGTTGTTGCTGGAACAAGCCATGCTGGCTGAGGGAGCCGCCTTGCAAGATCCCGCCAGCTTTGTGAAACGTGTGAATCGCTTGCTGTTGAATCTGTAAATCTGAAGCTTTCTGGCTCTGCCTGAAGGCGGAGTCAGTTGCCAATACATAGGCCTCTATCGTGATGTGTACGATAGAGGCCTTTTTTGTGCGTGTTGACAGACCATTGATGGAAGAAGGGCGTAGTTAAAGGGAAAGGGGTGTTAAGCGATTTTTTGGTTTTTGTCTATCTTAATGAGAATTGATCGTAATACGATGCATGCACACGACACTGTGGGCCAAAACCCGCTGGTTTTGAGTTGAATTTAAGGAAATCGTAATATTTGGATAGACTTAAGAATGGGAATGATTAATATTACGGTTCCTATTAAAAGCACTTATCAGGCATCGAAACACCGCTAATGCGCGCGATCAACCCTGCTTTGATCGCACAGCCTTGAAAAAGTGATACCTACCATATGGAGCTGGTAATGTCGTTCGTTTCCTCTGTGCCGCCTCGTCGCTTTGCCGAGACGGTCTTGTCTGCTGCCCTGTTTGCCGCCCTGACGAGTCCTGTGATCGCTCAAACCGCCAATCCAGGCGTGACCGAGTTGCAGTCGATCAAAGTTCAAGGCTCGGAAGATGCCAATGGCATTGAGGGCTTTCAGGCCCATAAAGCGCAATCGGTGAAGTTCTCTGAGACTTTGCTTAACACACCGCGCTCTATCACCGTGATTCCAGAGGAGGTGATCAAGGATCGTGGTGCGACATCGCTGCAAGACGTGTTGCGCACCACTCCCGGCATTACTTTGGGTTCGGGCGAAGGCGGTACTCCCGTGGGAGATCGTCCTTTTATCCGTGGTTATGAGGCCAGTACCGATATTTTTATTGACGGTGTGCGTGATTACTCCCGTGGCTCGCACGAGACCTTCAACCTGGAATCGGTTGAAGTCTTGAAGGGCCCCAGCTCGGCGTATACAGGCCGTGGCGGCACTGGCGGTAGCCTGAATCTGGTGACCAAGTCTCCCAAGCTGAAAGACTTTTTCCAGGTGGAAGCAGGTTACGGGACGTCGGACCAATATCGTCTGACGGCAGACGGCAATTATGCTTTTTCGGACACAGGTGCAATCCGCTTGAACCTGATGCGCATGGGGGGTGACGTCGCAGGTCGTGATGGCGTGACAATCGACCGTTGGGGGATCGCTCCTTCCATTGCTTTTGGTTTGGGTACCCCCACACGTGTGACCTTGTCGTATTCGCATCTTGAAAACAAAGATATGCCGGACCTGGGCTTTCCCTTCCGGAACGCGGCCAATCCGGATCGTGTGACCCCCTTGGAAGCAGACCGAGACAATTTCTACGGTCGTCATCAGGTCGATTTTCGTGAATATACGGCAGATACCGCCACGGCACAGATTGAGCATGACCTTAATGAGCGTTTCACAGTTCGCAACGTGACGCGCTATGGCAAGACCTTGAATCATTACTTGATGACCAGACCGTCGTTTGACAATTGCAAGGCCAATTCGGGTGGTGCGTGCGCCAGTGAGGGGGAGGGCTTGCTGTTCACAAGATCGGATCGGGCGCGCTGGCGCAGTTCGGAGTCCCTGCTGAACCAAACCGACGTATACGGTACGTTTACAACGGGTACCTTGAAACATGATGTGGTAGCCGGGCTTGAGTTCAGCAAGGAGGATATCTACAACCGAAGCATCACGGGCACGCCTGGCTCGGATACGGACTCTTTTTATAATCCGAATCCCAATCGCAGCTACAGCTATTCCTTGAACTATGGCTCCAAAACCAAAGCAGGCGATATCAAGACACGCTCGGCGTATATCTTTGACACCATTGCGTTTAATGAGCAATGGTCGGTCAATGGTGGCGTGCGATTTGATCGTTTTGAGGTCGACAATACCCAGGAGTCCCGCAAAGATGATATGTGGAACTATCAGTTGGGTGTGGTCTATAAGCCAGCGCGCAATGGTTCTATCTACCTGAGCTATGGCACCTCTTCCAACCCGACAGGGGAGAACCTGGGTCAGGCCGGTGGTGCAGATGGCCCGGCAGGTGGCGCCGCTATTCGTGACCTGAAGCCCGAGCGCAGCTACAGCTGGGAGTTGGGGACAAAGTGGGACGTGGCCGACGAGAAGTTGTCTTTGACAGCGGCCATTTTCCAGACCGACAAGAAAGATGCTCGTTCTACCGATCCTTTGACTGGCGATGTGTCCTTGAGCGGCAGCAACCGTGTACGTGGCCTGGAGTTGGGTGCGGCCGGTGCAATTACCCCGAACTGGAATGTATGGGCGGGTTACACCTATCTGGACCCCAAGATCAAGAAATACCGCAGCGGCAATAATGTCTTTGACGGTAAGCAGATGAAGTTCATCTCCAAGCAGAGCTTCAACGTCTGGACGACCTACAAAGTCATGCCCGAGCTGACCTTGGGCGCAGGTGCCACGTTTGTGGGCAAACGCTTTGTGGATGACGCCAATCAATTGAAGCTGCCTTCCTACTGGCGCTACGATGCAATGGCGCGCTACGACCTGAACAAGAACGTATCTTTCCAGTTCAACGTCAACAACATCAGCAATGTGCGCATGTATGATGCTTCCCACGTCGGCCTTTTTGCCAACGTTGGCCCAGGCCGCTCTTACATGTTCAATGCCTCTTACCGCTTCGAGTAAGTTGCGTTTTGTCGTGTAAATTCAGATGGGCCGCCTTTTGGGGCGGCCTGTCTGTTTCTTGCTTTACCTTGTATTCCTTTTGTTTTGGCAGGTGACCCATGCTGATTACGATCCCCGATGTGCTCAATGCTGAACAGTTGCATGAGTGTCGCCAGGCCCTGGAGCAGGCACAGTGGGAGGATGGGCGCACGACGGCGGGTTATCTGGCCCAGCACAGCAAACGCAATCTGCAATTGCCTCTTGATACAGCTGTCGCCAGGCAGATGGGGGAGTTTTTAATGCATGTATTGGGTCAGCACAGCGGCTTTATTGCCGCTGCCTTGCCCCTGCGTATGTTGCCACCACGTTTTAACCGTTACGAAGGCGGCGGGGAGTACGGCAACCACATCGATAACGCGATTTTTACGATTCCTGGCACGGGACAGCGTCTGCGTACTGATGTCTCCACAACCTTGTTTTTTAGCGACCCCGACGAATACGAGGGCGGGGAGCTGATCATCGAAGATGTATACGGAACACAGTCCATCAAACTGCCTGCAGGGCATATGGTGGTGTATCCGGGGACCAGTTTGCATCGTGTACAGCCGGTGACTAAAGGAACACGCTATGCCTCGTTTTTCTGGACGCAAAGCATGGTGCGTCATGCGCATCAACGCAAACTGCTGTGGGAGCTGGATCAGAGCATTCAGCAACTGGCCAAGCAGAACGCAGATGCCCAGGAGCTGTCGCGCCTGACGGGGATTTATCATAATTTGCTGCGTGAATGGAGCGATGTCTGATCGCCAGGAGCTTGATTGATCATGTCCCAAGAACGGCTGCCCCCGCTCAGTAATATTCCGGCCCAGATTGCCTGCCTGAGGGATTACGAACCCTATGCCCGTGTGCGTATGCGCGCACAGGACTGGGCGTATTTCAGTGCAGGGGCGGCCGATGAGTTTACTGTGCAAGACAACCTGGCCAGCTTCGGGCGCTGGGGTTTATGGCCTGCTGCTCTAGGTGAGTTTGATCAGCCTTCCACCCGTTTGACACTGCAAGGGCAGTCTATGGACTACCCGATTCTTCTGGCGCCCGTGGCTTATCAATGCTTGGCTCATCCTGAAGGTGAATTGGCCAGTGTGCTGGGCGCGGGTGCGATGGGCGCGACCAGCGTAATCAGCATGCAGGCCAGTCATTCCTTTGAAGATATTGCCGCACAGGCGCATGCCCCGTTGTGGGCACAGTGGTATTGGCAAACGGATCGCGCATTTACGTTGGATTTGTTGGGACGGCTCAAGGCAGCGGGTTATGCCGCTTTGATGTTGACGGTGGATGCTGCTGTCAATGGCTTGCGTAATCAGGAGCAGCGTGCGGGGTTTGCTTTGCCCGAGGGTGTGGACGCCGTGAATCTGCGGGGCGCTCCCAGGCAGCAGGCGGTTTTAGGTGCAGCAGGCACCAGCCCTTTATTTGGCAGTGGCCTATTAAATAGTGCTCCCACCTGGGATGATCTTGCCTGGCTGGTGCAGCACAGTCCTTTGCCTGTTTGGGTCAAGGGAATCATGCGCCCCCGTGACGCTCAGCGAGCGCTTGATGTAGGGGTCGCCGGAATGGTTGTGTCCAATCATGGTGGGCGCACTTTGGATGGTGCTCCCGCCTCTGTGGACGTCCTGTCACAGGTTTGTCAGGTCGTGGGGGAGAGGGTGCCGGTATTGATGGATGGCGGTATTCGACGCGGTACCGATGTACTCAAGGCTCTGGCTTTGGGGGCGACGGCGGTGATGATTGGCCGTCCCTATATTTATGGTTTGGCGACTGCCGGAGCCGCTGGCGTGGCCCATGTATTGCATATTCTGCGGGCGGAGCTGGAAGTGGCCATGGCACTGACCGGCTGTAATGCTTTGGCCGATATCAGCCCCGACGTACTTTATCGGCCCTGATCCAGTTCTTGTTCCGGCAAGGTTTCTTTGGGCCAGCCGTGCTCGCGTTTTACCCGTTCCCAGTCAAAGAACGGCCCCGGATCTGTCTTGCGTCCTGGAGCGATATGTTCGTGGCCTCGTACTGCGTTCAGGTTATGGCGCATGCGCAAGGCGCGGCTCAAACGGGACAGTTCCCGGTACTGCGCTTCAGTAAAGGGTTCGAAATCGCTGCCTTCCAGCTCGATACCAATAGAGAAGTCGTTGCAGCGTTCGCGGTCTTTAAAACGCGACACACCTGCGTGCCAGGCGCGGCGGGTAGTAGGGACAAACTGGATGATGTGGCCGGTACGCTGGATCAGAAAGTGGGCTGAAACCTTCAGGTCCCGGATGTTCTCGAACCAGGGGTGTGCACTGATATCCAGCTTGTTCTGGAAGAAATCCCGGATATACGGCCCGCCAAATTCTTGCGGTGGCAGGCTGATATTGTGCAGCACCAGCAGGGTTGGGGTGTCGCCCTCGGGGCGGTCATCCTGATTGGGTGACAAGGCACGCAGGACATTGGCATGGGGTTTAAGCCAGCCCTGGCGGTCCAGGTCATAGGCGTGGTGCATGCGGGCCATGAGCTTAACTGCGCGGGCCGCGCTTGGCGTGTTCCAGGCTGCACCAAGTGTGATGATTGCTCATCAGGGCTTCGGAGCGAGGTAGAAAAATGCCACAGTGCGCGCAACGAACCATCTCTTCTGCCTTGCCTGGTTTGCGTGGCGGGCGCATGGTCGGGTTGGGTGGGTTGCGTTTGCGGGCCTTGTTTTGTGACACGATGCGGGCAATGATCATGGCCACCAGGATAGCGACAACCCAGAATAAGACTTTACCCAATTTTCCCTCGTTGCAAGATGACGTCCAGTACAAAGTGGCTGCCTGTATAGGCCAGCAGCAGGAAGGCAAAACCGGCCAAGGTCCAGCGCAAAGCAACGCGACCCCGCCATCCATACTGTTTCCGGCCCCATAGTAAGCCACCAAATGTAACCCAGGATAGTAAAGTAAAGACAGTTTTATGGTCAGCGGGTAAAAATTTACCGTCTATTGCCATGGAGACGGCGGCACCGCTCAGGATCGTGAAGGTCAGAATGACAAAAGAGACGCGGATCAGGCGAAACAGCAGTTCTTCCTGCACCAGCAGGGGCGGCATGGTGTCCAGCACCCGGCTGAATAAACCACGTTGTTCCTGATGCAAAATAGGGCGGTGCAACTGGCGGTCCAGCGCTGTCATCAAGACGGCGTGCAGGGCGGCCACGGTGCTCAGCCCGTAGGCGACCAGTGCAATCAGCAAGTGGATGCGTAGCCATTCATTGCCTGCATGGTGGACGATATGGCCATTGGGAAAGGCCATGGCCAGCAGGCTGACGATTGTGGCCGCAGGCAGTAGAATGAGCAACAGGCCGTCCAGACGCAGATACAGGCTTTGGAACCAGAACACCACCATGCCCAGCCAGATTGCCGCCGACAGGGCCAGTGCCCAGCTCAGATGCAGCCCTTGGGGCAGTACAATCGTCAGCAATAGGCCCGCTCCGTGCACAATAATGGCGCAGAGCAAAGCCACCCGGCTAGGGGCGTTCAGTACGGTTCGGGTGCTGCCGCGAGTCAACGGACGCCATAGCGAGATCGACAGCACGATGTACGCCAGTGCGGCGAGCAAGTGAAATACAATACTTGCAGACATAAGTCCCGGATTTCCTGAAAAACGGTACGGGGCGTACCTCAAGTGGCCATTTTATTCTTATTCGTAGACCACACGATAACCTAGTTTAAGCGAACCCAGTCCTATGTTTGAAAATCTGACCCAGCGTATGTCGCGTGTGGTGAAAACCATGCGCGGACAGGCTCGTCTGACCGAATCCAATACTCAGGAGATGTTGAGGGAAGTGCGTCTGGCGCTGTTGGAGGCGGACGTGGCCTTGCCTGTCGTGCGCGATTTTGTTGCACGGGTCAAAGAAAAGGCACTTGGCGTTGAAGTGGCCGACAGTTTGAATCCTGGTCAGGCGCTGGTGGGGGTTGTCCACCAGGAACTGACCAATCTGATGGGGGCAGACCTGGGCGATGACGCCAGCGAGTTGTCCCTGGCGGCGCAGCCACCGGCCATTATTCTGATGGCGGGTTTGCAAGGGGCGGGTAAAACCACCACTACCGGTAAGCTGGCCAAGTGGTTAAGTGAAGGCGGTCATGTTCAGCATGGTCGTAAAACGGGCAAGAAAAAAGTGCTGGTGGTCAGTGCTGACGTTTACCGTCCCGCCGCTATCGAGCAGTTGAAAACCGTTGCCGCCCAAGTGGGCGTCGAGTTCCTGCCTTCCGATCCCAGCCAGAAACCGGCCGACATTGCCCGCAATGCCCTGGACCACGCCAAGCGTCACCACTTTGATGTGCTGATTGTCGACACGGCCGGTCGCCTGGGTATTGATGAAGAAATGATGCGCGAGATTCGCGCTCTGTACGACCTGCTGAACCCCATCGAGACTTTGTTTGTGGTCGATGCCATGCAGGGTCAGGACGCGGTGAACGTCGCCAAAGCCTTTGCAGACGCCTTGCCGCTGACCGGTGTGGTGTTGACCAAGCTGGACGGTGACGCCCGTGGTGGTGCCGCCTTGTCGGTGCGCCATGTCACCGGCAAACCGCTGAAGTTTGTGGGTGTGTCGGAAAAGCTGGACGGTCTGGAACCATTCCACCCCGAGCGTATGGCTCAGCGCGTGCTGGGTATGGGCGACATTGTTTCTCTGGTTGAACAAGCCCAGCGCAATATCGACATTGCCGATGCGCAAAAGATTACCGACAAGATCAAGGCGGGCGACAAGTTCGATTTGAACGACTTCCGCGACCAGTTGCAGCAGGTTAAGAAGCTGGGTGATATGGGTTCACTGCTGGAAAAACTGCCCGCGCAGTTCTCCCAGGCGGCGTCTCAGTTGCAAGGCGGCCAAGCCGAGCAGCAATTGCGTCGTACCGAAGGCATCTTGAACTCCATGACGCCAGCCGAGCGCGCCAAGCCTGAATTGTTGAAGGCCTCGCGCAAGCGCCGTATTGCGGCGGGTTCGGGTGTGCCGGTGCAAGAGGTTAACCGCCTGCTGAATCAGTTCGAGCAAATGCAAGGCATGATGAAGCAGATGAAAAAAGGCGGCATGGCCAAAATGATGCGCGGCCTGGGCGGTATGGGCGCCTTGAAAGGTCTGGCTGGTAAAGGCTTCAAGGGCTTTCGCTAAGCAGCAAGTTGATTCTGGACCCGGATGAACGGAGTCTGGCTGTAGCATTACACGCTGACCAGATGACAAACGTGCTTCATGGACAGTCCCCCGAAAGTTGGATTCAGATCCAACCTTCGGGGGACTGTTTATTTGGGCTGGATTTTTTGTTTGCCTATGATGCTGATCGCTTTAGGTGCCCAGTGCAGGCAAGGAAAGATTCCAACCTAACTCTGCATTCAGGAACCATAGCTCCTGACGGGTTTGGAAGTTTGCGCCTGCGTTAATACGGGCCAGTAGTTGATCTTCATAGGCGGCTGGAATCTGTACTGCTCTTTCTATACTGGGTAGAGATTGGTAGTGCTTGTAGACGTCCAGCAAGGTATTGGCGACCTTTCCCGTGCGGTTGTACTCATCCTCCATTTTTTTGCAGAGTATCCGTCGTTGGACTTGGTCTTGGGCATTGGATTCGATCCAGGCTGCACGCCGTTCATTCACGGTAAAGGTGCTGCTTTCATCGTAGGCAATCAGGGCTAGTTGTTCCTGGCTCAAGCCCTTGAAAGGGTTGGGTTTGTTGGGGGCATTGAGAAAGGCAGTGGCTTGTCGTGCCCTGGCTAGATGTGCAGGGTCCTCTGTATCAGGGACCTGCGCATCATGGACTTTTTTGTTGTCATAGTAGCTGTCACTTGTAAAAACCTTTAAAAGCGCCTGGCCTTTTTGGGCCAGCTCCTGACGAGTCAGATTGGCTTCCCGTTCAGCAGATCGCTGTGCTGCTTCACTGAGCTGTTGGGCAAGCGAGGAAACGCTGACGCTGTTCGTTTTACTTACCCCGGCTTCAGGCGGAGCGTCCGGTGTAGGGGATGATTGTTTCAACGAGGTATTCGCAGGCCAATTAGCGATCACTTCAGGCACTGGGTTCAGTTGATTCAGAGTATTCATAGTGGCGTGCTGTGGAGAAGGGGGGCTACGCCACTGGGGATGAAGCGTAGCAAGGGTCAATCAACGCATCGTGAATTCGACGCTCCAGGCTTTGGTGACGGCATTAATGGATGTAATGTTGGCGGTGCAAATTGCGCCTCCAGAGGGAGTGGCGTCTACTGTATGAGGTTTAAGCCCGGAGGAAGGGGGGACATCTCTATAGACGGTGTAAAACTTGCGTACCTGGAGTCACCACTGCTTTAGGTTTAGGAGATGCATAGAGGTAAGTGTTGGAGTCATTGACAGAGATGATGGTGTGATGAGCATCTTTATCGCTCAGATTCTTGAAGGTAACCGTCACTAAGGGGCCGGCATAAGCCGTCATGCTGCTAAGCATGACTACGGTTGCAACAACAGCGCGTGACGATGTTTTGACAAGCATGAATCGATCTCCTGGCCTGATTAAGGCGGTTGCTGATAGAAGTAGACCGATAAATCTTGATTAAGGCAGCGAGACTGTATTGAGCAATATATGTGCTTTTATTCTGGGTATGGCTGAGCTTGCTACGTTCTTGTTCTTTTATTCGTACCGGTATCTCAAAGTTCAAGTCGATCTATTGGTTACTAAATGGAATAAAAGTAACTTTACTATACAAATGTCGTGGTTTGTCTGAAATTTATTATTTATCAAATACTTAGCTTGCTAATCGTATTTTGTAGGAAAAGTAGCCAAGGCAAAAAAAAGTGAAATGGGATGTTTTGGAATAGTGGGCGAGACAAGTTGGAGAGTCTGTTGCCTTGCGATGGCACGCTGCACTTTTACGGAACCCGTTGCGAGTAAGTTTGCCATGTAGTCTTAATGCAGCTTTGTCAGCAGATCTTTGTGTAAATAAAAAACGCCCGATGCATTGCATCGGGCGTTTCATTTTGGCTGGGCCGTAATCCCACAGGTTTGGCACCTAGGGATCATGGCCGGCAGAGGCGAGAATTACAGCGCCGGAATACGTAGTACCTGACCAGGGTAGATTTTGTCAGGATGGCTAAGCATGGGTTGGTTAGCTTCGAAGATAACGGTGTATTTTGCACCGTTTGCCTTGCCGTAATTGGTTTCAGCAATTTTCCACAGTGTGTCGCCTTTCTGTACGGTGTACATGGTGGCTTCGGCGGAAGGCTGAGCAACGCTGAGCTGGTTGTCGACTTGAGACACCCCCAGGGTGTTACCCAGAGCCAGCACAATTTTTTCGGCTTGTTCAGTGGAGGCAGCTTGGCCGCTAACCGTGACTTTGTCGCCATCAACCGCCAGATTCAGACCGTCGGCGGAAAGTTGGTGTTTGGCCAGTTCTTTCTGGAGTTCGTCTGCTGTGGCTGCGTTGGCTTCGTTGGCACCAAAGAGTTTTTCGCCGACATCTTTAAGAAAACTGAATACGCCCATCGCTTTGCTCCTGAAGTTAGGGTTCTATGGCTGCTACCTGCGTGATGGCAGGCGAGACGGTTCATTATGACCTTATTTTTAGCCGTAAAGCCGTACTCGAATGTCAGCAATTGTGCATTTTAAAGGGTGAGTCTCAGCCGCCACCGACGGCAACCACGATCTCGATGGTGTCGCCTTCTTGAATAGGGGTACTGGCGTGCTGGCTTTTGGGCACGATGTCGCCGTTCAGCTCTACGGCAATGCGCTTGTTCTCATAGCCCAGCTCGATAATCAGTGTGCCAACCGTGTCGGAGTTTGCCAGAGTCTTGCTCTGGCCGTTCAGGGTAATGTTCATTCTTGTCTCTGGATATGGTCCGGATAGTGCCGGACGAGTGATTCAGATGGCAAATTTCTGGGTGGCGGCCAGCAGCCGAGCCAGAATGCCGGGTTCGTCGTAGGCGTGGCCTGCGTCTGCAACCATGTGAAACTCTGCTTGTGGCCAGGCGCGATGCAGTTGCCAGGCTGTATGCGCCGGAGTGCACACATCATAGCGTCCCTGCACAATCACGCCTGGAATGCCATGCAAGCGGTGGGCGTTTTTAAGTAACTGATCCGGCTCCAAAAAGCCCTGATTCATGAAGTAGTGGTTTTCAATACGCGCAAAGGCCAGGGCGGCTTTATCACTGGATTTGGCATCCAGGTGATTCTGGCTGGGCAAGAGCGTGATCGTATTGCTTTCCCACTGCGACCAGGCATGTGCGGCGCGTAGCTGTACAGCGGGGTCATCGCCCGTCAAACGCTTGTGATAGGCGGTAATCAGGTCACCATGCTCTTCTTTGGGGATAGGGGCCAAATATTGTTCCCAGATGTCCGGGAACAAGCGCGAGGCACCTTCCTGATAAAACCAGCGCAACTCTTCAGGGCGGGCCATGAAGATACCGCGCACAATCAATTCACTGACGTGTTCGGGGTGGGTCTGGGCATAGGCCAGCGCCAGGGTCGAACCCCAGGAGCCGCCAAAGACCAGCATCTTGTCGGCTTTGAGCTTTTCCTGGCGCAGCCGCTCCATGTCCTGAACCAGATGCCAGGTGGTGTTGTTCTCCAGGCTGGCATGAGGGTAGGAACGCCCGCAACCGCGCTGATCAAACAGCAGCACATTATATTTTTGCGGGTCGAACAAGCGGCGGTGATCGGTAGAACATCCTGATCCCGGCCCACCATGCAAGAAAATAGCCGGTTTACCTGCCGGGTTGCCGCAGCATTCCCAGTAGATATGATGCCCATCCTCGGTGTGCAAGGTGCCTTGGGCGTAAGGCTCTATAGGCGGGAACAGGGTAGCGCTCATTGTTCTTTCTTGGGCCAGTTCAGTTCAGGGGTCGGGGTGTCATTGCGGGTGAAGATCAGATCCCACACGCCATGACCCAGACGCAGCCCACGGTTCTCGAACTTGGTTAGGGGACGGAAGTCGGGGCGGGGTGCGTAGCCTTCCTGCGTGTTGCTGAGCATGGGCTCGGCCGACAGCACTTCCAGCATTTGTTCGGCGTAGTTTTCCCAGTCGGTCGCGCAGTGAATGTAGCCACCGGGTTTCAGACGGCTGGTCAGCAGTTGGATAAAGGGAGACTGCACCAGACGACGCTTGTGATGGCGCTTTTTTGGCCAGGGGTCCGGGAAGTAGATGTGAATACCGGCCAGCGAGGCAGGGGCGATCATGTCGCGCACCACTTCCACCGCGTCATGCTGGATGATGCGGATATTGCTGATCTGGTTGTCATCAATACGCTTGAGCAAGGCGCCGACACCGGCGTTAAACACTTCCACACCTAGGAAGTTGTCGTTGGGGCGGGCCTGAGCAATTTTCTGAGTGGTTTCACCCATGCCAAAACCGATTTCCAAAATCAGGGGATGGTCGTTGCCAAACACGGTTTCCGGTTTCAGAATGCTGTCGCGGTAGCTGATCGACCACAGAGGCAAGAGGCGCGCCAAGGCTTGTTCCTGGCTGGGCGTAATGTGCGCGCGCCGATGAACAAAGCTACGGATATGGGTCTCGCCGGAGTTGCTGTTCGCGACATTGGGCGAGAGCAGGGATGGTTTTTCGTTGCTGGTGGTCATGGTTGGGGCGCGGGCATCAGGAATGGCTCGCGTATTAGCTAAAAGCGGGAAAGCTCTATTGTAGTGAGTCTTGCCGCTGAATTCATGGGATGGCGTGCGAAAAATATAGGGTGGGGGCAACGCATGAGCCGGAGATCGCGCTATAATTTTCGCTTCCCCATTCGCGGGATCGTCTGCTTTTGACGCAGACTTCTCCATCAGGGCGGGTGTAGTTTAATGGTAAAACTGATGCTTCCCAAGCATCCGTCGTGGGTTCGATTCCCATCACCCGCTCCAGTTCTGCTTTGTTTCCAACTCCCCCGTTTTTCTGCAACGATTTCCCAAGTCAGGCTTTGCTGCTCTCGGGAGCTGGGTGTGTTGGCCTGCAACACTACTGCATTTCTACTTCTTAGACGGTGGTAGCCGCTGATCCTTCAAGCGAAACTTGATACATGTCGCTATTTATCGAAATTGGGTACACGTTTTATTGACGTGTCGACGAAATCGGAATGTTGAATCATGGCTCTTGCTACGGCTTGGAATCCGGGTCAGCTTGATGCGCAGTTACTCACTTTGTCTCCCAAGAGTGAGCTGGAAAGACTTCTTATTTTGAGATCCTGCTTTTCGGTGTTTCCGGCTGTACCCACTTGGGTATGGAGAGTTTTACTGAAAGCATGTACTGTGTGTTTATTGTTCATATTTGAATATATCTGTTAATTAAAAGTTCAAATATGAGAGTTTTATGGGTTCTGGCCTAAATCTGATATATGTTCATATTTGAGTTTTTATGATTTATATTTGTTCATATATGAATGGATATCAATATGACTGATTCAGAGAATAAAAACGCTCCTCGTAGTGTCATCTCTCGTCCTGTAGACCGTGCCTTGCTGCGGCTGGGGCGGGATATCTCTGCTGCTCGTCGTACGCGACGATTAAGCCAAGAGGATTTGGCTCAGCGTATCGGTACGTCATTGAGCACAGTCCGGCGTATGGAGGATGGTAATGCCGGTACTGCCTTGCATACCTTTTTAAGCGCTTTGCATGTGTTGGGACGCTTGAATGATGTGACCAAAGTCATGGCCATGGAAAATGATGCCTTGGGGATGGACTTGCTGCGTGAGCAGTTACCCCAGCGCGTCAGGCGCCCACGGCGTATTAAAGCGGGTCAAACCGCGGGGGCCAAGTCGCAAGATGATTCGGACTCTGTGGATCCTGACAAGTTGGAAGGTTTCTGATGACGACACGATCTGCCAAGCGCTCAGACCTGGAGGTGCACCTGGGTTCGAGTGCGCATATTGTGGGGCACCATACTTCAGGTTAACGGTGGGGGAAGCAGAAGCAATCTGGGCGGAGCTTGTTCAGGCTGTCAGTCGTTGGCGCAGCGTCGCCAAAGGGTTAGGCATGCAAAGTACGGATCTGGTGGATTTTGAGCCGGCATTTGCTTAACTTCATTCCCATGGCACTATACCCAGCATGCAAGAAGATCTTTTCGGCGATGCCATTGCTCAGCCACCCGCTTCAAAGCCCGCCGCTCCCTCCCGACGCAAAATCACCAAAGTCAGCCTTGCTGCTTCCGCGCTGGAGCTAAGCGATCTGGCGGCCCAGCTTCCTGAAACCCTGCGTTTCGGTGTCTCCACCTGGTCTTACCCCGGTTGGGAGGGCTTGATCTGGGATGGCGAGTACGAGTCGAATATCCTCTCTAAGCATGGCCTGCAGGCCTATCACCAGCATCCTTTGATGCGTACAGTCTGTGTCGATCGCACCTTCTGGCGTCCTTTGACGGTCACGCAGTATTCCGCCTACGCCGCGCAGGTGGATGACGATTTCCGCTTCGTTGTGAAATGCCCGTCCATGATTACGGATGCTCAAGTTCGTGATGAGCAGGGCAAGGTGCGCAAGTCCAATCCTGACTTTCTGGATATCCGTTTGGCTGTAGAGCAGTTTGTGCAGCCTGCGCTCGAGGGTTTGCGTGACAAGCTGGGCGTGCTGGTCTTCCAGTTAAGCCCACTGTCCTGGGGCTGGTTGAATCGCCCGGCAGAGATGTTCGACAAGTTGGGGCAGATGCTGGCGGCGGCGCGTGAGGCTTTGCCTCAGGGGTCACAAGTGGTGCTTGCTGTAGAAGTCCGAGATCCGGAGCTGCTGACCCAAAGTCTTATCGATACGCTCAAGGTCAATGGCGCGACGTTTTGTCTGGGTTTGCACGGCAAGATGCCGCCGATTGAGGAGCAGTTGCCTGTATTGCGCGCCTTGTGGCCGGGCCCCTTGGTGTGCCGCTGGAATTTGAACCGGGAGTTTGGTGCTTACGGCTACGCCGATGCTCAAAAAAAGCATACCCCCTTCGATGCCATCGTCAGCGAGGACTTGCATACCCGCACGGTATTGGCGCGTACGATTCGCGGAATTACGGGGGCGGGGCAGGCGGCGTATGTGACGATCAGCAATGATGCGGAAGGCTGCGCGCCGCTTTCCATTCAGCGGCTGGCGCAACTTGTTGTGGCACAAGAAAAGTAAAAACGGGTCTTGTGAATGGTGGACTGTTCACAGCGTCTGTGTTGTGGCTTGTGCTGGGCTGGGGACTGAATTGAAAGAAATGTGCGGCATGCAGACCTTGTCTTTGCTGCCAGATTTACTCAATATATGTAAGGTTTGCTTTACTTATTGACAGGTATTTTTGACTTCTATAAAGTCAGGTTTACTTTACATTCAGGTGCTCAAACATGCTCACCAACAGCAATTCCTCTTCTGCGCCATCAGCAGGCCGCCGCTATCTGATTCGCACTTTGCTCTTTATGGGCGTGTATATCCTGGTCAATGCCTTGACCATTGTGGGGCTGTTCGACAGCCTGCTTGGTCGACCTGTTGGCTGGCTGATTGCCATTGCCGTCGCCTTGCCGGTTGCCGGACAAGTGTGGGCCACCTTGGGTTTGATGGCGCAAAGCGATGAGTTCGTGCGGGTGATTGTGGCCAAGTGCTTTGTGCTGGCTTCGGGAGCGACACTGACCTTGTGGACAGCCTGGGGTTTTGGGGAAACCTATGCCGCTGCGCCCCATATTCCCGCCTGGTTGATTTACCCCTTCTTTTGGGCTGTGTTTGCCCTGGTTTCACCCTTTGTCCGGACTAGCGATTAAATGAAAAACCGATTGCGTGTATTGCGGGCTGAAGCGAATTGGACGCAGGCCGATTTGGCAGAGCGCTTGGGCGTGTCCCGGCAGGCGGTCAATGCGCTGGAAACGGGTAAACATGCACCGTCCCTGGATCTGGCCTTCAAGATCAGTGCTGTGTTCGGGCAGACCGTAGAAGAGATTTTCGAGAATCCGTATCGGGGACCTCGGGCCTAATCGGGGATGACGGCCTGGAAGGCACACTTGCCTGCTAATTCCTTTTTGGAGTCAGCAGGCAAGTGTCGAAAGAGCGCCATTATTCCAATCCGAAGCTGTGATCTTGCGGACTCGACGCAAGCATTGCCTTGTCTGCTTCTTATTGGCTTATTTGGTGGTGTAGCCACCGTTGATCAGAATAGTCTGGCCGGTAATCCACCAGCCGTCGCTGACCAGATGACGAATAAAGGGCACGACATCTTCAATGTCTGTCAGTCCGGTCTTGGAGTAGGGGGACAGCGCGGCAGCCGTCTTGTGATAGGCCACAGCGTCCTCGCCCTCGGCGGGGTAGAAGAAGGGCGTATCCATGGGGCCAGGGCCCACTGCCGTGACGGAAATACCGCGTGCGCCATATTCTTTGGCGGCGGCGCGAGTGTAGTGTTCTACCGGCGCTTTGGTGCCCGCATACGCGGCGTAAAACGGGGTGAAGGCCCCCAACAGGGACGTCACCAGGGTGCAGACTTTGCCATTGTCCTGCACGTGCTTGCCGGCTTCTTTCAGGAAGAAAAAGGCAGTTTTGGAGTTGATGTCGCTCATCTCCTCGTACTCGGCTTCGCTGACCTCGGTCAGTGGTTTTTTCAGTACCTTGCCGACCGTATTGATGGCGATATCGGGGCGGCCAATTGCGGCGACGGTATCGCTAAACAGTTTTTCCATGGCGCTGGCCAAGCGCAAGTCAGCCTGGAAGGCGACGGCTTGTGCGCCAGTTGCCTGGATGGCTTTGACGGTGGCGTCGGCCTCTGCTTTGGAACTGTCGCTGTTGTAGTGAATGGCAATGGCGCGTGCGCCTTGTTCTGCCAGGTCGCGGGCGATCAGGCCACCCAGATTCTTTGCTCCGCCTGCAATCAGAACGGTTTTACCTTTGATGCTGTGCTTTGCCATGATGACTCCTTGCTAGTGTGGGCTGCGACGTGCAAGCCGTTTCGTTTTTTCATGATATAAGTCGCTGAAATTGTTTAAATCCCCTATTTCTGACATCATTTGTCAAAAAAAACGAACAATAATCGTTGCTGCTTGAGCAGACTCGGGTTGGCAGTTCAAGCTGCGAGTTGCGGCTGCTTATCTGGAGAAGGCCATGGATCGCATTGACCTGTTTCGCATCTTTACGCGGGTCGTGGAGTGTGCCAATTTCACCCGCGCGGCCGATACCTTGGGTATGCCGCGCTCTTCGGTGTCGATGGCCATTCAGGAGCTGGAGGGCCGAGTTGGTGCTCGCTTGCTCAATCGCACCACGCGCAAAGTGACTGTCACGCAAGATGGCGCGGCGTTTTATGAACGTTGCCTGCGCGTGATTGCCGATGTGCAGGAAACCGAGAACCTGTTTCGCCAAGTCAGTGTCGGGCCAATAGGCACGATCAAGGTGGATGTGCCCGCGCGGGTAGGCCGCTTGATTGTGGCGCCTGCCTTGCCGCAGTTTCTGGAGCGCTATCCGCATGTCCATGTGCATTTGGGCGTGACTGACCGCGAGGTGAATTTGATCGAGGAGCAGGTGGATTGCGTGCTGCGGGTGGGCGCCTTAGGCGATTCGGGCTTGATCGCCAGAAAAATGGGCAGCCTGCCTTTGATCAATGTAGCCAGTCCCGCTTATCTTGCCCGTTATGGTATGCCTCAGACGCCTGCGGATCTGGAGAACCATCAAATGGTGCGCTACGCCTCGCCCACCAGTGAGCGCGTCGCCCCTTGGGAATGGATGGAGCAGGACAAGCGGCAGGTGTTGGACTTACCAGGTCGCGTGACCGTGAATAATGCCGAAGCGTATATCGCTTGTTGCTTGTCCGGCTTGGGGTTGATCCAGATTCCTGCCTATGACGTGCAGGCACACCTGCAGGCAGGTGAGTTGCTGGAGGTGTTGCCGGAGCATCGCGCAGCCCCTATGCCTATGTCTTTGTTGTACTTGCATCGCCAGCACTTGTCGCGCCGTTTTCAGGTGTTTGCGGATTGGTTGGAAACCTTGCTGCGCGACTGTGCGTTGTAGCGCAGAGTCACGCAGCAAGGCAAAGCAGTTAGGGGTAAAACAGCAGCAGCCCAAACACCACGAAAACCATCAGGTGCAGATAACCCTGAATGGGGGAGGTTCGCTTGCCGCTAAAGCTCAAGATGCTGAGCAGGGCAGTGATCAGAAACAGAACGGTTTCTGTATTGCTGATGCCCATGATCACCTGTTTGCCGGTAATCAGGCCAATCATCAACACCACTGGCACCGTTAGTCCTACGGTAGAGACAAAGGCGCCCAGGCACAGGTTGATGGCCCGTTGCATCTCATTGTTCATCGCTGCCTTGATGGCGGTAATGGACTCGGGGGTGAACACGATAATCGCGATCAGTACACCGCCGACGGCGACGGGGGCGCCCGAGGCAGCGATACCGTAGTCCGTCACGATAGCCAGATCGTGGGCCAGCAAGACGATAGGCAGGATCAGGGCGATCAGCACCAGGCTGCGTATCAGCATGGCGCGGGTCGCCTGAGGATCGCGTGGTGTGGGTGCCTTATCTTTAGCGCTCTGCACCACCTGATTGGGTTGTACATAGTCATGGCGGCGACTGCCCATTTGCAGATACAGAAAGATGGCATAAATCAGCCCCGTGAGCACCGAAATGCCGATGGCCTGGGTTGTGCTGAATTCGCCTGCACTGCGGGTGTAGTTGGGCAGAATCAGGCCCACACTGGTCAGCAGCACAATCATGGACAAGTAGGTGTGGGTGCCTTGGCGGTTGAACTCCTGATCGCCATTGCGCGCGGCGCCGGCAATCAGACAAAGGCCCATAATCAGGTTCAGGATGATCATCATCACGGCATAGATCGAGTCCCGACCAATGCTGGGGAAGTCCCCCGGTCCCAGCAGTACCGAAGCAATCAGGATGACTTCGATCAGCACAATGGACAGAGTCAGAATCAGGGTGCCGTAAGGCTCGCCCAGTTGATGGGCCAGGTGGTCTGCTTCACGCACCACCCCAAAGGAGGCGGCCAGAATGGTCACAAACAGGGCCAGAAAGACGATGGCCGCGGTGGTGCCGTTCAAAGAATCTCCCAGCCATTGCCCGCCAAAAATCATGAACAGGACAACCATAGACCAGGAACCGAGCAGACGCAGCCAGGTGACAGGGGTAATGAGTTCAGGAGAGGGAGATGCAGGGTAGGCCATTGTGAATGCTCCGCTAAAAGCTAGGGCCGTCCCTGTGCTGAAAAAGCAGATCCAGGTCGTCCCGGATCTGTTTTGAATTGAACAATTCAAGTAGCCACAATTTTATCACCTGAACCTCAGGTGGCAACTACGGTTCGTTCGTAAGCGGCCCTTTGTGGTTTGGAGCCGTATTCCTGCTCGTCTGGCCACGATGAAGGTGTGAAGGGCAAGGGCCTTTATCCTCTTTCAGGCGTTGTCAGCCAGCGGTTTTATTTTTCTGATGGAGTTTTGGGGCAAGCCTGCTGTGGGAATGATTCTTTTCCTGTTGCTCGCTACGGTGGACACCAGCCCGATGAAAAAACAGGTGGCCCCATGGAGCGCATACACGGTTTGTTATCCGTATAGGGTTTGTTCCTTTCAATAGCTTGTCGAAACTTTCCAGGGGCTACACCCGCATAGGTTTTGAATGCGGTAGAGAAATTGGCCGGGCTGGAGAATCCTAAGTCAGTCGCAATGACGTCAATTTTCAAGGCTGTGGTTCTTAGCAAGTACTCGGCCCGATACATACGTTGCAATCGGATGTAGCTACTGACGCTCAAGCCAAAATTACGTTGAAATATATTCATGATTTTGCGCCGTGAAATCTTGAACATATCGCACAGTTCTTTTTGGCTGGGTGGAGAGCCCAGGTTGGCCTCTATCGTTTTCTGAATGGCATGGATCAGCATGCTGGTTTCAGCGGTCGTGCTGGGCTGCGGGCTTTGCACCTTGCCTGAAACCATGGCTGGCCATATTTTTTTTGGGCAACGCAAAGGCACGTTGATACGCTCTTTGACCTCGTCGACGGCGTATGGATTGCCAATGTAGTCCACCGCCCCTGCTTTTAAAAAAGTGACGCATTCCTCACTGCTGCCGTCCATGCGCGAATCCAGAATGATGAGGGGGATTTGGGCTGTGGCTTTTAATCCTTGGAGCATATGGGTTAAGGACAAAGCATCTATCCCTGTCAATTGCTTATCCACCAGGATAAGTTCCGGCAGGGTTAATTGGGCCTTGGTATATCCTTGCACTCCGTCAGCAGCAACAGAAACTCGAAACGCACCAGCCAGCAGCGCCTGAAGAAGTTGTTCGTGCTGTCGAGTGTTATTGGAGATCAGCAGAATCCTGATTTTTTGATCTGGCTGATACTTTATAGTGGCGTATTTGTTCAATATAAAGCCCCGCGCCCTTCTTCTGATGAAGACGGCTACCTTTACTGACATTGCTCAAGTAGCCAATTTCCTCAGAATACAGACTCAATGAATAGATAAAATCTATCGATATGATTCGTACGGCAGACATAACATTCTGTATTAGTGGGAAAAGTAAATTTTCAAAATTGCTCATTGCATTTCATTTTTGGCAGGCGGCATGCCGAAAGCCCGAAACCCGTGCCGTAAGCAGGACCTAAAAAGTCCAATATCCGGAATGCTACGCTGGCGTATCGGTGAATTTTCCTGATAGGAAAAGGCGTGATTCTACGGCTTTTACCTCTGAACAAAAGACCATGTCCAGATAGGTTTGCCGTGGTTTTGCCCGCATTAGTGTGCATCTGGACAGATGTTGTCGGGGAAGTGTGTGAAGCTCTTTTTATGATGACTCGCAGGTGCAGGAAGCACGGCCCGAGGCAAGGCGTTTATTTGCCGTTTTTTTGTTGGATTTTGATCTAGTTTGGGCGTTCAGTTTTTACAGATTGTTATGCTTGTTAGAGCGAGTTTGGTATAGGGCGGTTAAATCATTTTGGTGGGCCCGGGGCAGGGCCTGAGCCGGTTGACGAAGCAAAAAACAAGAAGGGCGGGACAAGGTTTATTTTCCTTGTCCCGCCCTTGCTTTCACCATACCCAGGCTTGGTGTGGAGCCTGGCTCAAGCTGGTGCAGGGTGTCCGGTGATGGCCTGGTCCAGCATGTCCAGCCTGTCCTGACCCCAGAACAGCTCACCCTGGTACACATAGGAGGGTGAACCGAAGACACCGGCTGCAATGGCCTCTTCGGTGTGGGCTTGATACTGCGCTTGCATCAGCGGTGCTTGTTCAAGCCAGTAGTCTGCATCTAATTGGTGAGCTTGCAAGATCCCGGCCAGTAGCACGGGATCGGCAATATTCTGGTCCTCGCACCATTGCGCTCGCAAAATGGCTTTGTACAAATCCCGCACCGGCAAGCCAGCCTGGTTGATGGCGATCACCAGGAGGGAGGCCAGCGTGGCGTCTGGGCACATGAAGCGTGGTGTGGGATTGACGTGTAGGTCCAGCTTGCGACACCAGCGCTGCAACTCTGTAATGCGATAAGCCTGCCGTTCGGGCGAGCGCTGTCCTAGTAGAACACCGCCCGTACGGGCATAGATCTGAGGCAGGTCCACAGGTTTGTAGTGGATCGGCACGCCCTGTTGGCGGGCGATCGCCTCCAGCCGGTCGGCCCCCAGGTAAGCCCAGTCTGAATTCATCCAGAAGTAGTAGTGAATGCCGGGCCTGTTCATGTGCGTACCTTTGGGCTGGATAAGGCGGGAAGGGAGAAATGCGTCGGCCCGTGCATGAACCAGGTACTGGCAAAGGCGATCAGACCCAGCACGCTGAGATACCAGACGATGTAGTCGGGTTGGCCATCGCCATAGGCCAGCAAGGAGGTGGCCACCAAGGGAGCCAGGCCGCCACCGATGGCACCGGATACCTGCACGGCAATGGAGATGCCGCTGTAGCGCACTTCAGGTGGAAATTGCGTGGAGAACAGGCCCCCTTGCGGGCCATACAGTGCGGCGTAGACCAGGCCAATCGCAATCACCAAAGCCAGGGTAATGGTGTTGGAGTCCAGGCTTCCCAACATGGAAAAGAAGGTGGACGAGAACGCCAGCATGCAGACCGTGCCGGCCATGAATACCCATTTGAAGCCGATCCTGTCTCCCAGTACGCCAAATAAAGGCATGGTGAACAGGGCGGCAAATGCTCCCCAGACGGTGGCATCGAGCATCACGCCGCGATCAACTCCCAAGGTGGTGGTGGCATAGGCCAGGGCAAAGGTCACTACGGTATAGAACCAGGTCACTTCAGCTAGACGGCCCCCCACGACCAGCAGGACTTCACGCGGGTAATGACGCAGGACTTCCAGGGCGGGAATCGCCACTTGTTTGCCTTTCTTGCTCATCTGCTCGAAGTCAGGTGACTCGGCCACTTTGGCGCGTATCCACCAGCCCACCAGCAGCAAGACAACACTGGCCAGAAAGGGGAGACGCCAGCCCCAGGAGAGCATGTCTTCTTCAGGCAAGCTGGCGACCGCTCCCATGGCCAGAGAAGACAGGATCAGACCGGGGGCAACGCCTGTTTGTGGCAAGCTGCCGAAAAAGCCTTTCTTGCCTTCCGGGGCATGTTCAACCGCCATGAGCACGGCGCCGCCCCATTCGCCGCCTACCGCAATGCCTTGCAGAAAACGCATCAGGACCAGCAGGACGGCGGCCCAATAGCCAATGCTTTCATAAGAGGGGATCAGGCCGATCAGGATAGTGGGAATCCCCATTAGAAAGAGCGTGATCAACAACATGGATTTTCGGCCCAGCTTGTCACCGAAATGGCCGAAAACAAATCCTCCCAAGGGACGGGCAAAAAAGCCCACGGAGTAGGTGGCAAAGGCCGCCAGTGTGCCCGTAATCGGGTCAAAGGCGGGGAAAAAGATCTTGTTGAAAATCAGTGCGGCAGCGGTGCCGTACAGGAAAAAGTCATACCACTCTATGGTGGTTCCCATCATGCTGGCCAGGCCAGCGGTAACGTACTGGCGCGACGAACGCGCCTGTCCATGATTAGGCATCGTCATAGCGACCTCCTGGTGGAAGCGGGGTGTTGAGTGTGGGCGTCAGCGAGTTTTAGTTAAGGGCGCAATGCCTTGGGTCTGACGGGACCAGTAATCAAAGGTCGCGTTCACAATGGAGGGCTTGAGCAGGTAGTCGTGCGCTTCGGCTGCCAGGGTGTCGTCCACGGGGGTAAGCGGGCCAAAGGCCGCCTGTGCGCGCACTTGCAGGCGTGCAGCACGCTCCAGATACACGGACAGATACGTGGCTTCCTGACAGCTTTGGCCTGCGGTCAGATAACCGTGGTGGGCCAGGATAATGGCCCGCTTGTCGCCCAGAGCTTTGGAAATGATGACGCCTTCCTGGTCGGCAATGGGGACACCTGGCCATTCGCCCAAAAAGGCACAGTCATTGTGCAGGGGAGTCATGTCCATTTGCGAAATCACCAAAGGCTGACGGGCGGTGGCCAGCACGGTAGCCCAGGGCGAGTGCGTGTGGATGATGGAGTTGACGTCCGGGCGAGCCTCATAGACCCACAAATGAAAGCGGGTGGCCGGGTTGGCCATGCCTTGGCCGCTCAGGGTATTTAAGTCGCGGTCAACTTCAATGAAGTCTTCAGGGGTGGCTTCGTCAAAACCCAGACCGAAGCGCAAGGTCCAGTAGGCACCAGGGCGTTCGGAACGGACACTGATCTGGCCTGCCAGACCGGCCTCCTGCTCGGTCATGGCCAGGATGCGACAGGCAAATGCCATGGTTTCGCGGGTGTCGCGTTGCACGTGCTGCAGATGAGAGGCCATCTCTTTGGTGGCACGTTCATCAAAATAGGATTTGTCTCTGAGTGGGGTATCCATGTGATTTGTCTCCTTTGGTATGCCTCGTCGATCCTTGTGCCGACGATGGGATTCATTGTCTTGATTTAAATCAATAGGAGCTATGTTCGGTGGCTCATAGCTCCTATTCCATTTGCTTGCAAGACGGTGTCACCCATGCAAACCCGGCTCGAGTGCCGGGCTAGGAGACAATCGGGGCCGGGTTCAGCTTTGGCGCCAGCGAGAGCGTTCGCGGCGTCGAGAGCGGGACCAGGGATGTTGCACCTTATGCGGTTGTGGCCGGGGATCAGGTGGATGACGTGTGTCATGGTTTTCCACGGGATTGGAGTCCGGCTTGGGCGAGTCTAGAAAGACACTAGTGGCACAATCGCAGTCGATGTACATGGACAGTCCTTTGTCAACGTAAAGAAAGGGGAGGTGGTAGCGAGGCACTGTTCTGGGCCTGGGTGCCTCCCGAGAAAAACGAGTTGTAGCTGTCTTGCAGGGCATGCAGGATCAGTTCGGGGTAGTTGTCCTGCTCGGCGGGCAGTTGCGATTGCAGCCGTGCCAGATGCTCGTTGTCCTGCTGGTCACCCCACTGTTTGTGATAGTGACCATGCTGATAGCCGCGTAGCTGACGCAAGCGGTTCAAGGCGTTTTTGCCCGCGTAGGAGTGGTAAAGCGTGTCCAGCGTCAGACCACTGAGGCGGGCCAGTTGAACAAAGCTGCTGAAGTCGAACTGACGCGTCTGCAGCACCCGCAAAGCAAAGTGTTCCAGCGCCGTCATGAGGGTTGCAGAGTCGCTGGCGTTTGCAGGGGCCTGCTCAAGCTGATCCAGTGCGGTGGCGGCCTCTTGCTCGCGCAGCAGGTCGTTGGCGCGCAATACATCGCACAGACCAAAATGCAGGATGTCGATAAGCTCTAGCTGTAGTTGCGGCAGATTGCGTTCGCGGTGTTGCCACCACTTCCAATCCAGGTAGTTGGCCAGCTCTGCACACTCCAGCCAGATCGCCCGGTAGTAGTCCTGTTTGGCCACTCGCCAGTTGGGGTCGATCAGGTGATTCAGCTCGGTTTGCAGGGTCAGCATCTGCTTCAGGCGGCGGGCCCCAGAGCCGGCTGGGATAATCGTCTCTTGTTGCCCGAGGCGGTGCTTTTGACGGCCTTGTTCATCAAAGTTCTCGGGTGCCAGCCAGGCCTGGAAATTTGCTTTCAGGGCAGGCCATTCTGTGTCGGTAATCGAGAACCAGGCTGTATCGCGTGAGCGCCCTTTGTAGACAATCGCTTGGCGGAAAATGCCTTCATAACGAAAGCCCAGTCGTCGTGCAGCCGCTTGTGAAGGAGCATTGTGCGTATCGCACTTCCATTCGTAGCGGCGGTAGCCCAAGCCGTCAATGGCATAGGCCATCAACAGATAGTGGGCTTCGGTGGCCATGCGGGTTTGCTTCAGAGCGGGTGACCAGGCTACAAAACCCACTTCAATGCAGCCGTTTTGCGGGTCAATCCGCATCAGGGACAAGGTGCCCAATGCCCGCCCTGTGGCTTGTTCTACGACGGCGTAATGCACGGCGTTGTCGGCCTGACTGATGGTATGCAGATGCTGATCGAATTGCCCTCGGCTGGTAAAGGGCCCTACGGACAAGTAGGTCCAGTCACGGCCATCGTTGGCGCTGCTGTAGGCCTCGTACAGGCTGTCGCCGTGTTGCTCCGGGTTCACTGCTTCCAGTCGGCAGTACTTACCGTGCAAAACACAGCGGGTGGGTCGCGGGCGGGCTTGCCAATGAGGGAGCGAGGGGCCAATAGGCTGGTGATAATCGTTCAACTGAACCATGAGATGTCTTCAATAGAAAACGCTCCTGAAATGCCAGTTCGTGGCACATCGGGAGGCGGGAAAGGGGAGGGCGGGGCTGGGGGACAACAGGTGTTGTGCTAGGCCACTAATTGATTCTATTGAGCAAGTGGCCGGTTACAGCAATCCGCTTTTTTGCTTGCTCCCAGACCACATTGAGAAGATGGCCGTGAAACGTGACGGAGCCGGCCCTGGCGGGTCTTGGCGTTGGATTTGAGCGGCAGACACAACTATCCTGAGCGCTAAGCACAGATGCCGTAGCGTCGGTTGGGCAGACCAAAGTGGCAGGCATCAAAAAAGCCGAGCTACCTGGTGGGTAGTCTCGGCTTGGGTCCAGGCTTGAGGCCAGAGGCTTAGAGCTGGTTGAGGTTCAGACGCAGAACGCTGTCTTTGGCACCTTTCAGGTAGTGCGGGCTCTTGTCACCGTGAGGAATCTTGATGGTGACAAAAGCGGTCTGGCCGTCAGCGCTCAGCGTCACGCTGTTGGGGTGTACAGGAGCGCTAATGCGGTGTTTCACAGCCAGGGTGTTGGCATCCAGAATGGTTATCGAGCCGGTACCGGCAGGCGTTTGACGATCCACGCCACGGTTGGTGGCGATCAGCTCTTTACGGGCATCGTTGTACACGATATCCAGCAGCCCCAGGCCGACTTCAACCGTGTTTTCCACTTTGCCGGAGGTGGTGTCGAATACGTAAATCTTGCCGGTGTTGGCGTCAGCTCCAAACAGTTTCTTGCCATCTGCGCTCAGGGTGATGTTCACGAAGAAGTGACGAGAATCTTCCCGCTTGTCACTTTTCGCATCGCCTGTCGTGAAGCGCTGTTCGATAGTGCCTGTAGCCGGGTTGATGACAGCAATTTCGTCCTTGCCGCCGTGGCCCACGAACAGGCGTTTGGTGTTGGCATCGTAGGCAGCGCCGGCAGGCCACAGGCCAACGTTGTCGATATTGTGCAGGATGCGGCCTTGGGCACCGTCCACAATCCATACGCGGCCACCTTCAGAGGGGTTGGTCACGAAGATGCGGTTGTCCTGTTCGTCAATCACGACTTTACGGGTGTGTTCCCAGCCGTCCTTGCCTTCTTTCTGGCCCAGTTGAATCAGTTGCTTGACGGTGCCGTTCAGGCTGTTGATCGCCAGCAGCGAGCCGTCCAGAGTGTTACCCACGTACAGAGTGTGAGTTTTCTGGTTCAGGCCCAGTGCGAAAGCACGGCGTGGCAATTGGATGCGCTGCGACTCACGCAGAGTGTCCTGGTCCAGAACATGCAGAAAGCCGGCCGCACGGTCTTCAAACAAGGGGGTGGCGGCAACGAATAATTGCTTGCTGTCCTTGGCGGCCAGAATCTCGTAGGCACCCTCAATGGTGTCCTGACGGAAAGTGACTTGTGCTTGAGGGGCAGTTGCATTGAAAGACGATGTTTGGCCCACTTGTTGCGATTGCGGTGCGGTCTGGCATGCGCTGAGCAGCAAGGCCCCCATTACGGAGGCAACAATCATTTTTAAAGAGGCAGGGCGGGACGCAATCATGTATTTCCTTTGGGATTCAATAAATGAGAATCGTTACTATAACTGCTCTGTTTTATAAACTTTTCTGACCTGCCTGTCTATGTAAATACGTAGAACCCTGCTTGATCGCAGGGTTTTGAATGACGTTTTCAGTCTTGCTGGGAGCCTTGTCCAAAACGGGCTTGCCAGGCTTCATACACTTGGCGTTTTTCAGGCAAAGGCAGGTGTTCCATTTTCACGCCCTGCTTGCCAAAATCCTGCTGCATTTTTTTGTAGAAGGATTCGGTGGACCAGCCAAAGGGTTCGCCTTGTTCGTCGTCGGCGCAATACACCACACGCTCTACGCCTGAGGCGATCATGGCGGCCATACACATGGGGCAGGGGATGCCACTGGCATACATGGTGCTGCCTGCATGGTGGCTGCTTTTTACCGCCTGGCTGGCGTGGCGCAGTGCCTGGATCTCGGCATGGGCGGTCGGGTCGTGGGCGAGGTAGGTCTCATTGACCCCTTCGGCCAGAACCTGGCCGTCACGCACAAGCACGGCACCAAAAGGCTGGCCGCCACGGGCGACATTCTCTGCTGCAATCTGGATCGAGCGCAGCAGATAGTGTTTATCGTTCATGTTTTTCTCCTGTAGAGAAGCAGGGTGGGAATGAGCCTTGAAACCAGAGTCTGTGTTTGTGCCTTGTGGCAGGCCTGCGGGTGCAGGTGGCATAAGGGGGGGGGTTCTGGTTGGGCGTGTTGGTAATGCAAAACAGCCGCTGACGGGCAGCGGCTGTTTTGTTTCGGGTCCTATTAGCGATGGCCGCCAATAGTCAGGTTGGCATGACGGTTCACATCTTTATACAGCAAGTAGCGGAAACGGCTTGGGCCGCCCGCGTAGCACGCTTGTGGGCAGAAGGCGCGCAGCCACATGAAGTCACCAGCTTCCACTTCAACCCAGTCCTGGTTCAGACGGTAAACGGCCTTACCTTCCAGAACGTACAGACCGTGTTCCATGACGTGCGTTTCAGCAAAGGGGATGACGCCACCGGGTTCAAAGTTCACGATGTTCACGTGCATGTCGTGACGCAGATCGGACATATCGGTAAAGCGCGTGGTGCTCCAGCGGCCTTCGGTGTCGGGCATCACCATGGGGGTGACGTCTTTCTCGTTAGTCACGAAGGCTTCAGGTGCTTCCAGGCCTTCCACACGCTGATAACGCTTGCGGATCCAGTGGAAGTTGGCCAACTCGCCCGTGCGGTTGTGCAAGGTCCAGTTGGTGGAAGGAGGAATAAAGGCATAGCCGCCTTCTTCCAGGATGTGCTTGGTGCCTTCCAGAACCAGTTCCAATTGACCCTTGACGACAAAAATCACGCCTTCGGCTTCGGGATCGGACTCAGGGTTGTTGCTGCCGCCTTGAGGACCCACTTCCATGATGTATTGGGAGAAGGTTTCGGCAAAGCCGGACAGAGGACGAGCCAATACCCATAAGCGGGTATTTTCCCAACCGGGCAGGAAGCTGGTCACGATGTCTTGCAGCACGCCTTTGGGCAGCACGGCATAGGCCTCGGTGAACATGGCGCGATCTGTCAGCAACTGAGTCTGAGGAGGATGGCCACCGGGAGGGGCGTAGTAATTGACTTTGGACATGTTGATTCCCATTGACATTCAGTAAGGAAAAATCTGTCGAACGGCATGGCGCAATCCCGGCGGTTGGCAAAAGGCACAGGCGGGATGTCGTTGTAATGCGCGGGACCAATACACAGTAACGATTGCTGGTGATATTTACAAATTAAATGTATAAATCTCTAGTATTTGTTTTTTGAATGTATTGAGCTGTGGAGCCTGTTGGCAGCAACAGCAACAGCAACAGCAACAGCAACAGCAACAACTGCTGCAAGTGCTTTAATACCAATGCCGAAGCAGGCAGCAGTGTTACTACCTATATTGATGCTCATTGATGTCGCGTCTGTCTTGGAACAGCGGTTGATCTACGCTCCGTGCCCACACCCAGTAGCTTGGGGCCTCACGAGCCATCTTTGATGCACAGCTAGTATCCACAGGCGATAGCCAGCACTTTGCTTGGGCCAAAGGCGTGATGTCAGAAGGATTTTGAAGATATGGATCATCAACTATCGAGCAGTCCCAGCCTGAATCGGCCCTTGTACGACCTGGACCTGTTGCTGGCCTTGTTGACGGTGGTCGATTGCGGCAGCTTTACGGCAGCAGCGACGCGTTTGCATTCCACCCAGTCCACGATCAGCCAGAAGGTGCGACGTCTGGAAGAGCTGGCCGGACTGCGTCTGCTGGATCGGGCCAGCCGGGGAGTCAGCACGACCGAAGCGGGGCAGACCTTGCTGGGTTACGCCCGCCAGATGCTGGCCCTGAATCATCAGTTGTCAGAAGCCTTGTCGGGTTCGTTGGTGACTATCTCGGTACGGCTGGGTGTGCCAGAGGATTTTACTAACGGCCAGACCATGCGGGCCCTGGCGGGTTTCAATCGGCAGTTTCCGCAGGTGCGGCTGGAAGTCAGCAGCGGTTTAAGTAGCGATTTGCTGGCCGCCTACGATCAGGGTGAGCTGGATCTGGTGCTGGTCAAGCAGCGTCATAATGCCCGCGAAGCGGTGGTCTGTTTACCCGAGCAGACGGCCTGGGTCGATAGCGCGACCGATCCGGTCTTTCATCTGGACCCTATCCCCCTGGTTACTTTCCCACGCCGTGGTGTTTACCGTGAGGAGATTATCAGTGCAGTGGAGTCCTTGGGGCGGCGTTGGCGCATCAGTTTTACCAGTTCCAGCTTGAGCGGCATTCAAGGAGCGGTGGCAGACGGGATGGGCATCAGCCTGTTGCCACGGCGTGCTGTGCGGGACGACCATATTGAGCTGGGGCAAGCACAAGGCCTGCCCCGGATTGATGCTTTTGAGCTGGCGATTTTGCATAGGCCCCACGCCAATGAGATGGTGACGGCCTTATCCCGTGTGCTGGTAGAAATGTTGGCTCCCGAGAGTGAGCACCGCGTTTGATACCTGGGTGTTCGGCCTGCGAGAGTGACAAAGACGCGTCAGGCTTTAGTGCTTGGGCGTGACTGGATCAAAGTGCGTCATTACATCCAGCACGGGTTCTTCGGCCATCACACGCGCCCGTGCAGCCACGGCAATCTCGTGTCCCTGACTGATGGTCAGCTTGCCATCCATTTCCAGGTCTACCTCTACCCAGATCATGTCGCCCAGCTTGCGGGTGCGTAACTGGTGTATCCCTTCTACGCCGGGCGTCTCGCGCAAGAGTTTGGCAATGCGCTCTTCCGTTTCCTGATCGACCGCTTTATCTGTCAGATCGTGGAAGGCGCCTATCGCAAACTTCCAGCCCGTGCGCAGAATCATCAAGCCCACAATGCTGGCAGCCAAGGGGTCGCCCAAGGGCAGGCCTGCCAAGTTCGCCATGACTCCGACACTGACAACCAAGGAGGATGCGGCATCCGAGCGTGCATGCCAGGCATTGGCAGCCAGCATGGTCGAGCGTAACCGTTTTGCTACACGCAACATGTAGCGAAACAGGAGTTCTTTGCTACAGAGCGCAGTCAAGGCAATGGCCAAGGCAATGGGGTGCACAGCCTCGATGCTGCTGGGGTCGCGCAAGGCAGAGACGGCATTCCACAACATCCCGGCACCCACGGCCAGCAAAAGGCCTCCAATGGCCAAGGTAGCGACCGTTTCGTAGCGCAAGTGACCGTAGGGGTGGTCTGCATCTGGGCCTTGGCGGCTATGGCGGTTGGCAATCAGCACTACAAAGTCCGACAGCAGGTCAGATAAAGAGTGAATGGCGTCGGCAATCAGGGCTTGAGAATGGGCAAACAGGCCCACCACAAGTTGCAGCACGCTCAAACCAATATTGACAAGGACGCTGACCCAGGTGGAGCGTTGAGCGCCGCGGTGCCGGTCCAGATCAGAAGGGGGGGTATTTTTCATGCCAAACGGTCCTTGCAAGCAAAGCGGCAGGCTGTGTATCAATACAGCAGTTTCAAGATAAAGAGTGTATCGACTTTCCCGGTCTGTAGGGTGCTGAAAGGGGCTTGGCAGGCTGTTTTGAGCCTATTCTTTGATATGTGGATACAAAAAAGCCTCGCTTTTGAGCGAGGCTTTTGGGCGTATCAGGAATGCGTCTTAATTGATGCGCATGCCGGGCTGGGCGCCAGGGAAGGGCTCTAGAATATAGATACCTTGGTCCACGGCGTCATCAGCATGGCTGGCAGCCAGAACCATCCCTTCGGACACACCAAAACGCATCTTGCGAGGAGCCAGGTTAGCTACCAGAACCGTCAGCTTGCCGATCAGGTCGTCGGGTTGGTAAGCCGACTTGATGCCAGAGAACACTTGGCGCAAACGACCTTCGCCAGCATCCAGGCTCAGGCGCAGCAGCTTGTCCGACCCTTCTACGGCTTCACAGCTGACGATCTTGGCAATGCGCAGATCAACCTTGATGAAGTCCTTGATGTCGATGGTGTCGGCAATCGCTTCGCCACCGGGCAGGACGACTGGGGCTGGCGGGGGGGCCAGCAGTTCGTCCACCATGGCGCTGTCTACCCGCTGCATCAGGTGTTTGAATGGAGCGATGTGATCAGGCAAGGCAGCCACGTCATCCCAGACAAAGCTGCGATCCAGACCGAATAGCTCGCGGGCAACGCGATCGGTCAGGGTAGGCAAAATGGCGGTCAGCATGACAGACAGGCCCTTGAAGCCAGCCAGGGTGCGCGAGCAAATGTCTTGCAGCGCATCTTTCTGGGCTTGCTCGGCAGTTGCAATGCCTTTGGCCATGACCCAGGGCTGGGCTGTATCGAAAGCCTGGTTGATGATGTCGGCTTGAGCCATGATCTGGCGCACAGCACGGCCGTACTCGCGGCTTTCCAGATCGGCACGGACTTTCTCGGCGACTTCCTTGAGCTGGTTTTGCAGCTCGGAGGTGTCACCCTGGTAGGCCAGCTCGCCATCAAAATGCTTGCTGATGAAGTTGGCGGCACGGCTGGCGATGTTGACGTATTTGCCAATCAGGTCGCTGTTGACGCGGGCAATGAAGTCGTCAGGGTTGAAGTCCATGTCCTCAACGTGCGAGTTCAGCTTGGCGGCCATGTAGTAGCGCATCCACTCGGCATCCATACCCAGTTCCAGGTAGCGCAGGGGTGAAATGCCTGTGCCACGGCTCTTGGACATTTTTTCGCCGCTAACCGTGATGAAACCGTGTACGTTCAGTGCATCAGGCACTTTACGGCCGGAGAATTTCAGCATGGCCGGCCAGAACAGGGCGTGAAAGTACACGATGTCCTTGCCGATAAAGTGCACCTGCTCGGTGCTGCCTTCCGGATCCAGCAAGGCATCAAAGTCCAGACCGGCCTTGGTGCAGTAGGCTTTCAAGGAAGCCAGGTAACCAACAGGCGCGTCCAGCCAGACGTAGAAGTACTTGCCGGGCGCATCGGGAATCGGAATGCCGTAGTAAGGTTCGTCGCGCGAAATATCCCAGTCGTTCAGGGACGCTTCGGCCCCTTCGCCTGTACCCAGCCATTCGCGGGTTTTGCCCAGCACTTCCGATTGCAGACGTGGCTTGCCCTGGGCGTTCTTGCCTGTGGTCCACTCTTGCAGGAAGGCCACGCAGCGCGGGTCGGACAGACGGAAGAAGAAGTGTTCCGAGGTCTTTAACACCGGACGCGCATTGGTCAGGGTGGAGTAGGGTTCGATCAGCTCGGTCGGGGCGTAAACCGCGCTACAGACCTCGCAGCTGTCGCCGTACTGGTCCTTGGCGTGACACTTTGGGCACTCGCCCTTGATGTAACGATCGGGCAGGAACATGCCTTTGACCGGGTCATAGAACTGTTCGATGGTGCGTGTATCGATGAAACCGGCGCTTTTGAGCGTACGGTAGATATCCTGGGCCAGCTCGACGTTGTCAGGCGAGTCCGTACGGTGCCAGTGGTCGAACTTGATGTTAAAGCCGTTCAGGTAGGTGGGGCGTTCGGCCGCAATCTTGTCCACCAGTTGGGCGGGGGTAATGCCAGCGCTTTCTGCCTTGAGCATGATGGGGGCGCCATGGGCGTCGTCCGCACACACAAAATGTACCGTATGTCCCGACATTCGCATGGACCGAACCCAGATGTCGGCCTGGATATATTCCATGATGTGGCCGATGTGAAACGAGCCATTGGCATACGGCAGGGCGGTCGTAACAAATATCGTTCGTGACATGACTTAACAAAATAAAAGAGAAAGGGAACAAGGATTCTACGGTCTATTGCGCACTTGTGCTGCGCCAGACAGAGGAATGTCCACGGGCAAAGTGCTGATCGGCCATTGCGAATGATACAAATGCATACACCCTGAGCCTTTGACGACTCAGGGTGTTCGGGGGCAATGCCTAATCAGCGTTGCTGCTCGCCAAAGACGTGGCGCACAGTCAAGAACTGTTAAGGAATCTCGCGCATCTCGATGTCGGTAACATCACGCGAACGTGGTGCAGTCGACTGTTTGCTGGCAGCGGCAGGGCGGCGGCGCTGGTCCCAATAGGCTTTGACGCCGAAAGGACGGCCACTAATACGCGCCACAATGTATAAAATGCCGATCGCAATAGCGGTAGAAACCATGAAGATAAACGCCATGATTGCACCGAAAATTGTCAGCAAGACAAAGAGGGCTGTGCGGATAATCTGGTTAAATGTGTTCATAGGGTTAGTATGACATCATAAGTGTAAAAAAATTCCTCTTGAACCGCTAATTTTCTGGTTTAAAGGTATGGTGATGTTTCTTTATATCAAGGTTTTGGATAAATGACAGTGAGTTCCGAGCGCGTGTTGCAAGCCCTGGCGAGTGTGACCGATCCCAACACGTTAAAGAAGTTATCGGTCGATGCGGGTCGATGCGAACTGAGCATTGACCAGAACCAGGTTGAGCTGACTTTGCATCTGCCCTACACGGCTTATGACATTCAGGGGCAGCTGCGCGAACGTATCGAGCAAGCCTTGGCGGGCGTGGGTGCCACCCTGTCCAAGCTGCATTTGAGTCCTCGCATCGGCATACATGCCGTGCAGGAAGGCTTGCGCCCCATGCCCAATATCCGCAACATTATTGCGGTGTCCTCGGGCAAGGGCGGTGTAGGCAAGAGTACAACCTCGGTGAACCTGGCCTTGGCCCTGCATATGCAAGGCGCGCGTGTCGGTTTGCTGGACGCGGATATTTACGGCCCTAGCGTGCCCACCATGCTGGGCCTGCACGAGCGTCCGCGCAGTGCAGACGGCAAGATGATGGAGCCGCTGATTGGCCACGGTCTGCAAGCGAACTCGATTGGTTTCTTGTTGGATGAGGACGCTCCGGCGATCTGGCGCGGCCCGATGGCAACCCAGGCGCTGACACAGTTGCTTACACAAACGCGTTGGGACAATCTGGATTACCTGATCATCGACATGCCTCCGGGCACGGGCGACATTGCCTTGACCCTGTCGCAGAAAGTCCCGTTGACGGGCGCTGTGATTGTGACCACTCCGCAGGATCTGGCGCTGATCGATGCCAAGCGTGGCTTGAACATGTTCCAGAAGGTCAATGTGCCAGTCTTGGGTATCGTGGAGAACATGTCGGTTCACATTTGCTCGAACTGTGGTCACGCTGACCCGGTCTTTGGCCAACACGGTGGCCGCGATATGGCCAGCCAATTCAACGTGCCTTGGCTGGGTGCCTTGCCGCTGGCAATGAGCATTCGGGCTCAGACCGACTCCGGTACCCCTACCGTGATTGCCAGCGCAGACAGCCCCGAGGCTCGGCTCTATCATGAGATTGCCAATCGCGTTTCGGCTAACGTGTCGCAACTACCTCCAGACACGTCGGGGCAGCGCCCCAAGGTTGTTCCTCGTCCTCTTTGAGTACGTATGCGCAAATCCGGCTTTTGCCTGTTGTTCTCGATAGTCCTGAGCCCTGCCGTGTGGGCTCAGTCTTCCGTTCCTGATGTCATTATTGATCCGGGGGGCGTGCCCCCCCAGGCGTTGAAAGAAATTCAGCGTGCGGTCAGTGCCATTACGCGTTTGGCGGAAGATCAGGACTTGGGAGAGGTTTCGCGCCTGCGGCGCCGGGCCCATGATGCGACCGTTTCCGCCTTGCAGACTCAGGGTTATTTTGACTCTGTGGTTACGCTGGAGGTGGGTGAAGATTCCAGCGGGGAATATTGGGACATTATTATTCAGCCGGGTGAAATCACGCGTGTGCGCGACATTGCCTTGGACTTCAAAGGCAAGATCCAGGAACCGGAATACCAAGTGCGTCTGGAAGGGATCAAGGCCAGTTTTCCCCTGAAAGTGGACGATCCTTTTTTAAATTCAGTCTGGTCGTCGGCCAAGGCGGATTTGCTGGAAAGCGTACAGCGTCAGGATTTTTACTACGCTCGTTATATAGACACGCGGGCGACGGTACTGGCTGATGAGGGGGTGGCCGATCTGTCCCTGAAAGTGGATAGTGGGCCGCGGGTGCGCATGGGGCCTCTGGAAACCACCGGCCTGAAGCGTGTTCCCCAGTCACTGGTGGATCGCTACGTGCGCTATACCCCTGGTGATCCTTACGATCAGGACAAGCTGGACGAGTGGCAGCAATCCTTGGCGGCCACTACGTTTTTCCGGGGTGCCTTTGTCACGCTGGACGAAGGGGACGGCAAAAAGAAAGAGCTTCCTGACGGAGATGTGGAGCTGCCCGTGCGGGTGCGGGTCACAGAGGCACCGGCCCGCCAGTTCACCGGCTCTTTGGGCTTTGATAGCGATCACGGTGTTCGTGCTGAAGCCCTTTACCGTAAAAACATTGTGTTTGGACTGCCGATCTGGTCCGAGGCCGGTATCGGCGTGGATAAAAAGCGCCAACGTGCTTTTTATGACATTCACTTGCCACCCACACTTAGTGGCTACAAGAACAGTTTTGGGGTTTTGTACGATCGCTCCGACATTGAAGGCCTGGACACCGAACGTGCCGCCTTGGGTTGGAAGCTGCGCCAGGAACGGCAGGCTGCTGGCAATAGCCGGGTGGAGTACGAAACCGAATGGGGTGTGCTGGGTGCCTGGGACAAGACCAAGATTTCTGGTTTGCCCACCCGTGAAACGCCTTCCGCGATTGCAACCTGGCAATGGCTGCGTCGGGACGTGGACAAGAAATATGATCCGCGTGAAGGCAATTTGATTGATTTTGGTGTCGGTGCCGGTGTCACGCTGGATCGGGGCGAAAGGTTCTACCGCAGCAATTTGCGACTCCAACAATGGTGGCCGGTTGGGGATCGGGACGTCTTGTCCGTACGCGGGGAAGTCGGCAAAGTGTGGGGGATGACGGATCGGACGCCGCCTGATTTCGGTTATCGCACTGGGGGCGCGCGCAGTATCCGGGGCTATAAATATCAAAGTATTGGTCTTGAACGCAGCGACGCCGTGGTGGGCGCGCCGGCCATGGCGGTTGCTAGTGTGGAGTACACGCATTTTTTCACCAGCATGTACGGCATGCGTGCTTTTGTGGACGTGGGCGATGCGGCGTCCAGCTTTGGTGATATGGACTTGGCCTGGGGTTACGGTTTGGGAGCGGTGGTCCGAACCCCTGCCGGGCCCTTCAATCTTGATCTGGCCTATGGTCAGCGGGACAAACGTTTACGTTTGAGCTTTTCTTTGGGAATCGCATTTTAATGGCTTGGGTTCGGCGCTGGTTCCGATATTTTGCATTGTGGGGCATCCCCTTTGTGGTGGTGGCCCTGCTGCTTGTGTGTGGTTTTGTGTATTGGGTGCTGGCCAGTCAGGCCGGGACCAGTTGGGCGCTGCGCACGGCCTTGCCGTATGCGCAGGGTAGTGCACAAGGCGTGCGCGGAACAATCTGGGACGGTCTGAGTATCGACCACTTGGTCCTGAGCTTGCCGGATACCCATGTCGATATCGAGCGTTTGCGCTTGCAGGCCAACTGGAAAGAGCTCTGGGAGCGCCGTTTGCATGTGGTGGAATTAAGCGCCCATAAAGTGGATGTGGCCTTGACCTCCTCGGACGAGCCCAAATCTGACGAACCCTTCAAGATGCCTGAGCTGCCCATCAGTATTGCCGTGGACAAGCTGGCCTTGGGCCAGTTCTTGCTCACGCAAGATGGCACTCCCTTGCCGGTAGCCATTGCGGATTTGTCCTCGGCCCTGGCTGTGGATTCCGACAGCGCACAGCTGCGCCTTTACGATTTGATGGTGGCCAATGAGTCCATCCGCGCTGGTTTTCAGGGCGAAGTGGAGCTGGCCGGTCTGGAAGCGCCTTATCCGGCGCGAGCCGATATACAAATCATCGCCCGTGGCTTGACGGCGGATTCGCCCATTTGCGCGAAGCAGTATTTGCCGGCTTACGCAGAGCAATCGAAGTCCGACAAACCTGCCGCGAAGGTAGTGGTGGATCAGTCCAGACAAACAGCCGCTGCTGAAACGGTCAAGTCCAGTGACAAGGCTGCTGCAGCTCCCGCGGCTGCGCAAGCGGACAAGCAGACTGCAGATAAAGCAGCAGAAAAATCATCAGAAAAAACGTCGGAAAAGGCAGCAAAGCAAAGTGCCGAACCTGCACAGAGTGCGACAACACAGCAAGGTCAATCTGAGGCCAGCGCACCGAGTCATGAAACTCCTGCCAGCCAGCCAGCCGACCAGCCTGTAGATGCCCATAGTGTCGCCGGAGTCATCAGCTCCGAACCTGGGGGCAGTGCAGGTCTTGTTGATGAAGAACGTATTCAGGAGCCGGTTGCTGTTCCTGAGCCCGAGCCTTTGCCTGATTGTGTGGTCAATGCGCAAATCACCTTGAATGGCTCTTTGGAACAAGCCACCTTGCTACTTAAGGGGCATGGTCAAGGTTATAGCCTGGACGCCAGTGCAGAATTGAGCCCGTTGGATTCCGTACCCGTGCGTCAGGCCAAGCTGGCCGTGAAATTGCCAGACGAGTCCTTGCTGGATGCAGACTTTGCCTGGGATGCCACACAGGAAGGTGTGCACGTTCAGGATCATTTCAAAGGTCAGTTCAGCAGCAACAAGCTGGACTTGCATGCATTATTAGGCGATGTCTTGCCTGACGCTTTGCTCAATAGTCAGGGCAAGTTTGATGTGGTGCTGGCGGATAAAGAACAAATACTTTCTGCGGATGTCGATATTCAACTGCTGCAAGGCAGCCGTTGGAACAAACAACCGGCGATTGGGCAGATCAAGGCGAAAGCGGCCGCACCAGCGCAGCCGGGTGAGCCGACCTGGTGGCGTCAACTGCACTTGAGCGATGTGCTGACTGATTTGAAAGTGGGCGATAACCAGGTGCTCTTAAAGGGCGATTTGGGTATAAGCGGCACGGCGGCGCTGGATTTGCAAGTCAAGATGCCCAAAGCAGAACAATTGTGGCCCGGCCTGGAGTTGGGTGTGGCATCGGCGCAAGGCCAACTGCGTGGCGACGTGTCGCGCCACACCTTACAGCTACAAGGCCAATACGATCTGGGTGGCAAAGACAGTACTCAGCTGGGCCAGGGCATCGCGCAAGCGGATCTGGCCTTGGAAGGCGGCTGGCATTTCGCCGATCAAGGCAAGGCAGCCTACTGGGATGGCCAGCTAAGCCGTTTGCAGGCTGACCATGCAGGTCTGGCTGTGCGTTTGCAGTCGGCTATGCCACTGCGTTTTACGGATGCACTGCGTGCACCCGAGCCAGCGCGGAAAGAATCCCTTGCCAAGACAGATGCGACATCTGCAGAACAGCCGGGGGTAGAGCCTGGCGTGGCTCCGGCCCCGGCTTTGGCGAATGAAGGAGCCAGGCCGGTCGACGAAGTACAACAGGGTGCGGGTACTGACTCGGTAGTCAATGCGGCAGATGGTAGCGGAGCGGCACAAACTGACAAAGCGGCATCGATGGAGGGTGGTGCAGCCGCAGTGCGCGCTGCCCAGCCACCTCTGGAACCCTGGTCGGTTCGCGTGGGTGCGGCTACCTTGAGCACCTCCGTCGATAGCGAGCCTTGGATCAATCTGCGTCATCAGGAATCCACGTATCAGCCGGGACAGTGGGCCAGCCGGGGTGAATTGCTGGATCTGGTCTTGTCCGAACCCCGCATTGCGCGTTTGTTGCGCAAGGTGGGGGTGCGGGAAGATTCGGAGAAAGCCAAAGGGGGCGGGGTCAAGATTGCCAGGAACAAGAAAACCCAGCCGCCTGAAATTGATATCAAAGCCCGTTGGGACCTGAAGTTCAATGGCGCCTTGGCTGGGCAAGTGCGTGTGGATCGTGTCGCGGGTGATGTCCAGGTTTTTGCCGAACCTCCCATGTCTCTGGGCCTGGAGGATCTGAGCATCGTCATTGATGCGAAACCTACCTCGGGTACTACCAGCCGTCTGGATGCTCAGATGGATGTGCGTACCAAGGACATGGGCTACGTCACTGCCAAGGCTCAAACCCCCATTCACGGGCTGACCCTGGACGAGAACGATCGCAAAACGGTCAGCATTCAAGCCAATATTGATGACCTGAGCTGGACGCGCCTTTTCCTGGGGGATGCCATGGAATTGGGCGGCCGTCTGAATGCGGACGTGAATATTGATGTGGGCGCGAAATGGGCCTGGACCAGCCGAGGCACGGTAACGGGCCGCGAGTTGCGCTTTACTCGTCTCGATGACGGTATCCGTTTGATTGACGGGCAGTTGGATGCCAGTTTTGATGGCGATATTTTCCGCTTGGATTCGCTGACTTTCCCGGCCCGTCTGCGGGTAGAGCCGCAAGAGTGGCGTACGGCTACGTGGCTGAAAGAGAGTCCGGATGCCAAGGATGGCAAGCTGACAGTGTCCGGGCAGTGGAACTTGAGTACTCAGCAAGGGGCATTTGGCGTCGATATTTTCCGTTTCCCCATTTTGCAACGCTCTGACCGTTACGCCATGATGTCCGGCAAGATCAATCTGGACATGGAGCTGCCTCGTATTGCGATTACCGGCAAGGTAGTGGCTGATGCAGGATGGTTCAATCTGGATATGTTGGGCGGCATTCCCACGGTAGATAGCGACGTGGTGATTGTGCGGGCTGGCGATGAGCCTGCTGCCGAGCCATCTCAGGCCGCCACTGATATGAGTATGGACATTGATGTGGATTTGGGCCGACGCTTTTATCTGACCGGTTATGGTGTGAACTCGGGCTTGGTCGGCAATCTGCGGATCACCATGGCCGGTGGCAAGTTAACCGGCATTGGCGCCTTGCGTACTCGTGGTGGTCGTATCGAACTGTATGGGCAGAAGCTCTTGCTCAAGCGCGGTACGGTGACGTTTCAGGGCGACATCACCTCGCCCATCCTGGATATTGAAGCCGTGCGTACCGGGCTGGCGGTAGAAGCAGGTGTTAAGGTGGTTGGCACGGCGCGCAGACCCCGAATCGATTTGGTGTCCTATCCGGAAGTCAGTGAAGTTGAAAAGCTGTCCTGGCTTTTGTTGGGCCATGGCCCGGATGACTCCGGTGGCGATATGGCCTTGTTGCTCAGTGTGGGCACCTCTTTTCTAGGGGACGGCGAGCCCTTTTACCGCAAGTTCGGTATTGATGAGGTGGCCATGCGCTCAGGCGACCTGGGTAGTGCTGGTAGCATCTTGCCAGTCGAAAGTGTGGTCAAATCCCTGAACAGTGGCACCAGCAATGAAGAGCGTAAGTTCATTGCAATTACCAAGGCGTTAACGGCCGATTTTTCGGTCAGCCTGGAGCAGGCCATGGCCGATACCGGCACGGTAGGTCGGGCCAGCTACCGCTTGGCGCGGGGCCTGACCGCTGAAGTCAGCGCGGGTACGGTAAACGGTCTGGCCCTGATTTACCGCTGGTTCTCGAAAGATTGATGCAGGCTGCCCGGCTTCAAACGGGCAGCCAATTGTGGTGCAAATGATATATTTGCGCCGCAATTGGCTTGTGTGTGTATCTAAACGATAAAATAACCGGTTACTGATTTAAGGCGGCTAATTTCTTATGAGTATCAAAAGCGACCGTTGGATTCGGCGGGCTGCTGCCCAAGGCATGATCGAACCTTTCGAGCCAGGCCAAGTGCGCAATGTAGACGGACAACGTATCGTCAGCTACGGCACCAGCAGCTATGGTTACGATGTGCGTTGTGCCAGCGAATTCAAGATTTTTACCAACATCAATTCGACCATCGTGGACCCCAAGGCCTTCGATGAAAAGTCCTTTGTGGATTTCGTCGGTGATGTGTGCATTATTCCGCCCAATTCTTTTGCGCTGGCCCGTACGGTTGAGTACTTCCGTATTCCTCGCAGTGTGCTGACCATGTGTCTGGGCAAAAGCACCTATGCCCGTTGCGGCATTATCGTGAACGTGACTCCGCTGGAACCCGAGTGGGAAGGCCATGTCACCTTGGAGTTTTCCAACACCACCCCGCTGCCAGCCAAGATTTACGCCGGTGAAGGGTGCGCACAGATGCTGTTCTTTGAAAGCGATGAAGTGTGCGAAGTGTCGTACCGCGACCGCGGCGGCAAATATCAGGGTCAACAGGGCGTTACCTTGCCCCGTACCTAGGAGTTCTGGATGAAGTTTCGTTTTCCTATCGTCATCATCGACGAAGACTACCGTTCCGAAAATACGTCGGGCCTGGGCATTCGAGCCCTGGCCTCGGCGATAGAGGCCGAAGGCGTAGAGGTTCTCGGGGTCACCAGTTATGGTGACCTTAGTTCTTTTGCGCAACAGCAAAGCCGCGCGAGCGCCTTCATTTTGTCGATTGATGATGAGGAATTCGATGTGGATTCCCCGGAGGATGTTGCCAACGCGATCAAGAACCTGCGCTCCTTTATTGGTGAGCTGCGGTTTCGCAACGAGGACATCCCTATTTATTTGTATGGCGAGACACGCACCTCGCAGCATATCCCCAACGATATTCTGCGCGAGCTGCACGGCTTTATTCATATGTTCGAGGACACGCCCGAGTTCGTGGCGCGCCATATCATCCGTGAGGCCCGTTCCTATCTGGAAAGCCTGGCACCGCCGTTTTTCCGCGAACTGGTCAAATACGCGTCTGATGGTTCCTACTCCTGGCACTGTCCAGGGCACTCGGGTGGCGTCGCTTTTCTGAAAAGCCCGGTAGGTCAGATGTTCCACCAGTTCTTTGGTGAAAATATGCTGCGTGCCGATGTCTGTAATGCGGTCGACGAGCTGGGGCAACTGCTGGACCACACTGGCCCGGTTGCCGATGCCGAGCGCAACGCGGCCCGTATCTTTCATGCCGATCACTGTTTTTTCGTGACCAACGGCACGTCCACCTCTAATAAGATTGTCTGGCACGCCAATGTGGCCAATAACGATGTGGTGGTTGTAGATCGCAACTGCCATAAGTCGATTCTGCACGCCATCACCATGACGGGCGCTATCCCGGTTTTTCTGCGTCCCACGCGCAACCACTTGGGCATTATTGGGCCTATCCCGCAAGAAGAGTTCTTGCCAGAAAACATTGCGCGCAAGATCGAGGCCAACCCCTTTGCCAGCAAGGCCAGGAACAAGAAACCTCGTATTCTGACGCTAACGCAAAGTACCTACGATGGCGTGATCTACAACGTGGAAATGATCAAGGAAACCCTGGATTCCAAGATCCCCACGCTGCACTTTGATGAAGCCTGGTTGCCGCATGCGGCTTTCCACGACTTCTATCACGACATGCATGCTATTGGTGCCGATCGTCCACGCACCAAAGACACCATGATTTACGCCACGCATTCCACGCACAAAATGCTGGCTGGTTTGTCGCAGGCGTCCCAAATTACGGTGCAGGATGCGGAAAACCGCCCTTTGGACCGCAACGTATTCAACGAAGCCTACCTGATGCATACCAGCACCAGCCCGCAGTACGCGATTATTGCGTCCTGTGATGTGGCTGCGGCCATGATGGAGCCGCCCGGTGGCACCGCGCTGGTTGAGGAAAGCATTTGCGAGGCCATGGACTTCCGTCGTGCGATGCGCAAGGTCTCCAAGGAATATGGCGAGAGCGACTGGTGGTTCAAGGTCTGGGGGCCGGACAATCTGCCCGAAGAGGGCATAGGCGAGCGCGATGACTGGATTTTGCGCTCTGACGCGCAATGGCATGGTTTTGGCAAGTTGTCGACCAACTTCAACATGCTGGATCCGGTCAAAGCCACAGTCGTGACTCCCGGCCTGGATATTTCCGGCACCTTTGCCGAGCAGGGTATTCCTGCGGCTCTGGTTTCCAAGTATCTGGCCGAGCACGGCGTGGTGGTCGAGAAAACCGGCCTGTACTCCTTCTTTATTCTGTTCACCATTGGCATTACCAAGGGTCGCTGGAATACCTTGCTGACGGCCTTGCAACAGTTCAAGGATGATTACGACCGCAACCAGCCCATGTGGCGTATTTTGCCGGACTTTTGCAAAACCCAGCCCACCTACGAGCGGATGGGCTTGCGTGACCTGTGTCAGCAGATTCACCAGGCTTACCGCAAGTACGATCTGGCCCGCCTGACCACCGAGGTCTACCTGAGCGACATGATTCCCGCTCTGAAACCCTCGGACGCCTATGCCAAGATGGCGCATGGCGACATTGAGCGTGTTGGTATTGACGAGCTGGAAGGTCGTGTGACGGGTGTTTTATTGACGCCTTACCCACCCGGCATTCCTTTGCTGATTCCTGGCGAACGCTTTAACTCGCGTATTGTGGAATATCTGCAATTTGCGCGCGAGTTCAATGCCCGCTTCCCTGGCTTTGAAACCTATGTGCATGGACTGGCGCAGGATATTGGCCCCGATGGACTGCCGCGCTACTACGTAGATTGCGTGCTTGAGTCTGAAACCAACGAGTAAACCCGCGTGATTCCTTTTTTTGATGTTGCCGTCATCGGCGCAGGTGCGGCCGGTATGATGGCTGCCAGTATCGCAGGCCAGCGTGGTCTGCGAGTGGTATTGATTGATCACGCTGAGAAGCTGGCCGAGAAAATCCGTATTTCAGGTGGAGGGCGTTGCAACTTCACTAATACGGGGACTTCGCCAGAGAATTTCCTGTCCAAGAATCCGCATTTTTGCCGTTCCGCCTTGGCGGGCTATACCCCCCAGGATTTTCTGCAACTGGTGCGAGAGTACCGCATCGGTTTTCATGAAAAGCATAAAGGCCAGTTGTTCTGTGATGATTCCAGCGAGTCCATCATCCAGATGCTGCGTCAGGAGTGTTTGAAAGGGCAGGTATCCTGGCGCATGCCCTGTTCGGTGCAGTCCATTGGCCGCACGCAAGAAGGTTTTGTGCTGCGTACCAGCCAGGGCGATTTGAATGCTTTGCAGGTGGTGATTGCCACAGGCGGCATGGCGATTCCGCAGCTCGGTGCCACGGACTACGCTTTGCGTATGGCACGTCACTTTGGTTTGAAAGTGATTGAACCGCATCCGGCCTTGGTTCCCTTGACCTTTGATGGCCGGGATTGGAAACCTTTTTCGGCCTTGAGCGGTATGGCTTTGGAAGTGGAAGTCAGCACAGGGCAGGGCAAGCAGCGTCAAGCCTTTTTGGAAGATTTGCTGTTCACGCACCGCGGCCTGTCTGGGCCGGGTATCTTGCAGATTTCCAGCTACTGGCAATCGGGTGAAAGTATTAGTGTAGATCTGGCCCCCGGTCAGGATATTGCGCAGCAGTTATTGGATTTGAAGGCGGGTAACCGCCAGCAACTGGTCACGGTCTTGTCCACTTTGTGGCCACGCCGTCTGGTCGAGCAATGGTTGGATACCTCGGACTTGTTGCCCAAAGGCGTGGGGCAACAACGTCTGGCGGATCTGCCCGATCGCGTATTGCGTGCGGTGGGGCAGGTTATTAACGCTTGGCAGTTGAAACCCAGTGGCACCGCAGGCTATAAAAAGGCGGAAGTGATGAGCGGTGGCGTGGATACACGCGAGCTTAATCAGAAAAGCATGGAAGCACGTAAAGTACCTGGCCTGTTCTTTATTGGTGAAGCGGTGGATGTCACCGGTTGGCTGGGTGGGTATAACTTCCAATGGGCCTGGGCGTCTGCAGCAGCGTGTGCACGCGCACTGAAGGCGCAGGCAGGTCAGAGCTAGGGAAGCGAGTGGAAGCGGCAAGACGCAGTCTTTGCGGTCGCTTCTGACATTAACAGGATTGTGGGCTGGTGAGTCTGGGAGGCGATATGCAGTTGCCAGGAGATAGAAAGTACGTAGTAAGCCATGAGTGGGCCAAGGATGAGGACGGTATTGTGCTGGTTGGCATTACCGATTTTGCTCAGGATCAGTTGGGCGATTTGGTATTTGTGGGTGACTTCACTCCAGGTACGCGTTTGGCTGCGGGTGCAACGGCGGGTGTGGTGGAGTCGGTGAAAGCGGCCTCGGATATTTATGCGCCTGTGGCGGGCGAGCTGGTGGAGTTCAACCAAGCCTTATCCGATGCCCCGCATCTGATCAACGAAGCTCCGTTTGATACCTGGATTTTCAAGCTCAAGGCTGACAATCCAGCCGATCTGCAAGGCTTGCTGGATGGCCCCGCCTATGCGGCTGTGGCCGAGTAAGTTCAGATATTGATCTGACAGGAAGGCGTGTTGGCCCTGCTTGTTCCAGTCGGGCTGATCGTACAAAAAGGCCTGAATCCGATTTCACGGATTCAGGCCTTTTATGTGGTTCTAGCCTGCGAGTCTGAGCTTGGGACGGGGCAGATGGCTGCTTGAAACACGTGCCTGACTTCTGTCAGAGAACCTGAAACTTAGCCACGGGTGGGCTTGAGTTCCCGTGTCCATTGATCTCCAGATTGGTGGGGTTTCGGCGTCGCTCTTGCTCCTAACGACGGCGGCGATAGGTCACATAGTCGTAAGTGAAGCCATTTTCCTCGGGCTGGGGCAGACGTTCTACTTCCTGCCATTGGCCAACGGGTAGCTCTGGAAAGAAGGTGTCGCCGTCCACCTCAGCCTTGATCTCGGTTGCGATCAGCTCTTGCGCCATAGGCAGGGCCAGACGGAAGAGCTGCTCGCCACCAATCACGCAAGCGGCGTCGAAGCCAGGGCAGGCGGCCAGCGCGTCGTCTAGATTGCTGAATACCTGTGCGCCTTCTGCCTGGTAATCCGCATTGCGGCTGATCACCAGGTTCGGGCGGCCGGGCAGGGGACGGCCCAGCGACTCCCAGGTCTTGCGACCCATGATGATGGGCAAACCCATAGTCACGCGCTTGAAGTGCTGCAAGTCTGAAGGCAGACGCCAGGGCAGGTCGTTATCCTTGCCTATGCAGCGATTAGCGGCATAGGCAACGACCAGACGAATAATAGGGCTGGAACTCATACGGCAACAGGCGCCTTGATATGGGGATGTGGGTCGTAGTCGGTGATTTCGAAGTCTTCGTACTCGTAATCAAACAGACTGGCAGGTTTGCGTTTGATCGTCAGCTTGGGGTAGGGTCGCGGTTCACGTGACAACTGCAGTTCGGCCTGCTCGAAGTGGTTGGAGTACAGGTGGCAGTCGCCGCCTGTCCAGATGAAGTCGCCTACCTCCAGATCGCATTGCTGGGCCATCATGTGGGTCAGCAAGGCGTAGCTGGCAATATTGAAGGGCACTCCCAGGAAAATATCCGCACTGCGCTGGTAGAGCTGGCAGGAGAGTTTGCCGTCGGCGACATAGAACTGGAACAGGGCGTGGCAAGGAGGCAGGGCCATCTGGCCGACATCGGCCACGTTCCAGGCCGAGACGATCAGGCGACGCGAATCGGGATTTTTGCGGATCTGTTCCACCAACTGGCTGATCTGGTCGATGTGACGACCATCGGGCGTAGGCCAGGAGCGCCATTGCACCCCATAGACCGGGCCCAGATTGCCGTTCTCGTCGGCCCATTCGTCCCAGATGGATACGCCGCGTTCCTGGAGCCAGCGTACATTGGACTCACCGCGTAAAAACCACAGTAATTCAATAAAGATACTGCGGGTATGCAGCTTCTTGGTGGTGATCAGCGGAAAACCCTGCGACAGATCGAAGCGCATTTGGTGACCAAATACCGAGTTTGTGCCGGTGCCGGTGCGATCCCCTTTGGGGGTACCTTGGGTGTAGACCAGGCGCAGCAGGTCTTCGTAGGGATAAAGGGACATGTGTGTGGCCTCAGGCTTGCTGAATGTCGACGGAGTAGGTGATTTCGGCAGTTTTGCCCAGCATGGCCGAAGCCGAGCAGTATTTGTCGTGCGACAGTTGTACGGCACGTTCCACGGCCGCCTGGGGCAAGTCTTTGCCAGTGACCACAAAGGTGAAATGAATCTTGGTAAAGACTTTGGGATCGGTGTCGGCGCGTTCGGCGGTCAGCTTGACTTGGCAGCCGGTAATGGCGTGACGGCCGCGTTTGAGAATCAGCACCACGTCGTAGGCCGCGCAGCCACCCGCGCCGGTCAGCAACATTTCCATGGGTCGGGGAGCCAGGTTATTGCCGCCGCCTTCGGGTGCACCGTCCATGGCCGTCACATGACCGCTGCCGGTACGGGCAAGGAACAACATGCCGTCTTTGCCGCCCCAGTCGATTGTGCATTCCATAAGAATTCCTTTGTTTGCAGTGCGAGCCAAGACTCGTCAGTAGATAGATAGCGCTGATTGTACTTTTTGACGCGCTTGCGTGCAGCGTCTGTAGATAGTCTGTGGGGCGATGCCTACGGGCTGACTCTGTTACAGCTGCTTGCGATTTTGTGGCGTGTGTTCCGTGCCCGTATAAGAAATTCCATATAGACAAATCAGAACAGAACGGTGCTCTTTGTAAGATTTGGACTGGTTTTGTTATTTGTCCTAGGATAAACTGCTGTTCGGTACACGGCATTTTGAAACAGATATGTCACAGGGGTTTACCCTCGCCTATAATGACTGTCGCCCGTATACCAAAAAATGTCGTGCTCGTATTTGTTCTGCCTCAATAAACCCTGCTTTCAATGGGGGCTTTATTCAGACGTAACAGACGGGTGTTTTAACATGACGGCTCTCGCGACCTAGGCAGTCGCAGATTTTTTGCGTCCATGCTCTTTCGATCTGCGACGCGTCAAGTGCCGCCGAGCTGCTTGGCAGCTTCACATTAACCAGGCCTGGATCATTGTGAATACCGTTTCAATACTGCTACTAGCTTTCATATTGTCCGTTACAGGACTCTTTGTTTTCATCTGGTCGTTACGACGTAACTTCTTTGACCACAGTCCCGCTGCCTCGCGTGAGATCTTCTCCAAAGGCGAAATCGGGCAGGTAGATGACCCTTCCGCCACCCCTGAACAACGTCAGGCACTTCAAGAAGAAATGGGTCGCAAGACGATTTCTGCTGAAGACCGTCAGGCGCTCAGTCTTGAGTTGGCAGAACGCGTTGAAGCTGACCGCTCCACCGCTTCGGTCACGTTCATTTTGCTGGCCTGTTCGGTCTTTTGGCTGCTGTTTGCCTCGACGGCAGGTTTGATCAGCTCGATCAAGTTGCACGATCCCGAATTTCTGACGCAGCACGCCTGGATGACTTTCGGGCGCATGCGTACGCTGCACCTGAACGGTGTGGCGTATGGCTGGGCGCCAATGGCCGCTTTCGGCGTTGCCATGTGGATGTTGCCGCGTTTGCTCAAGACTCCTTTGATCGGTGCGCGTTATGCCATTACGGGCGGGATCTTGTGGAATATCGGCTTGGCTATCGGTCTGACATGTATCGCAATGGGTATCACCGACGGTATGGAATGGCTGGAGATGCCCTGGCAGGTTGATATCCTGATGGTTATCGGTGGTGCTCTGGCTGCCTTGCCTTTGGTCTTCACCTTGCAAAACCGTCGTGCTCACCACCTGTATGTGTCGGTGTGGTACATGGGCGCAGCCCTGTTCTGGTTCCCCATCCTGTTCCTGGTCGGTAACCTGCCTGCCGTGCACGTGGGTGTTGAGCAAGCAACCATGAACTGGTGGTTTGGTCACAACGTGCTGGGTCTGTTCTACACGCCGATGGCCCTGGCTACGGTGTATTACTTCCTGCCCAAGATCATTGGCCAGCCCATCAGCTCTTACAACCTGTCTCTGGTGGGTTTCTGGGGCCTGGCATTTTTCTACGGTCAGGTCGGTGGTCACCACCTGGTCGGTGGTCCTGTGCCGCAGTGGATGATCACGCTGTCCATCGTGCAAAGCATGATGATGATCATCCCTGTGCTGGCGTTCTCGATTAACCAGCACTACACCATGAAAGGGCACTTCCGTACCCTGATTCACTCGCCTACTCTGCGCTTTATCGTGCTGGGTGGCATGATGTACACCGTCAGCTCCATTCAAGGTTCTTTTGAAGCGCTGCGCAGCATCAACACGATTACCCACTTCACGCACTTCACGGTTGCCCACGCCCATATCGGCTTGTATGGCTTCTTTACCATCGTGATGTTCGGCGCCATCTACTATGTGATGCCACGTGTGATGTCCTGGGAATGGCCTTACCCCAAACTGATCTCCCTGCACTTCTGGCTGGTCGTGATTGGTTTCTCCATTTACGCCATCGGTTTGAGCATTGGCGGCTGGTTGCAAGGTGTGGCCATGCTTGATCCGGCTAAGTCTTTCATGGAGTCGGTGTTTGTCACGATGCCTTACCTGAAGTCGCGCTCGATTGGTGGCGGTTTGATGACTTTGGGTCACCTTGTGTTTGCCTTCCACTTTGTGGCAATGGCTTTGCGCTATGGCAGCCGTCGTATTGGTCCAGCCCTGTTTCACCAGCGCTCGGCAACTCGCAATGTAGTGGAGGCATGATTTAGTCATGGAAAGCGAATACAAACTATTGGGCGGCGCCATGGTGACGCTGGCCCTGGCCACATCGGCTCTGGTCGTTGTCCCTTATCTGCAGGTGAAAAGGGTGGAGCCCTCTCCAGGGCTCAAGCCTTACACCGAGGTAGAACTGCGCGGCCGTCAGGAATATATCGATATGGGCTGTGTCTACTGTCACTCGCAGCAGCCACGCAGCCAAAACCAGGCTCCCGACTTCCAGCGTGGCTGGGGTCGTGCCTCGGTGGCAGGCGACTACTACTACGACACACCTCACTTGCTCGGCACCATGCGTACCGGTCCTGACCTGCTCAATATTGGTGCTCGTCAGCCTAGCGTGGACTGGCACCTGGGTCACTTGTATCAGCCTCGCGCCTACACCCCTGGCAGCAATATGCCTTCTTACCCCTTCATGTTCGAGCTCAAGGACAAGGCAGAGGAAGGCGATAAAGTTGTCAATCTACCCGGTGAATTTGCGCCTGAGGGTAAGGTGGTTGTGGCCAAGCAAGAGGCCCTGGACCTGGTTCAATACCTGTTGGCGCTGGATCGTACGTATCCCGTATCGCCAGCCAGCGTTATCAAATAAACAGGCATTGCTGAGCTAGCGCGCCCCGCAAGGCGGGGCGCCTCGGAGAATTAGAATGAGCGACAAACGTAAATATGACGCGCAGCTGCGTGAGAATGCTGATCCGGAAGAAAATGCAGCGCCGATTCCTTGGGTAGTTCTGCTGATCATTGCGGGTCTGTTCCTGTGGGGCATCTACTATATTTTCAGCAGCGACTTGAGCCATGACTCAACCGTAGGTGACAACCGTATCGTTGCCGACTTCGAATTGCCTGAAGGCGCGGTTGATGGTCAGCAGTTGTTCGTAGCCCAATGTTCCGCCTGTCACCAGGCAACGGGCGCAGGTGTTCCAGGCGTGTTCCCTCCACTAGTTGGTTCCGAGTGGGTGCTGCGCAAGCCAGAAGTTTTGGTCCAGATCATGCTGCATGGTATTACCGGTGAGCTTACCGTCAAGGGTAATAAGTACAATGGTGCAATGCCTGAGTTCCGCGAGAAGTTCAACGACGAGGAAATGACGGCTGTTGTTAATTACCTGCGTACAGAGTTGGGTGGCAATAGCGCCGATCCTGTAGACGTGGCCTTTGTCAAAGCCGAACGTGAAAAAACAGCTGATAAAACCGATCCTTGGAATGGGGACGCCGACTTGGCTCCCATGGAACAGTAGGACTGAAATGATGGGCCAGCGATGAGACTATTTATAAGTATTCTCCTGGTTTTTGCCCTGGGTATTGGGGCTCTGGCTCATCTGACACAAGGGTTCACTGCCCTGACCGCCGAGACGGCCCGTCGCAATGATGTCGCCGCTTCGCCGCGTCTGATATCCGATGTCGAAGTACTGCTCCCAGCCGGGGGCAGTACCCAGCTAAGTTCTCTGCTGCAAAATGATGGCCGCATCACCATCGTCAATTTCATCTATACCCGCTGCGTCACGCTATGTCTGGCGATGGGCTCGGAGTATCAGCAACTGCAAAAAGCCATTGTGGACGAAGGTTTGCAGGATCGCATACGTCTGCTGAGCATCAGCTTCGATCCCACCGACTCGCCCGATCACTTGCGCCGTTACAGCAAAACCATGAAGGCCAATCCCGACGTCTGGCAGTTTGTCACCATGATGCCGGGGGACCAGCGCCAGCGTGTACTGGATGATTTTGGCATCATCGTGATTCCTGCCCCCTTTGACGAGTACGAGCATAACGCGGCCTACCACGTCGTCAGCCCCGAGCCGCGCCTGGGGCGTATCGTGGATTATGGTGAGCCTATGCTGGCCCTGGCCTACGCCAAACGGGCCTTAGAGAACCTGAACAAGACGGAGGGGCTGTAATGTCGTTGAAACGTGTTGTTGCGCCCTCCACGGTACGTCCCTATTTAGGTAGCGCGCTGGCCTTGCTGGCTGCCGTGCTGTTTGCGTGTGCTGCTTTTTGGGATCGTCCCCTGACGGTATCCATGAGTCTGCACATGCTGGTGCATATTCCGCTGCTGGTGCTCTCGGGCGTTGCCTTGCAACTGGCATTGCGCTATCAGGGGGTAGGCCGTTCGCCTGCCATGAAGGCCTTGCTGCGCCCTTATTACGCCATGAATGAATATGGTTTGCCCGGCCTGATCCTGGTCAGTTTTGCTGCGGCTTACTGGATGGTTCCCAAGGCGCTGGATGATGTTCTGGTATCGCCTTCGATGGCCACTGCCAAATATATTGGTCTAGTGCTGATGGGCATGTTGTTTATGGAGTCCTGGCGACGTGCCCACTTGGTGTTTCGCCTGTTTTTCTTTGGCAACTTCAGTTGGATGATGGCCATTGTGGGTTTGCTGTATTACGACAATCCGGTTCGGCTCTGTAATTTCTACCTACAGTCCGACCAAGAGATTGCCGGCATAGGGCTGGTTATCATGGCTTGTGTGCTGCCATTGCTTTGGCTCTTGTCCGAGAGCAAGGCCGTGATCGCCTTTTTGCGGCAATAATACCCATCCATTTTGTTTTGCAGGTGTCCTCATGAGCCATACCGTTTCCAATAGCGATAATCGCCTGTACCGGCGCAACAGCTTTTTTGACCAGATTCTGAGCGAGACGAATCGGGCTTTGGAAGTATTGGGACGTTCCGCACGTGCTTCGCGCCCGAATCCCGCGGGTAAGGAAGTGTCCGAGATCACGGCGGACGAAGCCCGTCATGCGGCAGGTTTGATGCGTGTGAACCATGTGGGCGAGATTTGTGCCCAAGCCTTGTACCGTAGCCAGGCCATGCTGTGTAAAGATCCGCAGGCGACGGAAGTGCTGTTGCAAGCCGCGCAGGAAGAGGTTGATCATCTGGCCTGGTGCGATGACCGGCTGCGTGAACTGGACAGCCGTCCCAGCGTATTCAACCCTTTGTGGTATGCCGGATCCTTTGCGCTGGGCTTGCTCGCCAGCCGGGCAGGGGTGCCGTATAACCTGGGTTTTATGGCCGAGACTGAACGTCAGGTTGAAGAGCATCTGGAAAGTCATCTGCAGTCCTTGCCTGCCACCGATAATCGCTCGCGCCGCATTGTAGAAAAAATGCGCGATGACGAAATTGAACATCGTCGTACCGCCGAGAATCATGGTGCAGCCGGTTTGCCGCCTCCGGTAAAAACCTTGATGCGCATGATGTCCAAGGTGATGACAACCACGGCTTATCGCCTGTAAAAGAAGTTTCTCGGCCAAGTCGCTCATCGTTGAGCACTGAGTTTTCAGAGCGGTAACGGGTAAAACGGGTCAATAGTTGGCCCGTTTTGATTTATAGCCTCAAGGCCTGATAGACGGCCTAGGGTTAACGACTAGATACCTGACAAAGGATTTGCGCTAGCAAATTGATGTATTAAAGCGACAAGATGGTGATCTAAGGGTTTTCCTCAGCATTTATCTTGCATCGCAGCATTTTTGTAGGTAGACTGCAGTTATTGGATGTTGAAAAGAAAGCGGGAATAAGCAAAAGCACAAGCGTAATAACCCTTAGCTTTCTGGCTCGATATTTTATCTAGTAGCCCAACTTGCCACGATTGTCTCCTCCACCCTCCTCCTTTGGTGGATTTGCCCGAGATCTTTAGATCTCGGGTTTTTTTTTGCCTGTGTGTGTCGGAACGCTTGGTACAGCGTGAAAGCCTGTGCCAGGGCCTCCTTAGGCGGGTGTCGCAGTAAGTGTGGATGTGCAAGCTTGATCTGGGGGCTGAGCCCGGTTATGAAGCGGGAGCCTGAATGTAGAAAACCTTGTCCAACATATTGATGGACAAGGTTTTTTTACCTGCTTTGGGTGAACTTACTTTTGTGGAACGGTAGCCACATGTAGCAAGTTTGTGCGACCACTGGTGCCAAAAGGAACACCGGCAATCATTACGATGGTGTCGCCAGCCTGAGCGAACTCATGCTGCGCTGCCATATCGGTCGCGTGATCAATCATTTCGCCCAGATCGCTGACGTCTTCGCAAGGCACGGCATGTACACCCCAGGCCAAGGTCAGACGGCGTGCGGTTTCCACACGGGGTGTCAGTGCCAGGATAGGAGCGATGGGCCGTTCACGGCTGGCGCGCAAGGCGCTAAAGCCGGTCGTGGTGTAGGCCACGTTTGTTGCTGGTTCCAGAATGCTGGCCACACGACGCAGGGCGCAGCAGATCGCGTCTGCGGTGCTGGCTTCGGCGGTGCTGTGGTTGGCTTCCAGAATGGTGCGCCAGCTAGGATCGTTTTCGATCTCTTTGATGATGCTGTCCATGATGGACACAGCCTCCAGTGGAAACTGGCCTGCGGCCGACTCGGCAGACAGCATGACGGCGTCGGCGCCCGAGTAAATGGCGGTGGCCACGTCGGAGGCTTCAGCACGAGTAGGGACAGGCGAGGAGATCATGGATTCCAGCATCTGTGTGGCAACGACCACCGGTCGCCCTGCCGCACGGGCAGTACGCACGATTTGACGCTGCAACACAGGCACGCGCTGGGGTGGGACTTCCACGCCCAGGTCGCCACGTGCCACCATCACGCCGTCGCACAGCTGGACGATTTCTTCCAGGTGCTCCAACGCTTGTGGTTTTTCCAGCTTGGCCATGATCCAGGCCTTGTCACCGATCAGCTCGCGGGCTTCACGAATGTCGCCAGGACGCTGCACAAAGGACAGCGCAACCCAATCCACGCCTAATTCCAGTCCAAACTTCAGATCGACCAGGTCTTTCTCGGTCAAGGGCGAGATAGGCAGTACCACGCCGGGTACATTCACGCCTTTGCGATCGGACAGGGGACCGCCGACCATGACGGTGGTTTCTGCAAAATCCGGACCAAAGCTGTCCACACGCAGACGCAGCTTGCCGTCATCGAGCAGCAGGTCTGTCCCGTCTTCCAGAGCGGCGAAGATTTCGGGGTGGGGCAGGTAGGCACGCTGGCTGGTTCCCTGGGCAGGGTCCAGATCCAGACGAAATTTCTGGCCGGTTTCCAATGTCACGCGGCCATCTTTCATTGTGCCAACGCGCAGCTTGGGGCCTTGCAGGTCCAATAGAATACCGATACTGCGACCGGTTTCCTTTTCAATCTGACGAATGGTGTGATAGCGCGCGGCATGGTCCTCGTGGCTGCCGTGGCTAAAGTTCAGGCGGAATACATCAGCTCCGGCCTCGAACAATTCACGAATGCGCTCTGGCGTGGAGCTGGCAGGACCCAGCGTAGCCAGAATGCGGGAATGACGTTGACGTTTCATGGGTTGTTGTCCTTAGGGGGATCGATAGCTCAAAGAGCAGCGATACCGGCGCGGGCGATCTGAGCGTCTTCAGGTGCTTTCACGCCGGACACGCCGACGGCACCAATGACTTGACCGTCCACCACAATCGGCTCGCCGCCTTCCAGTGGCGTAATGGGCATGGACAGAGCGGCAAAGCGACCATTGTTGACCATGTCTTCAAATACCTTGCTGGGCTTGCCACCACCAAGTACGCAGGTGTGTGCTTTTGCGGGGGCAACCTGGGCGCTCATCAAGGGAGCGCCGTCCATACGCTGCATCCAGAGCGCGTGACCGCCTGCATCGCAAATGGCGATGCTGACAGCCCAGTTGTTCTTGAGCGCTTCTTGCTCGGCAGCGGCAGCTATTTTTTTAACATCGGCCAGGGTCAGTACTTTTGTGTCTCTCATGTCCAGTCCTTTATGAAAAGCGTTAATCGCTAGGGGATAAAACCAAAATGGCACGGAAATCGTTGACGTTGGTCAGGGTCGGGCCCGTGACCAAGGCGTCATCCAAGGCTTCAAAGAAGCCATGACCATCATTATTGTCCAGACTGGCCCTGGGGCGTATACCTTGTTGCCAGGCACGCTCCAACGTGTCCGGACCGCAGAAGGCTCCGGCAATTTCTTCCTGGCCATCCACACCGTCGGTATCGCCTGCCAAGCCGTAGATACCGGGTGCCCCGTTCAAGGCGATGGCGGTGGACAGCAGAAACTCCACATTGCGACCGCCTCGACCCTGGCCGCGTAAGGTTACGGTGGTTTCTCCGCCCGAGAGCAGCACGCAGGGAGCTTGGGCAGGCTGCTCATGTTGGGCAACGCTCAAGGCGATACCGGCCATGACTTTGCCGACATCGCGGGCTTCGCCTTCAATGCTGTCGCCCAGCAAGACGGGACGCACGCCCCGGGCCTCAGCGACACGAGCGGCAGCCAGCAGGGCCAGTTGTGGTGTGGCGACCAAATGGGTGGTGACATGAGTCAGGCGTGGATCGTCGGGTTTGATGGTTTCGCCATCACCGCTCTCTAGCAGGGCACGGGCTGCGGCGGGAATGTCGATGCCGTAGCGGGTGATGATTTCCAGCGCTTGCTCGCACGTGGTGGGATCGGCCACCGTGGGGCCAGAAGCGATGTCCATGGGCTTGTCGCCGGGAACATCGGAAATCAGCAGGTTCAGAACACGGGCAGGAGCACAAGCCGCAGCCAGACGCCCCCCTTTGATGGCAGACAGGTGACGACGGACGGTGTTCATCTCGCCAATCGAGGCGCCCGATTTCAGCAGCGCCTTATTGATGGCTTGTTTGTCGGCCAGGGTGATGCCTTCTGCGGCCAGAGGCAGCAGAGACGAGCCACCTCCGGAAATCAGGCAAATCACCAGATCGTCCTCGTTCAGATTGCTGACCGTGCGCAAAATTTCGCGGGCTGCGTCTTCGCCGGCCTGGTCGGGCACAGGGTGGGACGCTTCCAGAATCTTGATGTGATCACACGGCACGCTGTAGCCGTACCGGGTCACGACCACGCCGCTGATAGGACCTTTGTCCCAGTGACGCTCCAGGGCCTGGGCCATTGCTGCTGATGCCTTACCCGCGCCGATCACAATGGTGCGCCCTTTAGGAGCATCGGGCAGGTAGGGCGGGATGCAGTGTTCGGGTTGAGCCGCGTTGACGGCAGCCTGAAACATTTTGCTGAGTAAGTCTTGTGGCTCGATCTTCATGGGGCAATCCTAAAGCAGAGCGATGGCAACAGGCCATCTTACTGCGCGACAACACGCCTTCACATCCCCGCTTCGACTTGCTGCTCCGAAGATGGGGGGACCTGGCGGTAAAAAAGCGGGCAGCAGCCCGCTTGCCGGACGTCCCAGCCGTGCTGGTTGAATGGAGAGAAAAACCAGCCCGGACGGGAGCATCCTTGAACCGGTCTTATTGACCAATCTCGTAATTGGCCATGATTTCCAGAGCACGGACCATGGCGGAGTGGTCTTGTGCAGCGCCACCGTGAGCGGCGCAGGTGTTGAACAGTTCCTGGGCCGTTGCGGTGTTGGGCAGAGCCACGCCCAGCTGACGTGCGGTAGTCAGGGCCAGGTTCAAGTCCTTCTGGTGCAGTTCGATGCGAAAGCCCGGATCAAACGTGCGCTTGACCATGCGCTCGCCGTGCACTTCCAGAATACGGGAGTTGGCAAAACCGCCCATCAGCGCTTCACGGACCTTGCCTGCATCGGCACCGGCCTTGGAGGCCAGCAACAGGGCTTCGCCCACAGCCTCAATGGTCAAGGCCACAATGATCTGGTTGGCCACTTTGGTGATCTGACCGTCGCCGTAGCCGCCGACCAGGGTGATGTTCTTGCCCATCAGTTCAAACAGCGGCTTGACCTTGTCGAAGGCTTCTTGCTTGCCGCCCACCATGATGGTCAACGAGCCGGCTTTGGCGCCGACCTCGCCACCGGATACCGGAGCGTCCAGGTATTCGCAGCCCAGCTTGACGATGCGCTCGGCAAAGCCTTTGGTGGCCACGGGGGAGATGGAGCTCATGTCCACCACGATCTTGCCAGCGGTCAGACCGGCGGCAACGCCGTCTTCGCCAAACAGTGCGTCTTCCACGTGCGGGGTGTCGGGCACCATCGTGATGATGATGTCAGCCTGGCGGGTGACTTCGGTGCCGTTGGCGCAAACGGTTGCACCGGCTTCTTTCACGCTTTTGGGGAAGTCGCCACGGGTGTAGGCAAACAGCTCATGACCACCCTTGATCAGGTTGACGGCCATGGGTGCGCCCATGATGCCCAAACCAATAAAACCGATTTTAGCCATTGTGTAATCTCCTAATAATTATTTGCAGGTATCTGACGATCAGGCGGTGACTTCAGTCAGTTCAGTCATCCAGCCCAGGCCATCCTTGGTCACGCCAGCGGGCTTGTACTCGCCGCCGATCCAGCCCTGGTAGCCAATGCTGTCGATGTACTTGAACAGCCAGGCGTAGTTGATCTCGCCTGTGCCCGGTTCGTTGCGACCTGGGTTATCCGCGATCTGGATGTGTGCAATCTTGTCCAGGTGCTTTTTCAGTGTGTTGGCCAGCTCGCCTTCCATGCGCTGGGCGTGGTAGACGTCGTATTGGATGAACAGATTGTCCGAACCCACGTCCTGCAACAGAGCCGCAGCCTGTTCGGTGCGATTCAGGTAGAAACCGGGGATGTCGAAGGTGTTGATGGGTTCAACCAGCAGACGCAGACCAGCGTCTTTCAGCTTGGCGGCAGCAAACTGCAGATTGCTGACCAGCGTTTTGTGGGCCAGTTCGCGATCAGCGCCCTCGGCCAGTTTGCCGGCCAGGCAGTTCACCTGTTTGCAGCCCAGCGTTGTGGCGTATTCGATGGCACGGCCAACGCCGTCCTGGAATTCGCCCACACGCTCGGGCAGGATTGCAATGCCGCGCTCGCCGCCGTCCCAGTCGCCCGCAGGCAGGTTGTGCAACACTTGGGTCAAACCGTGTTGTTGCAGTTTGTCAGCCAGTTGCTGTTTGTCGTAGGCGTAGGGGAACAGGTACTCCACTGCCTTGAAACCGGCTTGGGCCGCTGCCTGGAAGCGATCCAGGAAGTCGTGCTCGTTAAACAGCATGGTCAGGTTGGCGGCAAATTTTGGCATAGTGCTACTCCGTTTTTTAAATCAGCAATCAGTCCATCAGCGAGATGGCGGTGGGGGCGTCAATACCCGCTTCGGCCAGGGACTCGAATTCCGTCACATTGTGCAGTTCGGTGCCCATGGCAATGTTGGTGACGCGCTCCAGAATCAGTTCGACCACAACCGGCACGCTGAACTCTTTCATCCATGCACGAGCCTGTTCAATGGCAGGCTGGATGTCTTCGGGTTTGTGTACACGGATGGCTTTGCAACCCAGACCTTCCACCACAGTGATGTGATCCACACCATAACCTTCGGTTTCAGGGGCGTTGATGTTGTCAAAGGCCAGTTGTACACAATAGTCCATCTCGAAGCCACGCTGTGCCTGACGAATCAGACCCAGGTAGGCGTTGTTGACCAGAATATGGATGTAAGGCAGCTTGAATTGCGCACCCACGGCCAACTCTTCAATCATGAACTGGAAGTCGTAGTCGCCCGAAATGGCCACTACTTCACGGCCGGGGTCAGCCGCAACCACACCCAGAGCGGCGGGAATAGTCCAGCCCAATGGGCCTGCCTGACCGCAGTTGATCCAGTGACGTGGCTTGTACACGTGCAGAAACTGGGCGGCCGCAATCTGCGACAGACCAATAGTGCTGACATAGGTGGTCGAAGGGCCAAAGGCGCGGTTCATTTCTTCGTATACGCGCTGAGGCTTCAAGGGCACGTTGTCGAAGTTGGTTTTGCGCTGCAAGGTGGCTTTGCGCTTCTGGCAATCGGCAACCCAGGCGGCACGGTCGCGCAGCTTGCCGGCGGCCTTGTATTCTTTGGCCACTTCAATGAACAGCTTCAGTGCAGCGCCAGCGTCCGAGGCAATGCCCAGATCAGGGCCGAATACGCGACCGATCTGTGTGGGTTCGATATCTACGTGCACGAACTTGCGGCCTTCGGTGTAGACGTCTACCGAGCCGGTGTGGCGGTTGGCCCAGCGGTTACCGATACCGAATACGAAGTCCGAAGCCAGCAAAGTCTGGTTGCCGTAGCGGTGCGAGGTCTGCAGACCCACCATGCCGGCCATCAGCGGGTGATCGTCGGCAACCGTGCCCCAGCCCATCAGGGTTGGAATAACAGGGACGTTGACCAGCTCGGCAAACTCTTGCAGCAGCTCGGATGCGTTGGCGTTGATCACGCCACCACCGGAGACGATCAGCGGACGCTCGGAAGCGTTCAGCAGTTCGATGGCTTTTTCAGCCTGGGCGCGGGTGGCGGTTGGCTTGTAGGCTTCCAGTGGTGAGTAGGTGTCCAGATCGAATTCGATCTCGGCCATTTGTACATCGATAGGCATATCAATCAGCACAGGACCGGGGCGGCCCGAGCGCATGATGTGAAAGGCTTGCTGGAACACACGTGGGATCAGATCGGGTTCGCGAACTGTTACAGCCCATTTGGTCACAGGCTTGGCAATGGATTCAATGTCCACCGCCTGGAAGTCTTCTTTGTACAGGCGGGCACGAGGGGCCTGACCGGTAATGCACAGAATTGGGATCGAGTCAGCCGATGCGGAGTACAGGCCGGTGATCATGTCGGTGCCAGCGGGGCCGGAAGTACCGATACATACGCCGATATTGCCGGGATTGGCACGGGTAAAACCTTCGGCCATGTGGGAAGCGCCTTCCACGTGACGGGCGAGAATGTGATCAAAGCCACCTTCTTTGCGCAGGGCGGAGTAGAAGGGGTTGATGGCGGCGCCGGGCACGCCAAATACGGTGCTCACGCCTTCTTTACGTAAAATTGCGGCGGCGGCGTCCACTGCTCTCATTCGAGCCATTGATATCTCCTAGATCATCGTTTGACGAAATTCACAACTCGATAATAAGGAGTGATGGACCTGCCTAGAAATGGTGGTACGATTGTTTCTATCGATACTTGGAGTATTGAATGAGCCGTTACACCGAAATTAGAAGTTTTGCATTGGTCGCTGAAAAAGGCAGTTTTGCGGCCGCTTCCGTGGTCGAAGGAGTCACCCCCGTAGTCATGGGTCGCCGCCTGGATGCGCTGGAGCAGCGCCTGGGTGTGCGCTTGATGCACCGATCCACTCGCGGGCTGACATTGACCGATCTGGGCGAGCAGTTTCTGGAGCAGTGCAAACAAATTCTGAAGGACTTTGAAGAGGCCGAAGCCAGTATCAGCGCCCAGCGTAAAGTGGTGCGCGGACACCTGGTGGTATCGGCTCCGGCGGCCTTTGGGCGCCGTCATGTAGCGCCCCATGCCTTGTCCTTCAAAAAGCGTTATCCCGAGCTGAAGCTGTCTTTTAACTTCACCGACAGCGTGGTGGATCTGGTGCGTGAGGGCTATGACATGGCCTTGCGGATTGGTGAAGTGACTGACCCCAACTATGTGGCCGTTCGCCTGTATCCGAACCGGCGTGTGGTATGCGGCACGCCTGAATACTTTGAGCGCTATGGTGTACCGCGCGTGCCTGAAGATCTGGCGCGTCACAACTGCTTGGCCTTTAACTTGCAAGGCGGTCAGCAACGCGGCTGGACCTTCCTGCGTGATGGCCGGCCTTTGGCGGTACGAGTCGATGGGGACCTGGATTGCAATGACGGTGAACTGCTTTTTAATTGGGTCAAGCAAGGTTGGGGCATAGGCTGGCGATCTACCTGGGAAATTCAGCCAGAACTCAAGCGGGGCGAGCTGGTAACGGTGCTGAATGAGTTCGAGATTCCCAGCTACGATATCCAGGCGGTGTATCAGCAGCAGCGCTATTTACCGGCCAAGGTGCGGCGTTTTATTGACTATTTGCGCGCCATCTATAACACGCCGGGCTACTGGGATGGCGAGGTGAAGTTCTAGCGTTTTTGCGTATTTCGACTGTAAAAAACCGCTTCGAAAAGCGGTTTTTTTGCTGCGTACGACTTAGAAATGCCATTCCAACTGTACGGTCGGGGCGCTGGTTTTGATACCGGGTTTCAGGCTGCCGTCTGCCTTGTAGCGGTTGCCGAACTTGTTGTACCAGTACTCGTAGCCAATTCCCACCCACAAGGTGTTCTTCTTGTCGAAAGCCACTTTACCCACGTCAGCCATCAAAGACGTGCGAACCAGCACTTCAGACTTGGTACTGATACCGGCGTAGTCGTCACCTTTGGGGCCGGCATAGTTGGCAAAGCCCTGGAACTTCAAAGGCACTGAACCCACATCAAAGGGCAGATTCCAGTTCAGGCTGGCCAGAAACTGGGTGTCGAAAGAGCGGCGGCTGTCCGGGCAGGCGGGAGCGCCCAGACCGCAGTGGTTCCACTCTTTCCCAACCATCAGACTCAGATCTACAAAGCCTCGGGGCACATCGAATTTAAAGGTAGGGCCCAGCACCAGTAGGCGTTTGCGCGGTGCAAAGGCGGTGTTTTTGGTATTCAGGTCAAAACCCGCTGTGACGGCTACATCTTTCACGGGGCCAAAGCTGATGTTCTTGTCGAATACCTTGCTCATGGAGAGCTGGTGGCGATAGGTGGCGTAGAACTCGGTGGCGCCATTGCTGCCGTTGCCATTGGAGGGGTCGTAGCGGTCCGATTGCAGGATGTCGAGGTTAAAGAAGTTCTGCCCCAAGCTGTAGCCATTGACGTGGGTCAGGCTCAGGATGTGCTTCTGGATAGTCCGGTCGTTCATCGGCTCGGTGTACTGCGTGCTGAAGCGGTAGCCTAAAAAGGTGTCGCTCCAGTCGGCTGCGAAAGCGGGGCTGGACAGCAGGGGGGCGGCTAGCAGGGCGTATGCCCAGCGAGCAGGGTGTCGGTGTTTCATGGTGTCTCCTCTTTGAATGGGCGCAAACAGGTCCCTGGGATCTGGTGTCCCTTGTGGCCTGCTGCTGTAGTTTTTTTGCGTGGGTGCTACTGACCTTGCTTAGATTAATTATGGACAGTCGATACTTTTATGAAGGTATTGCAGAAATTTGAATAGCCGCCCACGCGTGAAACCGGGCGGCTATTCAAAAGGGGGACTTAGCCGTTTTGTGAGGCTAGTTGATTGCTGGTTTCTTCAGCCGCTTTTTGGGCGTTGGCCTGTTTGCGAGCCTGGGTGGCTGCGGTGGACTCAACAGCGTGGCCTTGGTCGGCGTACTTTTCCATGCCGTTGAAAAACAGGTTCAGCAAGATGGCAGAGACGGCGGCCAGCAAGATTCCGCTATGCAGCAAGGGAGCCAGCGCGGGTGGCATCTTGTCCAGCAGGTGCTCGGCAACCAGGGGGATCATGCCAAAGCCCAGGCTGATGGCCACGATGTAGGGGTTGTAAGGGTTGCGGTTCAGGTTGGCCGACATCAGGATCTTGATGCCAGTCGCAGCCACCATCCCAAACATCACGATGCCAGCACCACCCAGAACATAGTTGGGAATGGAGGCCACGATGAACGCCATTTTGGGAAATAGGCCCAGCATGATCAGGAAGGCACCGCCCATGACACATACCCAGCGGCTGCGCACACCGGTCACGCTGACCAACCCTACGTTCTGCGAGAAAGAGCTGTGCGGGAAAGTGTTCATGATGCCGCCCACCAGGGTGCCCAGGCCGTCGGTGCGCAGACCACGCACCAGCGCTTCACGGTCGGTAGGACGGCCGCAGATGGAACCCAGTGCCAGGAACATGCCCAGCGATTCAACCATGATCACCACCATGATCAGCGACAGGACCGCCGCTGCGCCCAGCAGGGCCCAGCTGAAAGTCGGTACGCCAAAGTGAAATGGAGTCACCACAGCAAACCAACTGGTCTGATCCAGACCTTCAAAGGTGATGCGACCCATGGCCAAGGAAACGAAGAAACCGACCAGCAGGCCAATCAGCACCGCCACGTTTGCCAGGAAACCGCGCGCAAACTTGGTGATCAGCAAGATGACGGTCAGCACCATCAGGGCAATGCCCAGGTTTTCCAACGAACCGTAGTCGGGATTGGGGATGGACATGCCGGTGGCCGGATCTGTAATGGTGGGAGCGCCGCCACCAATCCAGTTCAGACCCACGCGCATCAGCGTTACACCAATGACGGTAATGATGATGCCGGTCACAACAGGGGGGAACAGGCCCATCAGACGGCTAAATACCGGAGCGATCAGAATACTGAAGATACCGGCCAGGATCGTGGCGCCAAAAATACCGGGCAGACCCAGTTGTGGGTCCAGGCCGATGGCGATCATGGGGCTGACCGCTGCAAACGACACACCCATCATGACGGGCAGCTTGATGCCGAACATGCCCAGACCGCGAGCCTGAATGATGGTAATCAGGCCACAACACAACAGGTCGGCATTGATCAGGAATGCGATCTGTTCTTTGGACAGGCCCAAAGCCGCGCCAATGATCAGGGGGACAGCAACTGCGCCCGCGTACATCACCATGACGTGTTGCAAACCAAGGGTTGCCAGGCGCCCCGTTGGTAGGCGTTCATCTACACCGTCACAAGCAACAGGTGTGGACACTTCTGGGTTGGCGGACATCCGGGTCTCCTTTATTAATACGTTATGCGCAGCCGATGCCTGGGCGCGTAAGCATAAAGTTATCGGATGGGCTGTATCACTGGAAGGCAGTACGGCTTGATAAGTAGAATACGTAAAAGCGTATGGCAGGCTGATTGGTGTAATGGTGAAAGGAGATAAGCCCGGTAGACGGGGCGCTGTGTTCAAGCCAGGGACGAGCCAATTCCTGCTTTTTTCATGTGTTTTACGCCGCTAGGGGTATTGCCCACCTAGTCCAGTCTCAAAAACTGTGTTAGAAGCCGCCAAACTACGGGTTGGTGCATGGTTTTAGCGGGGGCGGCGAAACTGATAGGGATAAAAAAGCGGCTTGTCAGCCGCTTTGGGAAATCTGCTTATTTGTCCGACCACAGAACACCGGCCGTGGCCCAGTTCTCGCGTTTGACGTCGGTAAAGACAATATCAACTGCCTCTGGTGTACAGCCAAGCACGCGACAGGCTTCTTTGGTCAGGGCCTGGGCAAGTTCACGTTTGATTTCCACAGGACGGCCGTCGAATAGTTGTACGTTAATAGAAGGCATAGAGACTCCGTAAGGGGGATGGGATTAGCGGCAAAAATCCGGCTCGCTCTGGTAGAGCTTGCGCAGCAAGGCTGGCCATTCTAACAAGCCCTCTGGCTCGTCCCCCGGTAAAAGCTGGCGATGTGTCAAATCCAGAACATCCTTCGGGGGCAGGTGCAACTGCGGGCTGGCAGCCATGGCCGAGAGCTGAATGCGGCAGGCGCGCTCCAGCGCATCCATCAGAACATAAGCTTCGGCAACGGTGCGTCCGCAGGTCAGGGCACCGTGATTGCGCAAGAGCAGGGCCGGATAGGAGCCTAATTGCTTGAGCAGGGCTTCCTGTTCCTCGGGCGCAAAGGCCAGGCCGGCGTAAGGGTGGTAGCCAATATCCTGCCAGAAACGCATGGCGTGTTGCGACAGGGGCAGCAATCCACAGGACAGGGCCGAGACCGCAATCGAGGCATCTGTATGTAAATGAATGACACAGTGTGCATCGGCACGAGCGCGGTGGACGGCACCATGAATGGCAAAACCGCTGGGGTTGGCACGGCGGCCTGTGCCGTCCACAACTTGGCCCTGGGTATCAATCAAGAGCAGATTGGAGGCGCAGATTTCATCAAAGCGCAGACCAAAGGGATTGATCAGGAAAATGTCGTCGTGGCCGGGCAGGCGCAGGGAAAGGTGGGTGTAGATGATATCGTCCCAGCCCTGGCGGGCCGCCAGCCGGTAAGCGGCGGCCAGATTGACGCGGGCGCGCCAGTGCTCGGGATCAATATCCGCCGGACGATGGGCATAAATGGCCTCGATGTCCGGCGTGATAGGACAGGACTGGCTCACGCTGTCGTGGTTTCCAGTTCAGCGATGGTGGCTTTTTCTTCCAACTGAATCACATCGCAGTTGTCACCAGGGCCTTTGCGGTCAATCACAATGAAGTCGGCTACTTGATTCAGGGCCATCAAGGGGTGATGCCATACGCCGGTTGCGTAGTTCACGCCCTGATCGCCACGAGCCAGGAACAGGCGCAGATCGCTTGCCTTGGGAGTGGGGCCGGCGGGGGCCACAATCACCAGATATGGCTGGCCGGACTGGGGAATGAAGGCCTGGCTCCCCTTGGGGTGGCGCTCCATCATTTCCACGGTAAAGGGCAGGGTGCGTGGCTGGCCACGAAAAATGGACACAATCGCGTGACCCTCTGGGCCCGGTTCAATTTTGGCCAGATCGTGGTAGCGCTCGGTATTGCCGTCGTTGATGGTGAAGTGCTGAACCGTGTCGCAGGCCTCGATGACATCACCAAAAGGGGCGAAGGCTTCGGCTGTCAGGGTTTCCAACTTCAATGTGATTGTCATGGCAGAGGTCCTTGATAAGACAGACTCGCGTGGGGCGGTAGGCAGCCGCGCCACGAAAACTCAGAGCAAACAAGGGGGAGCGTACCCGAAGGCTGGTGCTACCCCGTGAACGGGATGGATCTTCTGGACGAGCCAGGAGGCGGGAAAATCAGGCCAGCAGCGCATCCAGACGGAAACGGGCAATCTTGCCGATTTCGGTCAGACAAGTTTGAAACTCGAGCTCAGCATCGTTGTTCAGGCGGGCTTCTACTGTATCCATGATTTGGTAACGGCTCAAACCCTTGACGGCAATCACGAAGGGAAAGCCGAAACGCTCACGGTACTGGGCGTTCAGGCCACGTAGGCGGGCCAATTCTTCGGCCGAGCATTGGTCCAGGCCGGCGCCACGTTGTTCTCCGGTTGACGCGCTGGTCAGTGTCCCTTGCTCGGCTTCTTTGCCAGCCAGTTCGGGGTGAGCACAGATCAGGTTCTTTTGTTCTTCGTACGAGGCGTCCTGGACCACCTGCACCATGCAGGCATGCAGTTGATCCACGCTGTCAAACGGACGCTGGTTCCAACTACGCTCAGGGACCCAAGGGGAGTGTTCGAAAATACCTTCGAGTCTATCCACAAATTGCCTCTGATCCAGGCTGGAGAGTTCAGCTAGCGCATGTGTGGTGGTAAGGGTTTGAGTGGTCATGTGTCAGTCCGATTGTCTAAGCGTAAAGAGTGCGAGCCCAGGCGGCTCCAGGATCAGGCCTGGGGACCGTTTTATCAAGGGTGGTGGGTGGACGTTTATACAGTCTGTTTGATGTATTCAAACCCTTATAAACCACCGCCTGTGGGCTATGATTTTCTTATATGGGACCAGTTTAAGTTTTCTGTTTATAAATAAAATAGAATTAGGCGTATAAATGATATACGCCATCTCGTATTGTGCATGTATGTCATTATCATGCTGGAAAAAAGCATAAGAAGGAGAGAATAAGATGGCCGCCCGACGTGGGGATAACCCGCTTGATACCTATCTCTTGAGGGTATTTTGCTTACTCGTTACCGAGCGCAGCGTCTCGCGTACCGCGTTCAAAATGAACCAGTCGCAGCCTGCTATCAGTGCGGCCTTACGACGCTTGCGTGACATTATTGGCGATCCTTTGCTGGTGCGCGAAAAAGGGGGCATGGTGCCCACCGAGCGTGCCATGGGTCTGCTGGCTCATGCCAAAGGAGCCTTGGCCGAGATCGACTGCATGGTCAACGCGCCAGACAGTTTTGATCCTCAGGTCAGCCGCAATGAGTTTCATATCGGAGCGCCGGACTATCTGGCCCCTGTCTTTATCGGTGGTGTGGTCGAGCGCATGCGCCGTGAGGCACCGGGCGCGCGTTTGAATCTGCACTCTCTGGATGCCAGTTTTGATTTCGAGCGTTCTTTGGCTGAAGGCGATCTGGATATGGTCATTGGCAACTGGCCCGAACCGCCGGATCGCATGCACTTGTCCGTGTTGCTGGAAGATCAGATCGTCTGCCTGGTTGCCGCGACGCATCCTTTGGCGCGTAAGGGTTTGACCATGGACGATTACGTGCGGGCGCGTCACGTGGTGCCCATGCCGTACTCCATCAACCAACGCGGTGTGATCGACACGACCTTGGCCAGCTTGCGTATTCAGCGCGATGAAAGCGTAGCGGTGCAGTCCTTCTCGGCAGCGCCGTATTTGCTACAGAATACAGACCTGATTTTTACGACTTCACGTCATTTTGCCGAGTTCTATTGCCGTTTATTGCCCCTGGCTATTTTGGAGGCACCGCTGGAGTTTCCTCCCATGCGTTTTTATCAGCTCTGGCATGAACGTAATCGGCATTCGCCCAGCCATCGCTGGTTACGGCGGCTCCTGACCGAGTGCGGGAATCAGTTGGCCTCGACAGAACCGTTGTCGCAACCCGATTCCTGAGCCCTAAACCCCTAAAATACTTGCTTTCAGGCCCGTGCTCGGGCAAATTAGCGAGCTACTCCTGCCGACACAAAAGTGATACGGAACTTGACGGAAATTGTTGCATTTAAAGCGACTGGTCACGGACACAAGCCGGAAGGCAGGTTGATAATGATGTAGTTCCTAACCTTGCAGGGTGTTTTGCGGTGTCTTTACCTCAGATGGGGGAGTCCCTAACTTGGTTGTATATCTGTGTCGTGGCTTTTATGGTCGGCGGGCTTATTGTGGCCTCCGAGCGTTGGCATGGCCGTCTGACTGGGGACAGCGACCTTAGTAAACCTCAAGCGTCCCACTCCCGCCCGACCCCTCGCGTGGGTGGGCTGGCCGTGGTTGCAGGCAGTTTGGCCGGTTTGCTGGTTCTGGGTCCCAGCAATATGACACTGACCTGGCTGTGGCCGGTCTTGTTTCTGGCAGCCATGCCGGTCTTTGTGGCGGGTCTGGTCGAGGACATTACCAAGGACGTCGGCTCCTTGAAGCGTTTGCTGGCTGCCTTCCTGTCGGCGGCGATTGCCTGGTGGTTGCTGGGTGGCGTGTCGCGCGTTGGAGTCAGCTGGGCCGATTGGGTTCTGGGCTTCTGGCCCATTTCGCTGCTCTTTACCATGATTGCCGTGGGCGGCTGTACACATGCCCTCAATATTATTGACGGGATGAACGGCCTGGCGGGCATGATCGCCACCTTGATGGCTCTGTCGCTGGCGTTGGTGGCTTTGCAGGTGCAGGACATTCCTATTTTCCTGATTGCGGCCTCACTGGCCTCGGCCACCTTGGGCTTTCTGGTGTGGAATTTTCCATTCGGACGAGTTTTCCTGGGGGATGGCGGCGCGTATTTCCTGGGATTCATGCTGGCTGAATTGGCTGTGCAACTGGTGGTGCGCAACCCCAGTGTGTCGCCGTTTTACGCCTTGGCCGTGCTGTTTTATCCTGTTTTTGAAACGATGTTTTCGATCTGGCGGCGCCGCTTCAAGCGTGGCGTGCCCGTGGATCAGCCCGATGCACTGCATCTGCACCAACTGGTGTTTCGTCGTCTGGTGCGTTCCACGTTCAGTCGTGACAGCGGTGGGGCCTTGCCCACGTTTTGTAATGCCATGACTTCGCCTTATTTATGGGTTTTGGCCTTGATCGGTTTGGTTCCGGCCACGATCTGGTGGGACAATACCTGGGCGTTGTGTGCCAGCATGCTGGCCTTCTCATTGGTTTATATCTGGCTCTATTCACGTCTGGTTTCGTGGCGTCGCCCTTCCTGGTTGCTGTTGCCCTCGGTACGGCGGCGAGTAGACAGGGACTGATACTGTCAGGCGTTCAAGATTATTCCTTGCGCATAGCGCTAACTGGAGAATGAAGTTGCAACTTGAGAATGTGAAACTGGCCGTAGTCGGCTTGGGATATGTCGGTTTGCCTTTGGCGGTAGAGTTTGGCAAAAAGCGTTCCGTTATTGGTTTTGACATTAACGCGCGTCGTGTCGCCGAACTCAAGGAAGGGGTAGACCGTACTTTGGAGGTCGAGAGCGTAGAGCTGGCCCAGGCTAGTGGTCTGAGCTATTCCTGCGAGGCTGATGAGCTGGCTCAGGCCAATGTGTTCATCGTGACCGTGCCGACACCTATTGATCAATTCAAGCAGCCTGATCTGACCCCGCTGGTCCGTGCTTCCGAGACGATCGGTAAAGTGCTCAAGCGTGGCGATATCGTCATATACGAATCCACGGTTTACCCTGGCGCTACCGAAGAAGTGTGTGTGCCCGTGCTGGAACAAGTGTCGGGTCTGCGTTTTAACGAGGATTTTTACGCCGGTTACAGTCCGGAGCGTATCAATCCGGGTGACAAGGAACACCGCGTTTCCACCATCAAAAAAGTAACGTCCGGCTCGACGCCTGAAGTGGCTGAGTTAGTGGATGCCTTGTATCGCGAAATCATTGTGGTGGGCACCTTCAAGGCCAGCTCCATTCGTGTGGCTGAGGCTGCCAAGGTGATCGAGAACACCCAGCGTGACGTGAATATCGCTCTGATCAACGAATTGGCCCTGATTTTCAACCGTCTGGGCATCGATACCCTGGACGTGCTGGAAGCGGCGGGCACCAAGTGGAACTTCCTGCCTTTCCGTCCCGGTCTGGTGGGCGGTCACTGCATTGGCGTAGACCCCTACTACCTGACCCACAAGGCGCAAGCCATCGGTTACCACCCCGAGATCATTCTGGCTGGTCGTCGTCTGAACGACTCGATGGGCGGCTACGTGGCTTCACAACTGGTTAAAGCTATGACCAAGCGCCGCATCCAGGTGCAAGGTGCGCGCGTCCTGTTATTGGGTCTGGCCTTTAAGGAAAACTGCCCGGATCTGCGTAATACCCGAATTGTCGATATCGTGCATGAACTCAAGCAATACGATGTTCATGTAGACGTGTATGACCCATGGGTTGATCCCGCAGAGGCACAGCACGAGTATGGCATTACTCCAATCGAAGCTCCCCAAGCGGGTGAGTACGACGGTGTGATCGTGGCCGTAGCTCACAAGCAGTTCAAGGATCTGGGTGTCGAGGGCGTGCGCCAGTGGGGCAAGCCTGAGCATGTGCTCTACGATTTAAAGTATGTGTTTGATCGCGATCAGTCCGATCTGCGCCTTTAATCTTGGAAAGCATTTTATGAGCTCTGCATTTGAACAGGCGACCCAGCAACTGCGTAACCAGCCCAAAACCTGGCTGGTTACGGGCTGTGCCGGCTTTATCGGGTCCAACCTGCTGGAAGCTCTGCTGAAAATGGATCAGCAGGTGGTGGGCCTGGACAACTTTGCAACCGGCCACCAATACAATCTGGATGAAGTGCGTGATCAGGTCGGTGCCGAGCGCTGGGCCCGTTTTCGCTTTATTGAAGGAGATATTCGCAGCCTGGATACCTGTCGCGAAGCCGTCAAGGGCGTGGACTATGTGCTGCACCAGGCGGCTCTGGGTTCGGTACCACGTTCCTTGAACGATCCGCTCACGTCCAACGAGGTCAATGTGAGCGGTGCCCTGAATATGATGGTGGCAGCGCGTGACGAACAGGTTAAAGCCTTTGTGTATGCGGCTTCCAGCTCTACGTATGGTGATCACCCCGGCTTGCCCAAGGTGGAAGATACGATTGGTCGCCCTTTGTCCCCTTACGCGGTCACCAAATTCGTGAACGAGCTGTATGCGGATGTGTTTGCCCGTGCCTATGGCTTTTCCAGCGTGGGCCTGCGTTACTTCAACGTGTTTGGTAAACGTCAGGACCCTAACGGTGCATACGCCGCAGTGATTCCCAAATGGGTCTCGGCCATGATCCAGAACCAGGATGTGCAAATTAATGGGGATGGCCAAACCAGCCGCGATTTCTGCTTTATCGACAACGTCATTCAAATGAATATCCTGGCCGCCGTGCAGCAAAAGCCGGCTGTGGCTGAGGTGTATAACGTCGCTGTCAATGCTCGTACCAGCCTGAACGAGTTGTTCGAACATTTGAAGCAGACCTTGAGCAGCAATGGTGTGAATTACACCAAGCAGCCCATCTATGCCGATTTTCGCGCCGGTGATGTACTGCACTCCCAAGCGGATATCACCAAGGCTCGTACACAATTGGGTTACGAGCCGACTCACACGATGTTGCAGGGCTTGAATACAGCCATGCCCTGGTACGTGGCGTTCCTGAGTTGATTTGGGCCGGCCTGAAAGCACGTCTGTCTAGTCTGCATGACGACCACCGCCGCATCGCCCTGGGGGCGATGCGGGTGGCGTTTTTTCTATTGCTGGGCAAGGCGGCGGGCGCTTTCAAAGAAATGGCGGTGGCCTATCGCTACGGTGTAAGCGATGTCGTCGATGCCTACCAGTTCACAATGGTCATGGCCAACTGGTTGCCAGTGACGATTGTCGGCTCTATGTCTGTGGTGTTGATTCCCGTGCTGGTACGCTTGCATCGCCTGGAACCGGCTGCGCGCAGCCGTTTTCTGGGTGAGCTCAAAGCCTGGTGCATTGTGCTGGGCTGCGTATTGGGAGTCTTGATCTGGATTAGCTGGCCCTGGGTGCTGCAATGGACCGGACAAGGGCTAAGCCCTGCCGTTCATGAAATGAGCCGGGAGTTGTTGTTTGCCTTTGCGCCTGCGGCGGTTCTAACGCTGATGATTGGCCTGAGCGCTGCCCGCTTGCGGGCACATGAGCGGCATATCAATACCTTGCTGGAAAGTGTCCCAGCCTTTGTCATTCTGATCTGGGTGCTGGCAGCGGGCGGGAATGCCGGTATTGGTCCCTTGCTTTGGGGCACCTTACTGGGCATGACCATTCAGGCGGTGTGGCTGATGATTCTGGCCTCACGGGCCGATCAGATCTGGGCTCGCCCCACAATCAGCCTGCGTGCCGAGCAGTGGCCGGATTTGCTCAAGGCCGCCACCATCATGCTGGTGGGGCAGGTTGCCATGAGCTTTGTCGGCCCTATCGACCAATATACGGCGGCCAATTTGGGGGCTAATGCCAACGCGACGTTGGGCTACGCCACTCGTTTGCTGGCTCTGGTGCTGGGGGTGGGTGCTGCCTCCGTAGGCCGTGCTGCCTTGCCTGTACTGGCTGATATTCAAAGTCGGGGTGATAACGCCCGTGCTCGCTCCATGGCCTTGAAGTGGTCGGTCATGATGTTGCTGGCCGGTGGGGTGGCTGCCGCTATTGGCGTTCTGTTGGCGCCTTGGGGGGTGGCACTGCTGTTTGAGCGTGGTGCGTTCACGGCGCAGGATACGGCCACTGTCGCCCAGGTGTTTAGCTGGGGGTTGGTGCAACTGCCCTTTTATTTTGGGGTGCTGATTCTGGTGCAGTTGCTGGCCAGTCAGAACCGTTATAAATCCATGGCAATCATTGCCGTGATCAATTTTTTGGTGAAAGCGGCCCTGAACCCGATTCTGGCGGCGCGCATGGGCCCGTCGGGCATCATGCTGGCGACCAGTCTGATGTATGCGGCTTCTTTCACTTGTTATTTCATCTTGGCCTTGAGGCCAGCCAGTGCCTTCGCGTCTGGTTCGCAGGAATAGGAAAACGTGCACAGTAGTCATTCGGTCGTTCGCCCTCATATCATGCTGCTTATCCACTCTTTGGGTGGAGGCGGGGCAGAACGTGTTGCCGTCGATTTAAGCGCAGCCTGGGTGGCGCGTGGCTATCGAGTGTCTTTGGTGACTCAGGCTGGCCGTGATAAAGATGCGTATACCGTGGCAGAAGGCGTGGAGCGCCATGTGCTCGGGACGGCAGGTAGCAGTCGTGGGCGTCTGGATGCTTTGTGGAAGAACTGGCGCCGAGTACGTCGAGTACGCTCGCTGATACGCAAAACCAAGCCCGATGTGGTGCTGGGTATGATGACAACCTCCTCGGTGCTGGCCATTTCTGCCGCCAAAGGCTTGCCCTGCAAGGTGATTGCGACCGAGCATACACATCCTCCCTCCCAGTCCATGTCTTCTTTCTGGCAAAAGGCCCGTTTGCGTACTTATCCCCAAGCCCATGCGGTGATTGCCCTGACTGCCGGTACGGCAGACTGGCTGCGCGAGCATGTGCCCGGCAGTCAGGTGCAGGTGATCCCCAATGCCGTGCGTTGGCCTATGGACAGCACCGAACCTGTTGTGCCCGTGCCCGAGCTGCCAAAAGGGCGTAAACGCTTATTGGCCGTAGGGCGACTGCACCCGGTCAAGGGGTTTGACACCCTGATTGAATCGTTTGCCATGCTGTCCAACTATTTCCCCGATTGGGATTTGGTGATTCTGGGCGAAGGCGAGCAGCGCGCTCCTTTGGAAGCACGCATTGAAGAGCTGGAGCTGCAAGAGCGGATTGCGCTGCCCGGTCGGGTCGGCAATATGGCGGACTGGTACGAGCAGTCTGATCTGTATGTGCTCAGTTCCCGAATGGAAGGCTTGTCCAACAGTTTGTTGGAAGCGATGGCCAGTGGTTTGACGGCGGTAGCCTTTGATTGCGACACCGGCCCGCGTGAGATCATTCGCGCCAATATCGACGGTGTCTTGGTACGTCCGGTCGAAGATGTGGAAGCGCTGGCCGCCCATTTATCCGATCTGATGTCCAACGAGGACAAACGCCAGAGGTTGGCGCGTCGTGCCATAGATGTGCGCGACCGCTTTTCCTCGGCCCGCGTTCTGGCGCTGTGGCAGCAAGTGTTGGAACAGTGTTGGCGTCGGCCTTAAAATGGCGCTTTTCTTAGTGCCAGCAGGCTCAAACTACCCGGTCGATGAGCCCATGGAGGCCCAGTGAATATTCTGTTTTTCGTCAGCTCCCTGAACGCAGGCGGTGCCGAGCGTGTCGCTTCTACCTTGGCCAATGCCTGGGGGCTGCGAGGCGATCAGGTCACCCTGGTGCCGACCTACAGCGGTGGGGGCAGTGCCTTTTACCCTATCGACTCCAAGGTGGAGCTGGTGTGGTTGGCCCACCGCATGCGTGGCAGTTGGCTGCCTAAACCTTTGACTAAGCTGCGCGCCATGCGCAAGTTGGTGCGTGAAAAACAGCCCGATGTCATCGTGTCGTTTCTGACCAATGTGAATATCAATGTTTTGCTGGGACTGGGCGGCATGGGCGTCCCTATTGTGGTGGGCGAGCGTACCAACCCGGCCTTTAGCAGCAGTGCGGGCAAGCTGTTGCAAAGTCTGCGCCGTCGTCTGTATCCCAAGGCTCAGGTGGTCACCGTTCAGACCCGAGCCAGTGTCGCGGCGTTTCAGGCCATGGTGCCGGGCATGAAACAGGTCATGGTCGTGCCCAACCCTTTGCCGCAGGCTTTGGATGCCGTGCAACGCGAGGTACGGGTAGAAGAGAACCGACACTGCACCTTGATGGCGATGGGGCGTCTGGTGCCTTCCAAGCGCTTTGATGTTTTGATCCGCGTGTTTGCAGGACTGGCTGCCGAGTACCCGGAATGGAAATTGAAAATCTGGGGCGATGGTCCGCAGCGGGCCCAATTGGTGCAGCAGATTGCCATGTCCGGTGCTGCTGACCGTATCGAGCTGGCTGGAAAAACGGCCCAGCCCTGGCAGGAAATGGCGCGCTCCCATGCTTTTGTTATGACTTCGGAAGTGGAAGGTTTCCCGAACGTGCTGCTGGAGGCCATGGCGATGGGCTTGCCCACCGTGACGGTTGATTGCCCCAGCGGCCCGCGCGAGATCAGCTCCGATGGCAAAGACGCCTTGTTGGTTCCGGTGGGGGACGAAGGCGCCTTGACCGCTGCCCTGGCCGAATTGATGGGTGATGGCGTGTTTCGGGGTGTATTGGGCCGACGTGCCGCTGCAGCGGTGCGCCAGCGTTATGAGCTAGAGCAGGTTTTGCGTAACTGGGACCAGGTCTTTCAGGCCGCCCGTGGCGGTATAGAAGAAGGAGCCAAAGCATGAGTGCATTGCAGCCAAGGTCGTTGAATCAGGAAACAAACGCCGTGGATGGCGCGCTGGAGAAAACAACGCCGCCTTTGCGTGTCGTGCACATTATTGCGGGACTGGGGCAGGGCGGGGCAGAGACGGTCTTGTTCCGTCTGGTGACGGCTCCTGGCCAAGATACCGAACATATTGTGATTTCTCTGGGCGAGGAGGATGTTTTTGGACCGCAATTGCGTGCTGCTGACATTCCTTTGTACTGCCTGCATATGCACTCGCCGCTGGGCTTTTTGAAGGGCTTGCGATCCTTGACACGCGTGTTGCGTGAGGTGCAGCCCGATGTGGTGCAGACCTGGATGTATCACTCCGACCTGATTGGTGGCGCCGCCGCCCGACTGGTTGGCATTCCCGCAGTGTCCTGGGGTATTCGCAACTCCGGCGCGAATCTGTATCAAGGCAGCCCGAAGGCCCGTATGGTGGCCTGGTTGTGTGCCCGTTTGTCACGCTTTATCCCTAACCTGATTGTGTCCTGCGCAGAAAACGCTGCCCGACGCCATAAGCAATGGGGTTATCGCGCCGACATCATGAAGGTAATCCCCAATGGCTACGACCTGAGCCGTTGGCACCCCGATCAGCAAGCACGCGAGGAAGTACGTGATGAATTGGGGTTGTCACTGGATACGCCTGTTATCGGTAGTGTGGCCCGCTGGAATCCACTGAAAGACCACCCTAATTTGCTGGCCGCTTTAGCCCGTAGTCTGCATCGTCATCCTGGCTTGCGTTGCCTGCTGATTGGTGACGGTATGGACAGCGATAACGACACCTTGATGCGCTTGCTGGATCAGCATCAACTTCGCGAGAGCGTCATCTTGATGGGGCGACGCACCGACGTACCCCGCTTGATGAATGCGCTGGACGTGCATGTACTGTCAAGCTCGGCGGAGGGCTTTCCGAACGTGGTATGTGAAGCCATGGCTGCCGGTGTGTCCAATGTCGTTACCGATGTGGGCGATGCTGCCTTGATCGTGGGCAATGAGGGCTGGATTGTGCCTCCCAGTAATGCCGAAGCCTTGGCTGGTGCCATCAATAGTGCGGTTGATGAGCTGGGTGCGCCTTCCTGGCAGGCTCGCCATGAGCATGCCCGTGAACGGGTTGCCCGTCTGTTTTCTCTGGAAGGCATGGTCAAGAACTACACACAGGCCTGGAAGACACTGACAGCGCAGTATCCGCCCAAACGCAAGCGTAGTCGGCAAGCCTTGAATGTGTTGACGGACGATTCCAGCAAGAAAACACGCATGCTGATGTTCGTGGTCAATAACCCCGCTTTTTTCCTGTCACACCGTTTGCCTTTGGCGCAAGCCGCGCAGCGTGAAGGCTATGACGTGCATGTGGCCACCATGGATGGCCCGGCAGTCGCCCAGATCGAGCGTCACGGCTTGCACCATCATGCTTTGCCCATGACGCGTAGCGGAACCAATCCCTTGCAAGAATTGCAAACCATCTGGGCCTTGTGGCGTCTGTTTCGTCGGGAGCGCCCCGAACTGGTACACGCGGTCACCATCAAACCTGTTTTGTACGGCGGTATTGCTGCGCGGCTGGCCGGTGTGCCGGGTTTTCTGGCTGCCGTATCTGGCTTGGGTTATGTATTTACCAAGCGCGACAAATCATTTGATCCCGTGCGCTGGATTGCTCTGCAGCTTTATCGCATTGCTCTGGGACATCCCAATAGCCGAGTGATTTTCCAGAACAGCAATGACCGTGATGTCTTGCTGGAGGATCGTGTGGTCAAACGCGATCAGTGTGTCCTGATTCGTGGTTCCGGCGTAGATCTGAACGAGTTTCAGGCGGTGCCAGAGCCAGAAGGCCCCCCCGTCGCTTTGATGGTGTCGCGCCTATTGGTGGACAAGGGGGTACGAGAGTTCGTTGAAGCAGCACGTATCAGTGCTGCTCAAGGCAGCCCGGTGAAATGGGTATTGGCGGGCAGCCCGGATCCCGGCAACCCCGCCAGTATCAGCGAGCAGGAGTGGCAGAGCTGGCAAAAGCAGGGTGTGGTGCAGTGCCTGGGTGAACGTAGCGATATTGCGCAGTTGTACGCTCAATCGCACATTGCCGTGCTGCCGTCCTATCGTGAAGGTTTGCCTAAATCCTTGGTAGAAGCTGCGGCTTGCGGGCGGGCGGTGGTGACGACTGATGTACCCGGTTGTCGGGATGCCATTGAGCCTGGAGTAACGGGTGTGCTGGTACCAGTGCGTAATGCACAGGCCTTGGCGGCAGCCGTGATGGAACTGGGCGAGGATACGGCCAAGCGACAAGCCATGGGGGCGGAAAGCCGCCGCTTGGCACAAGAGGCTTTTGATATTGACCGCATCAGTGCGGCTCATCTGAATCTGTATCAGTACTTGAGTCGTTAAGACTTGGACTTCCTTGGTCCTGGACCAAGGCATAAAAAACGGGCTGAACTGTTTGCTGTGACTTGGGGTTGAATCCACGGTTTCAGAGACAGTTCAGCTCTTTTGTTACCGCCGGGTCGTGTCAAGGCTAGTCGCCCCTGGTAAAAAGTGCCCCCTTGGGGGCAGCAAGCTTAGAAAGGCAAAGCAGCATCCGGCTTCAAGGCCAGCAGTGCCGCGCGGAATTCACCCTGAATTCGATCCAGCGCCTCTTGGGACTGCGCTTCAAAGCGCAGCACAATGACCGGTGTGGTGTTGGAGGCACGAGCCAGGCCGAAGCCATCCGGGTACTCGGCACGTACACCATCAATCGTATTGAGTTGATTGGAACTGGGGAAACGGCCTTCTTTTTGCAGGCGGGCAATCAAGGCATGCGGCTCGCCCTCGGCCAGAGGCAGCTTCAGTTCCGGTGTAGACAGGTCTTGTGGCAAGGCTTCCAGCTCGGCCGTCGGGTTGTCGCCGCGTGAAAGAATCGCTAGAAGGCGTGCGCCGGTATACAGGCCATCATCAAAGCCGTACCAGCCTTCCTTGAAGAACACGTGGCCGCTCATCTCGCCAGCTAAAGGAGCGCCTGTCTCGGCCAGTTTGGCCTTGATCAGCGAATGGCCGGTTTGCCACATCAAAGGTTCACCACCGGCCTTGGCAATTTCCAGGGCAACGTGGCGGCTGCATTTCACGTCAAAAATAATGGTGGAGCCGGGTTCACGCTGCAAAATGTCGCGTGCGTACAGAATCAATTGACGGTCGGGCCAGATGATCTGACCGGAGCGTGTCACCACACCCAGGCGGTCGGCATCGCCGTCAAAGGCCAGGCCCACTTCGCAGTCCGTGTTTTGAACATGGGCGATCAGGTCTTGCAGATTGTGCGGCTCGGCCGGGTCAGGGTGGTGGTTGGGGAAGCTGCCATCGACCTCTTCAAACAGCATATCCACGTCGCAGCCCAGAGCTTTGAACAGGCGGGCGGCCACAACGCCACCCACGCCGTTGCCGCAGTCCAGGGCAATTTTCATGGGACGGGCCAGTTTGACACGTTCAGCGATCGTGTTGACATACTGGCCCAGCAAGTCCTTTTTCTCGCCCGTGCCTGCCTGAGCCGTTGGTTCAATACCGGCTTGCATGCGCTTCATCAGGCTCTGGATGTCCTGGCCGTGCAAGGTTTTGCCAGCCATCATCATCTTGAAGCCGTTGTAGTTGGACGGATTATGGCTGCCCGTGATGGCCACGCCCGAGCCGGTTTCCAGCACATTGGCCGCAAAATAGACGACGGGAGTAGGAACCATGCCCAGATCTACGGTATTGACCCCACCGGCCTGAATGCCTTTTTGCAGGGCTTGAGACAAGGCCGGGCTGCTGTGACGGCCGTCATAGCCCACGACTAAGGTTTGGACGGCTTGTTCACGGGCAGAGGCGGCCAACGCCAGGCCGAGCTGGTAGGCAAAGTCAGGATTCAGTTGTTCGGGGACCGTGCCTCGAATATCGTAGGCTTTGAATACGGCAGTCGGTAGGGCAGGAAGTTGGGTCACGTCGCGTCCTGAAGGGGATAAACAAAGAAAGCAGTTTAGCGCGAATGTCCCCGGCTTTCGTGAGTTACCATTAAGAGCTGTAGCGCGACAGCAAGAGCGCCTGATTGTTTTTCTTGAGTGGCTTGGGTCATGACTTTTCTGAACGAACTTGAACAGCGTATTGGTCAGCAGCACGTGCTGACGGGACAATCCATGCAGCAGTACCTGGAAGATTGGCGTGGACGCTATATCGGTACTGCTTTGGCGGTGGCCCGGCCTGCAACGACGCAAGAAGTGGCCCAGGTCGTGCGTCTATGCGCCGAGCATCGTGTGCCCATCGTCCCTCAAGGCGGCAATACCGGCTTGTGTGGGGGGGCGACGCCGGACAATAGCGCGACAGCACTAGTGCTGTCTTTGGAGCGCTTGAACAAGATTCGCAGTGTGGATACGGAAAACGACACCATGGTGGTGGAAGCAGGCTGCATTTTGCAAAACGTGCAGCAAGCTGCTCGCGACCATCAGCGCCTGTTTCCCTTAAGTCTGGCCGCAGAAGGCAGTTGCACCATTGGTGGCAATCTGGCCACCAATGCGGGTGGTACACAGGTTCTGCGTTACGGTAATGCTCGTGACCTGACTTTGGGGCTGGAGGTCGTGACGGCCCAGGGCGAGATCCTGCATGGTCTGCTTGGCTTGCGTAAAGACAATACCGGCTACGACCTGCGCAACCTGTTCATTGGTAGCGAAGGTACCCTGGGCATCATCACCGCCGCCACCATCAAGCTCTATCCCCAGCCAGTAGCGGCATGTACCGCCTTGCTGGCGCTGAACACCATTGAAGATGCCATACAAGTGTTGGCGCTGGCCCGTCAGGGTCTGGCCGCTTCCTTGACCGGCTTTGAGCTGATTGCAGGCAATTGCCTGCAAGCCGTGCTGCATTGCTACCCTGATCAACGCATGCCTTTCCAGGGCCCGGCAGAAAAAGCGGCCTGGTATGCCTTGCTGGAGCTGTCCGACAGCGAGAGCCTGGAGCATGCCCGCGAGCGCTTTGAAAGCGTGATCGGTCAGGCCCTGGAGCAAGACTTGGTGCAAGACGCCGTCATTGCCGAGACCATTGCACAAAGCAAAGCGCTCTGGCACTTGCGTGAAAGCATTCCGCTGGCTGAAAAAACCTATGGCAAAAGCATCAAGCATGATGTTTCCCTTCCCGTGTCTGTGATGTCCCAATTTGTGCATGAGACGGACAAGGCCTTGCAGGAAGCCTTCCCCGGTCTGGAAAACGTAACGTTCGGGCATTTGGGCGACGGCAACTTGCACTACAACGTGGCGCGTGGGACGGCTTTCACGGAACAAGAGCTGTTAAAGCGCCAGGACGAGATTTACGCCCTGGTACATGACAGCGTGCACCGCTTCAATGGTTCGATCAGCGCCGAGCATGGTGTGGGTCAACTCAAGCGCCAACTGCTGCCACGTTATAAAGATCCCGTTTCCCTGGCCTTGATGAAGCAAATCAAGACGGCGCTGGATCCTTTGGGAATCATGAACCCCGGTAAGGTATTGCCCGACTGACCGAAGTTACTTGGTGTGTAGATGTTTTTTCGTCCTTATATCGCTGCCAGTGCCGTCTTGTTTACGGTTTTGGGAATCGTCGCGGCAGTGACGATGGGTTCGGCAACGGATCTGTCACTCAGCGCCTATTTCTATGATTCGCAAGTCCAGGACTTCTCCTGGCGTCTGCAGCCTTTTGTGGATTTGTTCGGGCGCAGACTGGTGTGGTTCGTCCCTTTTGGCGGTGCAGTCATATGGACGATGGTGGCTTGGCGCCAGCCCAAGGGCTCGTGCCGCCAATTGGCTTGGGCGGGGGCGGCTTTCTTCATGGGCAGTGGCCCCTTGTTAGTGGGTGTGCTGAAACATCTGACCGCTATGCCGCGTCCCTTTAATTTGGCCATGTTTGGTGGTACAGAATCCATGCCTGACTATTTTTGGGCGCACTCTTGGGCGCAGGCGGGCAATGCCTTGCCCAGTGCCCATGCCGCATCTGGCTTTGTGCTCTTGTCCCTGTTTTTTGTAGGCCTCATGATAGGGTGCCGCAAGTTGGCCATCGGGGGCTTTGTGCTGGGTATCAGCGCAGGTTTGCTGTTTGGTTTTTTGCGCATTATGCAGGGCTACCATTTCATTAGCCAAGTGTTGGCCTCAGGTGCTGTTTTAGGGTTGTACGGCTGTGCGCTGTTTTATATCCTGTGGTCTTGGGCCAGACGCAAGCAATTGCCTGCTTAGTGGTTTTTAATCTGCAAAAGGGGACGTCAAGTCCCCTTTGTCGTTTTAACGAGTCCTGTTTTTGAGAGCTGGTACGTAAAAACACCCCGAAGCCAGATGCGGGCTTCGGGGTGTCGTTCACAAGCAAGCGTCTCTTGCCAATCAGACCTTGGCAGGCATGGGCCGCCTGTGCTTAAGGTATGGCAGGCAATACGCGTCCGGCGCACTCACCGAAAGACAGGGTCGGGTAGCCCTCTTGACGGCACTGGCCCTTCAAGATGATCTCGTCCTGATCTTCCAGGAACTTGCGTTGTTCGCCCCAAGGCAGATCAATGGGGTTTTTACCGCCCTGGTTCATCTCCAGTAAGGAGCCTTCCTGACCTTTGGCTGGGCCGGACAAGGTGCCGGTACCCAGCAGGTCGCCGGTTTGCAGATTGCAGCCGTTGACGCTGTGGTGGGCGACCAGTTGGGCCACGGTCCAATAGGCTTCCTTGAAGTTGCTGCGCGAGAGTAAGGCCGGATCTTTCTTTTGCTGACGAGACTGCTCGGTGCTCAGGTACACCTCCAGTTCCACGTCCAGAACGCCACTTTCCTGGTTGGCCTGATCCTGCAAATAGGGCAGAGGCTGAGGATCGGACTCGGGGCGGTTGAATGGGCGACGGAAGGGAGCCAGGGCTTCCAGCGTCACCACCCAAGGGGAGATCGTCGAGGCAAAGTTCTTGGCCAGGAAAGGGCCCAAAGGTTGGTATTCCCAGGCCTGCAGATCGCGGGCCGACCAGTCATTGAACAGGCACAGACCAAAAACGTGCTCGTCTGCCTGAGCGATAGGGATACGGTGACCCGCTTCGTTGCCTTTGCCAATCAGAATGCCCATTTCCAGCTCGAAGTCCAGGCGTTGGCAAGGACCAAAGTTGGGCTGCTCCTGCCCCTCGGGTGGGCGGGTCTGGCCGACAGGACGTGGGAACTGCTGGCCGGATACGCCGATGCTGGAGGCGCGACCGTGGTAGCCAATCGGGACCCACTTGTAGTTGGGCAGCAAGGGCGCATCGGGGCGGAACTGTTTTCCTATCGCCGTTGCGTGGTGCACGGAAATGTAGAAATCGGTGTAGTCGCCAATTTGGGCGGGCAGGGCGTATTCCAGCTTGCTGCGCTCGATCAGCATGGGGCGCAGGCGCGACTCGGCCGAAGCACCCTGGCGCAGGTCATGCGACAAGGCCGCACGTAGCGCGCTCCAGTATTCCTGGCCCAAGGCCATCAGCTCATTGAGTGCAGGTTTGACGCAAGCGGCCAAGGCGTCGGCGGCTTGGCCGTGCCAGGGAGTATCGCTGGCCAACAGCCCCAGGTCCAGCGCGTAAGGGCCAATGGCCACCATGACGCGAAAGTCCTCCTGACTGTCACGGCGACGGGCCACGGCAAAGGGCAGGTTCTGGATGGGGAAACCGTTATCGGCCTCGTTCGCGCCGGGCACCCAGCTTTGCAGCTTGGGGTCGTGAGTGTCATTCAGATAAGGTCGGGTCATGCCTTTTGTTCCGTAGAGAAGTGTTTTTCCAGTCCGTCCCAGACGGCATCGTAATTGGCTTGCAGACTGCCGCTTTGCAAGGCCTGTGGCGAGGGGCGGATAACTTTGCGTGTCTCGAACATAAAGGCCATGGTACCGCGCAGATAGTCCGCCTTGCTCAGGTCCGCAGAGCTGGCCTTGTCAAAGGTGTTGGCGTCGGGGCCATGCGGGCTCATGCAATTGTGCAGGCTGGAGCCGCCCGGTGCAAAGCCGTCGGCCTTGGCATCGTACACACCGTGTATCAGTCCCATGAATTCGCTGGCGAAGTTACGGTGGAACCACGGTGGGCGGAAGGTGTTTTCCATGGCCAGAATGCGTGGCGGGAAAATGGCGAAGTCCAGGTTGGCCGTGCCGGGGGTGTCGGAGGGCGAGGTCAGTACGCTGAAAATGCACGGGTCGGGGTGATCATAGCTGATCGAGCCGATCACGTTAAAGTCGCGTAAATCGTATTTGTAGGGGGCGTGCGTGCCATGCCAGGCAACCACATCCAACGGTGAGTGCGTCAGTTGGGCAACCCAGAAGCCGCCTGTGAATTTGGTGACCAGCTCATGAGGCTCGTTCACGTCCTCATACCAGGCCACGGGTGTCTTGAAGTCACGGGCATTGGCCAGGCCGTTAGAGCCGATCGGGCCCAGTTCAGGTAAACGCAGGGGAGCACCGAAGTTTTCCAGCAGATAACCGCGTGCCACGTCGTCCAGCAACTCGACCTTGAAGCGTACGCCACGCGGCATGACGGCAATCTCGCAAGGCTCGATTTCCATGATGCCCAGTTCGCTGACCAGACGCAGGCGACCCTGTTCAGGCACGAACATCATTTCGGCGTCGGCGTTATAGAACACGCGCCGTCCCATGGACTGGTTGATGGCGTACAGATGGATGGCAATGCCGCTTTGCGAATCACTGCTGCCATTGCCTGCCCAGGTATGGACGCCGGCCAGAAAATCGGTTGGCTTGCCGGGTAGGTTCAGCGGGTTCCAGCGCAAACGGTTGGGGTTGGCCGGGCCTTGTCCGAAGTCTTCATTCCAATAAGGAGCGCCTTCAAAGGCCGTAAATGCCCCTTGCTTGGCGCTGGGGCGAATGCGGTACAGCCAGGAGCGGCGGTTGTCGGCACGCGGCGCGGTAAAGGCTGTGCCGGACAACTGCTCGGCATACAAGCCATACGGACACTTTTGGGGCGAATTGCGTCCAATGGGCAGCGCACCGGGCAGCGCCTCGGTGGCAAAAGCGTTACCAAAACCAATCTGATAGTTCAACGAGCTCATTAGGGGTCTCCAGATTCAGGCAGCCTGCTCCAGGCAGGTCTGGCGGGCGGCATCCAAGGCTTGCTTGATCACATCCAGCGAGCCGACATGATTGCACAGCAAAAGTACCAAAGCGGCATTCATGGCATGACTTTGTGCCGTGCTCAGGCCTTGGTGGGCATCGATCAACATTTGGTAGAAATCGTCAGCCCGTTCCAGGGGGGTATCGGTATTCAGTGTAGACATGAAGCACTCTCCAGGAAATGGCCACAGGCTTTGTGTATGGCAGTCTGGACAGCTTGCCCGTCCAGATGACGCCAGCGGGCGCACAGGTGTTGATCAGGGCGAATCAGATAGCAAGAACCGGGCTGGGCGTCGTAACGTTGGCGCAGCATATCCTGGCTGTCGATGATGCCGCCTTGGGCCAGGGCTGCGCTAGTGCCTGCGGGCCAGACGCGCAGGCGGGTCAACAGCCCTTGGGCGACCAGTTCCTCGATTGCTTCAGGTTGTTTGACCTGGCCTTCGCCAAACTCCAGCAGGGTGAAACCGGCTCCTAATTGAGCGAGCCACCAATCGTCCTGACCGTTCTTTTGAACAGGTGCATCGGGCACGCAGGCGCCTAGCGCGGTGGCACTTGCAGAAAACTCGTGTGTGTCAGCCGTATTCAAGGGGCTGTCCGGATAGGCGCTGGGCAAAGACAGCCGGCCGCTATTGACCAGTACACGGGCAAAGGCGTGGCGACGTGCCAGGATCAGGGCCGCATCACGGAACAGGCGGCTGACTTCGCTTTTAGGGGTAATGAAATCGGTTGAACGGCTGGAGTGGCGGATGTTCTCGTCCGCGGCCAGTTCACGTTCATGGCTATAGCTGTCCAGCAGGCTGTCGGGAGCCTGGGCATTCAGAACCAGATTCAGCTTCCAGGCTAGATTGTCGGCGTCCTGGATACCGCTATTGGCGCCGCGTGCGCCAAAAGGCGAGACACGGTGGGCCGAGTCCCCGGCAAACAGAATACGGCCATGGCGGAAGCGTTCCATGCGCTCGCAGGCAAAGGTGTAAATACTGACCCATTCCAGCTCAAAGGGGGCGTCGGCCCCCAGGAGAGCGCGAATGCGGGGCAGCACGTTTTCGGGTTTGACGGCTTCAACCGGGTCGGCATCCCAGCCCAATTGGAAGTCGATGCGCCAGACATTGTCCGGCTGGCTGTGCAGCAGAACAGATTGATTGGGATGGAAAGGCGGGTCAAACCAGAACCAGCGTTCAGCGGGGAAGTCGGCCTGCATGCGTACATCGGCAATCAGGAAGCGGTCTTTGAACACGCGTCCGCTGCTGCTTTCACCCAAGGCACGGCGAATGGCCGAGCGCGAGCCGTCGCAGGCCAGCAGCCATTCTGCTTCCAGGGTGTAATTGCCTTGCTGGGTTTCTACGTCCAGATGTACACCTTCCGCCTGGTTCACCACGTTCAGCACTTTATGGCCGGAACGCAGCTCGATCAGGGGCTGGGCGCAGACGGCCTCGTATAGATAGCCTTCGCAGTAGTACTGCTGCAAATTGATAAAGGCAGGGCGCTGGTGGCCTTCTTCGGGCCGCAGATTAAAGCTCCAGACTTCCTGGTTGCGGAAAAAAACCTTGCCCACATTCCAGGACACACCTTTGTCCATCATGCGTGAGCCCACGCCCAATCGGTCCCAGATATCCAGAGTGCGTTTGGCAAAGCAAATGGCCCGTGATCCCTTGGACAGACTGGTGTCGTCGTCCAGAATCACGACCTGGTGGCCTTTGGCCGCCAGATCCAGAGCCATGGTCAGCCCCACCGGGCCAGCACCCACCACCACCACCGGGTGGCGGGCATGGGTAGCCGGTGGGGGCGCTTGCGTCAGCTCCAGGGTCTGGTAATTAATGTCTCCCATTTTCTTTCTCCCTGGCCTTGCGTCTTACTGACCTTCGAGCTGTTTCCACATTTCCAGATCGCGCTCGGCAGTCCAGATGCGTGGGTCTTCGTGACCGTTGACTTCGTCGTAGGCACGGGACACGTCAAAGGGCATGCAGTGATCAAAAATGACCCAGTCTGCGTAGCGAGGCTTCATGAAATCGTAGGTTTCGCGGTAAATGGTCTTTAGATCTTTACCGGCTGCCGCGCCTTGCTGCACGCTGGCGTACAGGTCTGTCAAAAATGCGCGCGTGCCGGCCAGAGCCTGACGCACCTCGGTGGCATTTTTCAGTGCCGGGCCACGGCCTGGCACCATTTGTTCAGCGTTGAACTCGCCCAGGCGATCCAGTGTGCGGGGCCATTCGCGGAAGTAGCAGTCGCCGGCGTAAGGGGTGGATTGGTATTCAACCAGGTCACCGGCGAACAGGATTTTCTGCTTGGGCAGCCAGGCAATGGTGTCGCCCTTGGTGTGGCCACGGCCCACTTGCATCAGGTGTACTTCCAGATTGCCCAGGTCTACCGTCATGTGACCTTCAAAGGTCATGGTGGGCCAAGTCAGGCCGGGGGGAATGGACTCGGCATTGCGGAACAAGCGGGGGAAGCGGCCAATTTCGCTGGCCTTGTCTTGCTCGCCGCGCTCCACAATCAAGTCGTAGGTGTCGCGGCTGGCCAGGATTTCCTGGGCGTCGTAGGCCGAGGCGCCCAGCACGCGCACGGCGTGGTAGTGCGACAGCAAGACATACTTGATGGGCTTGTCGCTGACTTCACGGATGCGGCGAATCACGTCTTCAGCCATGACAGGCGTGGCCTGGGTGTCGATCACCATAATGGCCTCGTCACCAATGATGATGCCTGTATTCGGATCACCTTCAGCCGTATAGGCGTAGGCGTTGTCGGACAGTTTTTCAAAGGCAACGACTTTGTCTTCCAGGTCGTTATGCGAGGCGAAGGACTTGCTCATGAAAATGACTCCACAGTCGATAGGGATGGCGTCAGATTAGTTTATGGTGAATCAGTTAGATATAGGTGAATACCTGAATAGGGCAGGCTTAATGGGAAACAGGCAGACGAGCGCCTGCCTGCCTTATTGGGCATCAGGTGTTTCAGAGAGGGGGGAGAGGAGGCTTAGCGGCGCTGGCAGCGCGAGCAGTAATACGTTGCGCGTTGGCCTTGGACTATCCGTTTGATAGGCTGTTGGCAGCGAGTGCAGGGTTTGCCCACACGCTCATACACATTGGCGTGAATATCGAAGTAGGCACCCGGTTCGCCACTGGCGTTGACGTAATCGCGCAAGGTGCTGCCGCCTGAGTCCAGAGCAGATTGCAAGGTGCTCAAGATGGCCGAATGCAGTTTTTCGCAGCGATGCAAGGAGACCTCACCGGCAGGCAGCTCGGGGTGAATACCGGCCAGGAACAGGGACTCGGACGCATAAATATTGCCTACCCCCACCACAATCTTGCCGCCCAGTAGAGCTTGCTTGATGGCGATGCGTCGTCCTTGCAAGTAGCGGTGCAGGTATTGCGGGGTGAACAAGGGATCAAACGGTTCGATCCCTAAAGTACGTAGTAAAGGGTGGTTTTCCAGAGGGCCGTCCCTATGGGCGTGCCATAATATCGCACCAAACCGTCGTGGGTCATGCAGCAGGAAGCGGGCCTGATCAAAAATCCATTCCGCATGATCATGTTTGCGGCGTTCTTCGTTCTGATCCACACGACGCAAGGAGCCGGACATGCCTAAATGGATGATCTGGACGCCTTGTTCAAAATGCAACAACAAGTATTTGCCTCGACGCGTGCAATTGTTGACGGCCTGGCCTTCAATCCATTGCGGTAAACAGGCAGGCACGGGCCAGCGCAGACGAGGCTCGTGAACCAGGAATTGTCGGACATTTTTTCCCTGGATAAGCGTCGCAATTCCGCGACGAGTTGTTTCAACTTCTGGCAGTTCAGGCATGGGGGGGTGATACCATCAACAAATCTGATTCCTTTATTGTGCCATCGGGCGTTTTCTCGCGCGTATCAGGGCACGGGTTTTTCTGGATGAATGCTCTGACCTTAGCACTAAAGCTGGGCCTGATGTCGTTGCTTGCAGCGGTTTCGGCGCAAGCACAAACCTCTCTTCCCATCCTCAAGGCGGAGCCGCCAGCAGACACCATCCGTTTGCGTAGTGGGCAATTGCCCTTGGTCGGTTTGACCCCGGATATTCTGTATCGCATTTTGGTTGCTGAGATCGCCGCGACGCGCGGTGAATATGATATTGCCAGCCAGACGTTTCTTGCTTTGGCAAGAGATACCAGCGATCCGCGCCTGGCTCAAAGTGCCTTTCAGTACGCCATGGCCGATCGTGATTTAGGCCGTGCGCTGCGTGCGGCCAAAGAATGGGCCTTGCTGGCCCCCAACGATCCCGAAGCCAAAGCGACGGCCCTGGCGCTGGAAGCTTCCAGCGGTCAGACTGAAGGTTTGGCCGATGCCTTGTGGCTGCGTATCTCCCGTGCCCAGGATAAAGAGCAAGCCGTGGTGCAGGCCATGAGCATGGTCAGCAAAATGGTGGATCGTCGTCTAGCGCTGGAAGTGCTGGACAAGGCCTTGCAGCAGCCCGTACGTTCCTTGCCTATCGCTCGTCTGGCTTTGGCAGACACCGCCTGGAGTGCCGGTGATGTGAACCGTGCGGAACGCGAAGCGCGTGAAGCCCTGAAACTGGACCCACATTCTGAAGCGGCCGCGCAGCGCGTGCTGGAATACGGTATCAAAGTTGATCCTTCGGCTGCTTTGCAAAGTGCCCGCATTTTTGTGCGAGACAACCCGGACAGCCGCAAGCTGCAACTATTGCTGGCCAACCGTCTGGTTGAGCGCCAGCAGTTTGGCGAAGCCCAGGCTATTGTGGGGGCCTTGCAGCGTGCCAATCCCGAAGATTTTGATCTGTTGTATACCCAGGCTGAAATTCATATTCGTGCCAAAGAGTATGACCAAGCCCGTAAATTGCTGGAGCAATATATTGCGGTTCAGCAGCAGCGACGCCAGTCCTTGAACGATGCCGTTAACACCGCCTTGGCCAGTATTTCCGAAGCGCGTTTGTCGTTGGTGCAAATCGCCGAAGCCCAAGGCGATATGAACGAGGCGATTCGTCAATTGGATTTGATAGAGGAACCGGCGCTGCGTTTTCAGGCCCAGATTCATAAAGCCGTCCTGCAAGCCCGCCAAGGGAATCTGCCGCAAGCACGTCTTACCTTGGAAAACTCTCGTCCACGCGATATGAGTGAACAGGTCGTCGTGGCTTTGACGTATTCCTCTATTTACCAAGAGAGCGGTCGTACCGATCAGGCGCTGGAAGTGCTGGAGCGCGCCGATCGTGAGTTGCCCGATAGCGCTGAGATCAAATACAACCTGGCCATGCTGTACGAGCAGCGTGCCAAGCACGACAAGTTTGAAGCCTTGATGCGTCGTGTCATTGAACTGCGCCCGGACCATGCCAATGCGTATAACGCCTTGGGCTACACCTATGCGGATCAGAATCGTCGCATGGACGAGGCTCAGGACTTGCTGGAACGCGCGATGGAGCTGGAGCCGGACAATCCCTATATTCTGGATAGCGTAGGTTGGTACCTGTTCCGTATGGGTGATCTGCAAGCGGCACTGGAGTATTTGCAGCGCTCCTACGAACGCCTGCCTGAAGCTGACGTTGCCGCCCATCTGGGTGAAGTGCTGTGGGTAAAAGGCCGTCGTGATGATGCCATGCTGGTATTTCGGGCTGCTCTGAGCAAGGACGCCGAAAACCGAACGTTGAAAGAAACCATTAAGCGTCTGGGAGTACCGCTGCCGTGAGTATCTTGAAACAGCGAGTCTGGAACCGGGCAGGGGCCTTGGTCCTGTTTGCCTTGCTAAGCGCATGTGCGACACCGCCCAAACCCGATGTTGGCAATGCTGTAGATGCGTCCCAAGCGGCAAGCGCTTTGTCTCGTTCCGGTCGCTTTGCGCTGAGCGTGACTCACTCCAGTTCCCAGGTGGAGGCTGTGCAGGGGGGCTTTTCCTGGCGCGATGATGGTCGCAAGCTGATGTTGGACCTGAGCAATCCTTTGGGCAATACCTTGGCGCGTGTCTGGGTGTTGCCAGGTCAGGCCCTGCTGGAGCGCACGGATGGCAGTCAGGAAGTTGCCTCCCATCCCGATGCCCTGGTTGAACAGGTCTTGGGCAGTCCCGTTCCTGTGGCAGGCTTGCGTGACTGGCTGCATGGCCGCACGGGCAGTGCCCCTGTTCAACGCGAGCGCAGAGACGATCAACAAAAGCTGAGCAGTTTCGAGCAGTCCGGCTGGCGTGTGACGCTGTCGCGTTACGACGAACAAGGCCCGCGTTTGCTGCAATTGAATCGACACGAAGCCAACCGCTCCATCAGCGTGCGTTTGGTTGTGGATCAGTAAAGCCCGAGCAGGTTTGTGTAATGGCGCTCTACAACGTCCCGGCTCCGGCCAAGATCAATCTGTTTTTGCACGTTACCGGGCGTCGTGAAGACGGCTATCACTTTTTGCAAACCGCCTTTCGTTTCGTCGATCTGAATGATTACCTAAGCTTTGTGCCACGCAGCGACGGGCAGATCCATCGGACACACAGCACCTTGAGTGATGTAGAGCCTGAACAGGATCTGGTGATCAAAGCCGCTCGCGCCCTGCAACAAGCGACAGGCACCCGGCAAGGCGTAGACATCTCTTGTATCAAGAACATTCCTTCAGGAGCAGGGATGGGCGGTGGCTCCAGCGATGCGGCCACGACCTTGATTGCCTTGAACCGTTTATGGAACCTGGGCCTGAGCCGTCAGGCCTTGATGGATATTGGCTTGCCCCTGGGCGCTGATGTGCCGGTTTTTGTCTTTGGACAGGCTGCTTTTGCGCAAGGGGTGGGCGAGCAACTGCAAGCCATTCAGATGCCGCCCCGGGATTACATCATTATCCGTCCACCGCAATTTATATCCACGGGGAAAATATTTAGCTCCGAATGCTTGACACGTGATGAAAAACCCATCACAATGACGTTCTTTACTGATTGGCAAGAAAAATTCTGGCAAGCCAAGGATAATAATCCTTATTTTGGTAGAAATAATCTGGAGTCAGTCGCATTCAGTCTTTACCCTGATTTAAAAAATTTAAAGCAGGGTTTGCAAAGTTTAAAATTGAATGCTAGAATGACGGGCTCAGGTTCTTGTTTGTTTGTTGAATGCAGAGACAAGCAAAGCGCCAAGATCGGTCAGGTTGAAATTGATCGAAATAGCAGTAAAATAGATTTTTCTGGTAGCGCAGAAACAAGTGGTGGTAAATTGCTGGTCGAACAAACTTGGGTTTGTTCAGGATTGCAAGATCATCCGCTACGCTACTGGATTAAGTAAGCATTTGGGGAATCGCCAAGCTGGTTAAGGCACTGGATTTTGATTCCAGCATGCGAAGGTTCGAATCCTTCTTCCCCAGCCACCTTTCAGGCCTAGCCTGCGATAATGTAAAGCTGTTGAGTCGTTTCCTTGTAGGGGTCTCGATCAACAGCTTTGCTTTTCCTGCATCAAAATCTATCTCCCATCATGGCACAAGACCGATTCATGATCTTCACCGGCACGGCTAATCCTCGCCTTGCTGTCGATGTCGTCAACCACCTTGATATGTCGCTGGGGAAAATGACGGTGGGTCGCTTCTCTGACGGGGAAGCTATGGTTGAAATCAACGAGAACGTGCGCGGTCGCGATGTTTTTGTTCTGCAACCCACCTGTGCTCCCACCAACGACAATCTGATGGAAATCATGGTGATGGTCGATGCCTTGCGCCGCGCTTCGGCCGGTCGCATCACCGCTGCCATCCCTTACTTTGGTTATGCCCGCCAGGATCGACGCCCCCGTTCGGCGCGTGTGTCGATCTCTGCCAAGGTCGTAGCCAATATGTTGCAAGTGGTCGGTGTTGATCGTGTCATGATGATGGATCTGCACGCTGACCAAATCCAGGGTTTCTTCGATATCCCTGTCGACAATATCTACGCTTCCCCCATTTTGCTGGGCGATATCTGGCGTTGTAACTACCAAGACATGGTGGTTGTCTCGCCTGACATCGGTGGTGTGGTGCGCGCACGAGCACTGGCCAAGCAACTGGAAGTGGATCTGGCCATTATCGACAAGCGCCGCCCACGTGCCAACGTATCCGAAGTCATGAACATCATTGGTGACGTCAACGGACGCACCTGCATTTTGATGGACGACATGGTGGATACAGCCGGTACGCTGTGCAAAGCGGCTGAAGCCCTGAAAGAGCGCGGTGCCAAGGCGGTTTACGCCTACTGTACGCACCCTGTGCTCTCGGGCGAGGCCATCGAACGTATTACGCATTCCCAGTTGAACGAGCTGGTGGTGACGGACACCATTCCTTTGTCCGCCAAGGCTCGCGAGTGCAGCAAGATTCGCCAGCTGTCCTGTGCAGCTCTGTTGGGCGAGACCATCTTGCGCATCTCGAACGCCGAGTCCGTCAGCTCCTTGTTCTCTGACTAAGTTTTTTAGCGTGCGCTGGTCGCGGCGTACGTCAACTAGGTAGGCAACTACCGTTTTTTCGCAGTGATCTTATGATCCTGCAAATTGGAGTTTTCCATGAAATTCACCGCTACGTCGCGTGATGTACAAGGTACGAGTGCGAGCCGCCGCCTGCGTCACGCTGGCCAAGTTCCTGCTATTGTTTACGGTGGCGAAGAACAGCCCGTCGTGATCTCTTTGGATCATAACGAGATTTACCACAACCTGCGCAAAGAAGCCTTCCACGCTTCCATCCTGACCATGGAATTGGACGGCAAAGCTGAGAAAGTGCTGTTGCGCTCGGTTCAGTGGCACCCCTACAAACAGCAAGTTCTGCACGTTGATTTCCAACGCGTTCTGGCTTCGCAAGCTATTACCACCAAAGTTCCTCTGAACTTTGAAGGTGGCGATGTGTGCCCAGCCGTCAAGCTGAGCGGCCAAGTCATCAGCCACATCCTGACCGAGCTGGAAATCACCTGCTTGCCAGCTAACCTGCCTGCGTCCATCACTGTGGACCTGAGCGGCATGACTGCCAACGCCAACCTGCACCTGGACAGCATCAAGCTGCCTCGTGGCGTGACTTACGCTGGCAATGACACCAACCCTCTGCTGGCTGCTGCTTTGCCAGTTGGCGGTGGTGCTGCTGCTTCGGAAGAAACAGAAGAAAGCGCCGAGTAATCAAGATTGCCAGCCGGCTTCGGTCGGCTTGCAGCTTGGCGAATCAACCCCTGTCAGCGTATGCTGGCGGGGGTTTGTTATTTGTGCCTGCGCCCTTGCTGGCGTAGGCGCTTTCTGCGAAAACATTCATGTCTGAGCCTATCCGTTTGATTGTTGGCCTGGGTAATCCTGGCCCCGAGTATGAAACCACCCGTCACAATGCGGGGTTTTGGTTGGCAGACCAGTTGGCCGATGATCTGCATGCGACGTTCAACCTGGAAAAGTCCTTTTTCGCCTGGGTGGCTAAAGCGCGTTTTGAAGGTGAGAACGTCATCATCGCCAAACCTATTACCTTCATGAACAAGTCCGGACAAGCCGCCGGTGCTTTGATGCGTTTTTACAAACTCAAGCCCGAACAAGTGCTGGTTCTGCATGATGAGCTGGATTTATTGCCGGGTCAGGTCAAGATAAAAAAAGGCGGTGGACACGCCGGACATAATGGTCTGCGTGACATCCAGTCTGCCTTTGGTACACCAGATTTCTGGCGCTTGCGCTTAGGCATTGGTCACCCCCGCACCTTGGGCTTGGCTCAGCAAGTGGTGAATTTTGTTCTGCATACCCCCCGCAATGAAGAGCTGCGTGAGATTGAAGACGGTATGAATCGTTGCCGAGTCATGATGCCTGCTTTGCTGCGTGGCGACTTTGAGCAGGCGACCCGCCAGCTTTATGCACCCCAGAAGGCTTGACGCATGAAGCCAGCGCCAAGCAGCCAGATGCGTTTCCGGGACGAGCTTAAAGATTTCTTTTACTTTCTGCGTCACCCACGCAGCGCCAGGCGCTTGCCTGGCAGAGTGCAGGGCGATGGCTGGTATCTGGACTGGTTTGCCCCCTTGCCCTGGAAGCGTCTGCTGCAATGGGCGGGCATGCTTTGGTTGATTAATGCGCTGGTACTGGGGCCAATTGCTGTCTCGGTAGCGGGTGTGGGCGGTGCGCAGCATCGTCTGGACCCGACGCGTATTCCCTGGGTGCAAGCCATTATCTGGGCACCTATTGTGGAAGAACTGGTTTTTCGTTTTGTGCTTAGACGGCCATCACAATGGCTGACAGTTGTTCCGCTGGCGGTGTTTCTGATGTTTCAGGGACCAGGCTGGTGGTTGATACAAGGTTTGCTGGTCTTGTGCCTGGCGGTCTGGATCAGCCGTTATACCGGCATGCCACGCCAGGCTTTGCCCGCCGGCAGCCGTTGGTGGCGCAAACTGGTGGGGGCCTTGCAGGGAAGGGCGTGGCGCTTTTCGTCTATGCGACGCTATTGGCGTTTCTTTCCCTGGGTGTTTTATGGTGCAACACTGGCCTTTGGCGCGCTGCATTTGTATAACTTTCAGCTCAACAGCATGAGCTGGTATTTGCTGCCTTTGCTGGTGTTGCCCCAATGCCTGACAGGGCTGGTACTGGCCTGGCTGCGAGTGCGTCGCGGCATTGGTGCCTCGATCGTACTTCATGCCATCTTTAATGGTGGCCCGGTCTTGCTGATTATTGGCCTGCTCAAGCTGTTTGACGGCATTCCTGTCTAAGCAAGCCCGCGTTTCAAGGCGCTATCCTGTGTCCCCGGCACGACTGTTCTGATCCGTCTGCAGGCTCTGTAGCGCCCAAGGGCGCTACAATAGCGCATCGTTTATATAACTCTTTGATTTTCAGGATACTCATGGCACTGCAATGCGGCATCGTTGGCTTGCCCAACGTTGGTAAATCCACTCTGTTCAACGCTCTGACCAAAGCCGGCATTGCGGCTGAAAACTACCCTTTCTGCACCATCGAACCGAACGTCGGCGTGGTCGAGGTTCCAGATCAGCGTTTGCAAGATCTGGCCAAGATTGTGAACCCCGAGCGCATTTTGCCTGCTGTGGTGGAATTTGTAGACATCGCTGGTCTGGTTGCTGGTGCCTCCAAGGGCGAAGGTTTGGGTAACCAGTTCCTGGCCAACATCCGCGAAACCGACGCTACCGTGCATGTAGTGCGCTGTTTTGCCGATGAGAACGTCATTCACGTAGCCGGTAAAGTGGACCCCCTGGCTGATATTGAAATCATCAACACCGAATTGGCGCTGGCTGACCTGGGCGTGGTTGAAAAAGCCTTACACCGTAATCAGAAGCTGGCTCGCTCAGGCGATAAAGACGCTGCCAAGCTGGTAGCCTTGCTCGAACGTATCGAGAAAGCGCTGGGCGAAGGCAAGTCCGTGCGTTCGCTGAAGTTGGACGAAGACGAGCTGCACCAGATTAAATCCTACGGCTTCATCACCGCCAAGCCCACCATGTACGTGGCCAACGTCAAAGAAGATGGCTTTACCAACAACCCGCATCTGGAAGCCGTGCAGAACTACGCTGCCGCTGATGGTGCCCCAGTTGTGGCCGTGTGTGCTGCCGTAGAAGCCGAAATCGCTGAGCTGGATGACGCCGACAAGATCGAATTCCTGTCCGATCTGGGCATGGAAGAGCCCGGCCTGAACCGCGTTATCCGCGCCGCCTACAGCCTGCTGGGCCTGCAAACCTACTTCACCGCAGGCGTCAAAGAAGTTCGCGCCTGGACCATCCGCGTGGGTGACACGGCCCCTCAAGCCGCTGGCGTGATCCACACCGATTTCGAGCGTGGTTTCATTCGTGCACAGACTATCGCCTTTGAGGACTTTGTCGCTTGCAAGGGTGAGCAAGGCGCCAAGGAAGCCGGCAAGATGCGTGCTGAAGGCAAGGAATATGTCGTCAAAGATGGCGACGTGCTGAACTTCCTGTTCAACGTCTAAGGATTTTTCAGAAGTCAGGAACGCTTGGTAGTGCCGTGTGTATGGTTAGACCTTTTGAAATCAAGGGCTTGCCATACATATTGGCCTTCCAAGCGTTTTTTTGTTCATTGATGTCTGAAAACAGCACTTTGCATCACCACCAATATGATCAGTGGCCAACATGATGCCCGGCATCTGCCCATAAAGAATCGAAGGCGTTTTCCCCTAGGGAAAACGCAAAGCCCAAAGTGTATCTTTTTGTTATAGTGTCGGCTCGCTTGTTCTAATGCATAGCGTTGGTATGTGCTATGACCTACGTACTTGGAGATACGATGCTGAATGGTTTGATCAAGGTGGGCGTGGTGCTCAGCCTGTCTGCTGTAATCGCAGGATGCGCTACCGAGCGCTCACAAAGTGTAGTTGTTCCAACAACGGCAGCCGCAGCCACTCGTGCTACCTACCAAGGTGAGCGTAGCCCGATTTCCATTGGTAAGTTTGATAACCGTACCAACTACTTGCGTGGTGTGTTTTCCGACGGCGTGGATCGTTTGGGAGGACAAGCCAAAACAATCCTGACTAGCCATTTGCAGCAAACAGGCCGTTTCCAGGTGCTGGATCGTGACAACCTGTCCGAGATTGCTCAAGAGGCGGGTTTCAATAAACAAGCCAGTCAGATCAAGGGAGCGCGTTACGTTGTGACGGGCGACGTGACGGCGTTTGGCCGCAAAGTGACTGGGGACCAGCAGTTGTTCGGGATTCTCGGGCGCGGCAAGGAACAGACGGCCTATGCCAAGGTTGATCTGAATGTGGTCGATGTCAGCACATCGGAAGTGGTTTTCTCTGCTTCGGGTGCGGGTGAATACGTTTTGTCGAACCGGGAAGTCATTGGCTTTGGTGGCACTGCCGGCTACGACTCCACCCTGAACGGGAAAGTCCTGGATCTGGCTATTCGTGAAGCGGTCGATCACTTGATCGAAGGCATTGAACGAGGCGCCTGGAAGCCTGCTGGCAAATAAGAGGCGGCCATGAGTTCACTGATGTTTTCCAACAAGGCCCCACGGTGTCCGCGCCTGTGGCGTGGTCTGCGCTGGGCGGGTATCTGCCTGTCAGTCGGTGTGCTGACGGCCTGCGCACAACCCAAAAGCCTGTATAGCTGGGACTCTTACCAGCCTATGGTGTATGCGTATCTGCAAGAAGAGGGTGAGGACTATGCAGCACAAGTCCAAACTCTTGAAGAGAATGTAGAGTCGGCGCGTGCGACTGACCAGGCCTTGCCGCCCGGTTTTCGAGCACATTTGGGCTTGCTCTATTTGAAGCTGGGTGATGGAGCGAAGGCCGTGGAGCAATGGGAAGGCGAAAAGAATGCTTTCCCGGAGTCGTCGCCATTCATGAACTTCTTGTTGCGCCACACCACGGCGCAAGCAGATGTACCCGCCCAAGCTCAATAAAAGGTTATTCCATGATCAATAATTTGATGCGGGTAGCAATGCTATCCCTGGCGATGACTTTGGTAGGGTGTGCTGCTCCACAGGCCGAAGTTGACTACTCGGCATTTCGTGAAAGCAAACCTGCTTCTATTCTGGTGCTTCCGCCGCTTAACGATTCTGTGGATGTGGCTGCCACTTCGGCGGTGCTGTCGCAAGCGACCATGCCATTGGCAGAGTCCGGTTACTACGTCCTGCCTGTCGCGGTGATGGAAGAAACGTTTAGGCAGAACGGGTTGGTCACACCAACAGATATCCACGATGTGCCAGCACCCAAATTGCGCGAGATATTTGGCGCAGACTCGGCACTATATATGACGGTGAAAGAGTACGGTGCGCAGTACGTCGTGCTGGCCAGTACGGTCACAGTTAGTATTGAGGCCGACTTGGTAGATCTGCGCACGGGTACCAAGCTGTGGAGCGGACAGAAGTTGGTCAGCTATGCGGGTGGTAGTGGTGGTGGGATTCTGGGCATGTTGATTCAGGCTGTGGTCGATCAGGTGATCAACACCTTGTCGGATCGTGGCTATCAGGTGGCCGGGATGACAAACCAGGCGCTGCTTAGCGCAGGCCAGCCTGGCGGCATACTTTATGGCCCCCGTTCGCCGCATTACGAAACACAGTAATGTGAGCCCTGCCCACTCGGCAGTATTCGTCAGCACCTTATGGACTGAACACCCGATGAAACTCATCGGGTGTTTTGCTTTCAAGCAATCGCCTGATCATCTTCCCGCTGCTTGCTCAAGCAACACATCCGCTCAATAAACCGGCGTTTCCCTGCTCGTCGCCAGATACTGACTGGGCGGCTGCCCTAATGCACGACGAAAAATAGTAGAAAACGCGCTGGGGCTGCTAAAGCCCAGATCCGAGGCCACTCGGGTTATCGGCTCCCCATTCCCCAAACGAGTAATTGACACCAGCAGGCACATTTGCTGCCGCCAGGCCAGGTAGGTCATGCCCATATGCTCCTTGAAGCGGCGGGTGAAGGTGCGGCGGCTTAGCATGGCCCAGGCGGCCATTTCGTCTGTAGAGATGTTCTGGGTCGGATTATCCAGAAAGCGCTGGCATGCGGTCCCTAGTCTTCCGTCAGAGGGCAGGGGAGCACTCAGGCCCAGTCTGGGCATCAGCCGGATTTCTTCCACCAGCAAGCCAATGACGTGATGAGTACGTCCGCAGTCAGTCCGTTCAGCCGGTAGCTCCATGGCCGCGCTGAACAGGTGCCGCAGCAGGGGGGAGACGCCGAACACCTGGCAATTATCCGGCAGTTGCGCCTGCTCGATGGCTTGGGGTGTCAGATAAGTGTTCACCATGGTGACATCACCGCGCATGTGCATTTCATGCGCCACACCCGGTGGCACCCACAGCGCCCGTTTGCTGGGCACTACCCAATTGCCTTTCTCCGTGAACATCGACAGGACCCCCGACGCCGCATAAGCCAGTTGCCCGCACTGGTGCACGTGGTTGGGAAAAATCGATCCTGATGTGAAGGCGCGCAGGCTGACTTCCACATCCCAGTTCGAGTTTTCCAGAGGGTAGTCATTCAGAGAAATACTCATGGCCCAATTTTGCCAAAAACTGACCCGCTTTTAAAGGTGTGAATTTGGTAGTCCCCATAAGATCAGCAAACATCAATTACTTGGGGATAAGAGGGAATGGAGGATTTTGAGTATTTAACGGTGCAACGGGAAGGCGCGGTGCTGCTGGTGGGCTTGAACCGACCAGAAAAACGCAACGCCATGTCCTTGGCAGTGATGCATGAATTGCGGCGGGTTTTTTCCACTATAGGTAGCGAGATTGGGGCCGCCGTGCTCTACAGCACCAGCAAGCATTTTTGTGCTGGCCTGGATTTGGGTGAAGTGCGTAATCAGTCGGTGATTGATTGCGTGCACTTCTTTCGCGAATGGCACGACACCTTTGAGTTGATCCAGTACGGCAAGGTGCCCGTGGTAGCCGCGATGTCGGGTGCCGCCATTGGTGGCGGTCTGGAAATTGCCACGGCCTGCCATATCCGCGTGGTCGATGAAACCGCATTTTTTTCTTTGCCTGAAGGGATGCGTGGTCTTTACGTCGGTGTGGGTGGCTCCGTGCGTCTGCCGCGTCTGGCGGGTTTGAGTTTGATGACAGACATGATGCTGACGGGACGTAGCGTTTATGCCGAGGAAAGCCTTGCCAGAGGTATTGCTCAATACCTGACTCCTGTTGGTGAAGCCTTGAGCAAGGCCAAGGAGCTGGCCAAGACGATTGCCTCCAATCTGCCCATGACGAATTACGCCATCACTCATGTATTGCCGCGTATTACCGATCAAAGTCAGCAAGACGGCTTGCTGACCGAGGCCTTGATTGCCGCCGTTGTTCAGTCTGATCCGGAAACCAGCACCAGGCTGGCTGACTTTTTGGACAAGAAAAAGAACAAGGTGAGCTAAACCCGGCATCGACAAGAAGCAGAAGTTTCTCAACTAAATCGCCAATCAAGCAATTGCTATGACTTGGCATCAAAAACAAATGAGCAGTAAGGGAGATCTGTATGTGTGGTTATGTCGGGATGTTCTCTGCAGTCCCTACGGACTTGCCTAGAAATATGTTTGATCAGGCACTGCGTGAAATCCATCATCGCGGGCCAGATAGTTCCAGCACCTGGTTTGATCCCATGGGGCAAGTGGGTTTTGGTTATGTACGACTTGGCTTGGTGGGGTTGGGAAATGGTACCCAGCCTATCGTTGCAGACGAGGGCGACCTGGTCCTGATGGTGAATGGTGAGTTTTATGACTACAAGCGCATTCGCAAAGAGCTGGAAGAGAGCGGCTGCTGCTTCAAGACGTCTTCGGACAGTGAAATTGCGCTGCATTTGTACCGGCGTCATGGCGTGCGCGCTCTTAAAGAGCTGCGTGGCGAGTTCTCGATTCTTTTGTATGATCGCGCACGTCGTCAACTGATTGCGATTCGGGACCGGATCGGTGTCAAACCCTTGTACTACGCCGAGCACAATGGTCGCTGGTACTTTGGGTCCGAGATCAAGGCCTTGCTGGCAGCCGGCGTTCCTGCCCAGTGGGATGAGGACTCGTACGCGAATCGCTACTTCATTTTGCGCGATCGTACGGTGTTTCAGAAAATCCGTAGCGTGCGACCAGGCTCCTGGCTGATTGTGGATCAAAGCGGAGTCCAGACCGAGAGCTATTGGGATTGGAGTTTCCCGGATTCTGCCAAGGCCATGGAAGCCCGCTCTGAGCAAGAGCAAATTGAAGGTTTGCGCGCGGTGATTGAGGAGTCCGTCAAGCTGCGTCTGCATGCGGATGTACCCATCGGGGTGTGTCTGAGTGGTGGTCTGGATTCTTCGGCCATGCTGGGCATGTGTACTCAATTGCAAGGTCAGCAGTTGCAGGCGTTCCACCTTTCCTTTGAAGGGGAAGAGGGCTATGACGAGCGCCATTTTGCCGAGATTGCCGCCCAGCATAATCAGGCGCACATGAATGTACTTAGCGTCAGCTCCAACGACCTTGCAGACAATTATGAACATGCTCTCTGGCATGCTGAAGTGCCGTTCACCAATGCACACAGCGTAGGCAAGTACTTGCTGTGCAAATTCGTGCAAAACAATGGCATGCGGGCGGTGATTACGGGGGAAGGGGCCGACGAGGTCTTTGCCGGTTATCCCTATAGCCGTCGGGACATGGTCTTGTACGACAACCAGGGGCAGGATCAGGCCGTGGTCTCCGAGCTCTTGCAGCAGATGGGTGCTGGTTCCAGCCGTTATCTGGACAGCCAGGAAGTGGGAACTGCCTGGGTGAACCGCGAGTTGGGGCACAAGGTTTCCTGGCTGGACGGACAGGCAGGGATTTTTGATCCTTTGGCTAGTCTGTACAGCACCGGCTTTATGGACAGAAACGCGTATCGCGATCCTTACGGTCAGTTCTACAACCGCCTTAAACCGCATTCCTTTGCGGCTTGGTCGCCCGTGAATCGCGCCTTGTATATGGTCGCCAAATCCAGTCTGCCCAATCTGGTGCTGACTTCGCTAGGTGACCGTATGGAGATGGCAGGCAGCCTGGAAGGGCGGCCGCCCTTGCTCGATCACCGAGTCGTGGAATATGCGTGCAGCCTGGCTGTACCCATGAAGGTGCGCGGCAAGACGGAGAAGTACGCGTTGCGTGAAGCAATGCGGCCTTATCTGCCTGCTGAAATCTACGGGCGCAAAAAGCAGTACTTTCGTGCGCCGCCAGCTAGCTTGGCGCCTCAGTCCCGACTACATCAATTTGTCAGCGACACCTTGCATAGCGATCTTTTGAATCGTGTGCCCTTTTTTGATGCCGGTCGAGTCAGAAATTTCCTGAAGAAAATCCCCTCGCTTTCCAGCGAGCAGCGCTTGTCTGCCGATCACTTGTTGATGGAAATCGCGGGGCTTTGCTTGATGCAGAAGCGGTTTTCAATCAACTAGTGAAGCAGGCCGGGGGATTCGAACCCCCGGTCTTGTCTGGAGCTGTCGGACATGCAAAAAAAACACCTGATTCTTGCCATTTTGGTCACGCTGGTTTGGGGAGTGAATTTCCCGATCACCAAGCTAGGGCTGCTATCCATGGAGCCTTTTCTGCTGACGGGGATACGCTTTACCTTGGCGGCTTTGCCGTTGGTGTTCTTTATCCCCAAGCCGAATATTCCATTCCGCTATGTCGTCATTTATGGCTTTATCTTTGGTCTGGGCATGTGGGGGATTATCAACTATGGCATTGAGGTGGGTGTCCATCCGGGCGTGGCCTCGCTGCTGATTCAGCTTAGCGCCTTCTTTACCATGGGCTGGGGCGCCTTGCTGTTCAAGGAGCGCTTGCGAGCCACGCAGTTGCTGGGAGCCGTGATCGCGTTTGTGGGGCTGGTGGGGATCCTCTTGTCGCAAGGTGGTGGGGATGCCACCTTTGGGCTGGTGCTGGTCGTGCTCAGTGCCGTGTCCTGGAGTATCGGGAATGTGATCATCAAGCTCTCTGGTGTGAAGGAGATTTTCTCGTTCATGGTGTGGGCCAGCTTGTTCCCGCCTATCCCGCTATTTATCGTCTCGTACTGGCTGCATGGGGCCGAGCCTTTCACCACCTTGCCAGAGGCGATCAACCTGATGTCGGTGATGTCGATTCTGTTTCAGGTCTATCTGGCAACGCATTTTTCTTACTGGGGCTGGAATTCCTTGCTCAAGCTGTACCCGGTTTCCACGGTGGCGCCTTTGTCTTTGTTGATCCCGGTGTTTGGGCTGGGTAGTTCCATGCTGATACTGGGCGAGCAGGTTAGCTTTGTGGAGGCCCTGTCTATCAGCGCCATTATTGCGGGTCTGGCCTTTGGGCTTTATAAAGGGCCGATGCGTCCGGTTTCCTATTCAGCGACGCGTTAGGAGCTTTGGGGTTTGCCAGTAGGCGCAGAGTCCTTGTACGAGAAGCTGTCTACGGAGTCAGCCTAGACTTTGGAGTATGCGCGTCTGGCTTATGTCGGTCAGGTGGCGGATCGCTGTGACACAAGGGGAGAGGAAGCAGAACGTTTGGCGCGGGAACTACTTGGGAGCCTTAAGCAGGCTTTGTAAGGGTGCGTCAAAAATCACGCGGCTTTGATGCTTTGGAAAGCGTCAGGTTTCTCGCATAGAGGCAGTGAGTTTGATCGTGATATTTCAATTCGCTAAGCACAATAGCTTCAAGACCTTGTTGTCAGTGGGCAATTGCTGCTGAATTCGGCCCTCGGATCCACCGCCCTCAGTGTTCGCAGTCAAGATGACGGGGACGAGTCACCCATGTTTTTTCATCGCTACCAGGGTAGTCGTCTCCAGTGTTATCCGCGCCGCCTACAGCCTGCTGGGTCTGCAAACCTACTTCACCGCAGGCGTCAAAGATGGCGGCGTGCAGAACTTCTTGTTCAACGTCTGACCTGTGCCGAGGCAATAGAGTAAGGCTGGAGTGGGGGTATTGGTGTTCAAGAGCCCCCGCTTCAGCTTGTAGGTGTGTTTAGATTGATACTGAGGAAAACCAGGGTTCCCTGTGAGTTTGATTCAATATTGAAACTTCCCCCCAGACGCTGAGCGCGAGCAGCCATGCTCCGCATGCCTACACTGAGTCCGGCATTGAGTACGGAGTCCACGTTAAATCCAATGCCATCATCCTGAATACGTATATGTAGTGAGTCTGTGTCGGCTTGAGAGCAGACAATAGTGACTGATCGGGCGGCGCTGTGTTTAATAACGTTGGCCAACGCTTCTTCGATCAAACGAGTCAGGGCCAGACATATCAGGGTGCTAGGCTGTGTTTTCCAATGTTGATCCAGTTGCCAAGTGGACTGAATATTCAATTGCTCGAATAATCGCGTGAAGCGATGGCGTAACGGAGCAGCCCATTGAATGGGGGAGGTCGGAGCATTGGCCCCAGCGCTGGAGCCGTGGTCAATGACCTGACGCAAGTCGTCCCGCAAGGTTTTTAGCAAAGAGAGCATACGTTCGTTAGACAGTGCTACGGACGACTGTTCAACAAAGGCCATACTGCGCACCAGACTACCACCTAGGCCGTCGTGCAGATCATGCACGATGTCCAGGCGTTCACGGAGTGTGGCGTGTCGGATGGCCTGCGCATGTTCTCGCTCCAAAACGTCTTTCAGACTCTGGCGAGCAAGGGCGATACCTTGCTCCAGTTCAGTATTGAACGATTCAATACGTTGCATGTATAGAACTAGACGTGCTCCTAGCAGGGATGCCATGACTAAAGTGGCCATGAGACCCGCTATGGCCCCCCACATTTGATGGGCTTGCCAGCCTCCCAACAGACGTATTAAGTCGTGAATGCCGACGATAAGGAAAATGAGCCAACATGCGGCCAATAACAGGTGCTGAGGCTGTGGGTTGCGCCAGGCGATGATTTGGCAGTGCACACACGTAGCTAGAAAGATCAGGGCAGACGTTAGCCAAACCAGTTCAACTAGCGGACGGGGGGCGAAAAGCGAGATCAGTATACCCAAGGCGTTACATAACCAGAGGATGCGTTCTATGCGTGGCAGTGTTTGTCCGGTGAAGCGCCATGTGAACAGGCAAAAGCTCAATACATAAAGTTGAAAGCTGATATTGTTGGCGCGGGAGTACCAGAGTGTTGAGTTAAATGGCCAAGGAGACAGAGCCAGAATAGTAGACAGATAGACTACCCAACATAAGGACATGACAGCGTACCAGCCGTAGGCCCGTTCGCTACGGCGCAAGCACCAGACAGCAAAGAACACGCAGCCCAGTGCACTGGATAGGCCCAGGGTGATGTAGTAAATCAAGCGTTGACGCCAGACACTTTGAGTGTGCGTTTGTTGAATATCGGTGGCCAAACCGATCTTGACTCTCCCCAGGCCTGGTGACAAGGTGGCGGGGCCGGAAGTACGTATCCAGATGGTGTTTTCTCCGGCCAGTAAGGCAGGGGCAGGCAGTGTCCACCAGCGGGGCATATTCCAACTCATGGATAGAGGTTCGGTAAGTGATCGATCTCGCCAGAGTAAGGTGGAGTTAATGTAAATTTCTCCGGCCATGCTGATGCCGTCCACACTTACGCCAATGGGGGTGCGGAGTAGTTCCTCAAAAGGGCAATTTGTAGCCCAGGTGAGTTGATACCAGACAGCTCCTTCATGCCTTGGCCAGCGTGTTGTCCACAGATCAGGCAGGGTAATAGTCGTCCACCCGGTATCTGGTTTGACTGCGAGCTTATTGGTTTCAGGAGCCGCGCTGATTAAGAGGCTGTTGGGGATGCAATTTGGATTTCCTAAGGCGGGCTTACCCCAGAGGCTCAGTGTGATTAGCAATAAATACAGTAAGTGCGCTCCAGCGCGCAGGCTCATGGAATGACCCCACGTGCCCGTGCAGTCTTGATGGCCAGCGTTCGTGAGGAAACTGCCAATTTGCGATAAATCCGTTTGACGTGGCTTTCTACCGTGTGGTGCGATAGAAACAACCGTTCGGCTATTTCCCTATTGGTCAGGCCATCAGCCACCAGAAGTAGTATTTGTCGTTCACGGTCACTCAGTCGCTCTTCTTGGGGGGCGCTGATGGTGGTAGGGAGGGTTGGCAATAGCTCGAGGATGCGTCGCGCAATAAATGGATCGATCGGGGCACCACCCCGCAGCACACTGCGTATTGACATAGCTACCTCAATATCATCCCGTTCCTTCAAAACATAACCGGTAGCCCCTGCACGCAACGCGCTCAAGATGGATTCTTCCGTGCTCCAGGCCGAGATAACCAGTATCCCCAGTCCTGGGTCATCTTTGCGCATCGCTTCTATCAGGCTTAGTCCGTTGCCATCGGGCAGCATCAAGTCGACTAGGGCTAGAGCGACAGGGCCCATATCTAGGCAGTCCCTGGCTTGTGCCAATGAACCCGCAAATAGTAAGGCGTCTTGTGGGTAGCCGAGTTGCAGCAAAATGTCTTGTAAACGCCGCTGCAGCAACGGCTCATCCTCGACGACCAGGACAGGGACCGGCAGGGCAATATCAACGGGAAGGAATAAAGAATCGCTCATGCCTGAAATCGGAGTGGTGGCTGTAGAAGAGGGGAGGGTGGAATCCACATCTCTTAGTGTCCTGGCATTCTAAGAGTATTAATACGCTTTGGACATGAGCAAAGCTGAAATCTTGCAGTGGGGATTGCAAATTACCGGGTTTCAGGGATATGGCAAAAAATGTCAGCACCGTAATATCTGGACATTAACTAAATTGCTGGGTCGTGAGGTGGTTCTATGACTCAGCGTTCCCATTTGATGGTCTATTTATATTCAATTACGGATCTACTATGTTTAAAGTCAGCTCATTTTTGCTTTCTGTTGTTGTGTTGGGTGGTAGCGTGTTGCCTACGACAGCTTCGGCAGCGGACCGGCGCGTAAAACTCGTTAACAAGTCGGGTGTTACCTTGGTGGAGTTCCACGCTTCGCGTTCGAAGGTTGGGGATTGGGAAGAAAATATTATTGCAGGCCAGCCATTGAGGTCTGGTCAATCCATGATCGTGAATGTTGATGATGGCACGGGCGCCTGTGAGTACGATTTTATGGGTACGTTTTCTGATGGTGATGTTGTGACTAGTATGGAGAATGACGTTTGCGTGTTGGAAGAGTTTACGTTTGAGTAATCCAGATAGATCTTGATCTATCCGTACATTTTGGTCGTGCCATAAGCACGTTTAATTGGCGAATTAAAGTACGGATGTCGCACCTTGTACGTATGCTTCTTTTCTTTGGGGGTCATATAGACAAGGCAGCCTGGAGAGAATTCAGCTCAGACTTTATACAGGCAGGGTGGTCAATTTATTGCTTGTCTTGCGAAATGGTCGGTGTGTCTGTGTGAGGCCAGTGCATAAGGGTTGAGTTTTTTCAGGCGGTGAGATCTTGGTCGGATGGCGTAAGTTCACCAGTACTTCATTTTGTCTCTGACTTGAACGAGACAGGTGGCTAGTTAATGATAGATAACGGGGGCGAGTCACTGGTGTTTGTACTTGCTACCAAGGCCGCAAGCTCCAACCTTCCTCACTAAATTCCAGCCGTTCCGTCAGTCCAAGATTGTTCATGAAGGCATCGTCGTGCGAAACCACCATCAGCGTGCCCTGGTAGCTGTTCAACATGGTTTCCAGGGCCAAGGTGGACGGCAGGTCCAGGTGGTTGCTAGGTTCATCCAGAAGCAGCAGTTGTGGTGGGGGATCAGCGTACAGCACGCAGGCCAGAGCGGCTTTTAGCCGCTCGCCACCGCTCAAGGTCCCGCTGGGGCCGGTGACTTTTTGGGCGTCTAGTCCCAGTTGTGCCAGACGCATGCGTAAGTCACCCTCGCTGCTTTTGCGGTTGACGGCCTGTATCTGCTCCAGCACGGTTTGCTGTGGATCCAGATCGGCCAAGCCCTGATCCAGATAAACATGTTGTGGCACGACTTTGCAGTGTCCAGCAAGCGGTTCCACTTGGCCTGCAATGACCTTGAGCAGCGTGGATTTCCCGCAGCCGTTCGGGCCTATGACACCTACCCGTTGCTGGCCGCTTAGTAGCAGCGTGACTGGGGTTTGGTCGGCCGGGACATAGGGGAGTTTCACCTCATCCAGTTCCACAACGCGCTGACGGGTCAGCGGCATCAAGGGTAGGGCGTGCAGATTGATGGTGCTGTCCTGCTCAATCAATTCGGCGGCTTCCTGTATGCGTTGTGCTAACTGCTTTTGAGCCGTCACGTGTTGCTGGTGCAGTTTGCCGGTGGTGGCTTCACTGCGGCCCTTTTGCCTGTCCAGCAGGATTTTGGCCTGATTGGCTTGCTTGCCTTGTTGATTCCCGCGTGCCTGTCTACGCTCTTGCCGTTGGCGTTGCTCTTGCATGGTGCTTTGCGCGCGCTGACGTTCCAGCTTGCGGTGCTCCAGTTGGTTCATGGCGCTTTGCTGTTCCAGGGCTTTCTGTTCGGCGTAGTGGCTGTAATTGCCGCCATAGCTACGCAGCCCCAGGGAAGATAGCTCCACAATGCGCTCCATTGTGTCCAGCAGTTGGCGGTCATGGCTGATGAGCAGCAGGCCGTGGGGCCAGTGTCGTAATTGCTCGATCAAGGCAAGCCGGTTGTTGCGATCCAGGTGGTTGCTGGGTTCATCCAGAATCAGGAAATCGGCCTGAGACAGCAAGGCATTGATCAGCGATACTCGCATAGCCTGGCCGCCGCTTAACGTTTCGGCAGGTGTCTCGGCATTGAGATGCCCTAAACCATTGCGCTCCAGCGCTTCTTGCAATTGCTGCCGAATATCCCAACGGTCTTCGATCAGATTGAAGTCTTCCACGGCACTACTGCCAGCTTCAATCCGGGCCAGTGCGTCCAGGGTTGGGCCTACGCCCGCCAGATCAGCGACGCGCAAGCCACTGACGGACGCCACTTGCTGCGCCAGATAATGGACTTTTCCCGATCGCAGGCAATGGCCGCTGCTGGGTTGGAGTTGCCCAGCCAGGATTTGAGCCAGAATGGTTTTGCCCACGCCATTGCGTCCGACCAGGCCTGTGCGCCGCGAGTCGAAGGTTTCGTTCAGTTGGGAAAACAGAGTCTTGCCTTGCGGCAAGGTATAGGAGACGCCTTCCAGCGTCAGATAAGGATTCGTCATACGAGATGCTTGCATTAATGCCAAGAACTCCCCCTGCGTGATGGGGGTGGGTGGAGACTGGCCGTCTAGGGGACGGCGGCATTAGTGGCGCATTAGACGAATACCTCAGGGGGAATGAGTCGAAGCCACACTATAAAAGGATTTTGCCGGGAAGGTAAAGCCGGCCGGGCTCTCAAGAGAGCATTGAAAGTCGTGTCATCTCATCACAGGAGCTGGTTTGGGTTCAGAAGCCTGGGCTTGTCTTACGGTTTGGGGATCTTGTCTTACCGGTTTCAGCGCGGTGAGGGCTTTGTTGCTGTAGGTCGCTTGAAATAACGAGCCGCGCGAGACGGCCACCCAGCAGGAAACGAAGTTTATTTCCTGACGTTTATTCAATAAAGTGGAGTTCTCGGCTTTTCATCCTCTGCGTCGTTTCATGTCTGGAGGCCAGGATCAGGAGTGCCTTTTCTCTCCCATTCCGGGAAGCCACACCATTTTGAAGGAATGCCATGAACACGTTCAATTTGCCTGCTCGCTCGATTGTGTATGTGCAGGATGTGTATTGCGGTTGGTGCTGGGGTTTTGCCGAACGCATGGTCGAGTTCGAGGTGGCCAACAAGCACCGGATACCGTTTACCGCTGTTTCAGGGGGCTTGTTCGTGGGTGATCGGGCTGCTCCCATGTCCCGCTACCCTTATATTTCCGAGTCCAACAAGCGCATCACGCAAATGACAGGGGCGAGGTTTGGGGCTGCTTATCAAGCTTTGGCAGAGGAAGGGACTACGGTTATGGACTCTCTGGATGCGGCAACTGCCTTGGCTGTGTTGCGTGCGCAAGACTCGGAGCGGGCCATTCATTGGGTACACGAGTTACAGCAGGCCTTCTATGTGAACGGACGCAGCTTGTCGGATCAGGAGGTCTGCCTGGGGATTGCCGCTGCTGGTGGTCTGGATGTGGAGATGGTTCGACGCCATTTGACTGACGGTTCAGGTCGGGAGCAAGCCTTGGCGGACTTCGCGTTGGCGCGAGCCTTGGGCGTGCAATCCTATCCGACCTTATTGTTTGTGGATGGTCGAGAAGTGACGCCGCTACCTGCGGTTGGGACCCCTTTGGAAATGCTGAATCAGTCCTTGGACTCCTTGTTGGGCTGATCAACATGTAGCCATAGTGTGCTGCGCTTGGCTAAAAGGCTGGCAAGGAGCAATTAAAAACGCCATGCAAAAGCATGGCGTTTTCTATTCAAACCTGGGAGGGCTTAGCCGCGTCTTAAGGGCGCAACACACACATCCGGGTTGTCTGCCAAGGACACAAACTTCATGCTGCCACCGTCATAGGCGTCGATGGTGCCCGACTCAATGTCGTAGACCCAGCCATGCAAGGTCAAGCGGCCTTCGGACATGGCCAGACGCACCGAAGGGTGGGTCTGGATATTGGCCAGTTGGGCCACCACGTTTTCACGCACCATGGAAGCAATACGTTCCTGCTCGTTGGCGTGGGTGCGGGCTTCATTGACCAGACGTGCCGAGTCGGCATAACGCAGCCAGTGCTCCACGGCAGGCATGTGGTCCAGGCACTGACAGGAAGCAATCGCGGTCATGGCGCCACAGTCCGAGTGACCACAGATCACGATATCGGACACGCGCAGGGCGGACACGGCGTATTCCACCGAGGCGGTCACCCCACCGGGTTCCGGGCCGTAGGAGGGAACGATGTTGCCAGCGTTACGAATCACGAATAGATCACCGGGTTCACGTTGTGTCACCAGCTCTGGGACCAGACGGCTATCGGAGCAAGAGATAAACAAAGCGCGGGGGTTTTGTTGTGTGGCCAGATTTTTGAAGAGCTTGGCGCGCTTGGGATAGGCTTCCCGTTGGAATTTCAGGAAACCGTCGATAATGTCTTTCATCCTTGTCCTTGTAGTTCGGCTTGGATAGAAGATTAACGCTTCATGGTCATAAGGTAAAATACCGAATTCTGATGCTTTCCATTGGGTTTACTTATAGAAAGGCCCTGTATGCTTTTGCGCCATCTTAATTACTTTCTGGCGGTTGCCCAGTATCAAAGCTTTACCCGCGCTGCGCGTGCCTTGCACGTGTCTCAGCCGGCCTTGTCACAACAGGTGCGTCAGTTGGAGGAACATCTGGGCGTGCAACTGTTTGATCGTACTGGGCGGCTGGTGCGTTTAACGGATGCGGGTGAGGTCTATCTGCGTTATGCCCGCCAAGCCTTGCAGGATCTGGAAGAAGGACGGCGGGCCTTGCATGATGTCAGTGACTTGAGTCGAGGCTCCTTGCGTGTGGCGGTGGCACCGACGTTTACTTCTTACCTGATTGGCCCTTTGGTGGAGGCCTTTTACCGGCGCTATCCCAATGTGCGCCTGGTGGTGCAGGAAATGTTGCAGGAGCGCGTGGAAACGCAACTGGTCGAGGACGAGTTGGATATTGGTATTGCTTTTGAAAAGCCCACGTCAACTGCGGTGGAGTTCCAGCCATTATTGGTGGAGACCTTGGCGTTGGTCATGAGTCGTACCCACCCTTTGGCCGAGCGACGCAGCATTGATAGAGACACCTTGACGCGTGAGTCCTTGGTGTTGCTAACGCCGGAATTTGCCACACGTGAACAGATCGAACGTTATTGCCGACAACATGATCTGGACTTGAAGGTATCGATGGAGTCGAACTCGCTCAATGCCGTGATCGAGGTGGTGCGGCGCACGGGTCTGGCGACCTTGCTGCCTGCTGCGATTGCCAGCAATAGCGAGTATTTGGTGGCGGTGAGTCTGGAACCGGCCCCGCCACAACGGCGGGCTATTTTGATGCAGCGCAAGGGCGCTTACCAGTCCGCTGCCATGCGCGCCTTTATTGAGCTGGCGCTGAAATACGGCGCGGCATCGACGTTTTAAAGTAGGTGTCGGACAGAGCGATTGTGATGCGCTACTGCAGGCACCTTATAGCGACACCAGCACACTTTGCTCCAGAGGGCGCAGCTCGCTTTCTACAGCCGGTTTGCCCTCGTTCAAATGGGCGACCAGATCGACTGTGGTTGACATGCGTGTCAACATCAAACAGGTCACTTCACCCTGGGCAACACGGCTGCTGTGCCAGCAACCGGGCCGCATGCACACACCTTGCCCTTGAGCAATGCGGAAGGCTTGCAGGGTGGATAAATCCGGGCCGCCTTCGGCTGTGCTTTCGGCCACGATATGGATCACTTCGCCAGTCAGCGGGATCAGTGCCTGTTGCGTCAGCAGGTGATTTTCCAGGGTTGTGATGGTGGGATCCTGAATACGGTAATTCACCCATAACACTTCGGTCTGCTTGTTTTGACCTGTGTCAAACGCATGTTCGTGCCAAAAGTCTGTGGCGGCATTGCTGAAAGCAGCCGTCGCAGGTGCAGTAGCCAAGCCTTTCCCTAACATCCAGCCATAAGGCTCAAACGCCTCTGGGCTTAGCGGCTGGGGAACCAGATTAATTGAAGTATTCATGATCAATCACGTGAAGAAAGTGCTATGGCGGCATATTAGCAAAAATGGCAACTCGGGTCAGGATTGGCCTAGATCAATAAGCTTGAGTTTCTGACGGTTATTGCGGAACTAAGTCAGGTATCCCCTGTCTTGAAAGAGGCTCGTCATTACTTAGCGAGCTAAGCAAGCCGCCTTTTTCGATGGGCGGCTTCGCTCTGTCTGCTTTCTTGATAAGGAGGTGCTGTGCTTGACGCTGTTTCGCTGACCTGTAAACGGGGCCAGCGTCGTGTGTTCTCCGAGCTGAGCCTAAGGCTTGAAGCTGGCCAATGCTGTTTGGTCAGTGGGCCCAATGGTAGCGGCAAAACCAGCTTGCTGCGTATCTTGGCCAATATCGCCCAGGCCGATGAAGGCCAACTGATCTGGCGCGACCGACCTGTGCAAAGCAACGATAGCGATTACCGGCAACAGCTTGTGTACGGCGGCCATGCCCCCGGCTTGAATGGCAGCTTATCGGTGCAAGAAAACCTGGATAGCCTGCTTATGCAGGATCGTGTTCCTTTGGAGCGGGACGCCTGTGATCAGGCGCTGCTGGCAGGCAGTTTGCTGGCTTACCGTCGAGTGCCGGTAAGGCAGTTGTCGGCAGGGCAACGCCGCCGTGTGTTTTTGGTGCGTCTGGCGCTCAGCAACCGTCCCTTATGGATTCTGGACGAGCAACTGACCGCGCTGGATAGTGCCGGTCAGAAGTTTCTGGGCGAGTTGATTGCACAGCATTTGCACAAACAGGGCGCTGTCATTCTGACCAGTCACCAGACCTTGCCCTGGGATTTGGAGGTGCAGCACCTGGATCTGGGGCAGGCATGTTGAATCTCTTTTTAGCCTTGATGAAGCGCGAGTGGCGCTTGGCGATGCGTCGGCCCGGCGATGTGCTGATTCCCCTGGTTTTCTTTCTGGTGGTGTGCAGCCTGTTCCCTTTGGGCGTGGGAGCAGATGCGGCCTTGTTGTCCAAGATGGCCCCGGGTGTGCTGTGGGTGTCGGCCTTGCTGGCCACGCTGCTGTCATTAAGCCGCCTGTTTGAACAGGACGAGCAGGACGGCGCGTTGGAGCAGGTTCTGTTTTCCCATTTGCCGCTTAGCCTCTGGGTTTTGGGCAAGGTGTTGGCGCATACCTTTTTGACTGGCGTGCCGTTGCTGTTGTTGGCTCCCATTCTGGGGCTGCAATTCAGTCTGCCTACGTCCAGTCTGGGTGTGTTGATGGTGTCCCTGGCGCTGGGGCTGCCCGTCCTGACCTTGTTGGGGGCGATTGGCGCGGCCTTGGTGCTGGGTTTGCGTTCAGCAGGTGTCTTGCTGGCTCTATTGATTTTGCCCTTTTACGTTCCCGTTCTGGTCTTTGGGGCGGGGGCGGTGCAAGCGGTTCAGGCCGGGTTGGGTGCACAAGCGCATCTGTCCGTTCTGGCCGCTTTTTTACTGTTGGCTTTGTTCTTTGCGCCACTTGCTACGGCAGCGGCGTTGCGCCTTGCTCTTGAGTAAATTCCATGAACTTTTTGTATCGTTACGCCGCCCCTCAAAACTTTTATGTCCTGGCCGGACGCATTGTGCCGTGGGCCGCTGCATTGGCCCTGTTGCTGTTCGTGGCAGGGGCTTATGTGGGCTTTTTCCTGGCCCCGACGGATTTCCAGCAAGGCGAGGGTTACCGCATTATTTTTCTGCATGTACCGGTGTCCTGGATGTCCATGCTGATTTACCTGGCCATGGGTTTCTGGTCCTTGATCAGCCTGGTTTTCAATAGCCGTACGGCAGCCATGATGGCCGCTGCACTGGCACCGACCGGGGCGATCTGTACGGTTTTGTCCTTGGTGACTGGTGCGCTGTGGGGCAAGCCTATGTGGGGCGCCTGGTGGGTCTGGGATGCCCGTCTGACGTCCGAATTGTTGCTGCTGTTTCTGTATATGGGTTTCATGGGTTTGCGCGGGGCGATCGACGACCCGCGCCGCGCGGATAAAGCCGCCTCCATTCTGGCCTTGGTCGGGGTGGTCAATGTGCCCGTTATCTATTTCTCGGTGCAATGGTGGAACACCTTGCATCAGGGGGCTTCGGTATCGCTGACCAGCTCGCCTTCCATGGCGACCGTCATGCTGACGGGCATGTTGCTGATGAGTCTGGCCATGTGGTGCTACAGCATTGCCATCGCACTGTATCGGGTGCGCAATTTGATTCTTGAACGTGAGGCGCATACCGCCTGGGTTCGCAACTTGACGGAGGGCTGATGATGCATTGGTCGAGTGTGGGCGATTTTTTCGCTATGGGCGGCTACGCCGTGTACGTATGGGGCTCGGTGCTGGCCTGTACCGTATTGTTGCTGGGCGAAGTGCTCAGCGTACGGGCAGGACGGGCACGCGCCTGGCAACGGGTGCGTGATGAGCGCGCCCTGGGAGAGCAGCGTCATGACTAAGCGACAGAATCGTCTTGCCCTGATTCTGGGCGCTTTAGTGGTACTGGGAGCGGCAACGGCTTTGGTCCTGAACGCCTTTCAAAGCAGTCTGGTGTTCTTTTTCACCCCTACTGAGGTTAGCCAGGGGCAAAGCCCTGAAAACCGGACTTTCCGGGTGGGCGGCATTGTGCAGATGGACAGTATTCGCCGTGGTGGAGCCCAAGGTATGGCTGTGAATTTTGTGGTGACAGACGGTGCGGCCCAGGTGCCCGTTAGCTATACCGGAATTTTGCCGGATCTGTTTCAAGAGGGGAAAGGCGTGGTGGCCCAAGGCCGCCTGAACGAGCAGGGCCATTTTGTAGCGGAAGAAGTGCTGGCCAAGCACGATGAAAACTACATGCCGCCTGAGGCCATGCATGCCATGGAGCAGGCCGAGCGTGCCAAACAAGGAGCCCAGCCATGATCCCGGAGCTTGGGCACTTTGCCCTGATTCTTACCTTTGTGCTGGCGCTGGCTCAAGGCATTGTGTCCTTGTACGGGGCCTGGCGCGGCAATCTGGCCTGGATGGCCTTTGCGCGCCCGGCAGCGCGCTGGCAATTCGGTCTGGTGGCGTTCAGCTTGCTGTGTCTGGCCTGGTCCTTTGTCAGCTTTGATTTTTCTGTTGCCTATGTGGCGCAGAACTCCAGCACCAAGCTGCCTTTGTTCTACCGCATTGCCGCAGTATGGGGAGGGCACGAAGGCTCGCTCTTGCTGTGGATGTTCATGCAAACAGGCTGGGCTTTTGCCGTCAGTGTTTACTCGCGCTCCTTGCCTGAAGCCATGCTGGCTCGGGTGCTGGGTGTATTGGGGCTGATCACCGCCGGTTTCCTGCTGTTTGTCCTGCTCAGTTCCAACCCCTTTGAGCGCATGTTCCCGGTGCCGGCTGAAGGTTTGGACCTGAACACGCTCTTGCAGGATATTGGTCTGATTATTCACCCGCCCTTGCTGTATATGGGCTATGTGGGTTTTTCGGTGGCCTTTGCCTTTGCGATTGCTGCTTTGCTGGCAGGCCGTCTGGATGCCAGTTGGGCACGTTGGTCGCGTCCCTGGACAACCTCGGCCTGGTTGTTCCTGACCTTGGGGATTGCGGTCGGTAGCTGGTGGGCCTATTACGAGCTGGGGTGGGGCGGCTGGTGGTTCTGGGATCCGGTGGAGAACTCCTCCTTTGTGCCCTGGTTGGCGGGTACTGCCTTGATTCACTCTTTGGCGGTCACGGAGAAACGTGGCAGCTTCAAGAACTGGACCGTATTGCTGGCAATCAGCACCTTCTCCTTGTCCATCTTGGGCGCCTTCCTGGTGCGCTCCGGTGTGCTGACGTCGGTGCATGCGTTTGCGACAGACCCGGCCCGTGGTGTGTTCATTCTGAGTCTGTTTGCCGTCATTGTTGGTAGCTCCCTGATTCTGTTTGCCTGGCGCGCACCGCGTGTCGGGGCAGGCGGGCAGTTTGCCGTGGTGTCGCGTGAATCCTTGCTGCTGGTCAATAATGTTTTGCTGGTGGTGGTGACAGGTACAGTCTTGCTAGGAACCTTGTACCCGCTGATCATGGATTCCTTGGGCCTGGGCAAAATCTCGGTAGGCCCGCCTTATTTCAATAAGGTGTTTGTCCCTTTGATGATCCCGGCTTTGGTCTTGATTGTCTTTGGTGTGCTGGCGAACTGGAAACGAGCCAACGTTCTGGATCTGGTGCGCCAACTGGCCTTGGTGATTGTGTTCAGCGTCGTGTTGGGTGCCGCTATTCCGTTGCTGTATGGGCAATGGCAGGGCACTGCCGCCTTGGGGGCGGGATTGGCCGTGTGGATCGTGCTGGGCAGCTTGTTCGATGTGGTCAAGCGTGTGCGCGCCACGCGTTCAGGCGTGTTCTCGCAACCACGTAGCTGGCTGGGACAGCATCTGGCGCATATGGGGGTGGCGGTTTTTGTTCTGGGCGTGACCATGGTCAGTCATTACGAAACAGAAACCGACGTTCTGTTGCAGCCTGGACAGACCGCGCAGGTCGGCGCGTATGACGCACGTTTCCAAGGCGTACATATTGTGCCCGGTCCGAATTACTCCGCCGAGCGTGGCACGGTGGAGCTGTTGCGGGACGGCAAGGTGGTCGCTACCTTGTACCCGGAAAATCGCACTTACCTGTCCTCGGCCTTGCCCATGACGGAATCGGCGATCAATACCAATGGCTTGCGTCATATTTACGTGGCGCTGGGCGATAAGTATGACCAAGGCGTCTGGAGTGTACGTCTGTACTACAAACCGCTGGTGGACTTTATCTGGCTGGGTTGTTTGCTGATGGCCTTGGGTGGCGCACTGGCGATCAGTGATCGACGCTATCGTGTCAAGCAAACTCGTACCGCTGTACAGAACAAGGCCATGAATACGCACAAGCAGGTGCAGGCATGAACCGTTTTACCGTCCCTTTGATCGGCTTTGTGCTGTTGTTGGTGTTTCTGGGTATTGGTTTGACCTTGAAACCCAGCGAGGTGCCTTCGCCCTTGGTCGATAAACCGGCCCCGGCGTTCAGCCTGCCTCAATTGCACAAGCCTGAAGCCAGTTTTTCGGGGGAGCAAATGAAAGGCCGCGTCTGGCTGTTGAACGTGTGGGCCTCCTGGTGCTATCCGTGTTTGACAGAGCATCCTTTTATCAAGGAGCTGTCCACCAAGCACAAGGTGCCGGTTGTGGGTCTGAACTACAAGGATGTACCCGAGGAAAGCCGTGAGTGGTTGCTGCGCAATGGCAACTCTTACGAGGTTTCCGTTATGGATCGGGACGGGCGTGTGGGCATTGATTTCGGTGTGTATGGTGTGCCGGAAACCTTTGTGATCGACAAGCAGGGCATTGTGCGCTTCAAGCACATAGGCCCCGTGTCGCGTGAGTCCATGGAGGAAACCTTGTTGCCCTTAATTCGTCGTTTGGAGCAGCAGCCATGATGATGCGTCAATGGATGGCGGCACTGGTTGCCAGTGTGTGGCTTTTTCTACCGTCTGCCCAAGCCCAGTCGGGGGTGCAAGGTGCGCAGGAGTCGGTGATGCTGGAAATCGCGGCTGAGCTGCGTTGTCTGGTGTGTCAGAACGAGTCTATTGCGGCGTCGCGTGCCGAGTTGGCCGTGGATTTGCGCCATCAGATCATGGAACAGCTGGGCCAGGGCCGTACCCCGGATCAAATCCGTACATACATGGTGGACCGCTACGGTGATTTCATCTTGTATCGCCCGCCTTTCAAAGCCAGCACGGTGATGCTTTGGTTGGGGCCTGCCCTGTTGCTGTTGATCGGTTTTCTGGTTTATGCCTTTACCTTGCGCCGTCGACACCGTGCCGGTGATGACACGGCCCTGACCGATGAGCAGCGTCGTCAAGCCGATGCGCTTTTGCAAGGTTCTTCTCGGGATGAACAATCGTGACTATTGTTTTTTATATCGTGGCCGCACTGCTGGTCTTGGTGTGTGCGCTGTATTTGATGTTAAGCGTCAAGCGCAAACCGGCCTTGCAGCGAGTGGTGGAACACAAACAGGCCAATCTGGCGATTTTGCGCGAGCAGCTCAAAGAGATTGAGCGAGACAAGCAGGCGGGTGTGTTGTCTGCTCAGGATTTCGAGCAGGCGCAGATGGATTTGCGCCAACGTGTACTGGAGGAGAACGAGGGCCTGAAAACGGAAGCAGTGCAACAAACCGGTGCACCCAGGCTGGCTTGGACCTTGATGCTGAGTATTCCGCTTGCCGCCATCGCCTTGTATTTTTATCTGGGTAATCCGGTGATGCTGGACCCGGCTGCCGTGCAGCAGCAGGCCAACGCCCAGCCCGTGGATATTGAGGCCATGGTGGCCCGTCTGGAGCAGCGTCTCAAAGACAATCCGGATGATCCTGGTGCCTGGTTGATGATGGCCCGTTCGCATCGCTATTATGGCCGTCACCAGCAAGCGGCAGAAGCTTATGCCAAAGCCATGCCGGTCGTGGACGGAGATCCGGCTGCGCTTGCCGAGTATGCCGAGTCCATGCTGTTGGCAGGTATCGACACCTTGGATGGCTTGCCAGGCCGCCTGGTCAAGCGGTCGCTGGATCTGTACCCCGAAGAACCTTTGGGTTTGATGCTGGCTGGAGCGGCTGCCTTGCATAACGAGCAATACCCGGCAGCGATCGATTATTGGCAGCGTTTGTTGGCGCAGTTCCCGCCAGATTCGGAAACCGCCAAGGTAGTGAATCAAGGCTTGCAACTGGCGCGCGAACGTATGCGTATGCCGGCCACGCCTGCAGCGGAACCTGCTACGGCCCCTTGATATGGAAATAGTGTCTTTGGATTTGGGCTTGATCGCTCTGACAACGGCGTTTTTGGCGGGGATGGCTTCGTTTCTATCCCCCTGCGTTTTGCCACTGGTCCCCGGCTATTTGTCCTATCTGGCTGGGGACGGACAGGTGTATACGCAGGTCAAACGTAGCCAGCTACTGGGGCGCAGCGTTTGCTTTGTCGCCGGTTTTTCGCTGGTGTTCATCGCCTTGGGGGCCAGCCTGTCGTATCTGGGCCAGTTGTTGATGGCCTACCGTTATGAGCTGAATGTGGCGGCGGGCGTCATGGTAGCGCTAGCAGGTTTGAGTGTGATGGGTGTACTGCGCATGCCCATGAGCCTGCAACGCTACTATCGCTTTGAGTCCGGCAAGGCGGCGGGTCCTGGCGGTGCAACGGTGATGGGCCTAGCCTTCGGCTTTGGCTGGACGCCGTGTATCGGCCCGATTCTGGCTGGCATTCTGATGATGGGGGCCAGCACGGCCAGCGCAGGCAAAGCCAGTATTCTGCTGTCCGTTTACGCCTTGGGCCTGGGCGTCCCTTTTATCCTGGCCGCCTGCTTTGTGACCCCATTTTTGCAACGCATGACGCAAATCAGGAAGATCGGGCGTTATGTGCGCTGGGGTGCGGGTCTGGTTTTGATTGTGATGGGCTGGGCTATGGCCACAGGTGAACTGGCGCGTTTTGCTATCTGGGTGCTCAAGACGTTCCCGGTTTTAGGGCAGTTGGGCTAAGCCTTCGGCTACCTGAAATCCGTGCGGTGCTTCCTCTGTTGTCAGGAAGCACCGCCTTGTCATTTCACGGCCGCATTGCCGCCATCCGCAAACAGGGCGGAGCCGGTAACAAAACTGGACATGGGGCTGGCAAGAAAAAGCGCAGCAGATGCAATTTCTTCAGGTTTGGCGATTCGTTTCATGGCGTGCAGCCCAGCCGCCCATTCTTTGGTGCTCTGGTCTCCGGCGATGTCTGTATCGGTTCCGCCCGGTAAAAGGGCATTGGCTCGTAAGCCGTTGGCCGCATAGTCTGCAGTGATGCCTTTGACCAATCCCATGAGTGCCGCCTTAGCGGCTCCATAGGCGCTCATGCCGGGCAGGCCAACACTGGTGCCTACAAAGCTCGATGTGAAAACAATCGAACCGCCACCGCGCTTGAGCATGGCCGGAATCTGGCTACGCGCACCCAAAAAGGCTGCTCCAAGATTGGTGTCCAGTGTGGCTTGCCATTCTTCCAGCGTCATCTCAGCCAGCGGCTTGAGGGCACCGACAATACCGGCGTTATTGATTGCAATATCCAGACCGCCAAATTTGCTGGTCGCGGTGTCGATCAACTGCTCATGGGTTTGAGCCCGTGTAATGTCCCCCGCCACAAACTCAGCGCGGCCACCCTGTTGTCGGATCTCCTTGGCGACGGCCTCAAGCAGAGCGCTGCGCCTTGCCGTAAGAACAAGTGCCGCTCCCTGTTCAGCAAACATCAATGCGATGGCGCGTCCAATACCAGAGGATGCTCCGGTAACAAGGGCAACCTTTCCATCAAGCAAAGCCATGAGTGAAATCTCCTGTATTTCTATTGGGAGCTCATATCGTATGTATCCTGGCCTGACGGGGAACTCCGTTTCTTGCCTTCAAAACCCGTTATTGATGATGGGGCAGGCAGCCGACTATCAGTCTTGTACTTCACGACGCAGTAGTTCACGTTTACGGTCTATACCCCAGCGGTAGCCGGCCAGGTCGCCATTGCGCCGCACGACGCGATGGCATGGGATGGCGACGGCTATGTGATTGTTGGCGCAGGCCTGCGCCACAGCGCGCACCGCTTTGGGAGCGCCGATGCGTTCGGCGATCTCGGTGTAGCTGACGGTGGTGCCGGGTGGGATCTCGCATAAGGCACGCCAGACACGCTCCTGGAAGGCCGTGCCCTGTACATCCAGCGGCAGGTGCAAACCAATGGAAGGGGTTTCGATAAAGCCCACGACCTGGGCGATCAATTGCTCGAAATCCCCGTCGCTGCCGATAAGCTCGGCTTTGGGAAACTGGTCTTGCAGATTGCGCACCAGTTGTTCGGGGTCCTCGCCTAGCAGGATGGCGCAGATGCCGCGTTGGCTCTGGGCGACCAGAATGGCTCCCAGCGAACACTGGCCCACCGCGAAACGGATAAGCGCACCGGCACCACCGGCCCGGTACTCGCGCGCGCGCATGCCCAACAACTGTCCAGAGGTTTCATAAAAGCGGCTGTTGGAGTTGAATCCGCTGTCGTAGATTGCGTTCGTGATGGAGGCGTTGGGGCTGCTCAGTTCTTCGCGCAGTCTGCGAGCGCGATAGGCCGAGCTGTATGCCTTGGGCGTCAGGCCGGTTTCCGCTTTGAACAGTCGGTGGAAATGAAAGGGGCTCTTACCTACTGCGGTGGCCAGTTGCTCCAGCGAAGGGGGTGTTTCCGACGTTTCGATCAGGCGGCAGGCGCGCGCCACGATCGCGGCTCGTTCGGCTGCGGCACTGGTTTGGTCGCCACGGACGCGACGACTGTAACGGTAGCCCGCTGCTTCCGCAGCCTGGGCCGAATCAAAAAACTCGACGTTTTCGCGCTTGGGAAGCCGTGTTGTCGAGCTGGGTTGGCAGTACACGCCTGTGGTGCGTACCGCATAGACGAACTGGCCGTCGGCGGCGCAGTCCCGCGCTTGCACGGCTGCCCAGCGCTGATCCTCGGTTTCGTAAGCACGCTTTTTAGTCATGAGGCATATGTCCTGACATCATTCATTACGAAGCCAGAATACGCTGGTCTTTCATCGCAAGCACTCCGATTCTTGCGGCCAATATTGGCAGGCCTGACCGGTATTGTCTCAGAGGCGTGCAGCCATTGCCGGTAGGCTCGTGCCCGCCAAGTCCGCGATAGAAAAAGGCCGGTAACAACCGGCCTTTTCCGCTCTGCAGCATTGACGCCATGAAAGGCGCGGCATGCTTACAGGGCGCTGGGGGTGTAACCCGCTTCTTCAATCACTTTCAGGGCTTGCGCGCCATCCAGACCTTGAACAGTAACCTGGTGTTTTTCCAGATCCGTGCTGACGGTGGCTTGAGGGGCGACAGCCTGAATGGCTTCGGTGATGCTGCGTACACAGTGGCCGCAGGTCATGTCGGGTACGGAGAAGGTGGACATAGCTGGCTCCTTGGATAAAAACAATGGAGCCAGCTTAAGGCTTGCCACGGGGGCAAGGTCAAGTGCTGTTTGCTTTAGAACAGGGCAGGCGACATCAAACGGATTTGATCAAGCTCGGGATTTCCCAGCCATTGAATCTGGCTGCTGGCCCAACCTGGGCCCGATTCCTTGTTTTCGACAAAAGCGCCGTAGGAGAGGGTCTGCGCTTGTGCATCCAGCAGGACAACGTAGCTGGAGCTGGTGCAGTCATGAGGCTTGCAGCCCTGGAAGACCTGGTAATGGCGTCCATCCAGGGAAACGGTCTCACCCGGTGAAGCCGTACCAAATTCTTTTACCCAGCTGGCGCGTTTGGCAATGTCCTGCATCAGGCTTTGATATTGCTGGGCCACTTGCTTGTTGGACTTGGCCAGATCAGCCAGATACACGGATTCCGAGGACTGTGCATGGCTCAGGACGGGAACGAGCAGGGCGCTGCCAAGGACAAGGCGACACAGAGAATGGGAAATACGCATGGGATCTCCAATAATGACGCAAGCCGTCAGTGTAGCAGCGGGTCTGGCGCAATATTGTTAACAAAATCAAGGAAAACGTGCATAAACGGCTATCTCTACAGTCGTTATAGTGCTTATCCGTACAGGGAGTTGGTACGGTGCTCTGTTTCTTGTCGAATGACCTGAACATTGAAGGGGTGTAGGTAAAAACCACAGCTTGTCAGCAAAATTGTTTGATAACTAAACTATTTATAAATGAATGGTTGGCATAGTTGAATTGGTGTTTCGATCTGCTGTGCATCTTAAAGAAAGACAGCCTATAAGCGCGGTGGCGCAAGGAGATAACATGAAACGTATTGCATTGACCGTGGCGTTGGCTGCGGCTTTTGGTGGTTCTCTGGCTCATGCCGATACCATCAAAGTGGGGATGGCAATGGATACATCCGGTCCGTTTGCGGCTGTTGGGGGCGAGGTTCGCGATGGCTTCAATCTGGCCATCAAGCAATTGGATGGCAAGCTGGGCGGCTTTCCTGCCGAGTTCATTGCACAGGATATGGCCGGTAATCCGGATCAGGCCCGCCAATTGGTCAATCGTTTCGTTCAACGCGACAAGATCGACTTCTTTACTGGCCCTGTCGGCTCCAACGTCGCCCTGGCAGTGGCTCCCGCCTTGTTCTCGGCCAAAGTACCTTATCTGACCAGCAACCCGGGCCCCAGCCAACTGGCCGGCGCTGGTTGTAATCCGTACTTCTTTGGCGTGTCCTACCAGAACGACGCCTTTGACGAGGCTGCCGGTAAAGTGGCGGCGGATCGCAATTACGAAAAAATGTTCATCATTGCCCCTGATTATCCAGCCGGCAAAGACCACTTGAACGGCTTCAAACGAGGTTATGGCAAACCCGTTGACAATGAGCTCTACACCAAGCTGGGCCAGATCGATTACTCGGCTGAATTGGCACAAATCCGTGCTGCCAAGCCTCAGGCCGTGTTCTTTTTCCTGCCCGGTGCCATGGGCATCAACTTCATCAAACAGTTCGTGGCCGCAGGCCTGAACAAGGATGTGGTCTTGCTGGGTCCGGCCTTCTCGGGTGATGAAGACATTATCCCCGCCGTGGGCGAGCCTATTCTGGGCATGCTCAATACCGCCCAGTGGTCACCAGATCTGGATATTCCGGCCAACAAGACCTTTGTTGAGGAGTTTCGCAAAGCCTACGACGGCCGATACCCCTCGGTTTACGCCGCCCAGGCTTATGACGTGATTTTGGCGATCGACGCCGCCGTCAAACAGGTCGATGGCAAGGTGTCTGACCGCGAAGCGGTGCTCAAGGCATTGAAAGCGGCCGACTACAACTCGGTTCGTGGCCCCTTTACCTACGGCAACAACAATTTCCCCATTCAGGCTTACTACCTACGTGAGGTGGTCAAGGATCAGGACGGACGTCTTGTAAACCGTATGGTCAGCAAGGTGTTTGACTCCTACCAGGATGTCTACGCCAAAGATTGCAAACTTAATTAAGATTCACAGGTGGTAAAAGCATGTCGCTCATTCTGATTAGCGAGCAATTGCTGAATGGTTTGCAGTTTGGTTTGATGTTGTTTCTGATTGCCGCCGGCCTGACATTGGTCTTTGGCATTATGGATATCATGAACCTGGCCCACGGCTCCCTCTATATGGCGGGAGCCTATGTGGCCGCGGAAACCATGCAGCGTACAGGGTCCTTTACCGCCGCTATTGTGGTGGCGGTGGCAGTGACAGCCCTGGTCGGTATTGCCTTGGAAATTCTCATTCTGCGCAAGCTGGTCACTCGTGATCACCTGGCTCAGGTATTGGGAACCTACGCCGTTATTTTGATCGCCAATGATGTGGTCAAAATGATTTGGGGCCCAACCCCCGTTATGTTGAATATGCCTGCCTTGTTGTCCGGGCCGGTCGAACTCTTGCCTGATTTCCTCTATCCCGCCTTCCGTCTGATGATTATTGCGGTCGGTCTGGTGGTGGCACTGGCTCTGTATGCCTTCGTGACCAAAACCCGAGCCGGGGTGCTCGTGCGGGCAGGTGCATCCAACCGACAAATGGCGACCCTGATGGGGGTTCGCGTGCCTATCCTGTTCTTGGGGGTATTTACTCTGGGAGCCGCTTTGGCTGCGCTGGCCGGTGCCTTGCTCGGGCCGATTACAGCGGTTCAGATCGGTATGGGCGAGGACATCCTGATCCTGGTCCTGGTGTGCATCGTGATCGGCGGCATTGGTTCGATTCGTGGTGCGTTTGTAGGTGCCTTGCTGGTGGGTATGGTTGATACTGCTGGCCGTGCCTTCCTGCCGATGTTGCTGCGTAACGTCTTCCCGGCGGATGTGGCATCCAGTGTCGGTCCTACGATTGCTGCCATTTCGATCTATGTTCTGATGGCTGTTGTTCTTGTTTTCCGTCCTTCGGGCTTGTTCCCGGCGCGAGGTTAATGTATGTCTACTTCGCGTATTTTATCGGTCCTGGCGCTGGTGGCCTTGTTGGCTTTCCCCTTGATTGCACCGCTGTACGGGCTTGAGTTTTATATTTCCTTTGTACGCCGTATCTTCATCTATGCCATGGCAGCGACTGCCTTGAATCTGGTGCTCGGTTATGGCGGGATGGTGGCTCTGGGGCATGCTGCTTTCTTTGGCGCCGGGGCCTATACCGTGGGCATTTTGGCCACTGAAGGTGTGCAAAGCGGCCTGATCACCTGGCCAGCCGCCATGCTGATTTCCGGTTTGCTGGCTTTCCTGACTGGTGCCGTGTCGCTGCGTACTCGTGGTGTGTACTTCATCATGATTACGCTGGCGTTTGCGCAGATGATCTTTTATCTGTTCATCTCCTTGCGGCAGTACGGTGGCGAGGACGGTTTGAACATGTACAACCATTCCTCTTTGCCCGGTATTGATTTGGGCAATGAACTGAGTTTTTACTACCTGGTTCTGGCTCTGTTGCTGGCGGTTCTGTTCCTGATCAACCGTCTGGTTAATGCTCGTTTCGGACAGGCCTTGATGGGCACGCGTGAAAACGAAAGTCGCATGACGACCTTGGGCTACCCCGTCTACCGCATTCGCCTAACGGCCTACACCTTGAGTGGTGCCATCATGGGGCTGGCTGGGGCTTTGTTGGCCAACCATAACCTGTTTGTCTCGCCTAGCCTGATGAATTGGACTCAATCAGCGGACCTGATCATCATGGTGCTGGTGGGGGGGATTGGTCTGTTGTATGGCGGTGCGCTGGGGGCGTTTGTGATGCTGGTGCTGGAAGAGTTGCTGCGCAACTGGACCGAGTACTGGCACATGCCTTTGGGTATTTTATTGCTGCTGGTGGTGTTCTTTGCTCCCAAGGGATTGGCCGGACTGGTACGTATCCGCTCGGTCGCTGATCCAGCTACTACCGCCAAGGAGCAAACATGACGAATACGATAGCAGCCACCTCCAAGGCAGGCAGTGGCTCGGCCGCCTTGCAGGCCCGTGGTCTGATGAAGCGCTTTGGCGCCTTGCAGGCGACCAATGATGTGTCTTTGGACCTGGTGCCCGGTGAAATCCATGGTTTGATCGGCCCGAACGGTGCGGGTAAATCCACTTTGATTCATTTGTTGTCGGGCACCTTGAGTCCGGATTCGGGCCAGCTCTTGCTGGGCGGGCGTGACGTGACGTCCTTGTCGGGTCACGAGCGTGTTGCCGCCGGTCTGGCGCGCTCCTTCCAGATCACCAATATCTTCAAGAATTACACGGTGCTGGATAATCTGGTATTGGCTTTGCAGGCATGCAGTGGCAGCAGTTTCCGCTTCTGGCGTGCTCGTCAGGCGGAAACCGAGTTGTATGAGCAGGCCCGTGAGTTGGCCGCCGAATGCGCCATTAATGCATCGCTGCTGCACACTCAGGCTGGTGTTTTGCCACATGGTGAGCAGCGCAAGGTCGAGTTCGCCCTAGCGTTGGCCAGCCGGCCGCACGTTCTTTTGCTGGACGAACCTATGGCCGGGATGGGGCCGGATGAAACACTGCGTCTGACTGAACTGATTGAAACCATGCGTGGCAAAGCCACCATGTTGCTGGTCGAGCATGATATGGAAGCCGTTTTCCGTCTGGCTGACCGGATTTCTGTGCTGGTGGCAGGTCACATTATTGCCACGGGTACGGCTGCCGAAATCCGTGATAACGAGGCTGTGCGTCAAGCTTATCTGGGCGACGATGACACGCCAGTGCCAACCAAGGTGGAAAGCCATGCTTGAAACAACTCAATTACAAAGCGGCTATGGCGCCAGCCAAGTGCTGTTCGGGGTAGATCTGTCCATTCGCAGCGGACAGGTGGTGACGGTGTTGGGCCGCAATGGCATGGGCAAGACCACCTTGCTGAAAACCATTCTGGGCCAGTTGCCGGTGCGCGGTGGGGATGTGAAGTTCGACGGCCAGTCTATTGCGGGCTGGAATCCGGATCGTATTGCCCGTGCCGGGATTGCCATTGTGCCCGAAGGGCGCCAGTGCTTTCCCAACCTGACGGTGGCCGAGCACCTGACGGCGTTTGCTTGCAACCGCAACCCGCAAGCCAGCAAAACCTGGACGCCCGAGCGTGTCTATGAGTTTTTCCCGCGCTTGCGTGAACGCGCCTCCAATATGGGTAATCAGCTCTCAGGGGGGGAGCAGCAGATGCTGGCCATCGGTCGTGCCCTGGTTACCAACCCCAAGCTGCTGATTCTGGACGAAGCCTCCGAAGGCCTGGCGCCCAAGGTGCGTGAGGAAATCTGGAACTGTCTGGCCGTCTTGCGTGAAGAGGGGCAGACCATCTTGCTGATCGACAAATATGTCGAGCGTTTGATGGCCTTGTCCGATCACCACATCATTTTGGAACGTGGCAAATTGGTCTGGCAGGGGAACTCCGACGCATTGGGGGCCGATCGCACTTTGTGGACGCGCTATTTGGGCGTGTAAAAAACACAATTTGCGACAAATCTGAGGTGCCGCCTGCTTGATCGCAGGCGGCATTTTTTTTGCCTTTCGTCAAGGCGCTATAGAGAACGTGGCGGCTTAGTTGCACTTTCCTCTGAAAGTTCCCTAAGCATCTCTGGAAAGATTATTTCCTTGCGATGTATCAATGTGTAATGAAATGGCATTCCTTACGATATCCATAAGGCCAGCAGGGTTATGGGTCCTACCCGGACCTCACTGGCAGGAAGCTCTGTCATCCCATAAGGAAGTTGTTATGAAATTACGCCTGTTCACTCTCTCGGCTCTAGCCACCGGCTTACTGCTTGGCAGCGTCGCGCAAGCCCAGCAAAATGAACCTGTGCAGCCGATTCCCGCTGCTGTTGTCAGCGACCCGGCACGTGTTGAACTGGGTAAAAAGCTGTGGTTTGAACCCCGCTTGTCCCGTTCGGGCTTTATCTCATGTAATTCCTGTCACAACCTGAGCATGGGCGGCACGGACAATATCCGTACCTCCATCGGTGATCGCTGGCAGGAAGGCCCCATCAACTCGCCCACTGTCTTGAACTCCAGCCTGAATCTGGCCCAGTTCTGGGATGGCCGTGCTAGCGACCTGAAAGAGCAGGCTGGCGGCCCCATTGCCAATCCCAAGGAAATGGCGTTTACGCACGAACTGGCCATGGAGTTCCTGAGCTCCATTCCCGAGTACAAGGCCGAGTTCAAGCAAGTCTTTGGCAAGGCCGATTTCGGTATTGATGAAGTCACCTCCGCGATTGCCGCGTTTGAGGAAACCTTGGTGACGCCTGATTCGCGCTTTGATCTGTGGCTAAAAGGCGATAAGAAAGCCATTACTGATCAGGAATTGGCCGGCTATCAACTGTTCAAGGGTAGTGGTTGCGTAGCTTGCCACAACGGTCCCAACCTGGGTGGTACGTCCTTTCAGAAAATGGGGCTGATTGAGCCCTACCAAACCACCAATCCTGCCGAAGGCCGTGTGGCTGTGACGGGTAAAGATGCCGACCGTTTCAACTTCAAGGTTCCTACCTTGCGTAACGTCGAGCTGACCTACCCCTACTTCCACGATGGTGCGGTAAATACCTTGACCGAAGCCGTGGATATAATGGGTCGTTTGCAGTTGGGTCGCAGTTTCTCTGCAGAGGAAAATGCCCAGATCGTCGCGTTTTTGAAAACGCTGACGGGCAAACAGCCTGAAATCGTACTGCCCATTTTGCCCCCTTCGCGTGACAACACACCACGGCCGGTGCCATTTGGTTCTTGATAGCAGTCTGTGCAGGCAGCAAGCGCTTTTAAGGGCTTGAGCTGCCTTTGAATGACCCAGGTCTTGGATGTTGTTTTCTGAGCCTGGGTTTTTGTATTTGGCTTTGGATTCATCGTCCTGGTCTGCCAGCCAGACTTGAATCCCCTGCTGCTATTGTTGATGCTCGATCCGGTGGGCTAAAAAAATAGTACCATTTAGATACTATTTAAATGACTGGAACCATCATGAGTCGCATTGTCCTGTTTGAGAACATTCATCCTAGCGCCCGTGAAGTTTTTGAGGCTGCTGGTTTGACCGATATTCAGACCTACAAGGGAGCCTTGTCGGGTCAGGAGCTGCTGGACGCTGTCAAAGGCGCCGAAGTGGTCGGAATTCGTTCCCGTACCCAGTTTGACAGCCGGGTGCTGGAGCACGCAGACCAGCTTAAAGTGCTGGGATGTTTTTGTATTGGTACCAACCAGGTGGATCTGGACCAGGCCCAGAACCACGGCGTACCAGTCTTTAATGCGCCGTTCTCCAACACCCGCTCGGTTGCCGAGCTGGTGCTGGGTGAGGCCATCTTGTTGCTGCGTCGTATCCCCGAGAAGAACCTGCGCGTACACCAGGGTTTCTGGGACAAGAGTGCCGATGGCGCTTTCGAGATCCGTGGCAAGACTTTGGGTGTGATTGGCTACGGCAATATTGGTTCTCAGGTCGGTACCTTGGCTGAAGCGCTGGGTATGCGCGTGCTCTACCATGATGTGGAATCCAAACTGCCGCTGAGCAATGCCCGTGTCTACGGCAGCCTCAAACAAATGCTGGCCGAGTCCGATGTGGTGACCTTGCACGTCCCAGGCGGGCAGGGCACGCATAACATCATGAATGCCGAGACGATCGCGGCCATGAAGCCAGGTTCCATCCTGATCAACGCGTCGCGCGGCACAGTGGTGGACATTGATGCCTTGCATCAGGCCCTGGTCAGTGGTCATTTGGCAGGTGCGGCACTGGATGTTTTCCCCACTGAGCCGAAAAGTGTGGACGAGCCTTTAAAGAGTCCGTTGATCGGCATGCCCAATGTGATTCTGACGCCGCATATTGGCGGTAGCACCCAGGAGTCGCAGGAAAACATTGGCCGTGAAGTGGCCGAGAAACTGGTCAGTTACTTGCGTAGCGGTGCCACCAAGGGCGCAGTGAACTTTCCGGAAGTGTCGTACTACGATATTCAAGGCGCCGTGCGTTTGTTGCATGTCCATCGCAATGTTCCTGGTGCAATGGGGGGCTTGAACAATATTTTGGCCCAACACGGCATCAACATCACTCGTCAGCAGCTGCAAACACAAGGTGAACTGGGTTATGCCATGACAGATCTGGATCGTGTACCAGAACAGGAGTTGCTGGACGCCGTGCGTGCTCACTCCAGTACCGTACGCAGCGAGCTGATTTTTCCGGCGTAAGGCCTGAGTCAGACCGTCGACAAACGGCCCCGGATTCTTTGAAATCCGGGGCCGTTTGCTATCCGTCCGTTTGCTATCCGTCCGTTTGCTATCAGGCGGAGTGCATCGACTTGGTGGGCCAGGAAATGGTCTGTTCCGGGCTGCTGCCGGGAACAATAATGTCGCGCAACGTGTAGTTGTCCAGATAACTCAGGAACTGGACCAGTGCCTGTTTAAGGATATTGCTTAGATTGCAGCGACCGCTCAGGATGCAATGGGTGCCACTGCCCAAGCACTCCACCACGGCCAGATCGGTTTCTGTATAGCGCACCAGCTCGCCCAGATTGATATCTTCAGGAGCACGCGCCAGCCGCATCCCGCCATTTTTCCCGCGCTGCGTCTGAATCCAGCCGCCTTTGGACAGCAGGTGGGTGACTTTCATCAGGTGGGCTTGGGAAATCTGGTGGTACTGGGCAATTTCCGCGATGGTGCAAAGCCTGTCTTCGTTCTGGCCCAGATACATCAATTGACGCAGAGCGTAGTCGGTAAGGTTGGTCAGGCGCATGATCAGGGCAGTTGCAGTTCGCTGGCTACTTTGGTGGGGTTGTGCTGGAATTGGTAGCCAAACCAGAAGCTACGGGCGATACGCTGGGCGTACTCCAGCGCTAGCTTGGCCATAGCCTGATTTTCGCGTTCCTGACAGGTTTCCTTGAACAGACGCAGCCATTGTTCAAAGTGGCTGGCCTGAATGTGCTGGAGCGACAAGTGCTTGGCCATGGGGTTGCCATTGAAGCCATCGGTCTTGAGCAGCAGGGACGACCAGAACTCTTCCATTACACCCAGGTGTGTATCCCAATCCTTGATGCGCTCGGAGAAAATCGGGCCAAGGACTTCGTCCATGCGGATGCGATCGTAAAAGTCCCAGACCAGGTCATGAATTTCCTGGCGGGTACACAAAGCGTTGAGAGTCATAATATTTTTAATTTAAAGATATATATTTTATCTATCTTATTGGTAGGGCTCACCGGGGTCAAGCCGGAAAGAAAACGCTCGGATGCGGGATATGTTCACGTCGGATTTCACGCAGATTCAACGCCTGCCTTCCTACACTGAGTCCAAGTTTCAGAGTATGGATGTTGTGTTTCAGGTGTTTTTTCCTTGAAAGGTGGTTTTTAGAGGACTTGATGATCTTGAGCGGCGTTTTTTTGCTAAGGCAAGCAGCGCGTAGGGTAAATTGCACGAGTCGGGCTGGCAGGCTACGATTACTTTTTGTTGGCTAGCCCTCAATTTTGTTACAGCATGGTGCTCAAGGAATAATGATTACAAAGAGACAGGCGCAGACACTTTCTTGCGTTATCCCGGGTTTGAATGAAGCAGAAAACTTGCCCGCACTGTTGCCCGTTCTGGTGGCAACGTTGCGTGAACTGGTTCCGGCTTTTGAAATCATTTTCGTTGACGATGGCAGCACTGACGCAACGCCTTTGGTCATAGAGCAATTGCGTCAAACTTACCCCCAATTGGTTTATCTGCAGTTATCACGCAACTTCGGTAAAGAAGCGGCGTTGACGGCAGGATTGGAGGCCAGTCGCGGGCAGGTGGTCGTGTGTATGGATGCGGATTTGCAGCATCCTCCTGCCTTGATTGAAACCATGCTGGAGCGTTGGTCTACCGGGCTGGAAATGGTCTATGCCGTACGGGAAACCCGCGAGGACGAAGTTTGGCTAAAGCGTGTGGGCACCAGTGTGTTCTACAAGTTGATGCGTACATCCAATGGCCTACGCGTACCTCGTGATGCGGGCGATTTTCGCTTGATGGATCGTTGTGTGGTCGATGCCCTGATGGCCTTGCCCGAGCGCAGTCGTTTCATGAAAGGCTTGTTTGCCTGGGTAGGTTTTCCGTCCGAGCCTATTTACTACTCCCCCGCCGAGCGTTTGTATGGGGTCAGTCGATTCCGCCCCGCCAAACTACTACGCTTTGCAGTGGATGGTTTGACGGCATTTACCACCTGGCCGCTACGTTTGTTGAGTTTGTTGGGTGCGGTGCTGGCGATGCTGTCTTTCAGCTACGGTTTGTTCATTATCTTCAAGCATTTGATTTATGGAGACGCCGTACGGGGCTGGACCACCTTGATCACCGTAGTGCTGTTCTTTGCGGGTGTGAATATGCTCTCGCTGGGCGTGGTAGGTGAGTATGTCGCCAGCATCTTTGCCGAGGTCAAGAACCGACCTTTGTATTTGGTGCATCGTCGCCGGGGGCAAGGCTTGGCTCCGGATCAGGAACCCGCTCACAGTCAGGATCAAGGCAGCACCCAAAGTCAGGCTCGGCAACAGGACTGATCCAGTCGTTTAATTGCCGTTCTGCTTTCAAGTGTCATTGGACGCTACATCGATATTCTGAATTGTTTTGACAGCCACGAAGGTGGCTGCCTAACCCTTTTGGTTTGGCGACAGTCGATGAGTATCGAGAATTCTTTTCCCCCTTCTGGCGTAACCTTGCCTCTTGGGCGCGCGCGTGGCCCAGCCTACTGGCTGGGGCAAGGCGTACGAAACCTGGGCACCCTCTCTAGCCTGGCTGTGGGTCTGCTGGCGCTGCTGTGGTTTGCGCTGACCCTAGGTGTCTATCCCCTGCTGATTCCGGACGAAGGGCGCTATGTCGGTGTGGCTCTGTCCATGTTGGAATCCGGTGATTATCTGGTGCCGCGTTTGGACGGCTTGCCGTTTTTCCATAAACCCCCTCTGCATTACTGGCTCACTGCGCTGAGCCTGAAAGTGCTGGGCGTGAATTTTGTGGGTGCGCGTCTGGTGCCTGCCTTGATGGCGGCCTTGTTGATTGCTGGTATGCATGCCTTTCTGAAGCGCCATGCTAGCCAGCAACATGCGGGCTGGACGGCTCTGATTCTGGTCAGCAGCCCATTGCTGTTTGGAGCCTCCCATTACGCCAATCTGGACATGACGGTTGCTGCCTTGATCAGTAGCTGTGTGCTATTGGGCGGCCATGCTGCCTTGCAGATGGAGCAGGGGCGTCCCTATCGGTGGGCCTTGATGGGGCTGTATGCCACCGCAGGTTTGGCCTTCCTGGCAAAAGGCTTGATCGGGATTTTGATCCCCGGCGGTATCTTGGTGTTCTGGCTGTTGGGTCGAGGACAGTGGCGTACCTTGCTGCGTCTGTTTTCTTTGACCGGCCTGGGAGTCTTGTTGCTGGTCGCCACGCCCTGGATGTGGCTCATGCAGGCACGTTACCCCGGTTTTTTTGACTATTACATCGTCTATCAGCACTTTCAGCGCTTTCTGGAAACGGGCTTCAACAACCCTCAGCCTTTCTGGTTCTACTTTGCCCTGATGCCTGTCGCCACCTTGGGTTGGACACCATTTTTATTCAAGCGCCTTCGTGGCTCTGTTAATAGTCCAGATGGTTTGGGGCCGGTACGGGGCTTGATGCTGTCTGCCTTGCTGACCGTGCTGGTTTTCTTTTCCATCCCTACGTCCAAGCTGGTGGGTTATGTCTTGCCTGCGATTGGCCCCTGGGCTTTTTTCCTGGCCGATGGAGTGATTCGTCGTAGCCAGTGGGATGGGGCAGCAAAGGTAGAGCGCTTTGCGGTCTGGAGCCTGGGTGTTTGTGTTGCTATTTGTGCGGTTGCGGTGGGCGCGATGATATTGCGACCACAGGCTAATAGTCAGGCCCTGGGGCGCGTGCTGGCGAGTGAATATCAACAGGGCGACCGGGTCGTTTTTTTGAATACCTACCGCTACGATCTGGGCTTCTACGTTCCAGGTCTGCAGAACATCAGCGTCATGGAACGCTGGGATGATCCGGAGATCATGCGCACCGATAGCTGGCGTAAAGAGTTGTTGGAAGCCGCCCGTTTTGAGCCGCAGCGTGGGGCGATGACCTTGATAGACCGGGAAACCTTGCATCAGCAGCTATGCCGGGACAGCAAGGCTTTAGTTTGGCTGATTGGCTCGCCAGATGCCGTGCGTCAAAGTCAGGTGCTCAACTATGCCCAGCGCCTGTATGACGATCAGCGCATCGCGCTGTGGCGTTTTGATCATGATGAGTTTGCGCTTATGTGCGGCGAAACGCCCAAAGCCGCCCAGCCAGAAACGTCAGCACAGCCAGGCCGATAAGAATCAGGCCCAGCAGCACGTCGTAGCGCAGGCCGGAGTGATTCAGCAAAAACGCATAGCTGGCTTCGTTCACCGCGAAGCCAGCGGCAGACACCAGAAAAAAACGCGTCAGAGCCGGGAAAAAACGGGCATTCTGGGAACGGAACGTCAGCCAGTAATGGCCGCCAAAAGACACCAGAAATGCAATCAGCCAGCCAAAAAGATTAGCCAGCAAGGGAGATAGACTGAGCGTTTGCACCAGGGCGATTACAATGCCCCAGTGTGTGAAGGCGGCCAAGGTGCCGACTAGAATGAACAGAATGATTTGACGAGACATAAAGCGGAGCGAGCAGTGGCCAAGGATAGGCAGATCAGTATATGCGCGGATGATTTTGGGATGGCCCCTGCCGTGGACGAGGCCATACTGACATTGGCCCAGGCCCGACGCCTGACAGGAACATCCTGCTTGGTCGATGGGGACAGCTTTGTGCAAAACGCACCGGCACTGCGCCAGAGCACGCTGCAAAAAGGTTTGCACCTGAATTTTACCGAGTTTGCCTCCCAGAAGGGCGTGTATGCCATGCCGCTCAAGCAGGTGATTATTCGTAGCCTGTTGCATCGTCTGGATAGTCAGAAGGTTAAGGACAGCGTGGCCCGCCAACTGGATCGTTTTGAGGAGGTGATGGGGCAGGGGCCGGACTATATAGATGGGCATCAGCACGTGCATCAACTGCCCATGATACGCGAGGCCTTGCTGGCTGAAATGGAGCGCCGTTATGCCGCTTCCATGCCCTGGCTGCGCTATACCGGCGCCGAGCGTCTGGCCACGGGTTTTGCGTTTAAAGATAGATTCAAGGCGCAGATTATCGCCGGGCTAGGGTCCAAGGACTTGCTGCGTCTGGCCAGGGCCAAGGGCGTTACCTTGAATACCGGTTTTACCGGCGTGTACGACTTTCAGGGGGGCAAGGAGCGCTATGGCGCCTTGGTCCAGGCCTGGCTGGCGGTGATGCAGCATGGTGACAGCATGATGTGCCATCCATCCTTGCGCAGTGTGCAGGATGATCCTGTAGGGGGGCAACGTTTGGCGGAGTACGAGGTGCTGGCAGGAGCTCAAATGCAGCAATGGCTGGATCAATACAGCCTGCGTATTGCCTGAGTACCCGTTCCCAGGCAATACGCAGGCTGGTGGGCGTGTGTAAGACGTGGACGCATTTCCCGTTTATTCGACGGGCTTGGCGTACAGGTCGCTGTGCTGTGCAGCACATGATAGGCAAAGATGGATTGCGCCGTTGCCCTATCGTCGAGCGCGGCGTGATGGATTACTAAGGTGCCGGCGTAATTGAATTGTGGCAAGGCCAGGGAGAAAGGGGCTTGCGTACTCTCGGGGGGGAACATACTATTTTTCCTTTCAGTGCTTTTTGCTTATTCCGATTTCAGGAGTTTTTATGTCCTTCCCCCATCAGTTTTTGACCGAGCAATTGGCCGTCGCGCCGCAGTTATCGGGAGAGGACATGCAAGCCGTGGCCGATGCTGGTTTTAAAAGTGTCATCATCAATCGTCCCGATCTGGAAGGCGGTCCCGACCAGCCTTTGTCGGCAGACGTCATGAAGGCGGCCCAGGCAGCAGGCTTGCAGGTGGAGTATCAGCCGGTTGTGGGTAGCGCTATTACCGCTGCTGATGTTGCCCGTTTTGGTCAGTTGCTTGAGGTTTTGCCAGGCCCGACTTTGGCCTATTGCCGCACCGGTACTCGCTGTGCCGTATTGTTCCGTGCATTGAACGAATCCTGACCTGGCTCAAGGTTCAGGTCTATACCAGCTTGTCCTGTGTCGGTATGCAGCGGTAAGCTATCTGTCTCCATTCAAAGGGGTTATGCCATGTTCAAGAAAATTCTGATTCCAACTGACGGTTCCGAGCTCTCTTCCCAAGCTGCCAATAAAGGCGTGACCTTTGCCCGTCAAATGGGTGCCGAGGTTCTGGCTTTGCACGTGACGCAGCCTTTTGCGGCCACCGTTGGTTTTGATGGTATGGCTGCTGCCTATGCCATTACCGACGAGGACTACGACAAGACCGCCAAAGAACAGTCGCAGAAATACCTGCAACAGATTCTGGACCGTGCCGAAACTGCCGGTGTGAAGGCAACCGGTAAATCCGTGTCCAACTTTAACGTGGCCGATGGTATTGTGCAGGTTGCCGAGCAAGAAGGCTGCGATCTGATCTTTATCGGTAGTCACGGCCGTAGTGGTCTGTCCCGCCTGTTGTTGGGTAGCGTAACCATCAAAGTGCTGAATATGGCCAAGAACACGGTGCTGGTGTATCGCGTTAAAGAGCACGATTAATTCGTGTTTTAGCCCAAAGAAAAAACCCGCTTAGGCGGGTTTTTTTGTGTCTGCGGTGAGTCTGGCAGTGGCTGACCGTAACTGGGTTTGTTGGCTCTTAAAGCGTGCTGTTCGCGGTGGCTGATCTTCAGGATCGCCAGAGCCGCCCACTTTAATAGCTGCGTGGCTCCAACTGCTGTTTATGGGCGACGACCGCCTGCAAGACAATAGGCAAAAGCTCGCCGTCTTCGCTTTTACCGCTGGGATTGTGCTCTACAAAGTCCAGCAGGGAACGACGCATGCGCGGGTCCCAGAATTTCTGGATATGTTCCGCAATCTCGCGCAGGCCTTGCTCCCGATTGCTCAGGGTTTCAAAGAACTGGCCGATCTGGTTGGCCATGGGAATCAAAGGAACAATATTCATGGTGATGTGGCCGAGCGGGACTCGGCAGAATTCAGGTAGTGGGGATGGCTGTACAGCGTGAAGCTGCGGTCACGGGCAAAGGCGGCCAGCATGACACCCAGTTCATCAGCAATCTGCACGGCATAGGCGGTGGGGGCGGAGACCGCCACCACAAAGTTGATGCCCATGGCAGCGGCTTTCTGGACTATCTCGAAGCTGGCACGGCTGGAGATCAGCACCATGCCAGAGCGGGGATCAATATCATTGCGAAGCATGTGGCCCAGCAGCTTGTCCAGTGCGTTGTGGCGGCCTACGTCCTCACGCACGGCCAGGATATCGCCTTGCAGATTGCACCAGGCAGCGGCGTGGGTAGCCCCTGTCAGGCGATGCAAAGGCTGGCTGGAGCGCAAGGCATCCAGCGCCTGGAAGATGGCGGCGGCATCGGGGTTGTGCTCGGGGGCGTCCAGGCGGGGCAGTTGTCGGCGTACCTCGTCCAGGCTTTCCAGACCACACAGGCCACAGCCCGTACGGCCAGCGAGCTGACGGCGACGCGCCTTGAGCTGATGCTGGCAAGCGCTGGCAATTTCGATTTGCAGCAAACTGCCGCGCTCGCCTTCCAGCACATCCACGCCGCGTATATCGTCAGCCGTACGGATGATGCCCTCGGTCATGGAAAATCCGTAAGCCAGATCCTCCAGATCGCTGGGGCTGCACAACAAGGCACTATGGCTGATGCCGTTGAATTCCAGGGCAACGGCCTGTTCGCGCGCCAGCGCATCCTGATCCTCTTGGGGCAGGGTGTCCGCTTGTGTTTGCGCTGGGGTACGCGCCTGCCGCCATACGGTGGCAGGGGCGCTGGCATCACGAAAATCTGCCTGGCTCACGTGGGCAACTCCTTAGGGCCTGTTTAGACGCATCATACTTTCGCGACGGCCTCGGCAGGCTCATGCGAGTGGCTATGATCCGCCTGGGCCAAATCCTCGGCCGGGACGGTCTCGCCTTGCAGGAGACGTTGCTGAATATCGTGGAAACGATTCCAGCGATTTTGCCAGGCCGACTCGGAGGTCACGCGCTGAATTTGCACGGCCGTCACCTTGTACTCGGGGCAGTTGGTTGCCCAGTCCGAGTTGTTGGTGGTGACCACGTTGGCGCCCGACTCGGGAAAGTGGAAAGTAGTATAGACCACCCCAGGTTGTACCCGTTCGGTCACCGTCGCACGCAAGGCAGTCTCGCCCGCACGGCTCTTGACCGAAACTTTGTCGCCACTACGAATGCCACGATCTTCAGCATCCACCGGGTGAATTTCCAGCAAGTCTTCGGCATGCCAGGCCACGTTGTCGGTACGGCGGGTTTGTGCGCCCACGTTGTATTGCGACAGGATGCGGCCGGTCGTCAGCAGCAAGGGGAACTTGCGGCTGCTGCGCTCTTCGGTAGGCACATACTGGGTCAGCATAAAGCGGCCTTTGCCGCGCACGAACTCGTCAATGTGCATGGTGGGGGTGCCTTCAGGCGCTTGCTCGTTGCAAGGCCATTGCACGCTGCCACCCAGTTCCTGGATGCGATCGTAGGACACGCCGGTAAAGGTCGGTGTCAGGCGGGCGATCTCGTCCATGATCTGGCCGGGATGCTCGTAGCTCATGGGGTAGCCCAGCGCACGGGCCAGGGCGCAGGTGACTTCCCAGTCGGCCATGCCTGCCTTGGGTTCCATCACTTTGCGTACGCGCGAAATACGACGCTCGGCGTTGGTGAAGGTGCCGTCTTTTTCCAGGAAGGATGAACCGGGCAGGAATACGTGAGCGTATTTGGCGGTTTCGTTCAGGAACAGATCCTGCACTACCACACATTCCATGGCGGCCATGGCGGCGGCTACGTGCTGGGTGTTCGGGTCGGATTGAACAATGTCCTCGCCCTGGCAGTACAGCCCTTTGAAGCTGCCACTTAAGGCGGCCTCAAACATATTGGGAATGCGCAGGCCGGGTTCGGATTGCAGGGACACGCCCCAGGCTTCTTCAAACTGCTGACGTACGCTGGTGTCGGAGACGTGACGGTAGCCAGGGAATTCGTGCGGGAAGGAACCCATATCGCAGGAGCCTTGCACGTTGTTCTGACCACGCAGCGGGTTCACACCCACGCCTTCGCGGCCCACGTTGCCGGTGGCCATGGCCAGATTGGCAATGGCCATCACGGTGGTGGAACCTTGGCTGTGTTCAGTCACGCCCAGGCCGTAGTAAATCGAGCCGTTGCCGCCGGTGGCGTACAGACGGGCTGCGCCACGGATGTCCTCGGCGGACACGCCGCAAATCTCGGCCATGGCTTCTGGCGAGTTCTGGGGCTGGCTGACAAAGCTGCGCCATTCATTGAAGGCAGCAGTATCGCAGCGCTCGGCCACATAGGTTTCGTTCACCAGATTTTCGGTGACGATAACGTGGGCCATGGCAGTCAGTATGGCGGTGTTGGTGCCGGGGCGCAGGGGCAGGTGGTAGTCGGCCTGGATGTGTGGTGAGCTGACCAGTTCGGTCTGGCGCGGGTCGATCACGATCAGGCGCGCACCTTGGCGCAGGCGGCGTTTCAGGCGCGATGCAAACACGGGGTGGGCGGCGCTGGGGTTGGCACCCATCACGATCACCACGTCGGTGTGCATCACCGAGTCAAAGGTTTGTGTACCGGCGGACTCACCCAGGGTCATCTTCAGGCCGTAGCCGGTAGGGGAGTGACACACGCGGGCGCAGGTGTCCACGTTATTGGTACCAAAGGCGGCGCGAACCAGCTTTTGCACCAGATAGGTTTCTTCGTTGGTGCAACGCGAGGACGTAATACCGCCCACGGCGTCACGACCGTGCTGATCCTGAATGCGACGGAACTCGGACGCGGCGTAATTGATGGCCTCGTCCCACGACACTTCCTGCCAGGGATCGGTAATGCTCTTGCGTATCATGGGGTTCAGGATACGGTCCTGGTGAGTGGCGTAACCCCAGGCAAAACGGCCTTTCACGCAGGCGTGGCCACGGTTGGCCTTGCCGTCTTTCCAGGGGGTCATGCGAATGACCTTGTCGCCCTTCATCTCGGCCTTGAAGCCGCAACCGACACCGCAATAGGCGCAGGTGGTGATGACGGCGTGCTCGGGCTGGCCCAGATCGATAACGGATTTTTCCATCAGGGAGGATGTCGGGCAGGCCTGGACACAAGCACCACAGGACACGCAGTCGCTGCCCAGGAAATCGTCGTTCTGGCCGGCGGTGACGCGCGACTCAAAACCGCGCTTGTCGATGGTCAGTGCAAAGGTGCCCTGAACTTCCTCACAGGCGCGCACACAGCGGTTGCAGACAATGCACTTGCTGGAGTCGTAGGCAAAGTAGGGGTTGGAGTTGTCGGTGCTGTCGTCCAGATGGTTGGCACCCTCAAAGCCATAGCGCACGCTGCGCAGGCCCACAACACCGGCCATATCCTGCAGTTCGCAATTGCCGTTGGCAGGACAGGTCAGGCAGTCCAGCGGGTGATCGGAGATGTACAGTTCCATCACGTTGCGGCGCAGCTTGTGCAGGGTGTCGTTTTCGGTCTGGACGACCATGCCTTCTTCCACCAGGGTGGTGCAGGAAGCAGGGTGGCCGCGACGGCCTTCAATGTCCACCAGGCACAGACGGCAGGAGCCAAACGCTTCCAGCGAGTCGGTGGCGCACAGTTTGGGAATATTGATGCCGGCCAAGGCGGCCGCATGCATCACGGATGTGCCAACGGGCACTTCAATCAATTTGCCGTCAATGGTCAGGTTGACCATCTCGGTCTGGGTCGAGGCTGGGGTGCCCAGGTCACGTTCGCGTACGGCGACTGTTTCTTTCATGGTGATCTCCGTCTTAGACCTTGGCCAGGTCCTGCTCGGTTTGCGGGGCCAGTCCAAAATCCTGGGGAAAGTGTTCCAGCGCGGACAGGACGGGATACGGGGTCATGCCGCCCAAGGCGCACAAGGACCCGGAGAACATGGTGTCGCACAGATCACGCAGCAGCTCGACATGGTTGTCCATGTCTTGGCGGCGACGGATCTTCTGGATGGTCTCCACGCCACGCGTAGAGCCGATGCGACAGGGCGTGCATTTGCCACAGGATTCGATGGCACAGAACTCCATGGCGTACTGCGCCATGTGAGCCATGTCCACTGTGTCGTCAAAGGCCACCAGACCACCGTGACCGACCATGGCATTGATCTTCATGTAGGCTTCGTAGTCCAGCGGGACATCCCACTGGTGCTCGGGCAGATAGGCACCCAATGGGCCACCTACTTGCACCGCACGCAAAGGACGACCGCTGGCGCTGCCGCCACCGTAGTCGTACAGCAGTTCACGCAAGGTGACGCCAAAGGCTTTTTCCACCAGGCCACCGTTTTGCAGATTGCCGGTCAACTGGAACGCCAAGGTGCCACGCGAACGGCCCATGCCGTAGTTCTGGTAGTAAGCACCGCCCTTGGCCAGAATCACCGGCACGGAAGCCAGCGACACCACGTTATTGATCACGGTAGGCTGACCGAACAAGCCTTTGATGGCGGGCAGAGGTGGTTTCACACGCACCATGCCGCGTTTGCCTTCCAGACTGTCGAGCAGGGCGGTTTCTTCGCCACAGATGTAGGCGCCGGCTGCTTTGCGTACTTCCAGGTCGAACTCGTAGCCGCTGCCCTGAATATTCTTGCCCAGCCAGCCCGCCGCGCGCGCTGCCTCAATGGCTTCGTTCAGCGCTTGCACGGCCAGCGGATATTCGGAGCGCACGTAGATGTAGCCATAGGTCGCACCGACGGCCAGACCAGCAATCGTCATGCCTTCAATCAGGCACAGTGGGTCGCCTTCCATCAGCATGCGGTCAGAAAAGGTGCCCGAGTCGCCTTCGTCGGCATTACAGACAATGTATTTCTGTTGTGCCGGGGTGTTCAGTACCGTGTTCCATTTGATGCCGGTCGGGAAAGCGGCACCGCCACGACCACGCAGGCCGGAGTCGGTGACTTCTTTCACAATCGCGGCAGGTTCCATGGCCAGTGCTTTGCTCAAACCCTCAAAGCCACCACAGGCCTGATAATCGGCCACGCTGACCGGATCAATAATGCCCACGCGGGCAAACGTCAGGCGTTCCTGGTTCTTCAGGTAGGGGATGGCGTCCGTCAGGCCGTGGCACAGCTTATGTGTACCACCTTGCAGGAAACCGGCGTCAAACAGACCGGGCAAATCTTCAGTCTGGACAGGGCCATAAGCGACGCGGCCTGCTGCCGTTTGTACTTCCACCAGAGGTTCCAGCCAGAGCAAGCCGCGTGAGCCATTGCGCACGATCTGTATGTCCAGACCGCGCTCCTGAGCCTGGGCCGCCAGTTGCTGGGCAATCTCATGGGCGCCCATGGCGACCGCCGCAGTGTCGCGCGGAATGTAAACGGTGATGGTGCTCATGACTGGGCCTCCTGGCTGCTTAGCAGGGCGTCCAGTTTTTCGGGGGTGACGCGGGCATGGGGAACGCCGTCCAGCATGACAGCGGGGGATTGGGCGCACAGGCCCAGGCAGTAGACGGGCTCCAGTGTGTACTGGCCGTCGTCGCTGTTTTCGTGGAAGTCGCAGTTCAGGCGGCGACGGGCATGAGCCGTCAGCTCCAGCCCGCCCCGCGCCTGACAGGCTTCAGCCCGGCAGATTTCCAGGGTATGAGTCGCGTGAGGCTGGGTGCGAAAGTGGGCGTAAAAAGAGATAACGCCATGGATTTCCGCCCGGGATAGAGCCAGTTGTTCGGCCAGCACCGGCACCACGGACTCGGGAATACAGGCAATCCGGTCCTGAATCGTGTGCAAAATAGGCAATAGGTTACCTTTCTGGCCGGCGTGCTCCTGCACGGCCTGTAAGGTGACCTCTTCAGGCGTCAGGCCGGACTGGTCCTGCTCCTGGTGATGAGGGGTTGTTTGCATGTCCTGTGTGCGCGGTGCCCGAGTAGGGAGCCTGCGCCTCCATGTTTTTTTATGCACAGCCGTGCATATTATTTGACAGTGTTTTCCCTTGTAATCTAACCACTTAAGTCCATAACTTCAATAAGCAATATTTCGCATATATAATGTTTGGTACATGCAGCACAAAACATAAATACGAAAATACACTGGTCGACAAAAACACATGACCAAACAGAAATTCAAAGCCCGGCTGCGCTCTGAATGGATTCTGGAAAATGCAGACGGCGTGGAACTCCTCATGGGGGATGTGCTGCGTCTGTTGGGTGCCATCGAGCGACTGGGGCACTTGGCGGGAGCCAGCAAGGAATGCCAGTTTTCTTACAGACATGCCTGGGGCTTGTTGCGCAATGCCGAACAACAGTTTGATGCCGCCTTGCTGGAAACGTCCCGGCGTAAAGGCACCAAGCTGACCGAGTTTGCCCAGCGTTTGCTATGGGCAAACCGGCGCCTGGATGCGCGTCTGACGCCGACCCTGGAGAGCATGGCCTCCGAACTGGAAGAGGAGCTGGGTCGCTTGTATGCTCAGCCTCTGGACCGTTTGCGCTTTCAAGCCAGTCACGGATTTGCGATTGAAGGCTTGATGCGCTTTGCCAACGAACACGAGGGCTTGCCGCTGGAACTGCGCTATCGCACCGCTATTGAAGCACTGGCTTCGCTGGAGCGTGGGGACTGCGACCTGGCCGGTTTCCAGGTTCCGGTAGGCGAGTTCGAGGTGGCTGCCATGCGCCGTTATGGGCAATGGCTGTCACCGGCGCGTCACCGGCTGATTTTCCTGTCCACGCGCCGAACGGGCCTGTTTGTGGAACAGGGCAACCCCAAGAACATCACGGGCATGGCGGATTTGCTACGGCCCGATGTGCGCTTTGTGAACCGTCAGATGGGGTCCAGCACCCGCTTTCTGGCCACCTTGCTGCTGGGTCAGTTAGGGGTAAACACGAATGCGGTCCTGGGCTTTGAAACAACAGAATTGACGCATATGGCGGTGGCGGCCCATGTTGCCAGTGGCATGGCCGATACCGGGCTGGGTGTGGAAACAGCGGCCAGCCGATGCGGGCTGGAGTTTATTCCCCTGGCGCAGGAGCGTTACTTCATCGCGGTCGAGCAAGAAGCGCTGGATAAGGCTCCTATGCAGCAACTGATGAACGTGATTGGCGGTTCCGCGTATAGTCAATTCATGCAAGATCTGGTGGGTTATGACCCACGCGGTTTAGGGCAGATCATGACGCTGGAACAGGCATTCGGCCAGGCCGCCGACATGCTCTGGCGTTAGACCCCTTTGCTTGACGAAAACACACATACACCATGAGACGGGGCCAACCCTGTCCTTGAACGAAAGAGAACACCATGAGCGATGATCATGGGCCAACGTTTGAATCCCCGCCTGAAGGCGGGGGTTCGACAGGGCCACATCAAAAAGCGGCTCCTCCAGGCGCCGGGGCTTTGTCGTCGGGGCGGACTGACGCGGCGCCTGCTGGATCGGGGCTTGTACCGTCAGGCATTGAACAGGGGGTTCAAACGAGTGCTGCTGAACCTGCGCGCCGCCCTACCGTGCGCATGGCGGCGGTGTCTGAGCAACCGCTGGACAAGCGCCACCGTCCGTTTCACGATCTGCGTATTTCTCTGACCGACAAGTGCAATTTTCGCTGTACCTACTGTATGCCCAGGGAAGTGTTTGGCACGGACTACGAGTTCCTGCCTCATTCTTCCCTGCTCAGCTTTGAAGAGATCGAGCGCGTGGCACGGCAGGCGGTTTCCCTGGGCGTGCGCAAGCTGCGCCTGACAGGTGGCGAGCCGCTCTTGCGTCGAAATATTGAAGTGCTGATTGCCATGCTGGCCAAGCTGCGCACACCGGAGGGTGAGCCGGTAGAGCTGACTTTGACCACCAATGGCACCTTGTTGGGTCGCAAAGCTCAGGCGTTGAAAGACGCAGGCTTGAATCGCGTTACCGTCAGCCTGGATGCCTTGGACGATGCCCGCTTTACGCAACTCAGCGACAGCGGCGTGTCCGTGTCCACCGTGCTGGATGGCATTGCCAAGGCGCAGGCGGCAGGTTTGAGCCCGGTGAAGGTCAATATGGTGGTGCGTAAAGGCCTGAACGACGATCAGATTCTGCCCATGGTCGAGCACTTTAAAGGCTCCGGCCAGATTTTGCGCTTTATTGAATATATGGACGTGGGCACCAGCAATGGCTGGAATCTGGAAGAGGTCGTCAGCGGTGCGCAGATTGTGGAGCGTATCCAGTCCCGTTTCGCGCTGGAGCCGGTAGCGGCCCAATACCGTGGCGAAGTAGCCAGCCGCTGGCGTTTCAAGGATGGCACAGGGGAAGTGGGCGTGATTACCAGCGTGACGCAACCTTTCTGTGGGGACTGTTCACGCATGCGTCTTTCCCCGGAGGGACGTCTGTTTCTGTGTCTGTTTGCCTCTCAAGGTTATGATGTGCGGGCGCAATTGCGCTCGGGTGCTTCCGACGACCAGTTAGCCGCCTATATGCACGGTGTTTGGACGGGGCGGCAAGACCGATATTCCGAGATTCGGGGTGAGCACACCACGAGTCGTGACCGTATAGAAATGAGTTACATCGGCGGATGATAAGCACACAGGACATCAGCGGTATTGTGCTGGCAGGCGGACAGGCCCGGCGTTTTGATTTGTCGGGCCAGGTCGATAAAGGCTTGCTGCTTTTACAGGGCCAGCCTTTGGTTCAGCATCTGGTACGTCGCCTGCGCCCGCAGGTGGGGACTATCTTGATCAGTGCCAATCGCAATCCTGAACAGTATGTCCATTGGGGGCGGGTGGTGCCCGATGCGCTGGAGCTGGAAGGCTATCTGGGCCCCTTGGCCGGTCTGGCCAGTGTGCTGGATCAGGTTTCTACCCCGTGGGCCTTGTCCTGTCCCGTGGACTTGCCCTTTGTGCCAAAGGATCTGGGCAAACGCTTGATCAAAGCTGTAGAAGAGCAGGGCGCTGTCGCCGCTTATGCGCAAGCTGAACGCAGCCATCCTCTTTGTCTGCTGCTGCGTACTGATCAGGCTGCTAGCTTGAAACAGTATCTGCTGAGCGGTGAACGCCGCGTCATGAGCTGGTTGGAAAGCATAGCTGCGGTGGCAGTGGACTTTCGCGATGCACCGGAACATGCTTTTTTCAATATCAATACGCCGCAGGATCTGGATCAGGCACAAAGCTGGTAAGCCGGTTGTGGTGCTTTCGTCGCACCAGTAAATAGCACCAAATAAACAGCACGAAAAATCGCCCTGATCAGGGCGATTTTTTTTATGGCGAAGCCAAGGCTGAAGTGGTAGCTCTCAAGCCTGCCACTGGCTGTATTCGTACAGACGCACCACATCGCCGGGGGAGACATGGGAGTCGGCAGGGATGCGGGCCAGTGCCTGCGCCCAGGGCAAGGAGCTGATCACGCCCGAGCCCTGATTATTGAATGGCTGCGCCAGCAGGCGGCCTTGTTCGTCGCTATCCACTTGTACTCGGATGAACTCTTCGCGGTCACCTTCAAAGTGGCGCTCGCCTTGCAAAATGCCGTAGCGAATCGCAGGCAGTACTTGATGGCGGCCTTGCAGGCGACGAATCAGCGGTGACACCATCAAGGAAAACACCGCGTAAGAGGACACCGGATTGCCGGGTAGGCAGACCAGGGGCTTGTTGTCTATGTACGCCAGTGCCAGCGGTTTGCCGGGCTTCATGCGCACTTTCCACAGATCTAGCTGACCGCCTATCCCTTCGATGGCAGGCTTTACAAAGTCCTTTTCACCGACCGAGACACCTCCTACGGTCAGCACCAGATCGCAGCGTTGCAGTAGTGCTTTCAGGGCGTCCTGAATGGCTTCCAGTGTGTCTTTGGCATGGACAGCATGGACTGTTTCAACCCCTAGTGCTTGAAGCTGTGCACGCAGCATGGGGGCGTTGGAGTTGTAGATCTGGCCGGTTTTCAGTGGCTGACCGGCGGGGGTCAGTTCGTCACCTGTAGTCAGAATGCCCACTGTCAGGCGAGGGTAGACCTGTAGCTGAGCGTGGCCTTGCGCAGCCAGTTGGGCAATATGGGCTGCTGTCAGCTTGGTGCCTGTGGTGATCAGCACCTCACCGATGCGCATGTCTTCACCACGGCGGCGGATGTTCACGCCTGCCACGGGCATTTCCAGAATGCGCACGCCCTGTTCGTCTTCCTGGCAGTTCTCCTGAATCACCACGGTATCGGCACCGGGCGGCAGCATGCTGCCGGTAAAGATGCGAATCGCCATGTTCTCTTGCAGCGTTTCAGGAATATCGCCGGCATAGCAGCGTTGCTGAATGGGCAATACCTTGCCATCGGCAATATCAGCCAAGCGCAGGGCATAGCCGTCCATGGCGCTATTGTCAGCGGGCGGCATGTCCAACTGGGCCTGAATATCCTGGGCCAGAATACGTCCCAAGGCTTGCGACAAGTCGCAGGTCTCGATTTGGGTGGGAACTTGCCCTGCCTGGGCCAGCCTTTGCTGTGCTACGTCAAATTCGATCATAGGATGGATAAATTCGATAAAACAATTCGTGGCTCAGGGCGTCAGAGCACGGTGGAAAGGAGGTCGTTCCGGAGCAGCCACTGCCATGCCTTTGCAGGCATCAGGACTTGGCTGGCTCCAGATATTCAGAGGCAAAATTGCACGGGCGATGACGGCTGTCCAGTTGTTCTTTCAGGATTTTTTCCCAGGCTAGTTTGCAAGCGCCGCCCGAGCCGGGAATGCAGAACAGCAAGGTCCGGTTGGCCGTTCCAGCCAGCGCATCGGATTGCAAGGCCGAGGAGCCAATATCCTGATAGGACAGGTAGCGGAACTGTTCGCCAAAGCCGGTAATGACCTGATCGAGCAAAGGCGTGACTGCGGCAATCGTGGATTTTTTATGGCTGAAACCCGTACCGCCATTGCAGATGATGACGTTGATTTCCGGGTCCAGAATCCATTGGCTGAGCAGGGCGCGGATGGCGTAGATATTGTCCTTGCTGATGGCTCTCCGTACGCAGTAGTGGCCGCTGTCCGTCAGGCTGGCTGCCAGATAGTCGCCGGATGTGTCTTCATCTGGGCCACGGCGGTCTGAAATTGTCAGGACGGCCATATTCAATCGGGCAGCGGGTAAGTCGCTCTTGGCTTTAGACATGCTTGTTGGTGTCCGCAGAAGTATTCCAGGCATCGGTTTTCTGGGCGTCGCTGTCGCGCTGCTGTACCCAGAAACGTTTGCCGTCAGCCAGGGTTTCGCGTTTCCAGAAAGGAGCGCGGGTTTTCAGCACATCCATGATGAATTCGCAGGCACGAAAAGCATCGCCCCGGTGGGCGCTGGTCACGCCAACATAAACGATTTGTTCGGTCAGATGCAGTTCGCCCACACGGTGTACGACCAGCGTATCCAAAATGGGCCAGCGTTGGCGGGCCTGATCGCAAACCGCTTCGATCTCGCGCTCGCACATGCCAGGGTAGTGTTCCAGGAAAAGGGATTCGGTGGCAGTGCCATCGACCTGATCGCGCACATAGCCGGTAAAGGTCACCATGGCACCGGCCTTGCCGCCAGCCGTGGTACGCAGTTCGGCGTTCAGGGTGGCAACATCAAAATCTTCGGTCTGGATGCGAATCATCTCAACCTCCGGTGACGGGCTCGAACACAGCCACTTCATCGCCGGGTCGGACAGGGTCGGTGGGTTTGGCGTGAAACTGGTTCACCGCCACATGCAGGCGGCCTGCCATATCGCTCAAATTCGGGTGGCGTTGCAGTAGGGCCTCAGTCCATTGCTGGACGGTGCCTTCCTGGGGCCATTCCCAGTTTTCCTGGCGTTGGCCTGTGCGTTCGGCCACTTGGGCGAAGTACAGGACGCGCAATGTTAAAGGGCTTGTCATGCTATCTCCGTGAAAGGGCTTAGGCAAAAGCTGTCCAGGTCCCGCTTTTGCCGCCGGTTTTCTCCAGCAAACGGGTCTGTTCAATCACAATGCCTTTGTCGGCCGCTTTGCACATATCGTAAATGGTCAGGGCGGCAATGGAGCAGGCCGTCATGGCTTCCATCTCAACGCCAGTGGTATAGCGGGTGCGGCAGGTAGCCAGCACCGCAATGGTGCCCGCCGCCGCATCACTTTCAAAATCAATGCCGACAAAATCCAGGGGCAGGCTGTGGCACATAGGTATCAGTTCGGCACAGCGTTTGGCGGCCAGCACACCTGCCACACGGGCGGTGTTGAGCACTTCGCCCTTGGCATTGTGCTGGGCTGACAGCAGCTGATAGGCAGCCGGGCTCAAACGTACCACGGCGCGGGCAGTGGCAGAACGGGATGTCGCCGATTTGTGGCTGACATCGACCATCTGAACTTTGCCATCTTCATCCAGATGGGAAAGGTGCAAATCGGTGTTTTCGGTAGTGGTGCTCATGATCGCTCCGGGGACCGGGCCTAGTGCGCGGTTCTAATAGTTTATGGCTGCATTATATACACCCGCCCCGGTGGCTTTGACTAAGGCCCCGGCGGGTTGCGGTCTTCCCGCAGGCGGGCTGGGTCCAGTAGTCGGGCCAGCTCGATCAGCGTGCGGGCCTGCATCTTTTCCAGTGCTCGGGCACGGTGTACCTCCACCGTGCGCATGGTGATGTTCAGGTCCTGGGCAATCTGTTTGTTCAGTCGTCCCTCCAGCGCCAGGGCCAACACTTCACGTTCGCGCTGAGACAGGGTATCCAGCCGTTGCTCCAAAGCCTGCTCGTGGTCTCGTGCTTCCTGGCTGGCCTCGTAGTTGCGCAGCACCTCCAGCACGCGGTCCACCAGATCGTTATCGTTAAAAGGCTTTTCGATGAAATCTGCCGCGCCTTGTTTCAGCGCGGTCACGGCCAGGGGCAGGTCGCCGTGGCCGGTCAGAAAAATAACGGGCAGGCAGGACTGGCGCTGGCGCAGTTGTTCAAACACCTCCAGGCCGGACAGGCCATCCATGCGTATGTCGAGCAGAATGCAGCCTTGGGTTTCGGGGCCAAGTGCATTGAGAAAGGCCTCGCCGCATTCCCAGCGTTCGGTATTGACCTGACGGGTAGCAAAGAGCCAGGACAGGGCATCGCGGATGGCTGGGTCGTCGTCCACGATGTGGACCAAAGGGGCGTGCTTAGTCATGTTCGATCAAGGGCAAGGAAAACAGGAAGGTGGCACCGTGGGGAACCCCGTTTTCAAACCAGAGTTTGCCATGGTGCAGCTCCACAATGGAGCGGCAAATATTCAGACCAATGCCCAGGCCCTGAGCTTTGGTGGTGGTAAAGGCCTGGAACACCTCGGCCATGATGGTCGCTGCTACACCGGGGCCTTGGTCGGCCACCATCACCAGCACCACACCGTTGCTGGCCTGCATGCTGACTTCCAGTACCCGGCGTTCCGGCTCCAGGCCGGACATGGCTTCGGCAGCATTACGCAGCAGGTTGAAAATCAGTTGTTCCAGCAGCACCTTGTCGCCCATCACGGGCAGGTTCTCGGGGTGAGAGGGCACGATCAATTGAATCTGATGATGACGCAGGCCCGCCTTGGCCATGGCCAAGGCGCCTTGCAAGGCATCTGGCAAATTCAGGGGGCTGAGCTGCGGATCGCGTTTACGTACAAAGTCGTGAATGCGGTGGATGATTTGCCCGGCACGGCGTGTTTGTTCGGCCAGACTTTCCAGGCCTCGACGCAGCAGTGTCGGATCCAGTGGTTCATTACCCAGCAGGTTCAGGGAGCCGGCTGCATAGCTGGCAATGGCCGATAGCGGCTGGTTCAGTTCATGGGCCAGCGTGGAGGCCATCTCGCCCATGGTGATGAGTTTGGCCGTGTGGTGCAATTGTTCGGACTGTGAGCTGGCCAGGGCTTCGGCCTGCTTGCGCGAGCTGATGTCAATGATGGAACTGATCCAGCCCACATGCTGTTTCTGGGCGTCAATCAGCGGGGACTCAAAGACCTGTACATCGACGCGCGAGCCGTCCGGACGTTGGAACAGCGTGTCAAAGACTTGCACGGAGCGGGAGGACTTCAGGCGGTCCCGGCGCTCCAGCGTTTCATCCATCATCTCCGGCACCCACCAGGGCATGGGCGGTGCCAGACCAATAATTTCTTCGCTGCTGCGCCCGACCAGTTCGCAAAACGCCGGGTTCACATACAGCACCTTGCCGTCCAGATCGCGGGCGCGCATGCCGGTCACCATGGAGTTCTCGATGGCACTGCGAAAGGCTTGTTCCTGCCTCAAGGCCAGCTCGGCATCACGGCGTTTGCGTGCGTAGTGATGTTGCATGGCCAGGTTCACCACAGCCAGTAAAGCCAGACCGGCAATGACGGTCAGCAGCAAGGTGAAGGTGGGAATGTTTTTTTGCGGATAGGGTGTCATCAGCAAACGTACGCCATGCAAAGGCGGGTCTACCGACATGGCGTAACGTAATTCGCTTTGCCCCGGCTCGCCTTTGGAGCGTGTAGCCAGCGTCTGGTCGCCCTGGTCGATCAGGGAGACGTGATACTGCTCGGCGATCCACCAGGGCACGTTTTCCATCAGAATGGTGGCCAGGGAAAAGGTGGCGCGCAAGGTGCCGACAATCTCGTTGTCCTCGTAAATGGGCACCACCAGATCCAGCACACTTTCCTGGTGCTCATTGGAGTAGTAGGCAGGTAACCAGGTGGACGTGCGGGGCGTGCTGACGTGGGCCGCAATCCGGGTGTCGGCACCGGGAGGGCGCACCAGCAAAGTGGTGCCAAAGCGATCTTGTACCGCGACTTTGAGCAGATCGGGGTGAATGGTTTTGAAGTGCTGTAACTGTGTCAGTGCCGTCTGGGTGGTGGCGGGCTGGGAGTGAACTTCAATTTCACTGGCAATGCGGCTTAAATTGTTCTCGTGCGAGCGCAATTGAAAGGACAGGGACTGCTCCACCCACAGGGCATTGCGTATCAGCTCGTTGGATTGCTCCTCATGGCGCTCCTTGCTGACTGCCCAGGCAAACACGCCCATCAGCAGCACAATAATCAGAATGGCCAAAATAGGCACATAGGTGCTGATCGGGTGGGCGGCCAGGGTGCGTGAGGCAGCCTGGCGCATGAATCCGGACGGACGGGCAAGACGCATCATGACAAAAGGTTTCGGATTTCCACAATAGATAATTCGGGACTGCTTTTTTAAGCTACACGCTTTCAAGCAAATCAATCAATAACACGTGTCGGTTCCCCACCGACCGGAGGCAAACATGAAAAAGACCCTTGTGGCCAGCTTGCTGGCGTCCGTATTCCTGTCCGCGCCTGTTCTGGCCAACCCCATGATCATCAAGTTCAGCCACGTTGTGTCGCCAGACACACCCAAGGGCAAGGGCGCTGTGCGCTTTAAGGAACTGGCCGAAAAATACACCGAGGGCAAGGTCGTTGTCGAAGTCTACCCGAACTCGCAACTGTACAAAGACAAGGAAGAACTCGAAGCCCTGCAACTGGGCGCGGTACACATGCTGGCCCCATCGCTGGCCAAGTTCGGTCCTTTGGGCGTACGTGAATTTGAGGTGTTCGATCTGCCTTTCATCTTCAATGACCGCAACGATCTGCGTAAGGTCACCGAAGGGCCTGTGGGCCGCATGCTGCTGGACAAACTGGAGCCCAAGGGCATCAAGGGCCTGGCTTACTGGGACAACGGTTTTAAGGTCATGAGCGCCAATACGCCCCTGAAAAGCGTGGACGATTTCCTGGGCCTGAAGATGCGTATTCAGTCCTCCAAGGTTCTGGAAGCTCAGTTCAAGGCACTGGATGCCGTGCCTCAGGTGATGGCGTTCTCGGAGGTGTACCAAGCCCTGCAAACCGGTGTGGTCGATGGCACCGAGAACCCGCCGTCCAATATGTACACCCAGAAAATGCATGAAGTGCAAAAGCACGCCACCGTGTCCAATCACGGTTATCTGGGCTATGCCGTGATTGTGAACAAGAAGTTCTGGGAAGGTCTGCCTGACGATATCCGCCAAGGCATGGAAAAGGCCATGGCCGAAGCCACGGTTTACGCCAACGATATTGCCGAGCAAGAGAACAACGATTCCATGAAGGCTATGCAAGAGTCCGGCAAGACTCAGTTCTATCAGTTGAGCGATGCCGAGCGTCAGGAGTGGGTCAAGCAACTGCATCCTGTTCACAAGGAAATGGCATCTCGTATCGGCCAGGACGTGATCGATGCCTTTTACAAGGCGACCGAATAAAGTCGGTTTTCTCTGCTTATCTTGTACAGGTCTGTTTCAGACCTGCTCCGTTTTTCTTCCCGCTACTGCGCCGCGCCTGCCCGTGATCCGGGTGGGCCCGCTGTAGTCTGGAGCTACCCATGTTCTTACGTATTCTGGACCGCTTTGAGGAGACGTTCATCTCGCTTCTCATGGTGGCCGCCGTGGTGATTATTTTCGTAGCGGTCTGCCAGCGTTACTCGGTCAGCATGCTGGCTGATCTGGTGTCCTGGTCGCGGGCTCAGGGTTACGAATCCGTGATGGCGTTGGCCCGTTCAAGCTATCGCAGTGTGGCTGGCATCAATTTGCTCTGGGCGCAGGAGCTGTGTATTTACCTGTTTGTCTGGATGGCCAAGTTTGGTGCCGCATACGGCGTACGCGTGGGTATCCACGTGGGTGTGGACGTGCTGGTTAACGCGGTAGGGCCGCGTTGGCGCCATCTGCTGGTGGTGATTTCCCTGTTCGCCGGTGCCTTGTTTACCGCCATGGTTGCCTGGATTGGCGGCAGCTTTGTCTACGACATTGCCCATACAGCTCAAGTGTCGGCTGACCTGGAAGTGCCTGTCTGGATTGTGTACCTGGCGGTGCCTGCGGGTTCCCTGCTGATGTGTTTTCGTTTCCTGCAAGCCTTGATGAATTTCATTCAGACTGGCCAGTTGCCCCATCACGAGCCTGCGGCTGATCTGATCGCTGAAACAGAGCGCGGTGTGTCTGAATCCGAAGGAGCGCGCGCATGACCGCCCTGATTATTTTTGCCTTGCTGGCTATCCTGCTGTTGACAGGCATGCCCGTGTCGATTGCCCTGGGTCTGACGGTGATGGGGTTCCTGTTCACCATGACAGACGTGCCCATGGACAGTATTGCTCTGAAGCTGTTTACCGGCATCGAGAAGTTCGAGATCATGGCGATTCCGTTCTTCATTCTGGCCGGTAGCTTCCTGACGCATGGTGGGGTCGCGCAGCGCATGATTCGCTTTGCGGCCTCCATGGTGGGCCATTTGCCCGGCGGCATGGGCTTGGCAGCGGTACTGGCTTGCGCCTTGTTTGCCTCGATCAGTGGTTCTTCGCCAGCTACCGTGGCGGCCATTGGGTCGATCATGATTCCGGCGATGGTCAAACAAGGCTATCCCGCACAGTTCGGAACCGGCATTGTGGCTACCTCTGGTGGTTTGGGTATCTTGCTGCCACCTTCAATTGTGATGGTGATGTACGCGGTGGCTACCAGCGGCATGATGGTCGAAGGCCCGGATGGTGCCAAAGTAGGCACTGCCTCGATTGGTCAGCTATTTATTGCAGGTGTGGTGCCGGGCTTGATCTTGGCGCTTGCCCTGGGTGCGACCACCATGTTCCGCGCCTGGAAAATGAACTACCCCCGTATGCCGCGTGCTTCTTTCAAAGAGCGCTGGCGTGCCTTCATGGATTCCATCTGGGGGTTGATGCTGATCGTTATTGTGATGGGGGGAATTTACTCCGGTGTGTTCACGCCGACCGAAGCTGCCGCCATCAGTGCCGTGTACGCTTTTGTGATTGCGGTCTGGGTCTACAAGGATGTGAAGCTGCGCGAGGTAAAACGCATTGTGCTGGAGTCGGCGGCTATGAGTGCCATGCTGCTGTACATCATCACGAACGCGGTCATGTTCGCCTTCATTTTGACCTCCGAGCAGATTCCACAAGCGATTGCCGAATGGATTGTGTCGCAAGGGATGGGGCTGATTGCCTTCTTGCTGTTCGTCAATGTCTTGTTGCTGGTGATCGGTATGGTCATGGAGCCATCGGGGCTGATCCTGATCATGGCCCCCATTTTGTTCCCGGTTGCCATGAAGCTGGGCATGGACCCGGTTCACTTCGGCATCATGATGGTGGTGAATATGGAGATCGGGCTGGCGACGCCGCCGGTTGGCTTGAATCTGTATGTGGCGTCCAGCATATCGAAGCTGGGCCTGACCGAAGTGACCAAGTCCACCATGCCGTGGTTGCTGACGGGCCTGGCCTTCCTCTTGATGATTACCTTCATTCCAGGAATTACGCTTTGGCTGCCCCGCATGATGGGATGGCTGTAGAGTTCCTGATCGCTATCGGCGAGCAGGGCAAGGTGAGCCCATGATGGGGCAGTACGGCTTTATGCAATCGGCGTAAAACGTGAATCACCTGGAAGGCCGGGCAAAAAGCCCGGCCTTTTTTTGTGGGTGAGTGTTTTAGTGTTGACAGATTTTTTTGCTGTATGGACTGTATTTTTTGAGTGCCGGGACTGGCTGATTCCAGCATCCACCAAAGGTTGCTGCCTACGTGTGCTGGTCTGATTGTCTTTCAGCGCTGAATGGTTTTTCTTGGTTGTGTAGGCAAATGAAACGTACTGATAAGTATTATTTGTCTATCAGACACGCTAGTCTATTAGTATCATAGTTTGATCGGGCCGCCATACTGGCGGTGTTTATTCATACGGAGACCTTATGTCCATTTCAGTCGGTGAGCGCGTTCCAGACGCGACCCTTAGTGAGTACATTGAAACCGCCACAGAAAGTTGCCCGATGGGCCCCAATAACTTTCAGGTGGCTGATCTGGTTAAAGGCAAGAAAATTGCCGTGTTTGCTGTCCCTGGCGCTTTCACTCCCACCTGCTCCGAGCAGCACTTGCCTGGCTTTGTCGCCAAGGCAGATGAGTTCAAGGCTGCTGGCGTGGATGAAATCTGGTGCGTGTCTGTGAACGATGCTTTCGTGATGGGTGCATGGGGTAAGTCCCTGAATGTCAATGGCAAAGTGCGCTTGTTGGCTGACGGCAGTGCGGTCTGGACCAAGAAACTGGGTCTGGAGTTTGATCTGACGGCCAAAGGTCTGGGCGTTCGTTCCAAACGTTTTTCCGCCTTGCTCGATGATGGCGTTGTTAAACAATTGAACATTGAGAACGACGGAGGCCTGCATACGTCAGATGCAGATACTCTGCTCAAACAGGTACAGTCTTAAGTATCTGACTCTGCGCCAGTCCGGCCAGGCGTGGGAGTGAAAGCTTACAAAGCGCTGGCTGCAAGCTGGCGCTTTTTTTACCGTGCTTTTGTCGTGGCACCCCGGCTGGAGTGTGGGGGATAGCCAGAGTAAGCACGGTGCTGCTGTTTTTTTAGGATGTGTGAATGCTGTCATCGGTGGGTGCGTTTTCGTCCCTGTACTTTGCGACCCTGATGCTCTTGCTCAGCTCGGGCCTATTCAACACCTTCATGGGGGTGCGCCTGACGGCCATCTCCGTGTCAGAGGTATGGATTGGTGGGCTGATTGCGGTGTATTACCTGGGCCTGGTATTTGGTGCTCGTATGGGCCATCGCCTGATCATGGGCGTGGGCCATATTCGTGCGTACGCCGCCAGTGCTGCCATTGTCACCATCTGTGTGCTGGTGCAGATTCTGATCGACTCCATGTATGTCTGGCTGCTGTTGCGTTTTTTGGCGGGCGCAGCGATGGTAGTGCAGTTCATGGGTATTGAAAGCTGGCTGAACGAGCAAAGCGACAATAGCCAGCGCGGTACAATTTTTGCCATTTACATGGTGTTCTCCAGTCTGGGCACGGTGTTGGGACAGTTGTCGTTAACGCTGTTCCCGCATCTGAATTACGAACCCCTGGTTTTTGTGGCGATCTGTTCGGCCTTCAGTCTTGTGCCGGTGGCGATTACCCGTCGCAGTCATCCGCCTTTGCAAGTCCCCGCACCCATTAATGCGCGTTACTACGTAGATCGCGTGCCCTTGTCCTTGATGGTGCTGCTGGTGGCTGGCATGTTGACAGGGGCCTTCTACGGGCTGGCCCCGGTATATGCGGTGCGAGTCCATTTAAGTAGTGAGCAGGCCGCCTTGTTTGTTGCGGTGTCGGTGGCAGCCGGGGTGTTGGCTCAGTGGCCGGTAGGCTGGTTGGCAGATCGCATGAATCGCGTCAAGCTCATCCGCATCAATGCAATCTGTTTGCTGGTCTTGGCTATTCCCTTGTGGGGCTGGTTCGAGGCACCGTTCTGGTTCTTGCTGGTTTTTTCCGCGCTGTTCGGGATTCTGCAATTTACGCTCTACCCCTTGGGGGCGGCGTTTGCCAACGATAACGTGGACCCAGAGCGGCGGGTCGGGTTGAGCGCCATCCTGTATATGGTGTATGGCTTGGGGGCCTGTTTGGGGCCGCTGCTTGCCGGCGGCCTGATGACTTACATCGGCAGCAACCTGTACTACATTTTCGTGGCGGCCTGTGGTTTGGCACTGGTCCTGTTGGTTCGTCCGCAAAAAGTGCTGGGCGATCACTTGAGCCAGGATGCGCCAACCAACTTTGTGCCTATGCCCGATAGCTTGCAAAGCTCGGCTGCGGCGGTGGCATTGGATCCTCGGGTCGATATCAGTTCTGACGTGTCACACGACCCGGTGTTCGAGGATCTGCCCCCGGTTGAGGAGCGCGTGCCTGCGACAACGGAAAGTACTGCGGTAGAGCGCCAGGCGGAGGATGAGGCCGTAGAAGCGACACTTGCCGAGGACGACAAGAGGGTTGATCCTGTTGCGGGAAGTTCCGGAGGCTTGGATGATTCTGGGAACCCGGCAGATGTGGATAGCTCGGGCGGTGCGCAAGAGGCAGAGAGCAAGCGGAAACCGTCAGATCCAGCTCCGTAAACAGTCGACAGAATCGAGCCTGTTTTCGTGGCGCTTTACGACCATGATTCACTCAAAAAAACCCAGGCCAGGCCTGGGTTTTTTCTTTGCCCGGATCTTAAATCTGGAATTCAAGCCCGTTAGATTTAGCTTCAAGCTCAATCTTGCCAGCCAGAATATCCTGCTGCCGCGCTGCACTACGCAGGCGTGTATGAGATACGCCTGGGACTGTTTAACGTGGAATCAGGGCCACGATCGCGCCTATTGCCAGGGCAACCCCCACGATATTGAGGGCGCTGAGTTTTTCTTTGAAGAAGCCCGCTCCAACAATGGCCCCCAAGGCAATGACGCCAATATTCATGGCCGAGAACACCAGGGTGGGGTTTTCCGGGAAGATTTGGTGGGCGCGGATGTAAAAGAAAATATTTCCGAAGTTCAGCAGGCCTAGTACCAGACCAGCCAAGAGACTGCCTTTGTGCCAACTGGTGCGCTTGGCCAGCAGCCAGCACAGCATCAGCACTCCTGCCAAGGAGAAGGACACCACCAGACTGCTGGAGAAAGCGGCGCCGGCTTTGGAGAGCTGTTTGAACATGATGTCGATCACGCCATAGCCCAGCCAGACCGCCAGCAGCATCAGGGCCGGATGTCCGGAACCCGCGTCCTGCTTACTGGTTTGGTGGGGACGTATCAGCAAGCACAGCAGGGCGGTCAGGGCCAAGCCTATGCCCAATAGTTTCTGTCCGCCCAGATGCTCGCCAAACAGCAGAAAGGCCGCCAGCAAGGGGATGAACAGAGACAGGCGTTGGGCGGCATCGCTCAATACAATACCGGCCTGGCGTACGGCTGCCGCCATGAACAGAAAGACACTAGGCAAAAGCACGCCCAAGGCAATCAGAATCCACCAGGGTGTGGCGGGATTGAGCAGGCTGCTGGGGTGTGGTTGCAGCAAGACCAGGCTTAAGGTTACTGCCACGCCGTAGTTGACCATGATGGCCTGGGCGACATCGATCTGCCGCTGGCGGGCAACTTTGAGCAGAATGGAAACAGCAACACTGCACAGAATACTGGCGATCAAAGTGAGCATATTAAAGGGCCTCGACCATCGCGCGTGGACGGGTTTGTTCCAAAGACAAAGGAGGTTCGGACAGTGTGGTTTTGGCCGCTTCCAGTTGCAGGCGGGCAAACAGATCCTGGTCCGCTACAAACTGCGGGTTGCCGGTGGTCAGCAATTGCTCGCCATAGAAGATGGAATTGGCCCCCGCCATAAAGCACAGGGCCTGTGTGCTGTCATCCATGGTTTCGCGGCCCGCTGACAGGCGCACGGCGCTGGTGGGCATGAGGATACGTGCAATGGCGATAGTGCGTACAAACTCGAAGGGGTCCAGGTCATCGACCTGATCGAGCGGTGTGCCTGGCACTTTTACCAATTGGTTGATGGGCACGGACTCGGGGTAGGGGCGCATATTGGCCAACTGGGCCAGCAGGCCGGCACGCTCGCGGCGACTTTCGCCCATGCCAATGATCCCGCCACAGCAACTGTTCAAGCCGGCTGCACGTACGCGTTCCAGCGTGTCCAGGCGGTCCTGGTAGGTGCGTGTGCTGATGATCTGGCCATAGAACTCGGGAGAGGTGTCCAGGTTGTGATTGTAGTAATCCAGCCCAGCCTCTTTTAGGCGTTCGGCCTGACCGTCTTTCAGCATGCCCAAAGTGACACAGGTTTCCAGCCCCATCGCTTTGACGGCACTGACCATATCAATGACTTGGTCCAACTGCTTTTCTGTAGGGGAACGCCAGGCGGCACCCATGCAAAAACGCTGTGCGCCCTGTGCCTGGGCCGCGCGGGCCGCCTCCAGTACCTGTTCCAGAGGCATCAAGGGTTCGGGTTCCAGCTCGGTCTGGTATTTGGAGGATTGCGGGCAGTAGGAGCAATCCTCGGGACAGGCGCCAGTCTTGATGGACAGCAGGCTGGAGAGCTGGATTTGATTGGCGGGGTGGTGCTGTCTATGTACGCTTTGCGCCTGGAATACGAGATCCATAAAGGGCAGTTCGTAAAGCTCCATGATGCGACGAATTGTCCAGGGTGCGGGGTTATTTACAGACATGGCAGGCTACCTTATTCAGTGACGCGGCTATGCTAGGTGCTCTGCCTGTGAAAGACGACTTCTGTCCCTGCTTGGAAGTGACGGCTTTCCCTCTGCAGAGGCTTTTTTCAGTGATAATTAAGCGAAATTGTTGCTAACTTCGCTTAATTGATATGCCCGATCGCGATACAAATTGTTTCTTGGCCAGTGTTTGCAAAATGTTTCTGTTGCTGGTTTAGTACCTGATTAGCGTGGTTTCCACCTTTTTATTCGCAGTAAACTGACCGGTGATTTTGCGAAAGGATAAACATGCACGTGTTCGAGCGCCGCATCACGGTGGAGTGGGGTGATTGCGATGAGGCCGGGATCGTTTTTTATCCCAACTATTTTTACTGGTTTGATTGCACGTATCAGGCGTGGCTGCGGCAGGCTGGTTTGAGCCAGCGTGTCTTGCGACAAGAATACGATGCCGTAACCCCGTTGGTGGATGTCGGTGCCAACTTCCGCGCACCTGTTACCTATGACCGCGAAATTCGCGTTTGTGTGCATGTGACCCAATGGCTGGAGCGGCGTTTCAAGCTTGAATATCAAGCCTTCAATATGGATGGTGTGCTGGTAGCAACTGGCCACGAGTGGCGTGCCTGGGCGCGGGTCTTGCCGGAGGGGCGGCTGAAAGGAGCTGCCATTGCCGATGGTTTCCGTCAGCGTCTAGAAGGGAGCAGGGCTGTTTAAATCAGCCTGATTGGAGACAGGCAGTCGCTGCTGCACGTGGTGCAACTGTGGTTTGCCATTGGTCGGGATATAGACAAAAGCCAATTGCTTGAACAGGCGTGCTTGCCAGCGCGCTTGTTGCAGACTGATGTCCAATACCAGCAAGCTGGGTTCATCCGGCCATTTACCTTTGGGGTCCAGGTTCACGGCGGGCCACCAATGAAGGTCCTGTTTTTGCAAATCGCGTAGCAGGGTTTCCTGAACGGCATCGTTAAAGGCGCGGCTGCAAATTTGGGCGCCTGGATTGCAGGCGGTCAAAATCGCTGCGCCACGACTGTTTTCTTGTTCCAGCAATTGATTCAGAGTGCGGTTGAGCTGGCCGATGCGCACGTCTATATCGCCCTGAGGGCTGTGTACTCGGTAAATTGCCTTCTCGAAAGCGTGAGACAGGGCGGCGGGCAAGTTGTTCGGTGTAGACATAAGCTAACTGGCGTCGTTCTGTTCTCCAGGCCCACAAGACTGGCCGTGGGACACATGGTTTTTCCCTCACAAACCCCCGTCCGTGGGCAAAAAATGCTCCCTTTTGTGGGGGCGGCTGGCAGGCGGTATGCCTGCCTCGCGTGCGGGGTTCGGTCCAAACCATGCATCCATTATTTACATAGTTTCAGCCTTCAAGCAAGTGATGAGACGCGTGGGTCCTGGATTCGATTCCAGATCGAATACAAGCTGGGTAAAAACAGGAGGGTCAGGATGGTGCCAATCGCCGTGCCACCGATCAGCGTCAGGGCCATGGAGCCCCAGAACACGGAGAAGGACAGCGGGATGAAGGCCAGTACCGCCGCCAGCGCCGTCAGAATAACGGGGCGGGCACGCTGTACGGTGGCCTCGATTACGGCGTCGTAGGGCGAGGCACCCTCGGCCCGGTTGGTCTTGATCTGCTCAATCAAAATCAAGGTATTGCGCATCAAAATCCCCGCCAGACCGATCAGCCCCAGAATCGCGGTAAAACCAAAGGGCTGCTGGAAAATCAGCAAGGCAGGTACGCTGCCGATCAGGCCCAAGGGGGCCGTCAGGAACACCATGATCATGTTCGATAGCGAACGCACTTGAATCACGATAACCAGCAGCATCAGCGCAATCATGACCGGGAAAACGGGCAGCAGCGCGTCGTTGGATTTCTTGGCCTCGGCGGTAATGCCGCTCATCTCGATCAGGTAGCCAGGGGGCAGGGAAGCTTGCAAGGAGGCAAACTCCTTCATCACCCGGTTGGCGACCTCTGCCGGTTGTACGTGCGGAGCAATATCACCCCGTACCGTCATGGTAGGCAGGCGGTTGCGACGTGCCAGCTTGGGTTCTTCCTGCATGATTTCCAGCTTGCCGACTTGCTCCAAAGGTAGATTCTGGCCCTGATCATTCATGACGGTCAGGCCGGACAGGCGAGTGGGATCATGGCGGTTGACGGCCGAGCTGCGCGCTACGACCAGTACATTACGTAAATCCTCGCGGTATTCCGCAACCGTTGCGCCGTCCAGCTGCAACTGGATTTGTTCTGCCAGACTCTGACGATTCAGGCCCAGGGCCTGCAGGCGCTGAGGGTCTACATTTAGCTTTAAGACGGGCACACGCGAACCCCAATCCACGTTCACCTGACGCATGTCTTTGTCGGCACGCATAATCGTCATGGCCTGCTCGGAAATATCGCGTAGCGTGTCCAGGTCGGGGCCGCGCACCAGAAACTCCACGGGGTATTTGGTGGATGGGCCGAACACCAGTTGCGTTGCGCGCACTCGCGCTTCTGGCGTCAAACCATCGGCCACCACCTTGCGAAAGCGTTGCAGCAGAGCATCGCGGTCGTGATAATCGGCGGTCAGCACCACCAGACGGGCAAAAGAAGGGTCGGGCAGTTCTGGGTTGTAGGACAGAAAGAAGCGCGGTGCGCCTTGCCCGGTATAGCTGGTCACCAGCTTGGTCTCGGGCTGCTCGCGCAACCAACTCTCGACCTTGCGAGTAACGGCCTGCGTGGACTGAATGCTGCTGCCTTCAGGCAACTGCACTTCTACCAGCAGCTCGGGCCGATCGGAGGTGGGGAAGAATTGCTGTTTGACGAAACCCATGCCTACAACTGCCAGCACGAAGGCACCCACCACAATGCCGGCCACCAGAAACTTGTGGTGTACCGACCAGGCAATCATGCGGCGCAGACGCTTGTAGTTGGGGGTGTCATAAATGGCTTGGTGACCGCCTGGACGGGCAGGAATGGCGGGCAGCAGTTTCACGCCCATATAGGGAGTGAAAGCCACGGCAACCAGCCAGGAAGTCAGTAGGGCGGCGGCCAGAATCCAGAAGATATTGCCCGCGTATTCTCCAGCAGAGGAACGGGCAAAACCCACTGGCAGAAAGCCAATGATCGTCACCAGGGTGCCGGACAGCATGGGTGCAGCCGTATGGTTCCAGGCATAGGCAGCGGCTTTCAGGCGGTCCATGCCTTCTTCCATTTTGACGATCATGATCTCGATCGCAATAATGGCGTCGTCCACCAGCAGGCCCAGCGAGATAATCAGCGCACCCAGCGTCACCCGGTCAAACACCTTGCCCGTCATCATCATGATGACGAACACCATGGCCAGCGTCAGGGGGACGGCTGCTGCCACCACAATTCCCACACGCCAGCCCATGCTGATCAGACACACCAGCAGCACGACGCTGAGTGCTGCGAAGAACTTGAACATGAATTCGCCCACGGCCGAAGCAATGTTCACCGACTGGTTGGTCACGGTCTCCAGCGAGAAACCCAGAGGCAGGGCAGCGGCAATATCTTCCCGTGCCTTTTCCAGATCCTTGCCCAGATACAGGCCGTTGTAGCCCTCCTGCATCACGACATCCAGCAGCATGGCAAATTGGGCGTTGTGATGAATCTCGAAGCTGGGCGGGTCCTCGTAACCCCGGCTGACTGTGGCAATATCGCCCAGTCGCAAGGTGTGACCTTGTACGTAGATATAGGTATTGCTGATGGCCTCTATATCATCCAGTCCGGCACTGAGGCGAAGATGAATGCGTGGTCCATCGGTGCTGACCGCGCCACTGGCGGTCATGGCGCTGCGTTTGGACAAGGCTTCCAGGATCTGTTGAGGATTCAGTTGCAGATTGTGCAACTTGGCCTCGTCCAGATCGACAAAGATGCGCTCGCTTTGCTCGCCCAGAATGTTGACTTTCTTGACGCCGGGAACCTGCAGCAACTGGCTGCGCACCTTCTCGGCTTCGCGAGTCAGTAATCGCGGTGGCAAGCCTGGGGCTTGCAGGGCGAACAGGCTAAAGGACACGTCCGAATATTCATCGTTCACGAAGGGGCCTTGCACGCCTTTGGGCAGACGTGGAGCTTGATCTTGCAGCTTTTTGCGTAGTTGATAAAACTCGCTTTGGACGTCCGCCGGCGGCATGGTGTCTTTCAAGGTCACGACCATCAGGGCTGTGCCAGGGCGGGTAACCGTCTCTACCCTGTCAAACCAGCGCAGCTCCTGCATGCGTTTTTCCATGGGTTCGGCCACGAGATCCTGCATTTCCTGAGCCGTCGCTCCGGGCCACATGGCAGTGACCGTCAGCACTTTTACGGTAAAAGCCGGGTCTTCGGCTCGTCCCAGTTTCACGAAGGAGTAAATGCCGGAGGCTGCCAGAGCAATGATCAGGAACAGTGTGATGGCCCGTTCGCGCACGGCCAATGCTGAAAGATTGAAGCGGCCTGTCATGGTTTGGCCCCGCGCATTTCTGGGCGTACTTCCTGGCCTTCGTGCAGTAGATTGGCACCCAGGGCCACAATGGTTGTACCGGTTTCAGGGCCTTTGGAAAGGTAGGCGTACTCTTGGGCCAGTTTGGCAATCGTCACAGGCTGCCAGTGCACGGTTTTCTGATTATCAATGACCCATACGCCGGGGCCTTTGCCTGCATCGTAAATGGCGGTCAGTGGCACCTGATTCAAGGCGTCTGCATCGTGAGGTGTCAAATGCACGATGGCGCTGGAGCCTAGTCGGGCAGTGACGTTCTCACCCTCGAAGGAAAAGCGGGCCTGATAGCTGCGAGTGGCGGGGTCAGAGGATTGTGCCAACTCACGCAGTTGGGCGGGCAGGCTTTCCTGGGAGTCAGTCAGCTCGATCGTGGCGCGGGTGCCCAGTGGAAGATCCCATTGTTCTGGCAAACTGACGATGACATCACGTGGGCCGTCCTGGGCCAGGCGCAGCACGGCTTGCCCCGCACTGACTACCTGACCGACATCAGCCAACTGGGCGGTAATGATGCCGCTGGCCTCAGCCTTCAGGGAACTGTACTGGCCTGCGTTGCGGGCAAGGTCAGCCTGTGCTTGCGCTGACTTCAAGTTCGCCTGGGCGCTGCGTAGCGCTTGTCTGCTTTGCTCATGGGCCTGACGGGAGACACCCCCCTGATCGACAAGCAGGGATAAACGCTTGTAGTCTGACTGGGCTTGTTCTGCCTGAGCTTGGGCCGCCTGCACGGCAGCCAGACGAGCACGATGATCCAGTTGCAGATCCTTGGGATCCAGAGTCATCAAGAGCTGACCCTTTTTTACATGCTCGCCGTTTTGGACCTGGCGCGTATCAATCTTGCCGCCTACCCGAAATGCCAGCGGGCTCTCGATTCGCGCGCTAACCAAGCCCAGGAAACGCCGCTGCTGATCGGCCTTGGGCGCAACAACACTTTGAATTACCAAAGGAGCCTGAGTGCGAGGGTCTGCCTCTTGGGTCTGCTGACTACACCCCATCAGTACAAGGGCGGCAGACAAACTTAAAACGGGGCTAAGAGAGCGGAAAAGAGCCATGCAGGACTCCGGGTAAGTAAAGAGTTGGATGAACTGTAACTTGGGATTTGATGCTCAGGGCATCAGGCTGCGCAGGATTAGCTGGGTGACCACCAGCAAGCCTTGACGGGTTTTTTCAGGGGGGTGTATTTCTAGCAAGACGGGGTGCAGGCAGGCGGTCAAGGCAAATAAGATGCCTTGGACCACTTCGTCCAGGGGAGTACGACGCTCAAAGTCGCCACTTTCCCGACCCGCACGCACCAGTGCGGTAATTTGGGTCAGCAAATCCTCTCTGTGCTGGTTGACTGTGGCCCAGTTGTTTTGCAGAGCCTCAATCACCACCTCTTGCATGCGGCCTTCCCGCAAGAACAGCTCCAGGCTTAGATTGCAGGCGGTTTCAATGAAATGGCGCAGGCGTTCAATAGGCGGCAAATCGCCTTCAACAATTTGCTGCAGTTGCACGTGCATGCCATTGAGCACGGAATGACAAATTGCTTGGCCAATGGCCTGTTTGGAGTCGAAAAAACGATAGAGATAGGCGCTGGATACGCCTATGGACTTGGCCAGGCTGGCAACCGAGGTCTTGCGATATCCGTAGAGCCGGAAATGAGCATTGGCTTGCTCAATAATCTGTTCGCGGCGATGGTGCTCGGTCGGGCCTCGCTGGCCCAAGGTGCTGGCGGACATGGAAGTTGAATGTTGAAGTAACGATAACGCAATACATTAACTTCCTTGCGTCTCAGGGGCAAGATAATTGCGTGCCTGAAACCACGAATTGACTGTCTGGTCGCGGAGGGGTTGGTGGTTGGGGTGCCGCGTCCGGCTACGCTGCAACGTGCTTGTGGATTGGCGAGAAAGAAGGTGAGGAACCTGCTGAATGTCAGCAGAGCTATCTGGCTTTCTGGGAGTCCGATGAGCGTGCCAGCTATAGAGGATCGAGATCTGATAATGGACCAGAGCTGCCATTTTGAGGTGTGCCTGGTGCTGAAGCTAGGTAACTTGAGTAGCGGGCATGAAAAAAGCCTGACAGATTGAAATCTATCAGGCTTTTTGAATTCTTTGGCGGAGCGGACGGGACTCGAACCCGCGACCCCCGGCGTGACAGGCCGGTATTCTAACCAACTGAACTACCGCTCCGCAGCGGTTGCCAAGCAAAAGCTTTGGCGTCCCCTAGGGGATTCGAACCCCTGTACCCACCGTGAAAGGGTGGTGTCCTAGGCCTCTAGACGAAGGGGACAGGACTTACAACTTAATCGTCGTTTTGGTGGAGGTAAGCGGGATCGAACCGCTGACCTCTTGCATGCCATGCAAGCGCTCTCCCAGCTGAGCTATACCCCCAATTTTCTTTACTTTGTATTTTGACTGTGTCAAAACACCCAAGTATCGAAATAAGTGTCAGGCTTGACGAGGCTTGCCACTTCAAACTGCTAAAACCAGTACAAGACTGATTTTTAAAATCTTTTGGCGGAGCGGACGGGACTCGAACCCGCGACCCCCGGCGTGACAGGCCGGTATTCTAACCAACTGAACTACCGCTCCGCAGCGGTTGCCAAGCAAAAGCTTTGGCGTCCCCTAGGGGATTCGAACCCCTGTACCCACCGTGAAAGGGTGGTGTCCTAGGCCTCTAGACGAAGGGGACAGGACTTACAGCTAATCTTCGTTTTGGTGGAGGTAAGCGGGATCGAACCGCTGACCTCTTGCATGCCATGCAAGCGCTCTCCCAGCTGAGCTATACCCCCATTTCGGTGTTCTTTGTGTTGACCACCAACGAAGAATTGAGATTATGAAGATGTTTTTGCCTTTGTGCAAGTCTTTTGAAGAAAAAAAACAAAATAAAGTGAAAAAACTTTAGATGAAGCGGTTTGAGGGGGGGCAGAAAATGATGTCCCAGCCGGGGGAGGGGGGACAGGGGGGGCCTAGTCCTGGGAGGTTCTTGTATCTTTTTATTTGTTACAAAATTTTGTGCCTATTTGTGTCGTAGTATTTCATTTATGGGCTAATAAAAGAAAATGATTTCCTGTATTAGCATCGCTTTTTTGTTCCTTCAAAGGAACATTAAGCCGCTCCTTAGGCGCATAAATGAAGGGTTTATAGGAAATTTTCGCTGCTCTGTAATCTAATGATGTTATGCTTCGTTGAGTAACATTTCACCTGCAATAATTACGTTTTGTAGGTCGATCTCTTAGCCTGCATTTTCTTATTTAATGGCGCTATGTCAGCAAAGCAGTGCATATCATCACCTCTGCCAGTTCCAGTGGATGCACAAAGACGAATCAGTTTGAGTGCCTTGCTGATTTGGGTGCTGTTGGCCTGGTTGTTGTTGATCTCGGCAACGGTTACGGTCATTTACAAGCAGAATCAGGCACAGACGCGTCTGCAAGCCAGTAGCGGCCTCTTGCGCCAGCTCTCGGATATCAGCTATTCCGTCGCCTTGGCGGTACCGTCCAGTTCAACCCCCGCTCGCTTGCGTCAAGTGGATCAACAGTTCCAGGGGGTAGTGCATCTGCTCAGAGAAGGGGGCATGGTCGATGGCGTCATGCTGCTGCCGTTGGACAAACCCTTGCTGGGGCTGGTGTCACAGCTGACCAATGAATGGCAGCGGCGTTTGATGCGTCTGGACTTTCCGGTCAGCTCGGAACAGGTGCTCTTGCCGGCTGCCAGCCTGAATGCGGAAGACTCCCTGTTTCGCCATAATACCCAGCAATTGCTGGATGCCTTTGACGCCTCACGCGAAAGCACACTGGCTCAGCACCGCTGGACCGTGTTTTTCATGTTGAGTCTGGATTTGGTCGCTTTGTGCCTGTTTTACTTCATGTTGCGTGCCTGGGCTGCCGATCCCTTGCGACAGTTGATGACCCAAGGGCATGCCTTTACGAATGGTAATTATCGGGCCAAAAGTACCAGTTCCGGTACCAGCGAAACGCGCTATTTGTCGCAAATTTTGAATGCCTGCGGTTTGAAGATCCAACAGCTGGATGCACAGCTTTCTATTCAGCAACGTCATTTATCTCAGCTCAACGCCATATACCGTAGTTTGAGTCACAACCCTTTATTGGGGGTTTATATATCTCGCGATGGCCGCTTTGATTTCGTCAATAAAAAGCTTGCTGAAACATTGGGCTATAGCCGTTCACAATTGCGTCAGGAGTTCACGGTTGATCAAGTTTTTTTGTCACCTCGATTCCCGTCCCTGACACAAGTAGTGCCCGATTCGCGTTCTGGTGGTAGCAGTTTGCGTTATGAAACACGGGCATTGCGCTATGACGGCAAATCCATTGATGTAGAGATTTGTGCTATTCCCATCCAACTGGACGGACGTATGGCCGTGGTGGCGGTGGTGCAGGACATCACCACCCGGGTGCGCAATGAGGTGACAGGGCGCTTGGCCGCCGTAGTGTATGAGAACACCTGTGAAGCTATCGTGGTGACGGATCGTTTTGGTCATGTGGTCGATGCCAACCCGGCTTTCAGCCGCATTACGGGCTATGAGCTGGACGAAGTTCGTGGCCGTACCCTGTCTATTTTGAATTCCGGACGGCAGGACAACGAGTTCTATCGCAAGATGTGGCGCGAGATCTTAGAGACGGGGCGGTGGCAGGGTGATATCTGGAATCGTCGCAAGAATGGTGAGGACTTTGCCGAACGTTTGACTATCAGTACCGCCTGGAATCCGGATGGTACGGTGTATCGCCACATTGGCTTGTTCACCGACATTACCAGTCATAAAAAGCGTGAAGCACAGATGTGGAAGCAAGCGCATTACGATCATTTGACGGGTTTGCCCAACCGTCAGATGTTCCAGGATCGTTTGCAGCAAGCTCGAGAACGCTCCCGCCGCACCGGTTTACCCTTTGCGCTCATCTTTATGGATCTGGATTTTTTCAAGGATGTGAACGACTCCTTGGGGCACGAAAAGGGCGACGTACTTTTGCAGGAAGTGGCGCAGCGCTTGCAGCGCTGCGTGCGGGTAACGGATACCGTGGCCAGAATTGGCGGGGACGAGTTTACTGTCATCATCTCGGATATCAGTGATACTTCAATTGTGGAACGTACTTGTCGCTGTTTGCTGGATACGATTGAGGAGCCGTTTCAGTTGGACAATAACTCGGTATCCGTCTCTGCCAGCGTGGGCATTACTCTGTTTCCCGAGGATGGCGACGATGCTGGGCAGCTTTTGAAAAATGCGGATATGGCCATGTACGCCGCCAAGGCGTGTGGCCGCAATCAATACTGCCGCTTTTTGCCTGCCATGAGCGAAGCCGTGGAGGCACGGCTTCGGTTCTCCCAGGATTTGCAAAACGCCTTGAGCGAGCAGCAGTTTCAGCTTTATTACCAACCCATTGTGGATTTGCGTACCGGGCGTGTCACGCGTGCCGAGGCCCTGATTCGCTGGGAGCACCCGCAACTGGGCTTGGTGCCACCGTCAGAGTTCATCCCCTTTTCCGAGGATTCCGGGCTGATTGTCCTGATCGGTGAGTGGGTGTTTGAGACGGCTGCTCAGGCCGCTGTTCAGCTACGACAAGAGTTGGACCCTGCCTTCAGAGTCAGTTTGAATGTATCGCCTGCACAATTCAAACTGAATGGCTCTTGTGCGCGCGAATGGGTGCAGTATTTGCAAGCCGAAGGTATCCCGGGCGATGCGCTGGTGGTAGAAATTACCGAGCGCTTGCTGTTGGACGATCAAGGGCAGGCTTTGCAACAACTAAGCTTCTTGCGTGAATACGGTATGAGTGTGGCGCTGGATGATTTTGGTACGGGATATTCGTCTCTGTCGCACCTGAAGCGGTTTTCTATCAATGTGCTCAAAATCGACCAGTGCTATATCCGCAATCTGGCATTGAGTAGCGAGGATCTGGTACTGACCCAGGCCATGATCGTCATGGCCCAAAAGCTGGGCTTGCATGTCGTGGCAGAAGGGGTGACCACTCAAGAGCAGTTGGATTTGTTGAACGGCGCGGGATGCGACTTCATGCAGGGCTATTTGTGTTCCGCACCTATCCCAGCCAATGAATTTGTGGACTGGTGTAAAGCCTGGAACCAAAGGCAGGCAGGCGGGTTCGTGGGGCGACTCAATATCACCGCCAATGCCCCCCAGACTTTGCAGTAGTAGAGGCGTTTCATGCTCAGTGGCAAGTCGCAACGCCTGCGAGGGCGTGTGTGCCGCTTAAGGTTGGTGGCGGCGAGACCGCCAGGCGAAAACAAGCAGAATCAGACCCGCCCAAATCAAAAAGGGCAAATTGCCGTACTTGACATAGGGCGTCAGGCCGGTGGTGCCTTGTACTTCCACATCCAGCACACCTGGGGTCAACGGTGGCAAGACTGCGCGAATCCGGCCATAAGGATCAATGGCGGCTGTCATGCCGGTATTGGTCGCACGCAGCATGGGGCGGCCAGTTTCCAAAGCCCGCATGCGGGAGATTTGCAAATGTTGGCTCAAAGCCCAGGAATCGCCGAACCAACCCAGATTGCTGATGTTCAGCAGCAAAGTGGCACCTTCCTGATCAGGGCCGCCTTGGACAGCCTGGATGATCTCTTCGCCAAACACGTCTTCATAACAGATGTTGGGGGCCACTCGGCCCTCTGCCATTTTGAAGGGGGCTTGAGGTAAAGCGCCGCGATGGAAATCCCCCAGGGGGATGTTCATCATGTCCACAAACCATTGAAAGCCGGTGGGGATGAATTCACCAAAAGGCACCAGATGATGTTTGTCGTAGTAGCTGGCCGTGCTGTTGATGATGTCTTGGGGCTGAGTTTCGGGACTGATCAGCAAAGCACTATTGGTATAGCTGAGCTTGCCGTTGACGGTGCCACGGTCCATAGGGACGCCCAGCACCAGATTGGCTTGACGTCGCTGTGCCAGTTCCGTCCAGCGCAGCCAGAAGCTGCTCTCTAAGCGGTTTTGCAAGATAGGGATGACGGTTTCAGGTAGAACGATCAGTCGCGGAGCGTCTTCGGGGGATTTGGCGGGCAAGTTCGCCAGCTCGTAGTAACGCTCTATGCCCTCGCTCATATCAGGGCCGAACTTGGCGCTTTGGTCGACATTGCCTTGCACCAGGCGGGCAATAAAGGGCGCGCCATGCGATTGGACCCAGGCAATATGCGGCAGGCTGATGCCGATCAGGCCGAAAATCATGGCGATACCAATGCCGATCGCGCTGGACGGGCTTTGGTTCTTGTCTTTGGACGCGGCAAATTGTGCAATCACAGCGGCACTGAAAGCCGACAACCAGGCCAGACCATATACACCCACAACGGGTGCCCAGCCGGTAAACATCCCTTCCGCGTGGGCGTAGCCGATATTGAGCCAAGGAAAACCAGTGAGTAAATTGCCGCGCAGCCATTCGCTGAGTGCCCAACAGCTTGCCCAGCCTGCGGACAATAGCAATCGTGGTAACCAGGAATCACTATCGTGCTTGGGTCGCAATCTTTGCCAGACCGCTGAAGCCAGGGCCGGAAAGAGGGCCAGGGCAGCGGCTAGCAATAGAACACCCAAAGCGGCCATCCAGGAAGGCATGCCACCATATTGGTGCATGCTGATGTATAGCCAGTAAATTCCTACACCAAAATGGCCAAGCCCAAACAAGTAGCTGCGTCCAAACGCTTGGCGCACCGACCTGGAGCCCATGATCTGTGAGCAGGCGATAGCCAGCAAGGTGATCTGGTAGAAGGGCAGAAGCCAGGATGGCAGCGGGCCAATGGAGAAGGACAGGGCGTGCAAGCCCCCCAGGACCAGCAATAAAGCGACGCTTAGCGCCTGGGGTAAGGGTTTGGAATCAGCTTTGTTCAAGATCGGGCTCGGCGGGTGTGGCTCGCTGAACGTGCAACCATAAGGCTCGCTTGGCGTCGGCGCGTACAACGGTGATGCTGATGCCATCGAGTTGGGCCACATCGCCCCGGCGAGGGATGTGCCCTAATTCGGATGCCAGCCAACCACCGACTGTATCGAAGTCGTCGTTAGGAAGCCTGGTATGGAATGCTTCGTTGAAATCGGGAATTTCAGTCAGTGCCATGACACGCCAACTGTCGGGGCCGGCCTGGAAGATAGTCTGCTCGGCGTCCTCATCGTATTCATCTTCGATGTCGCCCACAATCTGTTCCAGCACGTCTTCCATGGTGACCAGGCCTGCCGTACCGCCGTGCTCGTCAATCACGACGGCCAGATGGTTGCGGCTGCCACGGAACTCGTGCAGCAAGACGTTCAGGCGCTTGGTCTCGGGGATAAATACGGCAGGACGGATCAGCGGTCGCAAATCCAGCGTGGGATTGGCAATCGAGAGCAGCAAGTCCTTGGCCAGCAAAATACCGATGATGTTGTCGCGTTCTGTCTCGTAGATCGGAAAGCGACTGTGGCCCGTCTCAATAATGATGGGCAGCATCTCGGTCAACGGTTTGGCGATGTCCAGCATATCGATCTTGGATCGTGGCACCATGATATCGGCCACGGTTTTGTTGGCCATGTCCAACGTGCCGGCAATCATGGACAGCGATTCGTCGTCGATAACGTTGCGGGCGTGGGCCGCAACCAAGACAGACTTAAGGTCTTCTCGGTCTTCGGGTTCGTGACGCCGATTGAAAAAAGCACTTAAGCGAGAGATGGGATTGCTTGAGCTGGTCTTTGAAGGACGGGGCTCGGGGTCGGGAGCAGAGTCTGACATTGTCCGAAGGACGAGTTAAGGAATAATTAAGCATAACCGAAAAACGATGACAAGGTATGTACCTGTCATCATTCGGAATGCGCACAGGACGGTCAGTGTTGGGGCTGTTTTTTGATGGCTGACCGCGAGTCGCTGTACCCAGATGGTCTAGCGCTCTTCATAGGGATTGGGGATGTGAAAACTGGCCAGGATTGCAGTTTCCAGTGCTTCCATGTCTTTGGCCTCATCCTCTTCAAGGTGGTCGTAGCCCAGGGAGTGCAGACAGCCGTGCACGACCAGGTGGGCTGCGTGGTGCAGAAACGGTTTCTGCTGTTCCTGGGCTTCACGTTCCAGCACTGGCAGGCAAAGCACGATATCGCCGCTGACCACACCGTCTTCGTCCTGACCATATTCAAAAGTCAGCACATTGGTGGCGTAGTCGCGTTCCCGGTAACTGAGGTTCAGGCTTTGGCCTTCTTCGGTATCCACAATGCGCAAGGTGGCGGACAGGGCGGTGAAGCGATCCTCGGGGTGGATGCGTTCAACGGCCATGTCAATGGTGCGCTGCATCCAGCGGCGGATACGGGAGCGGCTTAGCTCGGGGCAATCAACAGCGTACTGGACGCTCAGGGACAGATCAGGCATCACCGGCTCGCTCGTAGGCGTCCACAATTCGCGCCACCAGGGGGTGACGCACCACATCGCGGCTGCTGAAACGCGAGCAGGAAATACCCTGCACGTTTTCCAGTACCTGGACGGCGTGATTCAAACCACTGCGCTGGCCTTTGGGCAAGTCCACCTGGGTGGGGTCGCCGGTAATTACGGCCTTGCTGCCAAAACCGATGCGGGTCAGGAACATTTTCATTTGTTCCGGTGTGGTGTTCTGGGCTTCGTCCAGAATCACAAAAGCGTGGTTCAGGGTGCGGCCGCGCATATAGGCCAGTGGTGCGATCTCGATGACTTGCTTCTCGAACAGACGCTGTACTTTTTCCACACCCATCAAGTCGTAGAGCGCGTCGTACAGTGGCCGCAGATAGGGGTCTACTTTTTGGGCCAGATCGCCGGGCAAAAACCCCAGACGCTCACCGGCTTCTACGGCGGGCCGTGTCAGCACTAGACGGTGGACGGCTTCGCGCTCCAGAGCATCAATGGCGCAGGCCACTGCCAGCCAGGTTTTTCCGGTACCGGCCGGACCGACGCCGAAGTTGATGTCGTTGCTTAGAATATTGCGCAGGTATTCGCGTTGGCCGGGTGTGCGAGGACGCAGGTCGCGCTTGGCGGTCCGCAGGGAAATTTCTTCCTGACCTACGGGGGGCAGCTCGGGCAGGGGCTCGGGTTTGTCCTCTTTTTCGTGGCTGCGACTGGCACCCAGCTCGACCAGGCCCAATTGAATATCGTCGATATTCAGCGCACGGTGTACGGCACGCGAATGGAACCAGTCAATGGCCTTGGCGGCTTCGTCCGCGCGCTCGCCTTCAATCGAAACATGGCTGCCACGCCGACGCAAGGTGACCTCGTAGGCAATGGCAATTTGCTTGATGTTTTCGTCCAAAGGGCCACACAGATTGGCCAGATGGGTATTGTCTCCATCCAGACGCAAGGCAGTGGGCATGCGGCGGCGTTGGCTAGTCATCGATTAGGCTCCTGCAACCCGGTCATGGGTCACAATTTCTCCGCGCAGGGTGTTGGTCAGTACTTGGGTCACATGCACATCCACAATTTGTCCGATCAGGCGAGTATCGCCGGGGAAGTTGATGATGCGGTTGTTTTCGGTACGGCCTTTCAGTTCCGAGTCGTCTTTGCGCGAGGTGCCTTCGACCAGAATGCGTTGCACGCTGCCAATCATGGCCTGGCTGATGGCCTGTGCCTGCTCGTTGATTTGCGCTTGCAAGCGATGCAGGCGGTCCAGCTTTTCCTCTTTGGTGGTGGTGTCTTCCAGGTCAGCGGCAGGCGTACCGGGGCGACGGGAATATACAAAAGAGAAAGACTGGTCGAAATTCACATCGCGAATCAGCTTCAGTGTTTTCTGGAAATCTTCTTCAGTCTCACCGGGAAAGCCCACGATAAAGTCCGAGGACAAGACAATGTCTGGGCGGGCTTCGCGCAGGCGGCGCACGATGGATTTGAACTCCAGCGAAGTGTAGCCGCGTTTCATTGCAGCCAGAATACGGTCGCTGCCGGCCTGTACGGGCAAGTGCAGGAAGGGCACCAGTTTGGGCAGGTTGCCGTGCGCGGCGATCAGGCGCGAGGTCATTTCCTTGGGGTGCGAGGTGGTGTAACGAATGCGCTCGATACCGGGGATCTCGTGTACGTATTCCAGCAGCATGGCAAAGTCGGCAATCTCGCCCGCGACGTCGGTCGGGCCACGGTAGGCGTTCACATTCTGGCCCAGCAGTGTGACTTCACGCACACCCTGGTCGGCCAGATCGGCCACTTCCATCAGGACGTCGTCAAAGGGGCGGGAGACCTCGGGGCCACGAGTATAGGGCACCACGCAGAAGCTGCAGTATTTGCTGCAACCTTCCATGATGGACACAAAGGCCGAGTATCCCTCCACACGTGCTGGGGGCAGCGCATCGAATTTTTCGATTTCCGGAAAGCTGATGTCCACTTGCGAGCGGCCACTGTTGCGTCGCTTGACGATCAGCTCGGGCAGGCGGTGCAAGGTCTGTGGCCCGAACACCACGTCCACGTAGGGAGCACGGCGAATAATCGTGTCGCCTTCCTGACTGGCGACACAGCCACCCACACCAATCACCAGATCAGGGTTGAGCGCTTTCAGATGCTGAACCCGGCCCAGATCCGAGAACACCTTTTCTTGCGCTTTCTCGCGCACCGAACAGGTATTGAACAGGATGATGTCTGCTTCTTCGGGGTTGGTGGTTAACTCCACAGGGCGATCCTGATTCAGGATGTCGGCCATTTTTTCGGAGTCGTACTCGTTCATCTGACAGCCAAAGGTGCGGATGAAGAGCTTGCGGGCAGGCTTGGTGGCAGCGTCCGCGCTGGCGGGGGGAGAGATTGTGGTGTCGGTCATAGAAGGAGCCGTGACGGGTGTATATCCCGCGGGCCATTGAAAATGATGAATCGAGCATTATAACGCCCAGCTTCGCTTGAGCCACAAGCAAGCAGGGATTCCTGTGGTGGGACTTGTTGCAGACAAGCCGCCCTTTGGCTGGTGATAACTGGAAGCAGCCTTGCCAGGGCATCGAGTTGGATAAGGATTCTCGGCCAGGTTTTGCTTGCGTCCTGTTTTTGTGAAATATATGATTCGTATATGAATCATATAGGGGTTGGGAAATGGGTATCGTGAATATTGATGACGAGCTGCACGATCAGTTACGCAAAGCGAGCACCGTTTCATGTCGCTCCATCAATGCGCAGGCCGCTTTCTGGATACGTATGGGACTGCTGTGCGAACTGAATCCGACCTTGAGCTTTAACGACATTGTTGCTCGTGAAATGAAGGCGGCCGGTTTGGGTGAGCCTGCTGTGCCGCTGGATCAGATGGAGTCAGCATGATCAAGACGGCGGATGAAATTGCCTTGATGGCCGAGTCAGGTCGTTTGTTGGCTCAAGTGTTCACGCACCTGGATCAGTTGGATCTGATTGGCATGAGCACCATGCAGATCAATGATCTGGTCGAGAGCTACATCGTTGAAGATCTGCAAGCCCGGCCCGCCAGCAAAGGGCATTACGGTTATGCCTATGTTCTGAATGCCTCGCCTAATCAGGTGGTGTGCCACGGTATGCCGTCCACGGCGGATGTGCTCAAAGAGGGAGACATCGTGAACTTCGATATCACCCTGGAGAAGAACGACTTTATTGCGGATTCCAGCAAAACCTACATGGTGGGGCAGGTTGCTCCTGCTGCGCAAAAACTGGTCGATGCCTGCTATAGGGCGATGTGGAAGGGCATACAAGCCGTACGTCCCGGTGCGACTTTGGGCGATGTAGGATTTGCCATCTCGCAGTACGCACGCAAGAATGGCTACTCCGTTGTGCGCGATTACTGCGGGCATGGCATCGGGCGAGAAATGCACGAAGCGCCCGAGGTCCTGCACTGGGGGACACCGCGGACAGGCTTGAGACTGAAAGAGGGCATGGTGTTCACCATTGAACCTATGCTGAATCAAGGCGGCCATGCGGTGCAAATCGGGAAAGATGGCTGGACCGTACGTACGTGCGATGGCTTGCTGTCAGCGCAGTTTGAACACACGGTGGCTGTGACGGAAAGTGGTGTGCGCGTATTGACGTTGCGGCCGGATGAAACCATCCCGCATTAATTAAGTCGTCTGCGACCATTTCGTTCCCCACACCGTCGGCTTGTCGTGCCTTATCCGATCCTTGCTGCTTGTGATCTGAAAATGACTGCGGCAAGTTCTATCAGCCTGATGGAAATGAGCTTCTCTGTAGACATTGTCGTGATCGCTACAGTAGTGAAGTTCCGCCATATTGCCATCGCAATATCGCTTGTTATATAGCCATCGTGCCGAAGTATTCCGAATATAGGGTGGCAGCAGTAAACCCCTTTTTGTTTTATTGAGGGCCGGAGCAGGTCGGCGGGCGAGTCAGGTTGTTCGCCGTGGGCGGAGGCTGGATGCGGGGTGCAAGGGGCGTGCTGTTTGAGGAGCACGCTTGCGGTTTGTCCGGGGGACAAACCGCGCTCCGAGTTCACGACCCGCCCGCATCTGGCCTCTGACAAGGGGACCCGTGCGCAGCACGGGCGAATAACCCGCCAAGCCGACCTGCTCCGGCCCTCAATAAAACAAACGCCTGCCACCCTATTACCCGCAATCTAGCAGTTCCAGAAACAAAAAAGCCCGACATCACAACAATGTCGGGCTAGTCTTGAACAACGACTAAAGAAGCAACTTAACCTTCTACAACCTCGCCGCCTTCGTCTTTCTTGATTGGCTTGACCAGGTCCTCACGTTTCACGCCCAGCCACATGGAAATAGCGGCGGCCACGAACACGGAGGAGTAAATACCAAACCAGATACCGATGGTCAGCGCCAGCGAGAAGTTGTGCAGCGTGGGGCCACCGAAGAAGAAAATCGACAGCACCATCATCTGGGTAGAACCGTGGGTGATGATGGTACGCGAGATGTTCTGGGTAATGGACAGGTCAATAATCTCCGATACCGACATCTTGCGCTGCTTGCGGAAGTTTTCACGGATACGGTCCATCACCACAACGGATTCGTTCACCGAGTAACCCAGGACAGCCAGAACACCGGCCAGCACTGACAGTGAGAACTCCCATTGGAAGAACGCGAAAAAGCCCAGAATGATGACCACGTCGTGCAAGTTGGCAAGGGCACATGCCAAAGCCAGCTTCCACTCAAAGCGAAAACCCAGGTACAGCAAGATGCCTGCAACCACAAAGGCCAGGGCCATCAAGCCGTTATTTAACAACTCCTGCCCGACCTGAGGGCCGACGAACTCCACGCGGCGCAGCTCTACATCTGAGTGTTGCTGCTTCAGGGCCTGGAGCACTTGTTCGCTTTGCTGGGTCGAATCTTGTCCGTCCAGAACGGGCAAGCGGATCATGATGTCCTGCGACGTTCCAAAGTTCTGCACCTGAAAATCGGTATAGCCCAAAGACTGAACCGAGCGGCGCACATCCTCAACCTGTACAGTTTGCTGATAGTGCACTTCGATGACCGTACCACCGGTAAATTCGATGGACAGGTGAAAGCCGCGCAAGATAATGAAAACGACCGCTGCGATAAACGTCAGAAAACTGATCAGGTTCAGCACCAAAGCATGGCGCATGAACGGGATAGTGCGGTGAATACGAAAAAATTCCATGATGCTTTATGCCTGTAGTTGGGCCTGGCCGGTTTGCACCGGCCCCGGCGCTTTACTTCTTGTCCTGTGGCTTCCAGACCTGGCCGATAGAAATCCCTTGCAGGCGACGACGGTTGCCATACCAGAGATTGACCAGGGCACGGACCCCAACCACCGAAGAGAACATGGAGGTCAGAATACCGATCACGTGTACCACCGCAAAACCACGGATGGGGCCCGAGCCAAAGGCCAGCAAAGCAACGCCCACAATCAGACTGGTCAGGTTGGAGTCGAAAATAGTGGCCCAGGCACGATCAAAACCCTGGTGAATGGCTTGTTGCGGTGAGGCGCCATTGCGTAATTCTTCGCGGATACGCTCGTTGATCAGCACGTTGGCGTCAATGGCCATACCCAGTGTCAAGGCAATGGCTGCAATACCGGGCAAGGTCAAGGTCGCTTGCAGCATGGACAGCACAGCCAGCAGCAAGAGCACGTTGAAGGTCAGGCCAATGGTGGAGAACAGGCCAATCAAGTGGTAATACAGCATGATGAAGATGGCAATCGCAATAAAGCCGTACAGCGTGGCGTTAAAGCCTTGGCGAATATTGTCTGCACCCAGGCTTGGGCCAATCGTGCGTTCTTCAATGATGCTCATGGGGGCGGCCAGCGAACCGGCGCGCAACAGCAGGGAAATATCGGCGGCTTCCTGAGCATTCATGCTGCCGCTGATCTGTACCTGGCCGTTAGGAATTTCGCTGCGGATAACCGGAGCTGTCACCACTTCACCCACGCCGTTTTCAAACAGCACAATGGCCATGCGTTTGTTGATGTTGTTGCGGGTAATGTCGCGGAAAATACGTGAGCCCTTGTTGTCCAGCGTCAGGTTGACGGTGGGCTGCTGGGTTTGCGAGTCGCGGCCAGGCTGGGCGTCCTGCAGGTTCTCACCGGTCAGGATGACCTGACGGCGCAGCAGCAAAGGAGCACCGCCACGTTCGGTGTAGCGCTCCAGGCCAAAGGGCACGGTGCCCGAGTTCAACGCGGCAACGGCAGCGGGGGAGTCTTCCACCATGCGCAGTTCCAGCGTGGCGGTACGGCCCAGAATTTCTTTGGCTTTCGCTACATCCTGTACCCCGGGCAACTGAACCACGATGCGGTCCGAACCCTGTTGTTGAATAACGGGTTCGGCCACGCCCAGCTCGTTGATGCGGTTGTGTAAGGTGGTGATGTTTTGTGTCAGCGCGTTGGTCTGCACCTGGATGGTGGCGGTTTCCGTCAAACGAGCGGTCAAGCCGCTATCGCCGGCAGGAATGAACTCCAGATCAGGCATGGCGCGGCGCATTTCGGACTGGGCGCGGTCGCGATTCTCAGCCGAGGCAAAGTCCATACGCAGGGACTGGCCATCGCGCTCGATGGTCCCGACAGGTACTTTGGCTTCGCGCAGCACGCTGCGGGCATCAGCCACCATGGAGTCGTAGCGGGCTTGCAGTGCGCCCTGCATATCGACTTGCAGCAGAAAGTGAACGCCGCCGCGCAAGTCCAGACCCAGGTGCATGGGATGCGCGCCCAATGCGGTCAGCCAGGCAGGCGATGCGGACACCAGGTTCAGAGCGACGGTGTAGTCGGGAGCGGTCGCTGTAGAGTCCTTGTTCAGCTCGCGCTCGATCAGATCTTTGGCTTTGAGCTGAACATCGGTGGACTCAAAACGGAAACGCGCGGTGGCGTTGGGTCCGTTTTGCTCAAAATACGAGCCCGTCGTAGGAATATTGTTTTGCTTGAGCAGCTCTTCAACATGGCTGATCAGGCTGGTTTCAAGCCGGACCGTGGATTTGGCGCTGGAAACCTGGACAGCAGGAGACTCACCAAACAGATTGGGCAAGGTATAGATCAGGCCGATCGCCAGCGCGACCAAGACGATGACATATTTCCAGAGGGGATAACGATTCATGGGATATCTACGACGGGTGCAGAAATGGCAACCCCGGACCGAGGTCCGGGGTCGGAGGCATTACAGCGACTTGATGGTGCCTTTAGGCAGAACAGTCGTAACGGCCACGCGTTGGACCAGAACTTCAACAGGCTTGTCGGTCAGGTTGGCCACTTCAACGGTCAGGTAGTTGTCGTGAACTTTGCTGACTTTGCCCAGCAAACCGCCGGAGGTGATGACTTCGTCGCCTTTGGCCAGGTTGGACACCAGATTGCGGTGCTCTTTCTGACGCTTCATTTGAGGGCGAATCATCAAGAAGTACAGCACAACGAACATCAAGATGATGGGCAGCATGCCCATCAAGGCATTTTCGCCGCCGGCAGCTGCCTGGGCGGGGATGAGAGTCAGAATGTCAACAGCGGACATGTGGGGCTCCTGAGGATTTTTTTGTGTGGGTTGTCAAAAACTAACGGTGTATTGTAGCGGCACTTTATTGCGGTATCACAAACCGCGTGTCATTCAATGCCGCGTGCTCGATCCTGGTGGAATTGCTCGCGCCAGGCCGCAAAACGCTTTTGCTCAATGGCATCACGCATCTCTTGCATGATCTGCAGATAGAAATGCAGGTTGTGCAAGGTATTCAAACGCGAGCCGGTAATTTCATTGGAACGCTGCAAATGATGCAAGTAGCCCCGTGAGAAATGCTGACACGTATGGCAAGTGCAGCTTGGGTCCAGCGGGCGTGTGTCGTCACGGTAGCGGGCATTGCGAATTTTGATGTCGCCGTAGCGCGTAAAAAGCCAGCCATTGCGGGCGTTGCGGGTGGGCATCACGCAGTCAAACATGTCCACACCCTGGCTGACCCCTTCCACCAGATCTTCTGGCGTACCGACCCCCATGAGATAGCGGGGGGCGTTGGTGGGCAGTTTGGGTGTGGTGTGCGCCAGAATGCGCATCATGTCTTCTTTGGGCTCGCCTACGGACAGGCCACCAATGGCGTAGCCTTCAAAGCCGATGTCGGTCAGACCGGCCAGGGATTCGTCGCGCAAATCTTCGTACATGCCGCCTTGCACAATACCAAACAGGGCATTGGGGTTGGTCAGACGCTTGAATTCCTCGCGCGAACGACGCGCCCAGCGCAGAGACATACGCATGGATTTGGCCGCTTCATCATGCGTAGCGGGGCGATCATCAATCAGGTAGGGAGTGCACTCGTCGAACACCATGGAAATGTCGGAGTTCAAGGAGTACTGGATTTGCATGGACACTTCAGGTGTCAGAAACAGGCGCTCGCCGGTGATGGGGGAGGCAAATTTCACCCCTTCCTCGGTAATTTTACGCATGCCTTTCAGGCTGAACACCTGAAAACCGCCCGAGTCCGTCAGGATGGGCTTGTCCCACTGCATGAAGTTATGCAGGCCCTGGTACTTGTCCATGACTTCCGTGCCTGGACGCAGCCACAGGTGAAAGGTGTTACCCAAAATGATCTGCGAGCCAATCTCGTTCAACTCGTGCGGCATCATGGCCTTGACGCTGCCATACGTGCCTACCGGCATGAAGATGGGGGTCTGCACCACACCGTGGTTCAGGGTGATCTGGCCACGGCGAGCGCCGCCATCGGTGCTTAAAAGGTCAAACTTCAGTCCACTCATGGGGTAGGGGGCTCAATGAACATAGCATCGCCGTAACTAAAGAAGCGATACCGGGATTGGACGGCGTGCTGGTAGGCACGTTGTATGGGTTCGATCCCCGCCAGAGCCGATACCAGCATCAGCAAGGTGGACTGGGGCAAATGAAAGTTGGTGATCAGCGCATCTACCCACTGGTACTGGAAGCCGGGGGTAATAAAGAGACGCGTGTCGCCTTCAATGCTGCCATCGGCGCAGCGCTGGTTCATGCCGGGCTCTTTGCTGGCGGCAGATTCCAGCGAACGCACGCTGGTGGTGCCCACGGCAATGACGCGGCCACCAGCAGCGCGGGTGGCTTCAATCTTGGTCAGGGTAGCGGCGGGGACGTGGTAGCGTTCGGCGTGCATGACGTGCTCGCTGATATTGTCCACGCGCACAGGCTGGAACGTGCCTGCACCCACGTGCAAGGTCACAAAGGCCTGGTCCACGCCTTGCTCGCGCAAGGTGGCCAGCATGTCGTCGGTAAAGTGCAGGCCTGCTGTGGGGGCGGCTACGGCACCGGGGTGACGGGCGTAGACAGTCTGGTAGCGCGAGTCGTCCTGTTCATCGGCCGCGTGGGTAATGTAGGGCGGCAGAGGTGTTGCGCCGTACTGCTCCAGCATGTCCAGCACAGGCTCGTGAAAGCGCAGGGCAAACAAGGCGTCTTCCCGTCCGGTGCAGTCGGCCAGTACGCGGCCTTCGGCCAGTTCCAGCAAGGTGCCGGGTTTGGGGGATTTGCTGGCGCGGACATGGGCCAGGGCCGTATCAGGGCCGGTCACGCGCTCGATCAGCACTTCCACCTTGCCGCCGCTGCTTTTTTGGCCGTGCAGGCGGGCCTTGATGACGCGCGTGTCGTTAAAGACCAGCAGGTCACCCTTGCGCAGCAGGCTGGGCAGGTCGGTGAATTGGCGGTCATGCAATTGGCTGGCACTGTCCAGATGCAGCAAACGGCTGCCCTGGCGCTGGGCCGGCGGGCTTTGAGCGATCAGATCAGGGGGAAGCTCGTAGTCGAACTGGGCGATAGTTAAAGAGGGGTCGATGCTCATGGTTTGTCGTAAAGGGCCGTGGGCCAAAAGACCGGGCCTGGTGGGGTAACCAACTATTTTAACGCTTTGCCGCCAGATTGCTGAAACGGCCATATCCGTGGTGTTTTTCTTTCGGTATGCTTGGATCTTTCCTGAATTGATCTGTTGGAGACGAGGGCATGGGCGTTTTAAAGGCAAAGCCTGTTTTGAGTCGTTGCAAGCATGTGGCTTTGGCCACCTTGCTCATGGTGCAAGGCGCATCGCTAGCCCTGGCCCAGGCCTTGCCGCCCGAGCTGGCTTCGGTCTGGAATGCCAGCCGTTTGCCACAATCGTCCCTGTCCATCGTGGTGGACGAGGCTGATGGCCCGCGTCTGATTGGCGTCAACGCCCAAGAGCCGCGTAACCCTGCCTCGGTGATGAAACTGGTCAGCACCTGGGCTGGTCTGTCCGCTCTGGGGCCAGAATACACGTGGCGCACGACCTTGATGGCCCAGGATGGCCTGCAAGTGGACGAGCAAGGCACGCTGAAAGGGCCTTTGTATATCAAGGCCGGGGGCGATCCGTTTTTGACCGTGCCGCAGTTGTGGGACATGTTGCGCGAGCTCCGCTTGCGTGGGGTGAAGAATCTGACCGACGTTATTGTGGATCGTTCCATTTTCGGTAACGTCACCATTAATCCGGGCGACTTCGATAATGCGGGTGACCGTCCCTATAACGCCAGCCCGGACGCCATGATGGTAGGGCTGGGTGCGTCCCGCCTGGTGTTCCAACCCGATACCCAGGCGCGCAAATGGATTGCGATTATTGACCCGCCCCTGCCGGGTGTGCGCGTTCAGGGTGAAGTCGAGTGGTCGACGGCCACCTGCCCTGGTTCACCTGTAGTTGGAACCCAGATTCAGCCTGAAGCCGGTGGCATGGTGGTGCGTGTCAGTGGCAAGGCCGCTGCTTCTTGCGGTGAGTTCAGCGTGTACCGACTGGTGCATTCCCAAACCGAATTTTTCGACAAACTGTTTCGTAGCCTGTGGCGCGATCTGGGCGGCACCTTGGCCCGCGATATCAAGACAGGCCGCGTGCCTGCCCGTGCCCAGGCGATTACCTGGCATGATTCGCGGTCATTGTCTGATTTGATTCGCCTTGTTAATAAGCAAAGCAATAACGTGATGGCTCGGACCATTTTGCTGACCGTGGGCGCTGAGATGAGCGGTCCGGGTGCGACCGTCGCCAGTGGTGAACGGGCAGTCATGGGAGTATTAGGCCGTCAGGGTGTCAACACGGCTGGCTGGACGGTAGACAATGGCTCCGGTCTGTCGCGTAATGGACGCGTTACGGCGGGCGGGATGGCCGACATGCTGAAGGTTGCCTGGCGCTCGAACTGGATGCCCGAGTACATTTCCTCCTTCGCGATTTCCGGTGTGGATGGCACGGTGCGTTCGCGCTTGCGCGATGACGAGGTTCAGGGCCGTGCTCACCTGAAAACCGGCACACTGCGCGATAGTCGTGCGCTGGCCGGTTACGTGCTGGGAGCCAGCGGAAAGCGGTATATTGTTGTCATGATGGTCAATGACGAACGTTCTGCCGCTGCCCGGCCCTTTTTTGACTCGGTGGTGAAGTGGTTGGCAGTGCGTTAACGATCACGATAGTGCGGGCTGCTGTGCAGCAGCCCCGTTTTTAGTTAGTCCCTAATTTGATGAAGCAATCATGCCCATACACGAAATACGCCACCCTTTGATCCGCCATAAACTGGGTTTGATGCGCAAGGCAGATCTGAGCACAAAAAATTTCCGCGAAATGTCCCAGGAAATTGCTTCTTTGCTGACCTACGAGGCTTGCAAGGATTTGCCCTTGGAACCCACCACCATTGAAGGCTGGTGTGGCAATGTGGAAGTGGAAAAGCTGGCTGGTAAGAAAGTGACGGTTGTTCCCATCTTGCGCGCCGGTATTGGCATGTTGGACGGGGTGTTGAGCTTGATTCCCGGCGCCAAGGTCAGCGTGATCGGTATTGCCCGAAATGAAGAAACCTTTGAGGCCCAGACCTATCTGGAACGGTTGGTCGGTGAGCTGGACCAGCGCCTGGCCCTGATTATCGACCCCATGTTGGCCACCGGCGGCTCCATGGTTGCCACGATCGATCTGCTGAAAAAAGCGGGTTGCAAGAATATTCGTGCCCTGGTGCTGGTGGCGGCCCCTGAAGGCATCGCCACTCTTGAAAAACACCATCCTGACGTGCATATCTATACTGCGTCCATTGATCAGCATTTGGACGAACACGGTTATATCGTGCCGGGCCTGGGCGATGCGGGCGACCGTATTTTTGGTACGCGTCAGAAGGTTCAGGACGGCGAGGTGTAATTCCGGAACTTGTTGTGCTTTTTTACAATCCCTTGCCAGCAAGGCAGGGGGGATAGGCATAATAAAGCGTTAAGTCTACGTTTCACTGAATCCAGAATGCATATGAAACTGAATGCTTGGATGGCTGCTCCTCTGTTGCTTACCTTGGGCCTGGGTTCGGCCCAGGCCGGCTTGTGTGACGTCCCCTTTATGCGTGACGGCGGGCAGGTGCAGCTGACTGGCTCGGGTTTTCTGGCCTTGGGCGCTGATCTGGCGTTTTCTGATGTGAAAAAGCAGGGCGGCGATCAGTGCCAGGCTCGCGTACAGGGCAAGGCCAGCGTGGCCTTGGCGGGTTTGCCTGCCAGCAAGCCTAATATTGACTATGTCATGACCGTGCGCGATGGTCGCACCCGTTTCCAACGTGATGACGGCCGGGGTGGTCTGCAAGCCGTTCCAGGCTCGTTTGACCTGCGTTTGCTGGGGCTGTTCTCTTACGAACATGGTGGTCTGCAAGACGGACAGACTTTCCCCCGTCAGAGCTATCAGATCAATCTGGACAAGCGTAGCCAGGCCAATGTTCTGCGCATTCATACTGGTGCCAAGACGGTCGGCTCCCAACAATCCATACAGACTGCATTGGGCAATTACCAGTGCTGGCCTATTCGCTATCAACGCGAGATTGAGCCTACCCAGGCCAGTTTCAGTGGCATCAGCCTGCCTATTCCGGGAATCAATTCACAGGTTACCGATTGGTATTGTCCGGAGGTGCAGATGGTCATGAAGCAAGAAAGTATTCAGAACGGTGTACCGTCTACGGTAGAGGTAACCCAACTGAAGTAAGCTTGTGATGAATATCTCACAGGTTCACCGAGTATCTTTATCCTGAAAAGTGCGGGTTAAAGAATTTTGTGCGGCGCTGCTATGGCGCCATTCACTTGGCGATACGTATTTGTCGCGTGTCCCTTTCAACGGCAAGGAGTTATTTATGGCTACCAAGAAAAGTCTGGAAAACAGCGGAGACAAATTCATCGAGGAAGTGAAAGCGAGCTTGGATGAAGCAGAACAACTGATGCGTGAAGCAGCCGAAGCCACGGGCGACAAAGCCGGTGAATTGCGGGAAAAAGCCTTGCGCTCATTGCGTCTGACCCGGGATTCCTTGCACGATGCCCAGGAAGCGGTGGTTGATCACAGCCTGCGTGCAGCCAAAGCAACCGACAATTATGTCCACGACAAGCCCTGGCAAGCTATTGGCGTGGCCGGTATTGTGGGCCTGATGTTCGGCATGCTGATCAGTCGTCGTTAATCTGTTTGTGCTCTGCGCTGCAGGCCTTTCGTAGGGCTGCAGCAGCATAAAAAGCGACCCTGCCGATCTGGACTTTGCCGTCCAGATCGGCAGCCTTTTAGAAACCAGGCTCTTGTCCTTGCAGGTAAGGACAAGATGTCGCAGAGCAGGGATAAATCATGGCGCTTAGGCAAACTATCAGTCAGCTTGGTTCTACCTTGATAGGAGCTGTCAGTACTCGGCTGGAGCTGTTTGCTCTGGAGGCCGGCCAGCAAAAGGCGAGCCTGATCACTATTTTCACTATGGTGTTTGGCGCACTGCTGTTCTCCACTCTGGCGGTGCTGGTGTTTAGCTTGTTGCTGGCCTTGTACTTCTGGCCTACGGAGTATCGTTACTGGGCCTTGGGGGGACTGGTCGTTTTGTATGCCGGTTTGGGAGTGGGGCTTTTCCTGGCCGTACGTCGTCGTCTGACGACAGGTCCAATTCCTTTTTCAGCGACCTTGTCCGAGCTGCGTCGCGATGTCGCGTTTATTGAGCGCTTGAGGGATTCCGAGGGAGACGGGAAATGAGCACGAAGCAAGAGAGCATGTCCGCCCAGGAGCGGGCGGTGCGTATTGAACTGTTGCGAGTCCGCGCCTCCTTGGAGCGGCAGGCCATGTCGTCCCAGATCCATTCCCTGGGGGAAGATTTAAGCCCCGGCAACTTGTGGAACAGCGTCAAGCCGTCGGGTTTGAGCATGGGCGGTGTGGTGGCCAGTGCATTGTCCTTGTCACGCCGTTATCCGTTTCTGTTATCTGGTGCCTCGGCGGTGCTCAGTAGCTTTGGCGGGCGCTGGCTGCGTATCGGAGCCTTGGCTCTGGGAGCCTGGAAATTGTTTGATGCTTCCAAGTCGGCACGCGAGCAAGCACGCAATGTTCTGGTTCCGGTACGGCGCAAAACCGATGCGAACGAGTAAGTCTATTTGTATTTTCAAAAACCGGCCCAGGCCGGTTTTTTTATGCGCGCTTGAGGGACCCCGTGTTCAGCCGACTGGTTTTTGAAGACGGCAAGGCTTATGCTCCGATAATAAATAATTTCAGAACAAAGCTAGCCACATCAGGAGACATAGCCCGTTATGCAGGTGCCATTACTGAATGCCTTAAGAACCTTTACGGTATCCGCGCAAAGGTTGAACTTTACCAAGGCGGCAGAAGACCTGCTGGTCTCTCCTTCGGCAGTCAGTCACCAGATCAAGGTGCTGGAGGAGTATCTGGGCTGCAAGCTGTTTCTGCGTAAAAACCGTTCCCTGGAGTTGACGGATCAGGGCCAGTTTTTGTTCGACCGTTTGCAGCGGCCTTTTTACGAGATCAATCAGGCCTTGAGTGAATTGCGCATGCCGCACGGCAAGAGCCGCATCAATCTGTCCCTGCGGCCCTTTGTGTCCAGCATGTGGTTTACCGGGCAACTGGGGGATTTCTGGTTGAAGCATCCGGACATTGAAATCAACTTGCTGCACAGGTTGCAGGCACCGGACTTTTTCAGGGACAACATCAATTTTGCAATTGTCTGGGGCAAGCAGGGCGACTGGCCGCAGTTGCAGACCTTGCGCATCATTCCCGGCAATTTGACGCCTGTGTGTGCGCCGTCTTATTTGCAAGCGCATGGCCAGATCACATTTCCGGCGGATCTGAACCAGCATGTGCTGATTCACGAAGAAAATCAGCTTTGTTGGGAGCAGTGGTTACGCAAGGCGGCGGGGCAGGAGCTGACGGCCAAGAAGAGCTTTCACATTGATGACACCAATGTACGCATGAATGCCGTCTTGAACGGCCAAGGGGTGATGCTGGGCTGTCCGGCCTTGCTGCAACCTTTGATCGACAAGAAAGAGATCGTCCAGCTTTTCGATGTTTGCCTGGAAGAGTACGCCTATTTCCTGGCCTACCCCAAGGAGGCGAACCTTAGCCGACAGGAGCAGGAGTTTGTGGATTGGGTCGCGTCGATTGCAATTCGCTAGGCGGTAGTTGATTGGCGACGCCCCTATACTGCGTTCGGTGACCGGACTTTCTTTGTTCTTTGCTGACCGTGTCGCTGTGCCTGCGTCTTTAAAAAACCTGCAAATATGCAGGTTTTTTTATGTATCGGCCTTCCCGAACCAGGCTGGATGCACATCGCACATCGCACATCGCACATCCCACATCGTTCATTGCTCATTTTTCATCGATCAGGTTTTGGAGCCCCGATCTGACGAGCGTGACTGGAGGCTTTATCAAGCACCGCCTAGTTCTCACACCGCTCATACCTGGCCCCAAATAGCTGACACACAGTCCCCAATCGGGCTTTACGTCGTCGAGAACGGCTTCATTTTGCAGTGTTTGCGATCCACCGCTTTCCCTTCATCCCGATTCAACAACAAAAAAAACTCATCGTTCCGTCAAATTTGCTCAATTTTCAAGGGTCGCTCCCTGTCGCATGATTGGCCTGACCTAATAAAAGCCATTCATGGTGCTCATGCAAACCAGAGGAGATATTGAGATGACTACCGCTCTACGCTCGCCCATTGCGATTGAAGAATTTGACCGCAGCTACTTTCAGCAGGAAACCGATGAGGTTTTCGCCTTGCCCCCCGAGTGTTTCAACTCGGAAGAGTTTTTTCAGTTCGAACTGAATGCCGTCTGGAAAAAACAGTGGTTCTGTGTGGGCCGTGCGACTGACATTCCCAATGCCGGTGACTTTTTCACCTTTGACGTAGGTAATGATGCGCTGTTCGCTATCCGCACTCGTGAAGGTGGCATCAATGTGCTATCCAACGTCTGTCGTCACCGCAATATGCTGTTGTTGGAAGGAGCAGGGAATGTGCGCCGTATCAGTTGCCCTTTGCACGCCTGGGTCTACAACATGGAAGGTGAATTGGTTTCCGCCCCTGGTCTGACTGATAGCGGCGCCAGCTTTGACCCCAAGAGCGTCTGTCTGCCCAAAATCCGTGCCGAGGTTTGGGAAGGCTTCATCTTCATCAACTACGACGCCATGGCGCCTGCCTTGCATACCCGCCTGGGCAATTTGGGTAAGCAACTGGCGAACTACCGCATGTCCGAGTTGAAGTCCTCGGAGCCTCTGAAGATGGAGAGCTTCGACTGGAATTGGAAGATCTTCAATGACGAGTGCTACCACTGCAGCTTCCTGCATGCTTCGTCCTGGGGCGGCATGTACGAAACCAATCCGGATCGTGTCGATGAAACTGCTGTCTTTAATGACGTAGCCAATGGCATTGTGTCCTACAACCTGCTCTCCACCCACAAGGACGCCGCGCCGACGCATACCGGTTCCATCTTGCAGCCGCCCATGGATGGTCTGACCGATCAGGAGCGGACCCAGCTTTCTTACGTGACGGTGGCTCCTAACCTCTTGCTGGTGGCCATGCCCGATAAGGTGAAGTACTTCATGTGGCTACCCAAAAGCGCCAAGCAATCGACCTACGGCGTGTCCTGGATGTATCCGCAAGAAACACTGGAGCGCGAGGATCACAAAGAGAAGTTCGATCAGGAACACGATGATTTGTACCCCGTGATGATCGAGGATTTGTTTGCCTGGCGTCGTTCGCATCAGGGCATGCAATCGAACTTTGCCTCCCGTGGCCGCTTGACCAATGAAGAGCTGGTCATCAAGCGTTTGCAAAACTGGCTGATTGATCTGTACCGCGCCGAAGAGCGCCGTGCGGACGAGCAAAGCCGGGTATTGCCGATCCGAGCGATTGCCTAAGGGAGCAGGAGCAGCATCATGCAGCAAACTTTGCAAACACGCGTGCTGAAGAAAACCAGGTTGTCAGAGCGCGTTGTGGGTCTGACTCTGGGTTTGCAAAACGGGGGCGCGTTTCCCGTCTGGGAGCCAGGGGCGCACATTGAGCTGGAACTGGCGGTGTCGCAGACCGAGCCGCTTTACCGTCAGTATTCGCTGTGTGGCCAACAGGCCAATACCCGCGAATGGCAAATTGCCGTTCTGAAAGAGGATGCCGGGCGGGGCGGCTCTGCGTATATCCATGAGGTATTGCAGGAAGGTGATGCACTGGCCGTCAGCATTCCGAAAAATCACTTTCCCTTTGCTGCAAACAAGAAGTGCTTCTTTATTGCCGGGGGCATAGGCATCACGCCTATCGTGCCCATGGTCCAGGCCGCTGCGGCAGCGGGTCTGGACTGGCACTTGCTGTATCTGGCAAGAAACGCAGCGGATTTTATTTTTCTGCAAGAGCTGCAAGAAGTGGATGGCGCGCGTATCACCACGCATGCCTCCAATCAGGACGGTCTGTTTGATCTGCAAGGCGCATTGCAAGCGCTGGATGCGCAAACCGTCGTTTATTCCTGCGGTCCGCAGCCTTTGCTGACCGCCTTGGAAAACTATCAACAGGAACAGGCCGATATTAGCTGGCAACTGGTGCTGGAGCGCTTCTCGGTAGAGACCGATCCGGCCATGTTGCAAGGCAAGGGCTTTACCGTGACCTTGAAGAAGTCGGGCAAAAGCATCGCGGTAGCGGGGGATGAAACGATTCTGGCCGCCTTGAAACGGGAAGGCATACGGGTCAAGTGCTCATGCCAGAACGGCACCTGCGGTACCTGCGAGACCGTAGTGATTTCCGGCTTGCCGGAGCATCGGGATTTTGTGTTGTCGCCAGAAGAACGGCGGCTGAATGAAACCATGATGATCTGCGTTTCGCGCGCCTTGTCGGCCGAATTGGTTTTGGATCTATAACAATAAACAGGAGAAACACCATGAAGAAAGTGGTGGTTACAGGTGGCTCGGGTCGTGTGGGCTCGTACGTCGTACAGCAATTGATGCAGACCATGGATGTGGTCGTGGCGGATCTGAAACCCAGCCAGCATCAGGTTTCTTTTATTCAAACGGATGTGATGGATCTGGAGGCCGTGCGTGCGGCCACCAAAGATGCCGATGCCGTGATTCACCTGGCAGCGATTGATTTCGACTGGAAGGCTGCTGAGGAGCAGTACATCAACGTGAATGTGCGCGGCACCTGGCATGTGCTGCAAGCCTGTCGTGAAAACGGCGTCAAGAAAGTGGTGCTGTGTTCCAGTATTTCAGCCTGCGGTCTGTCGGAGATGCGCGCCGATTGGAAACCTCAGTATCTGCCGGTAGACGAGGCCCATGAAAACAAGCCTTATCAGGCCTATAGCGTCAGCAAGATTGTCATGGAGCAGATGGCAAAAAGCTTTAGCGATGCCAGCGATATGGAAGTGATCTGCCTGCGTCCGCTGGCCGTGGTGCTGCCGGAAACCATTGCCGAGTACATCCAGTTCGTTGACAGCCCGCAGCGCAACTGGCTGTTTTATTACATCTGGGCTGCGGATCTGGCGCGTGCTTTTGAGGCCGCCGTGAATCTGCAAGGTTTGCGCTACGGCGTGTTTTTCATCAGCGCAGACGATAGCTCCCACCCTCTGGCAACCACAGACTGGTATCAGCAGATTATTGGCCCTGTGCCTGAAATCAAGAACCCGCGCTGGTATCAGAACAATCCCCGTGCCTCTATTTTCAGCAGCCATGCGGCCAAGGAAATTCTGGGCTGGCAGCCGAGCACGGATTTTCAGCAACTGCGCCAGGAATACGCGGTGGAAAAAGACCTGGCGTGAAACGCCCAGGCTCCCATAACGAATACATTGAACACGGAGACTTGAGCATGACGGGAATTAAAACCGGCACCTTGGATTGGACGGGTGACAACCCTTTTATTTACTTGAAGACCGACCCTGAGCAGGACTGGTCGTCCTTGTCCCTGTACTTTCGCATTGCCAGCTCGGCGTATGGCAGCGGCCAGGCCATTCTGGTATTGGACAAGCCCTACGAGGACGGGCAGGACAGCGACGCACGTTTGCTGATTACAGACAACCAGCCTTTGGCCGAGTATCTGGTACGGGATTTTGTGCGCCATTTTGGCTTGTTTCGCAAGGCGGTGGCGCTGGATAAGTTGCAGGTCTTGGGTGACGGCGTTTTCCAGACGGTGAACCGTTTCCCTGAGCTGGTCAGCGAGTCTGTCTCCTCCGCCAGTGCAGGTCTGACGGTGGAATTGCAATGGCATCAAATGACGCAGCCCGCGATTTGTGTGGACCTGCCGCAAAGCCAGACCCAAACCCAGAAGCACGAAATGATGTGTGTATTCCATCCGGCGCAGCAAGCCAGAGTGCTGATCAATGGCAAGGCCTTGCCAGGCAACACCATAGAGCGAGACTTTAACGGCTCGCGTGCGCAGTCCGCCAGCCTGGCGAATAGTGAAACCTGGGTGCGCGTAGCGTAAGGAGACGATATGGCTCAGCATGTAGAGACGCAGGCCGTGATGCCAGCCTGGACGGGAGTCCGTCCCCTGCAATCCATTTTGCCCTCGCAAAGCCGCCTGGTCCTGCATGCCGGGCCACCGTTTCGGGATGCGCAGGAGCTGCCTGCCGCAATCCGGAATTCGGTTTTGATCGGCATTCTGTATGAGGGCTGGGCGGCCAGCAAACAAGAGGCGCAAGCCTTGCTGGACGCAGGGGGCGTGCAACTGGCTCCCGCGCAGGATTACGGCGTGGTGGTGCCATTGGCCGGAGTCGTCACGCCGTCCATGTATTTGATTGAGGTCAGCGACAGCAATCAGCCCGAAAACAAGAAATACTCGGTGCTGAATGAAGGCATGCAGTGGTGCACCCGCCTGGGTATTTTTGCTGATGAAATGGTGCCGCATCTGCGTTGGCTGCATCAGGATTTGGGCGCACGGCTGGCTGCACAGTTTCAGGGGCCGGTAGATCTGGCCTCCATCGTCCAGGCTTCCTTGCTCAATGGTGATGATGGCCATGCTCGTACCATGCATGGCTCCAGGCAACTGGCCGACATTATTGTCTCCTGGGGCATTAATGACCAAGCCAGCCAGAGCTTTCTGTACGGTGCGATGGCCTGGGCCTTGAATTACTGGATGGCCGCCAGTGCCTTGATTCTGGCAAACCAGACGCCCGCTGATGGCGCGGATGCCATCGTTAAAGTCGGCGGCAATGGCTTGCGCTTTGGTCTGCAATTGGCCAGTTCGACAACTTGGTTGGTTACGGATGCCCCTGTTATTGCTGGCAATAAAGAACCCGGCAATGAACAGGCAAACGCGCTGGGAGCCTTGGGCGATAGTGCGGTGGTGGATTTTGTAGGGCTGGGTGGTCAGTGTCTGGATCTGGCCGGGATTAGTGCGAAGAATTTGCATGCCTTTTTGCCCTCGAACTACCTGACTCGTCAAAGCCTGTTTCTGAAAACCCGCTTGCCCTTTCTGGCCGGGCGCAATGGCATCAGTGATTTTGCGCAAGTGATTGCCAGCAATACCGGGCCTTTGGTGTTGCTGGGCATGATCGACGGTGCCGGAGAGCGCGGTCGTATTGGCGGTGGAGTGGCGACGGTGGATGCCTCTTTATTTCAAGCTCTCAAGGAGTGGCAGCATGAAACGACAGTGGTTTAAGCTGCCTTTGCATCAATTGCTGCACGCTCTGCATACGGGCGAAGCCAGTCTGCCGGAGATCGTGGCTTCCTTCTACGAGCGCATTGCCACACGCGATGACAAGATTGGTGCCTGGCAGTATCTGATTGATCAAGACGACTATCTGGCCGAGTACGAAAGCCGCAGCGATTTTTACAAGGCCTCGCCCTTGATGGGCCTGCCCTTTGCGGTCAAGGACGTAATTGATACGGCCGGTATTCCCACCACAATGGGCTCAGCCATTCACCAGGATCGGATTCCGGATATGGATGCTTCCTGCGTGACCGCGATGAAAGCGGCAGGCGGCATTTTGATGGGCAAGACGGTCACAACCGAGTTTGCTTACTTTCAGGCTGGCAAGACGAATAACCCGCATGATGCTGAACGTACACCCGGCGGCTCCTCCAGCGGCTCTGCTGCTGCCGTGGCCGATTTCATGGTGCCGGTAGCCTTCGGCACACAGACGGCGGCATCGGTCATACGGCCCGCATCCTACTGCGGTTGCATTGGCTATGTAGGTAGCAAGAACGAGTTTTCCTTGCGTAATATTCAACCGCTGGCGCAGTCGCTGGATTCTTTGGGCATACTCAGCAACGATGTGCTCGACACGCTCTTGCTGCGCAACATCCTGCTGCACAAACCCTTGAGTTTGAGCACGCCGGGAGCACAGGCGGCTTGTGTGTTCGGTGTTTTCTCTGGGCAAGCATTGGGCGAAGTTCAGGACAAGATGCTGGAGACCTTGCAGGCGTGCCAGAAGGATTTGTCGGAACAGGGACATACGTTGGTTGATTTCCCCTTGCAGGATGCCGTCGTTGAGTTGACGGCCTTGCATGCCCAGATCATGGCTTATGAAGTGGCCCGGAATCTGGTGTACGAGCAACAGCAGCATAAAACCTTGAGTGCCCATATGCAGTCCTTGATGAGCACGGGTCTGGCTTTTCCCTACATGGAGTACATTGCTGCCTTGCAAAGAGCGGACACGCTCAAACAGGCAGTGTTGCAGTGGCTTGCAGATAGTGGGGCGGATTTCATTCTGGCGCCTGCGGCAGCCGGTGTTGCGCCTTATAAAACCGAAGGAACGGGGGCGCCATTCATGAGTCGTGCCTGGCAGTTATTGGGCTTGCCCGTGGTGTCCTTGCCTTTGGGTTATTTCCAGAAACTGCCCATGGGTTTGCAGTTGATTGGTAAACCGCATCAGGATGATGTTTTGCTTTTACAGGCGCGTCAGTTGCAGCAGCGCTTTTTAAATAGCAGCTCAGTGCTGACGGTGTAGATTTCTTTTTTCTTTTAGGCGTCCTGTTTTTACAGGGCGCTTTTTTTTTAGGCTGCGTTTTTTTATAGTTTTGGCAGCAGATACTTTTCAAATAACCATTTCAAACCATACAGCGCCCCGAAAATAATCGCGGCAATGGCCAGGAAATCCGCGCTGAAAACGCTTTGCTGTTTGTGGGACAGCTCCATATAGACGTGCTCGTCAGCGGGCCGGGCATAAGTCATGGGAACGGCAGCCTTGGGCAGAGTGGCTTGCAGGACGACATAGCTGCCATCGTCGGCCGCTTGCATCAGCAGCTCGTCTACCTGCGTGGGAGCCAGACCGTCGTGATGTCCTGGTTTGCACAGCTGCCGGGCTCCTTGGGCCCAGTTGTCACTGCTTTCGGGGCAGTAGGCCTGGATGCTGTAGCCATTGCTGAATTGAACCGTCAGCCACCCTTGGGCATGCGAGTGGGCGTCGCTGCTTACGGTTACGTTGGTGAGGCTGATGGTGGTCATGGTGCAAATTCCTTGGGCAGTGCAAGCGTATTCTTCTGCCTGCTTAAGGCAGGAGGTGAGTCTATATTTGACGCGGGCTATAGAAGGCTATTCTATAGAAGCCGGTATGGTAATACGGTTTCTGTATAGGCAGAATCAGCTTTATGTGAATTGCTTTTAATGTAAATCAATGCTCTTTTTCCATAAAAAAAACAGCCCTGTAAAACAGGGCTGTTGATGACGGAAAACCAGCGGGAATGGTGAGGGCTTAACTGGCGCTTGCCTTGCCCATGCTGACTGCCGGTTTGGCATCATGAGCCGGTTCGGTGTGATAGCGGCGTAAAGGCTTGTTGGCGGTTTCGGGCATCAGCACCGTCACCCAGAAAAAGCACAGAACCGCGACCACCGTGACGTAAAACGCGGGAGCCAGATAGCTGCCTGTCTGCGCCGTCAGCCAGATGGCCAGGTAGGGTGCGGTACCACCAAAAATTGCGAAGGTGATGTTGTAGCACATGCTCGAAGCGGTATAGCGCATGTCGGTCGGGAACATCTCCGAGAGCAGAGTGACGGCCACCACACTGGCTGCCACCTGACCAATACCGATAATCAGCATGCCGAAAATAGCGGCCTCCAAAGAAGCTCCCTTGCTGACGATCATATAGGCCGGAATGGTGAACAGCGCATGCCAGACAGCGGCAAATTGCATCATGCGACGGCGGCCCACCCGGTCCGAGATTACACCGGCAAGCGGGGTCAGGGCAGTGACGAACAGCAGGGCAACCATGTTCGCGGTCAGGGACTGGACGGAGGACAAGCCAATGACCGTGCGCAGGAAGGTGTTCATGTAGGTGGAGAAAATGTAGAAGGACAGGGCGTACAGCACGATAAAGCCGCCCAGCTTCACAATATTGGAACCCTCTGCCTTGAAGACCTGGGATGCGCTGTAGCTGAGCTGACCTTTTTTCTCTGCGCGCATCTGCTGGAACTCGGGTGATTCGGCTAGGTGGTCGCGAATGAAAAAGGCCACGATGCCCATGGGAACGGCCAGCAGGAAGATGGTGCGCCAGCCCCAATCGCCCATGGCCTCGGTGCCAACAATGGCGGCCAGACCGGCGCTGATCCCTGCGGCCAGTGCAAACGCAAAATAGGTGGCACCGGACATCGCCCAAGCGTAGGAGTTGCGTTTGTTCATGGGACTGTGTTCAACGGTGTAGATGGTGGCGCCGGTATATTCGCCACCGGCCGACAGCCCCTGAATACAGCGGATGATGATCAGCAGAACCGGAGCCCAGATGCCAATGCTGTCATAGGTTGGAATCAGGCCAATGGCCGCGGTCGAGCCGGACATCAGCAAGACGGTCAGGGCCAGAATCTTCTTGCGGCCAATGCGGTCGCCCAGTCGGCCAAAGTAGATCCCGCCCAGGGGGCGAACAATAAAGGACACCAGAAATACTGCAAAGGTGGCCAGCAAGCCCGCCATCTTGTCTTCCGTGGGGAAGAAGTTTTGTGCAATGTACACGGCCATATAGCCGAACAAGGCAAAGTCGAACCATTCAACGATCGTACCGGCCGCTGAACCCATCATTACTTTCTTGATGTGACCCGTATCGGTATGTTCCGATTCGGCCACGGTGCTTTCCCTTTGCATACTTATGTCTCCTCAAGTATTGGGACTATCTGTTTTTTGAAATCAAACCCTGTGGGGGTAGCTGGTTTTTTTATTATTTATACGTGTCTGTCTTTTCTTGGTATTGGTTGAAAGCTCGGTTAGAGCATCGGCTGCAACAGGATGAGTTCCTCCTTTCTGTGGGGCTGGGCATCCGCTCCTGGCATGCTTGCAAAGCGCCATCCAGTGCGTGCTAGATAAGCTAATCCTCTGCAAATTGCTTGTCCATTCACTATTCGCGCACTATTATTGATCGCGATGTTATCAATCTAAAAAATGAGCGAAACCATGATTCCCGCACGCCTGGACTTGCATCACCTGCGCGCCTTTAAAACGGTGGCCGAACAGTTGCATTTCAAGAAGGCGGCGGAGCTGCTGCACATCACGCAACCGGGGCTGACGCGCATCATCAAAAAGCTGGAAGAGGACTTGCAGGTGGATCTGTTTGAACGCAGCACCCGCCAAGTCAGGCTGACAGCGGCAGGCTTTTTGCTGCTGCAGGAAATCGAGCAGGTTTTTGTGCATCTGGAGCGCGGTATCGAACTGGCCCAGAAAGCCAAGTTTGGCGATATCGGACACCTGATCATTGCCTATAACGACTACGCGGTGCAGGACGTGTTACCCAGAACGCTGGAGCACTTCAAGCAGCAGTATTCGAACATCACAACCGATTTGTTATATATGCCCACGCAGCAGCAAATTCAGGGCTTGCAGCAGGGCAGCCTGGACTTGGGCTTTGGCTTTGCTTTCTCTGATGATCCCGAGGAACTGGGCGTGCAGTGGAAGCCGGTCTGTCATGATGACCCTATCGTTCTTTTGCAGAGCGATCACCCTTTGGCAAAGGAAAAATCCATCCCCTTGGTGGAACTGGCCAATGAGCGTTTTGTGGTGGGCAGCAAGACGCATTGGCAGGTCTGGCGGCGCTATTTTTATTCACTGTGCCGACATGCCGGTTTTCATCCCAATTCCGTGCAGGAAGCCAGCACCATTACCGGCATCATGAGCATGGTGGCGGCCAATATTGGCATTGCTGTCTTATCGCAGTCCTTGCGCAAGTACGTACACCGTGATTTGGTGGCCATTGATCTGGACTTATCGGGGCAGCATCCGCAGTCCTTCATCAACATCATGTGGCAGGAAAGCAATGCCAATCCCTGTGTGCCTTTATTCATCCAGACCATCTCGTCGGAGCTGATGGCGGCCAGTGCGTAAGGCTTGAGTATTTCTCATGGACCCTTGATGAGCGGTCATGATGCAAGGGGGGCGGTTTTGCTACATTGCAATTTTCCACCCTCTGCCCCTCGCTATGAGCACTTCCGAAATACAGTTTGGCCTTGATCATGTCATGTTGCGCGTCCTGGATCTGGAACAATCCCTGGCGTTCTACCGCGATATTCTGGGCATGCATGTTGTGCGCCATACGGACTATGAGTCCGGCCGCTTCACCAATGTGTTTCTCAGTTTTGATCAGGGCACGCAGTCCAGTCTGGAGCTGACCTGGAACTGGGACCAAAAAGAGTCATATGAGAAGGGCGGGGCTTTTGGTCATCTGGCCTTGATGGTCCAGGACGTGCATCAGGCCGTGCGTTATCTGGAAGAGCAGGGCGTCAGGGTCAAGACGCCTCCCAAGCAGATGAATCACGGCAAACGCACGATTGCCTTTGTGCTTGACCCGGATGAGTACCTGATTGAGCTGGTGGAGCCACTGGCCTTGCCGACCTAGCGTCGGTTGTGGGCGCCGTGTGGGATGGCTCGCTTTGATGAGCTGAATAAAACAAAGACCATGCACCCTTGCGGTGATGGTCTTTGTTTGTTGTTGAATGCGCCGGATGAAGGTGCGTTCTGGTTTACAGCCCCAGCGATCCCCACATATCGTCCACTTTTTTCTTGGTGGCCTCATCCATCTTGATAGGCGTACCCCATTCGCGCTGGGTTTCTCCGGGCCACTTGTTGGTGGCATCCATGCCCATCTTGCCGCCTAGTCCCGAGACCGGCGAGGCAAAGTCCAGATAGTCGATAGGTGTGTTCTCCACCAGCACGGTGTCGCGCACCGGGTCCATACGGGTAGTCATGGCCCAGATCACTTCTTTCCAGTCACGCGTGTTCACATCCTCGTCCACCACGACGATGAACTTGGTGTACATGAACTGGCGCAAGATGCTCCAGACGCCAAACATCACGCGCTTGGCATGGCCTGCGTATTGCTTGCGAATCGACACGACGGCCAGGCGATAGCTGCAGCCTTCGGGTGGCAGGTAGAAATCCACAATTTCAGGCAATTGCTTGCGCAGGAGGGGCACAAAGACTTCGTTCAGTGCCACACCCAGAACGGCAGGTTCATCGGGTGGTTTGCCAGTGTAGGTGCTGTGGTAAATCGGATTACGGCGCATCGTGATGCGCTCGACGGTAAAGACCGGGAACCAGTCCTGCTCGTTGTAGTAGCCGGTGTGGTCGCCGTAAGGGCCTTCCAGTGCCATTTCATAGCTGCTGTCTGCGGGCGGTTTCATGCTTTCGGGCACGTCGGGGGCCAGAGCTTCCGGGTGATCGCTGGGCAGGATATGGCCTTCCAGTACAATCTCGGCCCAGGCGGGCACGGATAGGTCGCTCCCCAAGGCTTTGGCCACTTCGGTGCGCGAGCCGCGTAGCAAACCGGCAAATTGGTATTCGGACAGGCTATCGGGCACGGGGGTGACTGCACCCAGAATAGTTGCAGGGTCAGTGCCCAGAGCCACAGCAATCGGGAAGGGTTTGCCGGGGTTGGTCAGGGCGTGATCGCGGAAATCCAGCGCCCCGCCACGGTGGGACAACCAGCGCATGATCAGCTTGTTGCGGCCAATCAGTTGCTGGCGATAAATGCCCAGGTTCTGGCGTTTGGCATGGGGGCCTTTGGTAATCACCAAGCCCCAGGTCAGCAAGGGGGCCACGTCGCCGGGCCAGCACAGTTGCAAGGGGATCTGGTTCAGGTCCACATCCTTGCCTTCCAGCACTACTTCCTGACAAGCGGGAGAGCGAACGTTCTTGGGGCTCATATCCCACAGGGCGGACTTGAGCATGGACACTTTGGACAGCGCATCGCGCATTCCGGTGGGCGCTTGCGGCTCTTTCAGATTGGCCAGCAGTTCGCCAGTGTCGCGTAATGCCGACACATCCTGCGCGCCCATACCCCAGGCGACGCGTTGCGGCGTACCGAACAAATTGGCCAAGACCGGCATGGCAGCTTTAGCGCCTTGATGCTGGGCGTTCTCAAACAAAAGCGCCGGACCACCGGCACGTAGTACCCGGTCACTGATTTCAGTCATTTCCAGCGAGGTGGAAATTGGCTGCGTAATCCGCTTCAGATCGCCCTTGGCTTCCAACTGGGCAATAAAGTCTCTCAAGTCACGGTATTTCACAGAAGAACGGGGCTCCGCTTGCAGATATGTTTGGTTAAGACCTTGAACAGGTTCTAAGGTTAACATCGGGCAGTTAGCAATACTAAGGATGATCCCATGGGCTTCCAAGATATGGACTATGTACTTAGTCGCTCGGCCCGCACCCTGACGTATCGCATCGGCGAGTTCGTGCACGTATGTGCCATGTACCTGGGCATTGCCGTACTGGTCACGATCGCAGCTTGTGTGGTTGTGCCATCGATGCGCGCTCAGTTTAACCAGCTTTACACCGGTCTCGTGCAAACCCTGCGCCCTGAGGCGCTGAAATACGATGCGTACAGCCAGGCAGTCTGGCCTGCGGATAAAACTCAGCCCAACCTGTCGGAAGGAGGCGAAGACTTGAGTCAGGCGGAGCAGCAGCAAGCGGTCTCTACCTATCAGGGCTTCATGAAGAATCTGCGTGCGTCGGTCACCGGGCAGCCTATTGCCGGCGTCACGGCGGCTCAGCAGCAGGCTTTGCGCAGTTACCTGGCGCGCAAGTACAAGATTGCCTATTCGGTGGCGGGTGCTTTGATTCACACCGCTTTTATTGTGGGCAAGGAAAAGAACCTGGACCCGCAACTGATTCTGGCGGTGATTGCCATTGAGTCGCGCTACAACCCCTATGCAGAAAGCCATGTGGGTGCGCAGGGCCTGATGCAGGTGATGACCAAAGTCCATAAAGAGAAGTTTGATATCTATATGGAAGGCACGCTGGCCGTGCTTAGCCCGGAAGCGAATATTCGGGTGGGCGGGCAGATTCTGTCGGACTGCATCCGTCGCCGTGGGTCTTTGGAGGGGGGGTTGGCCTGTTATGTGGGAGCCACCGGTCCTAGCGATGGTGGTTATGGCGCGAAGGTACTGGCTGAACGCCGTCGTATTGCCTTGGCCTCGGGTATTCCGATTCGGGCACGCTAAGCAGTCTGGATAGAAAAAGAAATCGGGCCTTGCGGCCCGAAATACTTTTATGGAATCGGGCTTGATCGCCCGACAGACGGAAAAGAGGCTGGGCTTAGCGGCCCAGAAACTGCCCCAGACGGCTGATCGCTTCTTGCAGGCGATCCATGCCGGTTGCGTAGGACAGACGCAAGGTATAAGGCGCATGGGCCGTACCAAAGTCCCGGCCCGGCACCGCCGCCACACCCGCCTCGTGCAGCAGTTGCTGCGAGAAGGCATCGCTGTCCTGGCTGTATTCGCGAATATCCGTATAAATATAGAAAGCGCCATCCGGGCGTACGGGCACGCGCAGACCCAGACGCTCCAGCTCGGGCAGCAGGTAATCACGGCGCTGTTTAAAGGCCAGACGACGCTCTTCATAAATGGCCATGGTTTCCGGCTCGAAGCAGGCCAGGGCGGCATGTTGGGCCAGGGAGGGGGCGCAGATTGCCAGACTGGCGGCCATGCGCTCGCAGGCTTCGGTCATCCAGGTGGGCAGAATCAACCAGCCCAGACGCCAGCCCGTCATGTGGAAATACTTGGAAAAGCTATTGATCACAATAATGTCCTGATCCAAGGTCAGGGCGCTCAGTGGTGCTTCTTCATAAAACAGACCCAGATAAATCTCGTCCATGATGATGAAGCCGTCACGGGCGCGCACTTCCTTGATCAGTTCTTGCAGGGCAGGGCGGGAAATCGTCGCGCCAGTGGGATTGTTGGGCGAAGCAATCAGAACGCCACGGGTCTTGGGACCCCAGTGTTCACGAATATGCTGGGCGCTTAGCTGAAAGCGTTCGTCTGCCGATGCGGGAATCAGGCGGGCTGTGCCGCCAGCGGCCATGATGAAGTTCTGGTTGGCTGGGTAGGACGGATCGGGCATCAGTACTTCGTCGCCGGGATTGATCAGGGCCAGCGTAGCCAGAGACAGGGCACCCGATGCGCCCGCCGTGACCACAATACGCGAGGGGTCGACACGGGCCTGGAACTGCTGCTCGTAATACAGGGCGATGCGTTCACGTAGAGCGGTCAGACCGGCAGGGGCGGTGTATTGGCCTAAACCTTGATTGCTGGCCTGATGCAGTGCATCGACCACGGCTTGCGGGGCGGTAAAGTCCGGCTCGCCTATGCCCAGGCTGATGATGTCGCGGCCAGTGGCCTTTAAGGCATTGGCCTGTTTGAAGAGTTCAACAGCGTGAAAGGGAAGAACGTGCTCGGTACGACGGGCGAGGCGGGACATGCGGCAAATCTCGGGTAAAAAGTGTATTGTAGGACCTTGCTCAAAAGGGCGTCAGGTGGCTGTGGCGTGTGCGTGTGCCCAGTAGGGGTGCAAACCGGCGGGCCAGTGAGACTCAAGTTTAGGTTTGTTGCAGGAAAAGTCTATGGTTTCTTCGTCGCGGCGTGCATTTTTGATGGGGCGTCGTCCTCCCCAGACGGCTTGGCAGACATTTTGTTCGCGCCTGAAAGCCCGAGTGCAGGGCCAGTGGTCCGAACTTGGCACTGAAGCGCATCACGAGCAGGCTCGTCTGGAGCCCGCTTCCAGTGCGGACGTGCATATGGTGTTGACGCTGGCGGCCGAGTACGGCGTGACGGTGTGTCTGGAAGGCGTGCCGCAGGCCAGTGAAACCGATGACCCCATGATAGTCCTGGCCCCAGGCCGACAGATGGCCCGCTGTGACCGTCTGGAACCGAACTCCAATCGCTGGTTTGTACAGCCCGGCTGTCTGCTGGGCGAGATGGAAGCCAAAGGTTTTCAAGGTCTGGCCAATGCCCCGGCAGGCATGACCGTCGCTGCCTGGTTGGCCGACCGGCGTCAGCATGATTGGCCCAGTGGTCGCACGGCCTTGTCAGGTGTGTTGCATTGTTCAGTCATTCTGGCGGACAACACGCAAGCGGCCCTGGGCCCTTTTGGACAGGACAATCGCAATCCCCTTGATAGCCTGCGCATGCAGCAATTGATTCCTGCCTTGTTCCAGTTGATGGGCGAGTCGGACACCCAGGCCCTGCGACAAGAGCAATGGCCTTGCCGCTATAGGCTGGACGCGCTGGAACCGGTTGAAGGCGAGGGCATTAATCTGGCTCATTTAATGCTAGGCCACGGCGGTGATTTGGCCTGGGTGGAATGGCTGGTGCTGGATGAGGCTGTGTTAAGCGGCTCAGACCCGCAAGACTGGTCCTGGCCGAATCAGGAGCAATCCTGGCAGGCTCAGGATGTGGATAGCCGTATCAAGGCGTTGTTTGATCCTACTGACCGGTTTTCTTACCCAGGCCAGACGCTGTAAGTTTGTCCTGGCCTGCGCTTGACCCAGCTTGTAACTCAAGGGCTAGAATGGTCCTTGCTTTGGCCTTGAGGGCCAGGCAAGGCGATCGGGGTTTCGGAGACAAGAACAGCATTTAGCGTATCAAGCCACGCGCTTGTTTGAATTTACGCTGACAGGCAATGGCCGCTTTCTGGCGATCCCGGTCCGTTTTAAATGGATTTTTTGGTAGGTATACAGCATGGACGCCAATTTTCGGAAAGCAGCTCTGGAATATCATGAGCAGGGCAGGCCCGGAAAGTTATCGGTCACGCCGACCAAGCAACTCTCTAACCAGCGGGATCTGGCGCTGGCGTATTCGCCCGGGGTTGCGGCTGCTTGTGAGGAAATCGTCAACGACCCGCAAAATGCCTTTCGCTATACCGGTCGGGGTAATCTGGTTGGAGTGATTTCCAATGGCACTGCGGTGCTGGGCCTGGGCAATATTGGCCCTCTGGCTGCCAAACCGGTTATGGAAGGCAAGGCCGTGCTGTTCAAGAGCTTTGCCGGTCTGGATGTGTTTGATATCGAGATCAATGAAACCGACCCTGACAAGCTGGTCGATATTATTGCAGGCCTGGAGCCGACCTTTGGCGGCATCAATCTGGAAGACATCAAAGCGCCCGAGTGTTTCGAGGTAGAGCGCAAGCTTCGCCAGCGCATGAGCATTCCTGTTTTTCACGACGACCAGCATGGCACCGCAATTTGCGTGACAGCCGCCTTTCTGAATGGCCTGAGCGTGGTGGAAAAAGACCTTAAGCAGGTCAAAGTAGTGACCTCGGGTGCAGGTGCTGCCGCGCTGGCTTGTTTGGACCTGATGATTGATATGGGGCTGCCACTGGAAAATATCTGGGTGACGGATATTGATGGCGTGTTGCACGAAGGCCGTCCCGGAAATCCAGTGCCCGAGCTGGCCCGCTTTGCCAAACAGACCGACGCCCGTACTTTGAGTGACGTGATTGATGGGGCCGATGTGTTTCTGGGCTTGTCCGCCGGTGGCGTGCTCAAGCCCGAGATGCTGAAGAAAATGGCTCTCCGGCCCTTGATCCTGGCCTTGGCCAATCCGAACCCCGAGATCTTGCCTGAAGATGCTCACGCCGTGCGTGATGATGTGGTTATGGCAACTGGCCGTTCGGATTATCCGAACCAGGTCAATAATGTGCTGTGCTTCCCTTATATCTTCCGTGGCGCACTGGACGTGGGCGCCACCACGATTACGCGCGGCATGGAAAAAGCCGCTGTGCTGGCCATTTGTCAGTTGGCACGTGAAGAGCAGGATGAAGGCGTTGCTGCCGCTTATGGCCTGGAAGAAGTGTCTTTCGGTCCGTCCTTCTTTATTCCCCGCCCTTTTGATTCGCGCCTGATTGTGCGTATCGCTCCTGCGGTTGCCAAAGCGGCCATGGAAGAGGGCGTGGCGACCCGTCCGATTGCGGATCTGAACAGCTACATCTATCAGTTGCGTCAGTTCGTCTACAAGTCCGGCTCGTTCATGAAGCCGATTTACTCGCTGGCCCGTGGCCTGGTGCAAGACGGCGCCAAGTCGCGTGTGGTGTTCAGCGAAGGCGAGGACGAGCGCGTGTTGCGTGCTGTACAGATTATTGTGGACGAAGGGCTGGCCAGCCCCATTCTGGTGGGCCGTCCCGCTGTCCTGCAGCAACGTATTGAGCGCTACGGCCTGCGCCTGCGTCTAGGCATTGATGTGGAAGTGACCAACCCCGAGCAGGATGATCGTTTTCACCGTTACTGGACCAGCTATTGGGAAATCATGTCGCGTCGTGGCATCAGCAAAGAGATGGCGCGTGTGGAAATGCGCCGTCGCCCAACCTTGATCGGCGCCATGATGCTGCACCTGGGCGATGCCGATGGCATGATTTGCGGCACGGTGGGGCGTTACGAAAACCATCTGGAGCTCGTGGATCAGGTGATTGGCAAAGCCCCCGGCGTCAAAACCTATGCCGCCATGAATATTCTGCTGCTCAGTGAGCGCAGCGTGGCCCTGACCGATACGCATATCAACCACGATCCCGATTCGGATCAGGTGGCCGAGATCACCTTGGCGGCGGCTCGCAAGATGCGCCAGTTCAATATCGAACCCAAGGTGGCGTTGCTGTCCAGCTCGAACTTTGGGACCAATGATTCGCCTGCGGCGGTCACCATGCGTGGTGCGCTGGAGCGCGTGCGCAAGCTCGATCCCAGTCTGGAGGTAGACGGGGAAATGCACGGCGATTGCGCGCTGGATGAAAAGGCCCGCCATCAAATCCTGCCCACCTCGGCCCTGACTGGCGAGGCGAACTTGCTGGTCTGCCCCAACGTGGAAGCGGGTAATATTGCCTACAACCTGCTCAAGACGGCGGCCGGTGGCAACGTGGCGATCGGTCCCTTCCTGTTGGGGGCACGGGCACCGGTTCACATCATGACGTCCACCTCCTCGGTGCGCCGTATCGTCAATATGACGGCGGTCACGGTGGTCGATGCCAACGTTGCTTCTGAAGGCTGATACCTGTCATGATCCAGCGCTCTCCCGCTTCCGTGGCATTGATCTTGAATGGGGGCGGGGCGCGCGGCGCGTATCAGGCCGGGGTGCTGGCTGGTTTGCTGGAGCTTCTGGACCCGGACCGCAACCCTCAGTTTCGTAACCCTTTCGATATTATTTGTGGCTCGTCGGCCGGTTCCATCAATGCTGCCGGATTAGCGTGTCGCGCTGACAAGCCGCACGAGGCTGTCGATCATATACAACAGCTGTGGGGGTCGTTGCACACTAACGATATTTTTCATGCCGACCCCTTGCAGTTGCTGGCCACCAGTGCGCACTGGGTGGCCACGCTGGTTTTGGGCTGGCTGGCCCCGCGTCTGCGTGACCATGTGCCGCACTCCATGCTGGACAATTCGCCGCTGCGCGACTTGCTGGAAGACAATCTGGACTTTGACCGTTTGCAGCGCAATCTGGCTCAACAGCACCTGGGGGCGTTGGCGATTACGGCGGCTGCCTACACCACGGGTGAGCACCTGACTTTTTATCAATGTGACGAGCGTATTCGCCCTTGGACGCGTAATCTGCGCCGAGCCATCCCAGGTGTGATCGGGGTGGATCACCTGATGGCTTCCAGTGCGATTCCCTTCATGTTTCCGGCCCAGTCCTTGCGGGTAGGCAAGCAAACCCAGTGGTGTGGGGACGGGACGATGCGTCAGTTGGCCCCTATCAGCCCGGCGATTCATCTGGGGGCGCGTAAGGTCCTGATTGTAGGGACGGGATACGCGGACAACACCTACCATGAGCAAGAGTGCAAGGATCCGCCCTATCCCTCTTTGGCGCAGATCAGTGGCTATGCCTTATCCAACATATTCCTCGATAGTGTGTCAACGGATATTGAGCGTATGGAACGCATCAATACATTGCTTGCCTATATGCCTGCAAATGTATTACAAAGCCAATCGCTGCGTCCTGTCAGCACGTTTGCCATCACTCCCAGCCGCTCGCTGGATGAAATTGCCACTCGGCATATTCATCAGATGCCAACTGCTGCACGTACCCTATTTCGAGTACTTGGTGTATCTTCAAAGTCCGGTCCGACCACAGGCGGTGCATTAATCTCATATTTGTTATTCGAGTCCGGCTATACCCAAGAGCTGATCGAATTAGGAAAGACCGATACCATGAGTCGTCGTGAAGAAGTATTAGCGTTTTTTAAGGAAGCGTCCTGATGAGCCAATCCCTGACTTTGCAAGAGGCTTTGCAACAAGGCGGCGTGCTCGACGCAACGGGCCTGACGGCTGCTGATTTTCTGGAGCAGGCACAGGACCAGGGGCTTACCGCCCTGGAAGTAAGTTGCGATCGTGCGCGCAATCGTTCCGCTGTGCTGCGAGCAGTCGCCAAGGCTGTCGATTACCCTGAGTTTTTTGGTGGCAATCTGGATGCGCTCTACGATTGCCTGTGTGACACCGTGCTGGACCAGAAAGCAGGCCTGGCCCTGTGGCTGGACAATCTGCACAGTGGTGATCCCGCATTGGAAAAAGACGCTCAGGCTATTTTGGGCGTGTGTGAAGATGTACATGCCTGGGCCTCGAACAACGAGCGCCGTTTTGTTTGTGTCGTTCTACACGCTGGCAAGCACCCTGACCCCGAACCGGGCGAGACGCCTGCTTCCTACTCCAGCCAGGACGAGGAATAAGTTATCGGTTTTATTCCCAGCCTTGCAAGGCGCTGATCGCTGCTGTCAGCGCCAAGGCGGCAGTTTCGGTTCGCAGCACGCGATGCCCGAAACGAATCGCCCGAGCCTGGGCACCCAGTGCCACCTTTTGCTCTTCGGGCGACCAACCGCCTTCGGGGCCAATCAATATCGTCATGGCCTGATCTTGCGGTCCAATGGCCTGCGCCAGTTGCAGGGGCGCATCGGGATCACAAAACAGATGCAGGCCAGTTTCAGCCTCGCGAAAGTACTCGGCCAATGTCAGCGGCGCAGACAGTTCCATCAAGCGGTTGCGACCACATTGCTCGCTGGCCGACTCGATCACTCTTTGCCAATGGCCCATGCGTTTGGCCTGCCGCTCCGCATTCAGTTGCAGTACGCTGCGTTGCGCGCGAATCGGCACAAGGCGGCTGACGCCCATTTCCACGGCTTTTTCGATAATCCAGTCCATCTTATCGCTGGAGGCAATGCCTTGCAGGACGGTAATGCGACCGGCCAGCTCGCGGACCGGTGTTTGGGCAGCGCCCAGGGCGGCGAAACCTTTTTTGCCATCAATGCGCAAGGTGGCGGGGTATTGAGTCCCGAGTCCGTCAAACAGGACGATGTCCTGGCCGTCCTTTAAACGCAGCACCCGGATGGCATGATGCGCCAGTGCCTCGGGCAGGGCGATCTCGGTCTGGGCCGTCAGGCCCAAGGGGTGGTAGAAGCGGGGAGCTGCCATATCAAGACACCATCAAGCATAAAAAACCGCACAAGCATACCGTACCCGGGCTTGGGGGAGAAAGCACAAGGCCCCAGCTCTAGTGGGGGCGATTTAGCGCCAGCAATGCTAAAATAGCGCGTTTTATAAACTAATCAGGGTCGTGAGCCGTCCGCTTGCCGGAATTGTCGCGCCGCCGCCCCAATGAGCTTCTAATGGATATTGCGTCAGCCTCTGATAAAACCCTAGCCAATGCCGTCCGTGCCTTGTCTATGGATGCCGTGCAACAAGCTAATTCGGGCCACCCCGGTGCGCCCATGGGCATGGCCGATATCGCCCAGGTTCTCTGGTCCCGGCACCTGAAACACAACCCTGCCGACCCTGCCTGGTTTGATCGTGACCGTTTTGTGTTGTCAAACGGCCACGGTTCCATGCTGATCTACGCTTTGTTGCACCTTAGCGGCTACGACCTGCCCATGGACGAGCTGCGCAACTTCCGTCAGATGCATTCGCGCACTCCGGGCCACCCTGAAGTGGGTATTACCGCTGGTGTGGAAACCACCACGGGTCCTTTGGGCCAGGGTTTGGGTAACGCGGTCGGTTTTGCACTGGCTGAAGCCTTGCTGGCGCGCGAGTTCAACCGCGAAGGCCACGATGTGGTCGACCACCTGACCTGGGTTTTCGCTGGCGACGGCTGTTTGATGGAAGGTATCTCGCACGAGGCTTGCTCCTTGGCCGGTACCTGGAAGCTCTCCAAGCTGGTCGTGATGTACGACGACAACGGCATCTCCATCGACGGTAAGGTCGAGAACTGGTTTGGTGATGACACTCCCGCCCGCTTTGAAAGCTACGGCTGGAATGTGATTCGCGCGGTTGATGGCCACGATGCCACTTCGATCAATAGCGCGATTGAACAGGCTCGCCGCAACGCGAAAGAGGGCACGGGTCCTACCCTGATTTGCTGCCGTACCGTGATCGGCAAGGGCGCTCCTAATGCCGCCGGTTCCGAGAAAGTCCACGGTGCTCCACTGGGCGCTGATGAAATCGCTGCCACCCGTGCTGCACTGGACTGGAACCACGGTCCGTTTGAAATTCCTCAGGAAATCTACCAAGGCTGGGATTGCCGCGAAAAAGGCGGTGCTCAGCAAGCCGAATGGCAAAAGCGTTTTGACGCCTACAGCCAGGCTTATCCTGAACTGGCCGCCGAACTGGCCCGTCGTCTGAAAGGCGAACTGCCTGCTGACTACAGCGCCAAAGTCCAGGCCTTTATTGAAGAAACCGCTCAGAAGGCCGAAACCATTGCATCGCGTAAAGCCTCGCAATTGGCCATCAGCGCCTTGGTCAATGTGCTGCCAGAAATGCTGGGCGGCTCGGCTGACCTGACCGGCTCGAACTTCACCGACTGGAAGGGGGCCGAAGCGGTTCGCGCTCACGCCGATGGTCTGCATTTTGGTCGCCACATCAACTACGGTGTGCGTGAATTCGGCATGGCCGCCATCATGAATGGTCTCGCCCTGCATGGTGGTTACCTGCCTTTTGGCGGCACCTTCCTGACTTTCTCCGATTACTCGCGTAACGCCATTCGTATGGCTGCCTTGATGAAGCAGCGCGTTGTGCACGTCTTTACCCACGACTCCATCGGTCTGGGCGAAGACGGTCCTACACACCAGTCCATTGAACACGCCAACAGCCTGCGCCTGATCCCCAACCTGCACGTCTGGCGTCCTTGTGATACCACGGAAACTGCCGTGGCCTGGGCATGTTCGGTCGAGCGTCCTACCAGCATCGGCATGGACGTACAGAGCGGCGGTCCTAGCGCCTTGCTCTTGTCGCGCCAGAATCTGCCCTTCGTCGAACGCGATGCGCAAACCATCCAGAACATCCGTCGTGGTGGCTACGTGCTGCGTGACGCGCAAGATGCGCGCGCCATCATCATGGCAACCGGCTCGGAAGTCGGTTTGGCGCTGCAAGCCCAGGAACAGTTGGCTCAGCAAGGGATTGCGACCCGCGTGGTGTCCATGCCTTGTACCAACCTGTTCGATGCTCAAGACAAGCAGTGGCGCGATCAGGTCCTGACCCCAGGCATTCCACGCGTTGCAGTTGAAGCCGGGACCACCGGTCTGTGGTTCAAGTACGTGGGTCTGGAAGGCGCCGTAGTGGGTATTGATACCTACGGTGAATCCGCCCCGGCTGGCGTCCTGTTCAAGCATTTTGGTCTGACAGCAGAGAAGGTCGCTGCGGCCGTTCAAGAAATTTTGTAATTGGAGTCTGACATGACGATTCGCGTCGCAATCAATGGTTATGGTCGTATCGGCCGCATGATCTTGCGTGCCCACTACGAGTACGGCAAAAAACACGATATCGAGATCGTGGCCATCAACGCCTCGGGCGGTGCCGAGATCAATGAACACCTGACTCGCTATGACTCCGTGCATGGCCGTTTCAACGCCGATGTGTCGCTGGATGGCGACTACCTGGTGGTCAACGGTGACCGTATCCGCCTGCTGAGCCAGCGCGATGCGCTGACCCTGCCTTGGGCTGAACTGGGTGTGGACGTGGTGCTGGAATGTACCGGCGCGTTCACCACCAAGGAAAAAGCCAGTGAGCACATTCAAGCCGGTGCCAAGAAAGTCATCATCTCGGCCCCCGGTGGCAAGGATGTGGATGCCACCATCGTGTACGGCGTGAACCACGACATTCTGAAAAGCACCGACACCGTTATCTCCAACGCATCGTGCACCACCAACTGCCTGGCTCCCCTGGTTGCTCCTTTGCACAAGGAACTGGGCGTGGTCAGCGGTCTGATGACCACCATCCACGCGTACACGAACGACCAGGTCCTGACCGACGTGCGTCACAAGGACATGCGCCGTGCCCGTTCGGCCACCAGCAGCATGATTCCTACCAAGACCGGCGCGGCTGCGGCTGTGGGTCTGGTGTTGCCAGAACTCAATGGCAAGCTGGACGGTTACGCTGTGCGCGTTCCTACCATCAACGTGTCCATGGTTGACCTGACTTTCGTGGCCAGCCGCAACACCAGCGTTGAAGAAGTGAACGGCATTCTGAAGGCAGCTTCGGAAGGCGCCATGAAGGGTATTCTGGACTACTGCACCGAGCCTCTGGTGTCCATCGACTTTAACCACACCACCGCTTCCAGCACGGTTGATTCCCTGCTGACCAAAGTTACCGGCGGCAATATGGTCAAAGTGGCGGCCTGGTACGACAACGAATGGGCTTTCTCCATTCGTATGCTCGACAGCACCATCGCACTGATGTCGGCCAAGTAAGATCTGAATAGCAGGGGCGGGATTTCCCGCCCCTGTCACGTTAATTCCCAGAACAAAAAACCATGTCTACAAGCATCAAGACCTTGTCTGCGCTGGCCGAAACGGACGCGCTGCGAGGCAAGCGGGTATTTATCCGCTCTGATCTGAATGTCCCTCTGCAAGACGGACGTATTACCGAAGACACGCGCGTGCGTGCCTCGGTACCTGCCATTCGCATGGCGCTGGATGCCGGCGCTGCGGTGATGGTCACGTCTCACCTGGGTCGCCCTAAAGAAGGCGAGTGCCAGCCTGTGGATTCGCTGGAACCCGTGGTGCAACGTTTATCCGAGTTGTTGGGCATGCCCGTTGAGCTGCGTCGCAATTGGCTCGATGGCGTCCAAGTGTCGCCCGGTCAGGTGGTCTTGCTGGAGAACTGCCGCTGTAACGTGGGGGAAAAGAAGAACGATCCCGAGTTGGCCCGTAAAATGGCAGCCTTGTGTGACGTTTACGTAAACGACGCCTTTGGTACGGCTCACCGTGCTGAAGCGACTACCGAAGGGATCGCCCGCTTTGCTCCTGTAGCTTGCGCCGGTCCCTTGCTGGAAGCCGAGTTGAAAGCCTTGGGCCGTGCCCTGAATCAGCCTGCACGTCCTCTGGTCGCGATTGTGGGTGGTGCCAAGGTATCCACCAAACTGTCCATCCTGCGCGCTTTGGCCGAAAAGGTTGACCAACTGGTGGTCGGTGGCGGCATTGCCAATACCTTCATGATGGCCAGCGGCCTGTCCGTGGGCAAATCCCTGGTGGAAGACAGCCAGTTGGAAGAAGCCCGCGAAGTGATCCGCATCATGAAAGAGCGCGGTGCGGAAGTGCCTATCCCTGTGGATGTGGTGTGCGCCAAGTCCTTTGCTGCTGATGCAGCGGCTGAAATCAAGGCTGCTGATCAAGTCCAGGACGATGACATGATTCTGGACGTGGGCCCACAAACGGCTCAGCAGATCGCTGACATCATTGCCAAGGCTGGCACCGTGGTCTGGAATGGCCCTCTGGGCGTGTTCGAGTTCCCGGCCTTCGCACAAGGCACCGAAACCCTGTCACGCGCGATTGCAGACTCCAAGGCCTTCTCGATTGCTGGCGGTGGTGACACCCTGGCCGCGATTGCCCAGTTCAATATTGGTGAGGATGTGGACTACATCTCCACCGGCGGCGGTGCATTCCTGGAATTCCTGGAAGGCAAGCGTTTGCCTGCTGTGGCTGCGTTGGAAGACAAGGCTTAAGTCAGTTTTGGCTGCATAAGAAAAAGCCAGTCAACGCAAGTTGACTGGCTTTTTTGTGTGCATAGCTTTTATGGTTCAGGCATTGGCCATTTCGCGTTCAGCAGTTTTTGCCAGGAATGCAGAGCGGGATAGATGCTGGGCTTTTGCGACAGCATCAATGCGGTGGACTAAGGACTCCGGCAGACTGATATTCAAGCGAATGGCTTTGTTGTTGACTTTGGATAGGTCAATATCAACCATCATCCAAAATCCGTCTTTATAGTCATCGTGCCAAGACCAGCTTTCAGGTGTGGTTGGAGCAGGAATGGATGAGCTGTCGCCGAAGAAATGGGCCTCAACGGCTTCTTGAGCCGCCTTAGGTAGATCCTGTAATTCGTCAGCCGCTGCAAAACAACCTGGAAAGTCCGGAAAGGATGCACCATAGGCGCTATGTTCTTCTTTGTGTACGTGGATGGGATAGAGTATGAGCTGCGCTTACGCCCCATCTTTAATCAACTGCGCATACCCTTGCATGGCATCGGGCCAGTCCAGCTGAAAGCCGCTGTCCAGCAGTCGCTGGTTGCTCAGGCGTTTGCCACCTTCATTGGACTGACGCCGTTCGGGATGCGGTACTTTCAGCAAATCAGCCAGTCCGTCATACAGTTCCGTAATCCGGTAAGGACGGCTATCAGTGCCTATATAGCAAGGGAAGGGCGCAGGAGCACGTAGCAGGTGCCAGCAGGCGCGCGCAGCATCTTCAATATGCAGGCGGTTGGCCCAATGTTCAGGGTCGTCTGGCACGGTGGCGCGGCCTTCACGCAGACGATCCAGTAATTGGGTGCGTCCTGGCCCGTACAGGCCGCTGGGTCGGATGACGACAGCCTGGGCTGGAATCCGGTGGTGCAGCAACTGCTCGGCCTGCAGCAGCACTTGCCCGTTAAATTGTGCCGGTTCGGTGGGCGAGTTCTCGTCCACCCATTCATTGCTTGGCCCGTAGACGGCGGTGGATGAAACAAAGACGAAGCGTTTCAGGGCTTTCAGGTCCAGTTCGTTGAGCAGGTTTTCCAGACCGTGCAGAAATACCTGTTCATAAGCAGCCTGACTACGCTGGCCGGGGGAGACAGCGTAAAGTACGTGGCTGATTTTGCGGTGTTTCAGGCGCAGGGAGGAGGGCTCACTTAAATCAGCCTGCACCCATTCAATCCCGCTGTCATCGTCCAAAGGGGGATGACGGCGCAGACCGATCACCGGCCAGTCGTGATGGCGGGCCAGCATACCGGTGCGGGTGCCCAGATCGCCAGCGCCCGCTAAGAGCAAAGTACGTTGTCGAGAGTCCAAAGCGGCAAGTCCTTGAGTAGAATGATCTCGAGCAAAGCTCGATTGGCTGGGATAACAATAGCATTGGAGGCGGTCATGGAGTGTCGCAATTGGATTGACGGACAGCAGCTTGGCGCGGAGGGCGGTGGTTTGCTACCGGTTATCGACCCCTCCACGGGCGAAATCTTTGCCCGGCTAGCACAATCGTCCGAGGTGGATATTGATTGGGCTGTACAGGCCGCCCGACGTGCCAGTCAGGGGCCCTGGAGCCATCTTACTGCCGCCCAGCGCAGCCAATTGCTGCTGCGCTGCGCCCGAACCCTGTCTGATGCCCGCGAGGAATTGGCGCGGCTGGAGTCCCGCGATACCGGCAAGCCTTTACGCCAGGCCCAGTCCGATGCTGCTGCCATTGTCCGCTATTTTGAGTACTACGCGGGCGCGGTGGACAAGCTGCACGGTCAAACCATCCCATTGGGCTGGGAAATGACGGCCTTTACCTTGCGTGAACCCTTGGGGGTTACCGCGCATATCATTCCCTGGAATTACCCCTTGCAAATTTTTGGGCGCAGCGTGGCCGCGTCCCTGGCGGCAGGCAACACCTGCGTGGTGAAACCGGCGGAAGATGCCAGCCTGTCCTTGCTGCGGGTGGCCGAGTTGTTGCACGAAGCGGGCTTGCCGGCGGGTGTGCTCAATATCTGCACGGGGCTGGGGAGCGAGGCGGGGCAGGCCCTGTCCGCACATCCCGACATCAATCATATTTCTTTCACTGGTTCTCCCGGCACGGGCCGTCAGGTAGCCGTGCAAGCGGCGCGTAACTTTGTACCAGTCACCTTGGAGCTGGGCGGCAAGTCTCCGCAAATCGTGTTCTCGGATGCGGATCTGGATGCGGCCTTACCAGTCGTGGTCAACGCGATTGTGCAGAACGCAGGGCAAACGTGCTCGGCAGGCAGCCGGGTGCTGATTCAGCGCGCTATTTATGGTGATTTTACCGAGCGTTTGATCGAGGCCTTTAAAGCGTTGCTGACCGGGGCGGCAAGCGACAATCTGGATTGCGGTCCGCTGATCAGCGCCCAGCAGCAAGCGCGAGTGCGCTCCTATCTGGAAAATCTGGACCAGGACGGTATTGTGGTGCTTGCCAAAGGCAAGCTGGACTCCAAGGCCCCGGCTGGTGGTTTTTATCAAGTGCCTGTTTTATTGGGGCATGTGCCAGTTGATCATCGCCTGGCGCAGGAGGAAATATTTGGTCCGGTTCTGGTCGCTCAGCCTTTCGGCACCGAGGAGGACGCGATCGCCATGGCCAATGGTACGCCTTACAGTCTGGTGGCCGGGGTCTGGACCCGCGACGGAGCCCGTCAGGTACGTATGGCCAGACAACTGCGGGCCGGGCAGGTCTTTGTGAATAATTACGGCGCGGCAGGTGGGGTAGAGCTGCCTTTTGGCGGAACCGGCCAGTCTGGCATAGGACGCGAAAAAGGGTTTGAGGCTCTGTATGCGCTGACGTCCTTGAAAACAGTTGCGCTGCGTCATGCTGCGAACTGATCTTGAGGGAATCTAGGGTAAGCGTGGCTGTGGTGGGCCGGGTTTTCTGGCAGCATGGCAGCTGAACGCTAAACAGGTTTCATTAATGGCGGCGCAAAGCCGCCATTTTTTATATAGAAAGCAGAAGGAGACAAAGATGCGATTGCAAGACAAAGTGGCTATCGTGACGGGCGGTGCATCGGGTTTTGGCCTGGGTATCGCGCAACGTTTTGCACGTGAAGGAGCGCGTGTATTGATTGCCGACCTGAATGAGGAGCAAGGCAAAGCCGCCGCTGCCCAGATTCAGGCTGCGGGTGGTCAGGCCATTTTTGCCGCTTGTGATGTCTCGCAAGGGGACGAAGTGCATGCCCTGTTGGATATTGCTTTGCGTGAGTGCGGTGGGCTGCACATTGTGGTGAACAATGCAGGCACCACACACCGCAACAAGCCTTTGCTGGAGGTCAGCGAAAGCGAGTTCGATCTGGTCTATGCCGTCAATGTGAAAAGCATTTACTGGAGTGCCAAACACTTTGTGCCGTACTTGCGGGCTCAAGGTTCGGGGTCGTTCATCAATATTGCCTCCACCGCCGCTTTGCGTCCGCGCCCCGGATTGGTCTGGTACAACGGCACCAAAGGTGCAGTGGTGACGATCAGCAAGGGGATGGCAGCCGAATTGGGCCCGGATAATATTCGGGTCAACTGCATTAATCCGGTGATTGGTGACACGGCATTGCTGGAACAATTCATGGGTATGCCCGATACGCCGGAAAATCGCAGCCGCTTTTTGGCGGGAATTCCGCTGGGCCGTTTTTGCACACCCAAGGACGTGGCGGCGGCAGCGCTGTATCTGGCCTCGGACGAGGCCGAGTTTGTGACCGGCACCTGCATCGAGGTCGATGGCGGCCGTTGTATTTAAGCCCCACTGCGATTCGTTACAATCCTGCGGTTGGCAGGCCCGTTCAGGGCCTGTAATTTATTTCGCTTCCAAGGAAAAGCATGACATTCAATCGACAGTCTCCCCGCGAGCATCCGGATCAATTGCGTATCGGCTTGGTGTCGGTTTCGGATCGCGCCTCCAGCGGACAGTACCAGGATCAAGGTATACCGGCGCTGCGCCGCTGGCTGGATTCCGCCTTGACGGTCGCACCTGCCTATCTGGAGCGCTTGATTCCTGATGAGCGAGCCCAGATTACCGGCACTTTGGTCGAGCTGGTGGACGCCGGTTGCGATCTGATTTTGACCACTGGTGGCACTGGCCCGGCCCGTCGTGACGTGACCCCGGAGGCCACGGTGGACGCGGGAACGCGCGAAATGCCCGGATTCGGTGAACAGATGCGTCAAATCAGTTTAAAATTCGTACCAACAGCGATTTTGTCGCGGCAAGTTGCGGTCATCCGAGAAATTCAGGACCACGCTGCTCTGATTATCAATCTGCCTGGGCAGCCCAAAGCCATTCAGGAAACACTGGAAGGATTACGGGATACAGAAACCGGACAAGTATTGGTGCCGGGTATTTTTGCAGCTGTCCCGTATTGCATCGATCTGATCGGCGGACCTTACGCACAAACTCACGAGCATGTGGTGCAAGCGTTCCGCCCCAAGTCGGCGCGTCGGACCGCCAGTTAATACGCTTACAAACAATCGGCTGGACACGAACCGTGCCCAGCCAAGTTTTTCAATTATTTTCGTCTTCAGGAGGTCTTCTCATGGCCCTAGTTTCCATGCGCCAGCTGCTCGATCATGCGGCCGAGCACGGTTATGGTATTCCAGCGTTCAACGTCAATAACCTGGAGCAGGTCCAGGCCATTATGGAAGCCGCCTCGGAGACGGACAGCCCCGTCATCATGCAGGCGTCGGCTGGTGCTCGTAAATATGCAGGCGAAGCGTTCCTGCGTCACCTGATCGAAGCGGCTGTCGAGTCCTACCCCAACATCCCTGTGGTGATGCACCAGGATCACGGCCAGTCCCCCGAGATTTGCAAAGGCGCCATCGAACTGGGTTTTTCCAGCGTGATGATGGACGGCTCCTTGCTGCCCGACGGCAAAACCATTGCCGACTTTGAATACAACGTGGAAGTGACCCGCAAAGTGGTCGATATGGCTCACAAGCTGGGCGTGACCGTTGAAGGTGAACTGGGTTGCCTGGGTTCTCTGGAAACCATGCAGGGCGACAAGGAAGACGGCCACGGTGCCGACGGCGTTCTGACCCTGGATCAACTGCTGACCGACCCCGAGCAAGCGGCTGAATTTGTGACCCGCACCCAACTGGACGCACTGGCTATTGCCATCGGTACCAGCCACGGCGCTTACAAGTTCACCCGCAAGCCTACTGGCGACATTCTGTCCATCGAGCGTGTGAAAGAAATTCACCGTCGCTTACCTAACACCCACCTGGTGATGCATGGCAGCTCCAGCGTGCCTCAGGAATTGCTGGCGGAAATCCGTCAGTTCGGTGGTGACATGAAAGAAACCTACGGCGTGCCTGTGGAAGAAATTCAGGAAGCCATCAAGTACGGCGTGCGCAAGGTCAATATCGACACCGATATCCGTTTGGCCATGACTGCCGCCATCCGTCGTTTCCTGTTTGAAAACCCAGAGAAGTTCGACCCGCGCGAATACCTGAAACCTGCTCGCGAAGCCGCCAAGAAAGTGTGTGTGGCCCGTTACCAGCAGTTCGGCGCCGCCGGTCAGGCTTCCAAGATCAAGGCTATTCCTTTGCAGGAAATTGCCCGCCAGTACAGCACCGGCGAGCTGTCCCAGATCGTTCAGTAATTTTGTCAGGCGGCGGCAGGAGTGGGCAGCACGACTGCCCGCCTCGGTCTCCGCGTCTTTGCCCGGTGCCGCAGGCGCCGGGATTGTCGTCCCGCCTGCATCCATAGTCAGCGGGATGTTTTCGTTTTAAGGATGAAATCGTGCAAGAGCCCTTACATCAATCCAGCCTGAGCTCCTTGCCGCTACTCGCGCGCGGCAAAGTTCGGGACATGTATGCGGTGGGTGAGGATAAGTTGTTGATTGTGGCCAGTGATCGCATTTCGGCATTCGACGTGATTCTGGACGACCCCATTCCCGGCAAGGGCGCTGTCTTGACGCAGATGACCGAATTCTGGCTGAGCAAGCTGGCACACATCATCCCTAATCACACGACGGGCGTGAACCCGGTTGATGTGGTGGCGCCTGAAGAGCGTGCTCAAGTCGAAGGCCGCTCCATGGTGGTCAAGCGCTTGAAGCCCATCATGGTGGAAGCGGTGGCTCGTGGTTACCTGATTGGTTCGGGTTGGAAAGACTACCAGGCGACTGGTGCGGTTTGCGGCATCACCTTGCCTGCAGGTTTGAAGCAGGCTGCCAAGCTGCCCCACGTGTTGTTTACTCCAGCGGCCAAGGCTGAAATGGGCTCGCACGACGAGAATGTGGATTTTGCTCACGTGGTCAAGGAAGTCGGTCAGGAACTGGCCGAGCAAATCCGTGACGTGACCCTGCGTTTGTATACTGAAGCTGCCGACTATGCGGCCAGCCGTGGCATTCTGATTGCCGATACCAAATTTGAATTTGGCCTGGATGATCAAGGCCAACTGCATTTGATGGACGAAGTGCTGACTCCGGATTCCTCGCGTTTCTGGCCAGCCGACAGCTATGCCGAAGGTATCAGCCCACCGTCCTACGACAAGCAATTTGTGCGCGATTGGCTGGAAACCCAGGTCTGGGACAAGACGCCGCCCGCACCGCGCTTGCCTGCTGAAGTGGCCCAGCGTACGGCTGACAAATACCGTGAAGCCCTGGAACGCCTGACGGCGTGAACGGTTTGCAGCCCGGACAGGCACTCATCGTAAACGAGTTGCCTGCTCGTCCTCAGCAGGGTGCCAAGCGGCTCATGTCCGTGGACGACTTGCTACAGCGAGCCGGGCTTTGGGGGAGGGCGATGGGCAGAGCAAAGTCTGCCTCGCCGGAAAACCCATCCTTGGATGGACCCTGCTGTTTTTCTATTGACCAAGGCGCCTGGTAGCATGGCGCCTTCTTCCTTTTAGGGCGTATCTCTAATGAGCGTACAAACTCCTGCGACCCCCACCGTGGGCATTGTGATGGGTTCTTCCAGCGACTGGGATGTCATGAGCCAGGCCGTGGCCATTCTGGATGAATTTGGCGTGTCCTATGAGTGCCGCGTGGTCTCTGCCCACCGCATGCCGATTGATATGGTGGATTACGGCGCCCAGGCCCCAGCCCGTGGCCTGAAAGCCATTATTGCCGGTGCAGGCGGTGCGGCTCACTTGCCCGGTATGCTGGCGGCCCTGACGCACTTGCCCGTGTTCGGCGTACCCGTGCCTTCGCGCTATCTGCGCGGTGAAGATTCTCTGTTGTCGATTGTGCAAATGCCCAAGGGCGTGCCGGTTGCCACCTTCGCCATTGGCGAGGCCGGTGCCGCCAATGCCGCGCTGCACGTGATTGCCAATCTGGCCGTCAACGATACGATCCTGACTGAAAAACTGATTGCATACCGTGCCCGCCAGACCGAGGCCGCCCGCGCGATGCGTGTTCCGCCTGCCACTGCCTGATTTTATTTTGTGATGATGACCCCCATGACTGATGCTGTCCTACTAGTCCCTGGCTCCTGGCTGGGCATGATTGGAGGCGGCCAACTGGGCCGCATGTTCTGCCATAGCGCTCAAAGCCTGGGCTATAAAGTGGCGGTGCTGGACCCCGACACCCATAGCCCGGCCGGTGCCGTGGCGGATCTGCATATCTGTGCGGCCTACGATGATGCACAAGCATTGGTTCAACTGGGGGAACTGTGCCAAGCCGTCAGTACCGAGTTCGAGAACGTCCCGGCGCAGTCCTTGCTGACTCTGGCTCAGCACACCCGAGTCACGCCGTCCGGCGATGCCGTAGGCATTGTGCAGGATCGCATTCGTGAGAAAGCCTTTATTTCGCAGGCCGGTGTGCCGGTGGCTCCCTATGCCGCCATCGAAAGCCTGGACGATTTGCAGGCCGCTGACAGCGCCTTGTTCCCTGGCATTCTGAAGACAGCGCGCTTTGGTTATGACGGCAAGGGGCAGGCGCGTGTGGCAGACCGGGAGCAGGCGCTGGCTGCCTTCAAGGAGTTCGGTTCCCAAGCCAGTGTGCTGGAAGCCTTGCAACCTTTGAAATCCGAAATTTCGGTGGTCCTGGCCCGTGGCCTGGACGATCAGGTCAAAACCTTCCCATGTGCCCGTAACGAGCACCGCGACGGCATTTTGGCCGTGTCCACGATCAGTGCCCAGTTCCAGGACGATGCCTTGTCCGAACAGGCTCGTCAGGCAGCGGCTGCTATTGCCCGTACGCTGGATTATGTGGGTGTGTTGTGTGTGGAGTTCTTCATTCTGGAAGACGGCCGTTTGCTGGCCAACGAAGTGGCTCCTCGTCCGCACAATAGCGGCCACTACACCATGAATGCTTGCGTCACCAGTCAGTTTGAACAACAGGCCCGCGTGATGGCCGCTTTGCCCCTGGGCGATACCCGCGCTTTGTGTCCTTCCATGATGCTCAATATCCTGGGCGATATCTGGTTTGACGAACAAGGCCAGATGCGTGAGCCGGATTGGGCTGCCTTGCTGGCTGTGCCTGGTGTGTCCTTGCACTTGTATGGCAAGGCCGAGGCCCGTGTTGGCCGCAAGATGGGGCACGTGAATATTGTGGGCGAGTCGGATCAGCAAGTGCGCGAGCGCACTGCCCGAGCTGCCGCCGCTTTGCACATCGCTTTTGATCATGACTGACACCCCCTCCAGCCCTTCCGAGCAGCAGATAGAGCAAGCCGCCCGTGTGCTGGCACAAGGGGGGCTAGTCGCCTTTCCGACCGAGACGGTCTACGGTCTGGGCGCGGATGCAGAGAACCCGGCTGCGGTGCAACTGATTTACAAGGCCAAGGGCCGCCCTGCGAATCATCCCTTGATTGTGCATGTGGCCCCTGGTGCCGATTTGCGCTATTGGGTGACGGATATTCCGCCCGTGGCGCAGCAATTGATGGATGCCTTCTGGCCCGGCCCGTTGACGCTGATCTTGCCGCGCAATCCGGCTATTCCGGATACGGTCAGTGGCGGACAAAGCAGCATTGGTATTCGTTGTCCTTCCCATCCGGTGGCTCAAGCCTTGCTCAAGCGCATGGCGGAACTCAAGCCCAGCGGTCAGGCCGGTGTGGCGGCGCCTTCGGCCAACAAATTTGGTCAGGTATCGCCTACGGCCGCCAAGCATGTGCGCGATGAATTTGCGGACATGAGCGCAGAGGAACTGCTGATCGTGGAAGCGGGCCCGTCGGAAGTGGGTATCGAGTCCACCATTGTGGACGTCTCGCGTACCCATCAAGGCGTGGGTGCGGTGCTGTTGCGGCCCGGCCATATCACGGCAGCCATGATTGCCGAGGTCATCGGCTACGAACCCGCCAGTCCGGATCAACAAGCCCCACAAGTGTCGGGCAGCTTGAAAGCGCATTATGCGCCGCGTACCCCTTTGTCTTTATTTGATGAAGGCAGTGCGCTAGCGGTGCAGGCTGCTTTGGCCGAAGGTGGCAAGCAGGCCATTGTTGCCTTTGCCTCTTTGCCGCCCTTTTCGGCGGATGTACACGACTGGTATGTGTGCAGCCCGGATGCGCAGCTTTATGCCCAGGATTTGTACGCCATGTTGCGTCGTCTGGACCAAGGCCAGTATCAGCATATTTGGGTGCAGCGTTGCCCGGATACGCCAGACTGGCAGGCGGTCAATGACCGCCTGGGCCGAGCAGCCGCCGCCTTTGAGTAAGGCTGCTGTTTAGTAGGCGTGTGTGTGCTTTAAGGACTGAGCTTAGGAACTGAGTGAGTTTGCTGCTTAGCGGGCTGTTCGCTTCAGAAAATCCACAATTGCCTGGTTCACCTGCGCTTCCTTATCCCGGTAGGGCAGGTGACCGCATTGCTCCAGCTCCAGCAGCTCCGTGTGCGGCACCAGCTTCTTGATGCGACGGATTTGCTCCAGTGTGCCGTATTCATCATCCACGCCCTGAATGGCCAGAATCGGGCAGGTGATGCGGCTGACGTCCTCTTCGATATTCCAGTCGCGGAATTGGGGTTCCATCCAGGTGGCGTTCCAGCCCCAGAAGGCGGACTCCACATCATCGTGATAGCGTGCCAGTCGCTCGCGTAAAAAACCTTGCTCGTAGGCTTCGCGGGCGACCAGAATGCCGCGCAAGGAAATGTCTTCCACAAACAGGTGCGGGGCCATCACCACAATGCCTTGCAGCTTGTCGCCAAAGCCGCTGGCTGCCAGCAGGGCAATCGAGCCACCATCGCTGTGGCCGACCAGCATAATCGGGCGCTTTTGGCCGTCCTCGCCCAGTTGTTCCAGCAATTGCGGCAGTACGTCCAGTGCCTGTTCGTGCAGATAGTCGGGCTCTTTGGGGCTATTGTCGGGGCGCGGGGTACTGCGGCCATATCCGTAACGTGAGTACATCAGACCGCTACAACCGGTTTGTTCGCACAACTGTGCTGGCCAGTCTTTCCACATGGCAATCGAACCCAGACCCTCATGCAGAAACACCAGCAAAGGGGCCGCGACCCGCTCGGGGAAAATGCGTTGATATTCCAGTTCAATGGCTTGCGTGCCTTGAGTCAGGCTTGCAAATTGCAAAGATGAAGCTAGTGTTGTCATAGCGGTTGATGTGCATAAACCCCAAACAAATTGGGCGTTCAAGTAATTAGGAAACTCTCTTTATGCCATAGATTGGTAGAGGACGCACAGGCTTGCTTTTCCCGATACCCGATGTGGACAGTTTGCTGCGGCTTGTGGCGCTTTAGGGGCAGGTGCTGCAAATTTTGACAGAGATGGTAGAGTGGCGCTCTCGGTCTTTTTTGCCGCCGGGCCGCCCCAAGGCAAAAAGCTCCCCCTTGGGGATGAGCCTGGACACACAGCAGTCCATTGCGGACTGCTGTGTGCCTAGCGAATCCGAGCGGCATACAAGCCGCGAGGTGGAGCGCAAGCCGAAGGCGTAGCGAGGGGGCTTTTTTTTGCCGCCGGGCCGCCCCAAGGCAAAAGCTCCCCCTTGGAGGGGCAGCAAGCTGAAGGCGTAGCGAGGGGGCTTTTTCTTTGCCGCCGGGCCGCCCCAAGGCAAAAGCTCCCCCTTGGAGGGGCAGCAAGCTGAAGGCGTAGCGAGGGGCTTTTTTTTGCCGCCGGGCCGCCCTAAGGCAAAAAGCTCCCCCTTGGGGGGCAGCAAGCCGAAGGTGCAGCGTGGGGGCTCTTTTTCATTGCACCACAACATGAAATTTGCTGAATTTGAAGTGGGTATGGTCATCAAGCACCCACTTGTACCTGTGACTCGCGAAGAGATGCTCGATTTCGCCCAGAAATACGATCCGCAGTCCTTTCATATTGACGATAAGCAAGCCGAAGAAGGCCATTGGGGCGGCTTGATTGCCAGCGGCTGGCTCACTTGTGGCAAAGCCATGCGCATGGCTGTGGATTCTGCTTTGCACGACTCCGAGTCCTTTGGCTCGCCAGGTTTGGAACGTTTGCGCTGGGTGCTGCCCGTACGGGCAGGTGACTCTATCCGTCTGGAGGCCACCGTTATATCGAAGCGTGTGTCCAGCAGCCGGTCAGATTTAGGCATCATCCGTTGGAATTGGGATGTGTTTAACCAGCGTGATGAACGGGTGCTGGAGCTGGAAGCCACCAGTATGTTTGAGTTGAAGGTTCTACAAGACTAAGAAAGACTACCTACTTATCTATTTGGCCTGTTGCTCTTCGAGGGGCCGGTTTTTATTTTTGGAACGGCTTGGCGACACGAGAAAACTTCCGCGCTACGCTTTGGGCTTACTCGCTCTGAAGGGGGTATCTTGGGAACGGCTCGGTGGTAAGAGAAAAGTCGCCACGCGACACAGTTCGCAGACTGCTTGCCTGGAGGACACTTTTTACCTTGAGCTTGCTTGGCGTAAAAAGGATGCAAGCTGGCGATGCACTCCCACCGCATGTAATCGGCAAGTTTGATTAGATTCTGAATGAAAGAGGGCAAAGCTTTTTGCTTTGCCCTTATTGAGCTTCGCTTAGAAAAAGGCCTGAATCCCGGTTTGCGCACGTCCCAGAATCAGGGCGTGGACATCGTGAGTACCTTCGTAGGTATTCACCACTTCCAGATTGACCAGGTGACGGGCAATGCCGAATTCGTCAGAGATACCGTTGCCACCCAGCATGTCGCGTGCCAGTCGGGCAATATCCAGTGCCTTGCCGCAGGAGTTGCGTTTCATGATGGACGTAATTTCCACCGCCGCTGTACCTTCGTCTTTCATGCGCCCCAGACGCAGGCAGCCTTGCAACGCCAACGTAATCTCGGTTTGCATATCGGCCAGCTTTTTCTGAATCAGCTGATTGGCGGCCAAGGGGCGGCCAAACTGTTTGCGGTCCAGGGTGTACTGGCGGGCGGTATGCCAGCAGGATTCGGCAGCACCCAAGGCACCCCAGGCAATCCCGAAGCGGGCCGAGTTCAGGCAGGTAAAGGGGCCACGCAAACCTGAGACATGCGGCAGCATTTGGCTGTCTGCAATGTCCACATCGGCCATGACGATTTCGCCGGTCAGGGAAGCGCGCAAGCCTACTTTGCCGTGAATGGCCGGGGTGGACAGGCCTTTCATGCCTTTTTCCAGAATGAAGCCACGGATCTTGCCGTCGTCTTCACCACCCACGACTTTGGCCCAAACCACCAGCACATCGGCAATGGGGGAGTTGGTAATCCAGGTTTTATTGCCGCTCAGGCGATAGCCGCCGTCTACTTTGACAGCGCGGCTTTCCATGGCGCCGGGGTCCGAACCGTGATTGGGTTCAGTCAGGCCAAAGCAACCAATCCATTGCCCGCTGGCCAGCTTGGGCAGGTACTTCTGTTTCTGCTCTTCGCTGCCAAATTCAAAAATCGGCACCATCACCAAAGAGGACTGTACGCTCATCATGGAGCGGTAGCCCGAATCCACACGCTCCACTTCGCGGGCGATCAAACCGTAGCTGACGTAGTTCAGACCGGCACCCCCGTAGGCTTCAGGAATGGTGGCTCCCAACAAGCCCAGCGCGCCCATTTCGGCAAAGATGGCGGGGTCGGTCTGCTCGTGACGAAAGGCTTGCAGCACGCGCGGCAACAGCTTTTCCTGCGCATAGGTATGGGCGGCATCGCGCACCATACGTTCTTCATCGCTCAACTGCTGATTCAGTAGCAGAGGGTCGTCCCAATGAAAAGAGGGATTGGCAGACATAGAGGTACTCCGGGAAGATCAAAGACGGTCAGTTAAGTGGGGCCAACATGGGCGCCATCGGTCTGGGAAATAGAAAAGAGCCATGTGAGTATCGCTGGCACTGGCAACGGTGGGCAATAGCGTTAGAGGTGGCGCATGGTCAGGCGGCTGCGCACAAGCGATATCCATGTAAGGTCTCAGCATAATGTGCATAAAGCGCACAAATCAATTGATAAAATTGCACAATGTCGTGTGCTGGCGTAACGATCCCGCCTAGCGACGGGTGGGCAGGGAAGAGGTTTCACAATCAGGAGAGTGTCTAATGAGACAAGGCGTGCCCAGTCTGGGCGCATTACAGGCCTTTGAGGCGACGGCCCGCCTGGGGACCTTTTCCCGTGCGGCCGAGGAATTGTCCCTGACGCATAGTGCGGTGTACCGGCAGGTAAGCGGCCTGGAGCAGCGTCTGGGTGTGACTTTGCTGACACGGGTGCGGCGGCGTCTGGTGCTGACCCCGGCGGGGCGCGATTATGCCGCCCGTATCCGTCACCATCTGGAGCAAATCGGCAAAGACACCTTCAGCCTGATTGCGCGTGCTGGCGTGGGCCGCAGCATTCATCTGGCGGTGCTGCCTACCTTGTCCACGGTGTGGTTGATGCCGCGTCTGGCCCGTTTCTCCCGGCAATATCCTGACATTACGGTCAGTCTGTCTGTGCGTACCACTCCGTTTCAGTTTGGCGACCATCCCTTTGATGCCGCCATTTATCATGGACGGCAGTTATGGCCCCAAACCGAGGGTATCAAGCTGTTTGACGAAGGCGAGCTGGTGCCGGTGTGCTCGCCCACGCTGGCTGCCAGTGGCCACTGGCAAAAGCTGATTCACTTGCATATGTCTACACGCCCCGATAGCTGGTCGGACTGGTATCGGTCTGCCGGGCTGGAGCCGGATCTGCGCGTCAGCTCCGGCCCGCGTTATGAGCTGTTCAGCCTGGTGATGGCGGCTTTGCATGCCGATATGGGAGTGGCTTTGATGCCGCGCTTTTTGGTGCAGCAGGCGCTGGAGCAGGGCGAGCTGATTATGCCGCTGGACCATGCCATGCCAGTGAGCGAGGCTTACTTTTTTAGTTACCCCACGGCCAATGAACCCAGCGAGGCGGTGCGTTTGCTGGAACAATGGCTGCTTGAGCACGAAAAGGAGAATACATGAGATTGCACTGGAAACCGGCGTTGCTGTCGGCGGCCTTGACCCTAGCCTTGGTGCTGCCTGCGCATGCTCGGGAAGCGGCCAGCCAGCATTTGAATCCGGAGACCGCCAGCAGGGCCGTGCAACGTGACAAGCTCGTCACACAAAAAAGTATGGTGGTGACGGCCAATCCGTTGGCTACTCAGGCCGGTTTGCGCATTCTGGACCAGGGCGGCAGTGCGGTGGATGCGGCCATTGCGGCCCAGTTGGTGCTGGGGCTGGTCGAGCCACAGTCCTCCGGTATTGGCGGCGGCGGCTTTTTACTGATGTTTCAGCCCAAGACCGGCTTGATGAGCTATGACGGACGGGAAACCGTGCCTGCAGCCAGCAGTCTGGATCGCTTCGAGCTGGACGGCCAAACCATGTCCTTCAAACAGGCGGTCAATAGTGGTCGTTCGGTAGGCGTACCGGGTTTGCTGCGTGCCCTGGAGTTGATGCATAAAGATGGTGGCGTGCTGCCGTGGGCGAATTTGTTTGATCCGGCGATTGAGCTGGCCGAGGTCGGCTTTGAGGTCAGCCCCCGTTTGAATACCTTGATTGCCGATAATCCTGAGCTGGCAGACAAGGCCGCTACACGCGCCTATTTTCTGGACGAACAGGGCAGGCCTTGGCCCGTCGGCCATCGTTTACAGAACAAGGAATACGCCCAGGTGCTGCGCCTTTTGGCCAGACAGGGCGCACAGGCTTTCTATCAAGGTGAGCTTGCCCAGGATATGGTGGCTGCCGTTGCCGCCGACCCGATTGCGGGTGACTTGGCAGAGTCCGACTTGAAGCAGTACCGTGCGCTGCGACGTGAACCCCTCTGTATGGACTGGCAGCAGTTGGCGCTCTGTGGCATGGCACCACCCAGCTCGGGGGCTATCAGTGTGATGCAGATGCTGGGCATCTTGCAGCACACCCCCATTGCTGACGCAGAACCGCAATCTGTGGAAGCGATTCATTATTTTTCTGAAGCAGGGCGTTTGGCTTTTGCGGATCGGGATGCCTGGGTGGCGGATCCGGCATTTGTGTCTGTGCCCCAGCAGGCTTTGCTGGCTCCAGCGTATCTGAAATCACGCGCTGCCTTGATTCAGCCAGACCGTTCCATGGGGCATGCTCAACCGGGCAAGCCGTTGGCTGACTCACAAGCCGCCAGTGACAACACGCCCGAGCTGCCGTCCACCACGCATTTATCCGTAGCGGATGCTCAGGGGCAGGTGGTATCCATGACCACGTCAATAGAGTCTGCTTTTGGCAGCAAAATCATGGTGCGTGGTTTTTTGTTGAACAATCAGTTAACGGACTTTGCCTTGAGTCCCAAGGACGAGATGGGACGCCTGTCTGTGAATCGGGTGGAGCCAGGTAAGCGTCCACGCAGTTCCATGGCCCCGATGATGGTGTTGCAACAGGGGCATCCTGTCATTGCCCTGGGTTCACCGGGTGGCAGTGCCATCATTCCTTACGTGGCTCAGGCCCTGACCGGCATGTTGATGTGGGATCTGGATGCTCAACAGTCAGTCAGCCTGCCGCATTACGGCAGCCGCAACTGGGCGACCGAGCTGGAAGCGGGAACGGCGGTGACCACGCAGGCCCAAGCTTTGAGAGCGATGGGTCATGAAGTACGAGAGCAGCCTTTTCCCAGCGGTACGCATGTGATTCGCTGGACCCAGGAAGGACTGGAGGCGGGGGTAGATCCTCGGCGGGAAGGCTTGGCGCTAGGGCAGTAAGCAGAGCTTGTAGCCGTGTACCCCAGGTAAACATGGTCTTGCCTACGAGACATGTTGCAAGCGCATGGCGGACTTGGGGAAGCAGTCAGTATTCGGGAGAGGCTGTTGGTGATGTGAAGCAGATACTCGTCAGAGGTTGGCAGAGACAGCAGTCGATCGTTGCCAGAGGCTGGTAGAGCTAATTGCCAAGTAGCTAGCAGGCTCAAGTCGTCTGGCTTTTGAAAAAATGGGTGACCAGTAAAAAGCCCTCAATGCGTGGATCTATATCCACAGCATTGAGGGCTTTTTTTAAGTCTTGAGACAGACCTGATCGTGTCGCTCAGCGAAATACCACGGTGCGCTGATCGTTCAGCAAGATACGGTGCTCAACGTGGGCGCGCACGGCACGGGCCAGAACCAGAGACTCCACATCGCTACCGATCTGGGTCAGCTCAGCTGGGCTGACAGCATGGGTGACGTGTTCCACGTCCTGTTCGATGATCGGGCCTTCGTCCAGATCCGCCGTCACGTAGTGAGCAGTAGCGCCAATAATCTTCACACCGCGAGCATGAGCCTGGTGGTAGGGACGCGCGCCCTTGAAGCTGGGCAGGAAGCTGTGGTGGATATTGATGGCGCGGCCAGACAGAGACTGACACAGATTGGTGGACAGAATCTGCATGTAGCGGGCCAGCACAACCAGATCAATCTTCAGGTCACGAGCCAGGTCGATGATCTGTTGCTCTTGCTGGGGACGGGTTTCCGGTGTCACAGGCAGGTGATGGAAAGGAATGCCGTAGGAGGAAGCCAGGCCGGCGTGGTCGGTGTGGTTGGAAGCCACGGCCGCAATTTCAACCGGCAATTGGCCGCTATGGGCGCGAAACAGCAGATCGTTCAGGCAGTGGCCCTGGCGGCTGACCAGAATCAGCAGGCGAGCTTTGCGCTGGGCGTCATAAATATTGGCATCCATGCTGAATTTTTCGGCAATGGGCGCGAAGCTGGTTTGCAATGCGTTCACATCCTGCTTTTCAGGCAGGGAAAACTGGATGCGCAAGAAAAAGCGGTTGGTGGCGGCGTCGCCAAACTGCTGTGCCTCAACAATGTTGCCGTTCTGCTCAAGCAGCCAGCCCGAAACGTTGTGGACAATGCCGGTACGATCCGGGCAGGATAGGGTCAAGATGTAATCGTTCATCAACAGTATTGTAAAGATTTCAGAAAAGTTTTTAAGCTGCCTGGGCCAGGGTTTCCTGGCCGTGACGTGCAATCGCTAAACACGCGGTCAGGCCAGGGGATTCGATGCCGAACAGATTCAGCAGTCCGGGGACGCCGTGGGTGGCAGGCCCGGAAAAGACAAAGTCGGCAGCCGCATGGCCGGCGGGCACAATTTTAGGCCGGATGCCGCTATAGGCGGGGTTCAGGCTGTTATCGGGTAAAGCGGGCCAGTACTCGCGCACGGCGGCGTAAAAAGAGTGGCCTCGTTGCGGGTCCATATCGTAGTTCTCATCCTGCACCCATTCGGTGTCCGGGCCAAAGCGGGCCTGACCGGCCAGATCCAGCGTCAGATGCACACCCAGTCCGGCTTTATTGGGCATGGGGTAAATCAGGTGCTTGAAGGGGGAGCGACCCGCCAACGAGAAATAGCTGCCTTTGCACAGATAGGCGTTCGGGATATGGCTGGCATCCAGCCCTTCGATCTGGCGTGCAGCGGCGACAGCGCCCAGACCGGCCGCATTGATCAGGCAGGTGCTTGTCAGGCTGAACGGCTCTGCGCCACCGACGTGTACTTCAAAGCCTTGTCCGGGCAGAACACGCGCACTGACAAAGGGTGTATTGAAGACCAGTTGGGCACCGTGGTTTTCTGCATCGCCTTGCAAAGCCAGCATCAAGGCATGGGTGTCCACAATGCCGGTAGAAGGGGAAAGCAGGGCAGCGCTGCAATTCAAGGCCGGCTCCAGAGCCTGGGCTTGGGCCGCATCCAGCCACTGCAAATCGTCCACTCCACAGGTACGCGCTTGCGCCTGCAGCTTCAGCAGATCGGCTTGTTGTTCGGGCGTGGTCGCCACAATGAGTTTGCCGCAACGGGCGTGGTCTATATGGTGTTTCTGGCAGTAGTCATACAGTTGGGCTTTGCCTTCTACACACAAGCGGGCCTTCAGGCTGCCGGGAGTGTAGTAAATGCCCGCGTGTATGACCTCTGAGTTGCGCGAGCTGACGCCATTGCCAATGCTGGCGGTTTGCTCGATCAGCAGAACTTCCATGCCTTGTTGGGCCATTTGTCGGGCACAGGCTAAACCTACTACCCCTGCTCCCAGCACTATGCAATCAACGTCGTTTGCCATGATCAGGACCTTATTGGCGTGTAAGAGCAAAAGGCGTAGTGTACTCCTGCCATGCAGCCCTCGTCAGGGGCGCCTTGCAACACCCTGTCACGCCAGGGAAGGGGTCAGGTCAAAGTCGCCCGCGTGGTAGATCAGGGGCTGGTGAGCGCTGCGTTCGCAATGGGTGACTTCACCGATAAAGATCAGGTGGTCGCCGGCCTCATGAACGGCATAAGGCTTGCACTCAAACCAGGCGCTGCAACGCTCGTCGTCCAGCATGAGTAAGCCGTGCGGGGAGCGTTTAGTGGGGTGATCGTGAAAGCGCTCGGCCTGGTTGCCCCAGGCAAAGCGTTTGGCCAGCGATAGCTGACTGGCTCCTAAAACGTGAATCACATAGCCCTTACCATCCACAAAATGCGGCAGGGACTGGGAGCGTTTGGCCAGCGACCACAGCACCAGAGGCGGGTCCAGAGACACAGAGTTAAAGGAGCTGACGGTCAGGCCAATGGCCTGATCCGGATGGTCTTTATTGGCGCCGGTCACGACCGTCACGCCTGTGGCGAAACGGCCCAGTGCCGAACGAAAGAAGTCGCTATCGAAAGTAGAAGAAAAAACAGTCATTGCATCGAGTCTGAGGGCAGGCGTCCCCAAGGGAACGTGTTAAGGAGCCAGTCGGCTCACCTGCCAATCAGATGGGTCCTTGCGGTCGAACACCAGCCTGTCGTGCAGGCGCGAAGCACGGCCTTGCCAGAATTCGACATGGTCTGGAGTCAGTCGGAAGCCACCCCAGTGTTCAGGGCGGGCGGGATGTTCACCTAAGCTTTCAGTGTACTGCTTGGCACGGGCATCCAGCTCTGCGCGGCTGATGGGTTGGCTTTGTGGTGAGGCCCAGGCACCAATGCGCGAGCCCAGAGGACGACTGTGAAAGTATTCGTCGGATTCGGCCGCGCTGATGCGGCTGATGCGGCCTTCAAAGCGCACCTGGCGCTGCATGGAAGACCAGAAAAAGGACAGGCTGGCCCAAGGGTTGTGGCCCAGGTCCGTTCCCTTGCGAGACAGGTAGTTTGTAAAGAACACCAAGCCTTGTTCATCGTAAGCTTTGAGCAGGACAACGCGCGCCGATGGGCGACCTTCTGGGTTCACCGTGGCAAGCGTCATCGCCGTGGGTTCGACTTCCTTCAGTTCAATGGCCTGATCCAGCCAGCGTTGGAATTGCTGGCGAGGGTCGGCACACAGTTCGTTTTCGCTCAGGGAAAAGCGTTCGTATTCGTTACGCAAATCGGCAAGGGACATGGGGCGCTCTTAGGCTTGTTGAGGATTAAGCAGTGCAGTCTGGCTTTGTAGTAATTGAACCACTGATTGCAGGCGTTTATCCAGAATTTTAGAGCGTTGCAGCGCCGAGGCGGTTTCCATGACGTATTCGATGCAAGGGCCGTTGGTTCCCTGGGCCGAATACACCACCTGTCGCAACTGTTCGTCCGGCATACGGGGTACGTAAGCATCGGTCTTGCGGTTCATGGTAAAGACCAGGGCGCGAATGTCGCCTTGGCTGGTGCGGCAGCGCAACCAGCGGGGGATATAAGCCCCGCTGGGCATCTCGCGCAGCCACAGGGCATCGAATACTTTGGGTACGCTTTCGGCAGGAATACGGAAGGCCATGCCACGGCAAGAACCACCGACATCCAGCCCAAAGACCAGACCGGGCTGCTCGGGCGTTCCACGGTTGATTCGTGACCACAAGCACAGCGCCCGGTGGTAGCCGCGTAGCAAGGCTTGGCGCTGCTCGGCAAATTCAAAATCGGGACGCCAGATCAGGGAGCCGTAGCCGTAGACCCACAGGTCTTGTTTTTCACACCATTGCGCCTCTTCCAGGGATTGACGCAGAGAGGCGTTGCGCTCTTCGTCAGTCAGGACACGAAAGCTGCACGGTGTGGGTACGGCGGAAGGCGAGGCGGAAATAGAATCGATGTTCACGGCGTAAAGAAGTGGTAAGCCAAAATCACAGATGCTTGAAACCTATGGCAATTGTAGAGCAAGCACAGTCCACTGTAGCGGGCTTTGCCGCTGATAACTAAGGAAAAATACTAATTTGCTTATATGAGTGTTGCTATTTGGCAGAGCACCGTCAAGCCACCAGGGCATAAGGCCTGTTTCCGGGGCTGGGCAGGCGCAATTAGACGTAGAATGAACGGGTTTGGCCGCATGGGCCGGTGATGGACAGATTGCATGACAGAGCAGCACAACATGGATGCCGAACGCCGCTTCGGTGGTTTGGATCGTTTGTATGGAGCCGGCGCGCGTGAGCGTCTGGCTGCCGCCCATGTGATGGTGGCGGGTATCGGGGGCGTAGGGACCTGGGCAGTGGAGGCTTTGGCCCGTTCTGCCGTGGGCCGAATCACCTTGATTGATCTGGATAATATTGCCGAGTCCAACATCAACCGCCAATTGCCCGCGCTGGACAGTACCTTGGGTATGGCCAAGATTGAAGCGATGGCTCAGCGCATTGCTCAAATAAATCCTCAATGTCAATTGCAGTTGATTGAAGATTTCGTCACTGAGGACAATGCAGCCAGTCTGCTGGAGCAGCGTCCCGACGTATTTCTGGATTGCACCGATCAGGCCAGCGCCAAGATCGCCTTGATCTTGCAGGCCAAGCGGTGCAAGGTGCCCTTGTTGAGTTGTGGCGGGGCGGGCGGAAAAACCGACCCTTTAACCTTGCGCCGGGGAGATTTGTCGGTGGCACGCCACGATGCCCTGTTAGGCAAACTGCGGCAGATCCTGCGCAAGCAGCATGGCTTTGCGCGTGGCAGCGATGCCCAGGGCCGTGCCTTGAAGCGTGTACCCCGCATGGGAGTGGATTGCTTGTGGTTCGAGCAGGAAACCCGTTTGCCGCAAAACTGGACCCAGGCTGAAGACGGTGCCCTGCAAGGTTTGGCCTGCGCAGGCTATGGCTCCGGAGTGACGATTACGGCCAGCATGGGGATGCAGGCCGCCGACTACGCCTTAAACCGGATTCTGAACCAGTAAGGCGTTCTGCCAGCCGCGCAGGGCGTTCGAAATACGAATCGCCCGTGCATGCAGCAAGTCATCCAGAAAAAGCTCCGTTTCACGCGCCAGACCGCTATTTAGGAGCGCCTGTCGTTGTACTCCAGGCAGGAGCCAGCCTTGTGCGGGTGGCGTCCACCAGTGGCCCTGCTCATCCTGGATATAGATATTGCTGCGGCTGCCTTCGCAAACCCGGTTTTGCGTATCCAGAAAAATTACATCAAAAAGTTGGGGATGCTTTTCCAGCAGGGCAGCGGCGTCCTGATACCAGGGGCGATGCGTGGTTTTGTGCGAGAGCAGTGGGTCTTGGGCCGGCAAAGGGGTCTTGGATAGGCATAGTTGCAAGGGCCCTTCCAGAGCGGGCAAGGCCTGCGCCTCGGCCTGCGCACTGGCTTTTGCGTTCCACAGAATGCGTAGCCGCAAGGGAGTATTGACGGGAGCCTGGCCCAGCGCCGTATGCATGGCTTGCAGCCAGGTTTGTGCGTCCCAGTCGTAGCCCAATTCCGCGCAACTGCGCGCCACGCGTTCCAGATGCAGTTCCAACAGGGGGATCTGGCCGTCTGCGTCTACCCGCAAGGTTTCTATCAATTCAGGTTTGCTTTGGCTCATGATGCTGCCTTTAAGTCAGTGTTACAGGGGCCTGCAATACACGTGCTTTCCACAAGCACTCCAACCACTCCTGGTCTGGGTCCGAGTCCAGAACGATGCCACCACCCACGCCAAACCTTCCTTGACCGTGATTGTCCAGCTCCAGACTGCGGATGCTGACATTCAGGGACAGGTCGCCGTTAGGGTTCAGGTAGCCTACCGAGCCACAGTAAATACCGCGTCGCTGCGTCTCCAACTGACGTATGCATTGCATGGCGGCCAGCTTTGGGGCGCCGGTAATCGAACCACAGGGGAACAGGGCGCGTAGCAAGGCTTCCAGCGTGCAATCCGGCTCGACTTCGGCCTGAATGCTGGAAGTCATGGTCCAGACCGAGGCATATTGCTCTACATCGAACAGGCTGGTGGTTTGCACGGTGCCGGTGCGGGCCACTTGGCCCAGATCGTTACGTAGCAAATCCACAATCATCAGGTTTTCAGCCCGGTCTTTCAGGCTGCTTTGCAGCTCCTGGGCGTTTTTCTGATCTTGAACAGGGTCGGTATCGCGCGGGCGTGTGCCTTTCATGGGGCGGGTCCGCACGGTGTTCCCACGTTTTTCCAGAAACAGCTCGGGTGACAGCGACAGGATATGGCGATCACCCAGATCCAGATAAGCACCGTAGGCCACCGGGTGGCGGCTGGCCAGTGCGGTATAGAGATCACGCGGAGCCATGCCTGATTGAATGCTCAAGGGCATGGTGTAGTTGATCTGGTAAAAATCTCCGGCCTGCAAACCCTGCTGAACCTGGGCCAGCGCATCCCGATAGTCTTGCTGGCTGATTGGCAGTTTGACCGTCAGCTCGGGTGTGGCCTGGCTATCCCATAACGCCACTTCCTGTGCCTGTTCAAATACCAGTGCGTTCAGAAGCGCATGTGGCGCAGTATCACGAGCGGGTAGACGGGGTTCGAACAGTTCGGCCAGTTCGTAGTCCAGTGCCAGGGCCACCCAGTGGCCCGCCTGTCGAGCTTGTTCGATGTTCTCAAAAGCAGTACTTAAGTCTTCAGGGCGACGGGCCTGGATATGGCCCAGGTAGCCCTGCATTTCCAGCGCATAGCCTTTTAGTCTGTCTTCAAGTCGGCCATACATGCGCCGTGTTCCTTTAAAAATTCTGCCAAGGCCATGCCGGTATGCGAGGCAGGGTTGGCTTGCACTTGATCTGGTGTGCCTTGCACCACCAGCCTGCCGCCGCCCGAGCCGCCTTCGGGGCCCAGATCGACAATCCAGTCTGCTTCGGCAATCAAATCCAGATTATGTTCAATGACCAGCACGGTGTGACCGGCATCGACCAGTCGGTGCAGCACCACAATCAGCTTTTCCACATCTGCCATGGACAGGCCCACGCTGGGTTCGTCCAGTACATATAGCGTATGCGGCGCCTTGTAGGCGCGGCCCGTACGGGTCAGGCCCTCGTCCAGGCGGGCCTTGACCAGTTCGCTGACCAGCTTGACGCGCTGCGCTTCGCCACCGGACAGGGTGGGGGATGGTTGGCCCAGGGTCAGATAACCCAGGCCCACACTTTGCATCAATTGCAGCGGGCGCAATATTTTAGGATGTGCGGCAAAGTATTCAACAGCTTCGTCCACATCCATTTGCAAAAGCTGGCCGGCGGAGACATCGCGCCAGGTCACCGCCAGTGTTTCCGGATTGAAGCGCTGGCCGTGGCAGGCGTCACAAGGCACCTTTACGTCCGGCAGGAAGCTCATTTCCAGGGTGCGCATGCCTTGGCCTTCGCACAAAGGGCAGCGACCATCGCCGGTATTGAAGGAAAAGCGTGAGGCGCTCCAGCCCCGCAGGCGGGCATCGTTGGTGTTGGCAAACAGTTTGCGCACCTCGTCCCAGAAGCCGATGTAGGTGGCCGGGCAGGAGCGGGGGGTTTTGCCGATCGGGGTCTGGTCCACTTCCAGCACGCGGTCCAGGCTTTCCCAGCCGCTGATGCTGGCGCAACCCTGCCACACAGGCTTTTCTTTGCTGCCGACAACGCGCTGCAAATTATCCAGCAGCACATCACGGGCAAAGGTGGATTTGCCGGAGCCCGACACGCCCGTTACCAGACTGAGCTTGCCTAGTGGAATACCGGCCTTTACCTTGTTCAGGTTATGCAGGCTGGCATCGTGCACCGTTAGCATGGGCACATCGGCCTGAACAGGGCGGCGTGCCTGCATGGGGTGTTTGAGTGGTTCGCGCAGATAGCGGCCAGTCAGTGAATTGGGGTTGGCCTCGATTTCTGCCAGTGTGCCCTGGGCGATGACTTCACCCCCTCGTTTGCCGGCACCGGGGCCCATATCAATAATGTGCTGAGCACGGCGTATGGTGTCTTCGTCGTGTTCAACGACCACGAGCGTGTTGCCATTGCCTTCCAGACGCGCCATGGCGTTGAGCAGAATCTGGTTATCGCGGGGGTGTAAGCCAATGGTGGGTTCGTCCAGCACATAGCACACGCCCTGCAGGTTCGAGCCTAATTGGGCGGCCAGACGGATGCGCTGGGCCTCACCACCCGACAAGGTGGGGGCAGCACGATCCAGCGCCAGATAACCCAGGCCCACTTCGTGCATGAAGTCCAGACGGCTGCGTATCTCGTTCAGAATGTCGCGCGCAATATCGGCTTCGCGACCACTCATGTTCAGGTTGCCAAAAAAGGTCTGTGCTTCATCCACGGGCAAACCGGCCAGCTTGGCAATGGATTGGTCGCGCCATTCAAACGCCAAAGACACCGGGTTCAAGCGCTGGCCGTGGCAGCTTGGGCATTCCACGGCTTCGCCGTCGTAGCCGTTGTTCCAGCTGTTTTCCTCGCCCGTTTGTTCCTGGTCGAAGCCGGTCAGCTTCAAGCCCGTACCAAAGCAGTCCTTGCACCAGCCGTGCTTGGAGTTGTAGGAGAACATGCGTGGGTCCGGCTCGGGGAAGCTGGTGCCGCAGCAGGGGCAGGCCCGTTTGACGGAGAAATGTTGCTGGCTGGCATTGGACAGCGGTTGACCTTGTCGGCGTTGTTCCAGCGACATGGAACCCGATGGCGTCAGGGGAGCCAGCACACTGAAGGAGCCGTGACCCAGTTCCAGCGCTTCGCGTATGGCTTGGCGCAGTTGCAGTTCGTGGCGTGGATCAATAATCAGGTCGGCCACTGGCAGTTCCAGCGTGTGTTCGCTGTAACGGTCCAGACGGGGCCAAGGGTTGACGGGGATGAACTCGCCATCCACACGCAAATGGGTGTAGCCCTTGCCCTGCGCCCATTTGGCCAGGTCGGTGTAGTAACCCTTGCGAGCGGTGACCAGCGGAGCCAGCAAACCAATATGCTCACCCTTGTGATCACGCAGCAGTTGTGCGGCGATTTGCTCGGCGGTCTGCGGGGCCACAGGCACATGGCAGTCCGGGCAGTATTGGGTGGCCAGCTTCACATACAGCAAGCGCAGGAAGTGGTGGATTTCCGTCATGGTGGCCACGGTGGACTTGCGACCCCCACGGCTGGTGCGCTGTTCAATGGCAACGGTAGGCGGAATACCATAGATCGCGTCCACATCGGGCTGACCGGCAGGCTGCACAATGGCACGGGCATAAGCATTCAGGGATTCCAGATAGCGGCGCTGGCCTTCGTTAAACAGAATGTCGAAGGCCAGGGTGGATTTGCCCGAACCGGATACACCCGTCACCACCGTGAAGGTGTTGTGCGGGATGTGTACCGAGATGTTTTTCAGGTTGTGCTCGCGCGCATTCAGGATGGCGATCTGGCCATCGTTGCTGCCGCCCGAGCTGGCCTGGTAGTCCACCGCAGGTTCCTGGAACAGAGCCGAGCCTGAACCTATGGTGGCTTGCTCGTATTCTTTCAGGGCATGGCCGGTGTGCGAGTGCTCCAGGGCCATGATGTCCGCCGGTGTTCCCGCGCCTAACAATTGACCACCATGTTCGCCACCTTCTGGGCCCAGATCAATAATCCAGTCGGCCGCGCGGATCAGATCCAGGTTGTGCTCAATAATCAGCAGGCTGTGGCCGGCAGCCAACAGCTTGCGGAAGGCGCACATCAGGCGGGCAATATCGTCAAAGTGCAGGCCGGTGGTGGGCTCGTCGAACAGGAACAGATTGCCTTTCTTGGCGACCTTCACTTGACTCAAGCGAGTGCGCGAAGCCTGGGCCAGATAAGCCGCCAACTTCAGACGTTGTGCCTCACCGCCCGAGAGCGTGGGCACAGGCTGGCCCAGTTTCAGGTAATCCAGACCTACATCGGCCAGCGGCGCCAGGCCGGTTTGCACATCGCGCAGGCCTTCAAAGAATTCCATGGCCTGATGCACGGTCATGTCCAGTACCTCGTCAATCGAGGCGCTGCGACCAAAGTGTTCGATACGCACTTCCAGCACTTCGGGGCGGAAGCGTTTGCCATCGCAATCCGGGCAGCGCAGGTACACATCGGACAGGAACTGCATTTCGATATGTTCAAAGCCCGTGCCACCACACGTCGGGCAGCGACCATCACCACTATTGAAGCTGAAGGTGCCGGGCGTGTAGCTGCGTTCTTTGGACAGCGGAGCCTGGGCGAACAGCTTGCGGATAGGGTCAAAGGCACCGACATAGCTGGCCGGGTTGGAGCGGGCCGTCTTGCCGATTGGCGTCTGGTCCACCATCACCACTTCGGCAATTTGCTCGGCACCCAGCAAGGCGCCGTAAGGGCCTGGGGCTTCGGTCGGTTTGCCTTGTTGTTTCAGGATGGCCGGGTAGAGCACGTCCTGAATCAGCGTGGATTTGCCCGAGCCGGATACGCCCGTCACGCAGACTAGACGGCCTAGCGGAATGGACACGGAGATATGGCGCAGATTGTGCGCGCTGACGTCTTCCAGCAGCAGGCGGGGCGTGTTCTCGGCCACCGGCATAGGGCGGGGAGATTCGATGCTCAGCTCGCCACTCAGGTAGCGGCCAGTCAGCGTTTGCGCGCCGCGCAAGGCTTGGGGCGAACCATCAAACAGAATCTGGCCACCACGCTCGCCAGGGCCGGGGCCCATGTCCAGAATACGGTCGGCAGCCACCATCACTTGTGGGTCGTGCTCAACCACCACCAAGGTGTTGCCATTGCCGCGCAGACGGTGCATCACTTCAATAATGCGGTGCATGTCGCGCGGGTGCAGACCAATCGAAGGCTCATCCAGCACGAACAAGGTGTTCACCAGCGAGGTGCCCAGCGCCGTGGTCAGGTTGATACGCTGTACTTCACCGCCAGACAGGGTGCGGCTTTGGCGGTCCAGGGACAAATAGGACAAGCCCACATCGCACAGATAATCCAGACGGGATAGTGTTTCTTTCAGGAGCAGATCGATAGCTGCATCGCGTGCGTCGCCAAAGTGCAGGCCACGGAAAAATGTGCGCACGTGCTCGATAGGCAGGCGCATCAGGTCCGGGACGCTCAGGCCGGGCATGGCATCCAGTTGCTCGCGCAGCCAGTTGGAATGCACGGGCATGAAACGTGGGTAGCGGGAATCGGCGGGGGCGGCCTGATCGCCCACACGCCACAAGCTGGCTTCGGGTTTCAGGCGAGAGCCGGCGCAGGCCGGGCAGGTGTTGTAGCTGCGGTATTTGGACAGCAACACACGCACATGCATTTTGTAGGCGCGTGATTCCAGCCAGTCAAAGAAACGCTGGGCGCCGTACCACTGGGTTTTCCAGGCTTGATTGCCACCCTTCCAGTCCGGGGTGCCATTAATCACCCAGTCGCGCTCTTCCTGGCTCAAGTCCTTCCAGGGCACGCTCAGACGTACACCGGCCGCCGGAGCGTAGCGCTCCATCTCGACCTGACATTCTTTGTAGCTGGCTGTCTGCCAAGGGCGGATCGCACCTTCAAGCAGGCTTTTGCTGGGGTCGGGAACGACCAGACCGTAATCAATGCCCATCACGCGGCCAAAGCCACGGCAGGACTCACACGCACCCAGGGGCGAGTTGAAGGAGAAGGTGCTGGCAACCGGCGTGCTGTATTCAATATCGCACTGGGCACAGTGCAGGCCCTGGCTGAAACGCCAAGCAGTTTCCGAACCGTCGGCACTGGCCGAGGCATAGACAGTTAGCTTGCCCTGGCCATGACGCAGGGCGGCTTCAATGGCCTCCATGAAACGTTCCGGTTCTACCGAGCTGACGCGAAAACGGTCCTGGATCACATAAAGAAGCTTTTGTTCTGTAGGAGCGGCTTTGCTGCTTTTGCCCTTTTTCGTGCTGCTGCTGGGCGTGATGGATTGTGTTTCTTCGTGGTGCAGGCGGGTGTAGCCCTGCTGATGCAGCAAGGTTTCAATTTCTTGCTGCGTGAAGTTGGCCGGGACCTTGACGGCAAAGGTCAGAACCAAACGCGGGTCGTCGTGGTCCACCGCCAACTGGCGAATCTGTTTGGCGATGCTGTCGGCATTGTCGCGGCGCACAGGTTGGGCGCACTGGCGGCAATACAGCTCGCCCAGACGGGCGTACAGCAGCTTGATGTAATCGTTCAGCTCCGTCATGGTGCCCACGGTACTGCGCGAGTTGCGCACCGGGTTCACCTGGTCAATGGCAATGGCGGGCAAGATGCCTTCAATGCGATCAACCTGGGGCTTGTCCATGCGATCCAGGAACTGGCGTGCATAGGGAGAGAAGGTTTCCACATAGCGCCGTTGACCTTCTGCATACAGGGTGTCAAAGGCCAGCGAGCTTTTGCCCGAGCCGGAAACGCCGGTAATAACCAGTAACTCGCCCGTTTTGATACGTACATTCAGGTTTTTCAGAGTGTTCTGGCGGGCGCCAAAAATGCGAATTTCTGAGCTCATGGCAAGGTCGGCTTTCTGGAGAGGGCTGGGTGGGAAAGCGGCAGCGAAAAGGCCTGTCAAACAGGCCCCATGCGCCAGTCAGAGCGGTATATGCCAGCAAGGTGTTGCCAGGGATGCTCACTCTAGCCTTTGTATCTTAACGCGGATTACGGTAGAATTTCTGGTTAGCTATTGCGCTTTTGTCGGGATCATCCGGCAGGGCTTACATTAAGATCGGAGATCACCATGGCGGAAATCAAACGCACTCGCCGCAACACGCTGGAGCGTCGTTGCCTGGGTAAAGCATTCAAACGTCTGTTTGTGCGCGCACCTAAGGGCGTTTTCAAAATGCTGGAAAAAGTCAAGCGCGTCTAAGTGCTTGGCTTGGGCAGTGGACAGGCAGGAATCTGATTTTCCAGCTTGAAATCACAGCCAGCAGCAAAAAAACCACAGGCTTGCCTGTGGTTTTTTTGTGCGCGTTTGATTTTTCTGCGAGTTCGGAAAATCTGTTGCACATCGTACCTTGTCCAAGAAGAAGCTTGCCTTATGATGGTGTCATCTTCATGCAGAAGTAAGCGTTGCCCGTAATAATAATCAAAACGGCTGATTGCATATTTTGGGGACATTAGCTCATGGAATGGCGCCATTTATTCACTGTTCTGACACCCAGTTATAACCGCGCTCACACTCTGGAGCGCGTCTACCGTTCACTGTGCGAGCAAACCTGTCAGGACTTTGAGTGGATTGTGGTTGATGACGGCTCCACGGATGGCACACGGGAGCTGGTAGAGGGCTGGCAACAGCAGGCTGCCTTTCCAATTCGCTATGTCTGGCAGGAAAATCGTCACAAAAAGGCTGCTTTCAATCACGGCGTGGCCCTGGCCCAAGGAGAACTGATCGTCGCGTTGGACAGTGACGACACCTTGCTGGTCAATGCGCTCTACGACATGGCGCAGATCTGGGCCGACATCCCCGTCTCAGAGCGAACAGGCTATGCAGGCATTACCGGTCTGTGTGTGCGTCCGGATGGCAAGGTTGTCGGGGATATGTTTCCCCAGGATGTCTTTGATGCCAGCTCCCTGGACATGAGCTTTCGCTACCACGTGCGGGGCGAAAAGTTTGGCTGTTTGAGCACCGCTGTGCTGCGCAAGTTTCCCTTTCCTGATCAAATCGAAGGCTTTGTGCCTGAAAGCCTGGTATGGCGGGCCATTGCCCGGGCAGGCTATAAAAACCGTTTCGTAAATACTGTGTTTCGTGTCTATCACGACAGCCCGGATTCTTTGTCGGTACAAGGCAAGACCAGTCAGCAACATGCACTGGGTTTGTGGCTGCTGGCGCAGGATACGGTGGTGAAGTGCCTGCCCTGGTTTCGTTACGAACCCAAGGCTTTCTTGATGGCTGCCGCACGTTACACGCGCTTTGGGCTGCACTTGCGCGCCAGCGGGCGCAAACCACCACCAGGCTATGGCTTGAAAGGCCTGGCCTCTTATTTGTTGGTCGCTTTGATGTGGCCGGCAGGTGTCGCTTTATATCTGCGCGACAAGCGGCGGGCCTGAGCTTATGGGGCTCTAGTCATTGCAGGGAGCGGGGCGTACCAATGCGACAGGTAGGCCGTTGTCAAAACACGGCCCCCTGGCTTTTACATCAGATTTGGGCAATGGAGACGGACACGATCAGTGCAGGGTATGACCGTGAACACCCGGTTCCGGGCTGTCATCATCATCGTCGTCGTCGTCTTCGTCCGTATCGTCTTCGGGGGCAAAGGCATCTTCGCTCAAGGCGAACGGCAGCAATTCTTCCAGGGTTTCTGTCCAGGCGACTTCCTCGCCTTCTTCATCCACTTTGATAAAGCGCACGGGCTCGGCATCGCTTAACTGGATGGCCCACAGGTAACGGCAGGCGTAGACAGCATTGTCCTTGGGGTCCAGGCCACCGCGGTTGCCCACGATGCGGGCCTGCGCGCCGCCGACCTGAACCACTGTGAATTCGCTTTCGTCCTCGTTCTTGTCCAGGGGCATGGCAAAGATGACCCATTCAAAGCCGGTTTCTTCTGCGCCCACGATCTCGGCCAGTACGGCGCGACCCAGGTAGGCGCTCAGCGCATCGGCAGTGCGGCCCAGGGTTTCGATCTCTTCAGTGGTAAATACAAGTTCAGGGGCGTCAGGTGTGGACATAGCGTTTTTGGATTGTCGGCAAAAGTGAGTATATTACCTGAGACAGGCCTGCATTCAGGCCGGGTGTTTCGTTCTGGACCAGACAGAAGCGCGCCTTTTGGGCGCCAAACGCCTACAATCCCAGTTTTCCGAACACGACCTGTTTTTCCTTTTTAGGTTTATATGGCTCAATACGTTTATTCGATGAACCGCGTGGGCAAAATTGTGCCGCCCAAGCGGCAGATTCTGCGCAATATCTCCTTGTCCTTTTTTCCAGGTGCCAAGATTGGTGTGCTGGGCCTGAACGGCTCGGGTAAGTCCACCTTGCTCAAGATCATGGCCGGGGTAGATACCGAAATCGAGGGCGAAGCCGTCCCCATGGCGGGGATCAAGATCGGTTACCTGCCACAAGAACCTCAACTGAACCCCGAACACAGCGTGCGCGAAGCTGTGCAGGCCGGTTTGGGCCAGGTGTTCGAGGCGCGCCAGCGTCTGGAACAGGTCTACGCCGAATACGCCGAGCCCGATGCGGACTTTGACGCTTTGGCGGCAGAGCAGGCCGAGCTGGAATCCATTATTGCCGCCGCCGCGACCAGCGGTGCTGACGACATCGAAACCCAGATGGAAATCGCGGCCGATGCGCTGCGTCTGCCACCTTGGGATGCGTCCATTGCCAATCTGTCCGGTGGCGAGAAACGCCGCGTGGCCTTGTGCCAGTTGCTGCTGTCCAAGCCCGATATGTTGCTGCTGGACGAGCCCACCAACCACCTGGATGCTGAAAGTGTGGACTGGCTGGAAGTGTTCCTGCGCCAGTTCCCCGGCACGGTTGTAGCAGTAACCCATGATCGTTACTTCCTGGACAATGCTGCCGAGTGGATTTTGGAACTGGACCGTGGCCACGGTATTCCTTGGAAGGGCAACTACAGCTCCTGGCTGGAGCAAAAAGATGATCGTCTGAAGCAGGAAGAGGCTTCGGAAAGCGCACGCCAGCGCACTATCAAGAAAGAGTTGGAATGGGTACGCCAGAATCCCAAGGGACGTCAGGCTAAAGCCAAGGCCCGTCTGGCCCGCTTTGAGGAACTGTCCTCGCATGAATACCAGAAGCGCAACGAAACCCAGGAAATCTTTATTCCGGTGGCCGAGCGTCTGGGTAACGAGGTGATTGAGTTTGAAAATGTCAGCAAGGGCTATGGCGATCGTTTGCTGATCGACAATCTGAGCTTCAAGGTGCCAGCGGGTGCCATCGTCGGGATTATTGGTCCTAACGGTGCCGGTAAGTCCACCTTGTTCCGCATGCTGGCCGGTAAAGAGCAGCCTGATTCCGGTACGGTCAAACTGGGCCAGACCGTCAAGCTGGCGTATGTGGATCAGTCGCGTGATGCCTTGGCCAATGAAAAAACCGTGTTTGATGCGATTGCCGATGGTGCTGACCTGCTGACGGTGGGCCGCTTTGAAATGCCATCACGTGCTTATCTGGGCCGCTTCAACTTCAAGGGCGCGGATCAGAACAAGATCGTGGGCAATCTGTCCGGCGGGGAGCGTGGTCGTTTGCACCTGGCCAAGACACTGATTGCTGGTGGCAACGTCTTGCTGCTGGACGAACCGTCCAACGATCTGGACGTGGAAACCTTGCGTGCCCTGGAAGACGCCTTGTTGGAGTTTGCCGGCTCGGTCATGGTGATCAGTCACGATCGCTGGTTCCTGGACCGTATCGCCACCCACATTCTGGCTTTCGAGGGTGATTCGCAGGTCGTATTCTTTGATGGCAACTATCAGGAATACGAAGCAGACAAGAAAAAACGTCTGGGCGAAGATGCTGCCAAACCCCGTCGTATCCGCTACAAGTCCCTGAAATAAGGAAAGTGCCATGCCTGTGCTCAATGCCCACCAGTCTTTCGTCTTGATTGTTGATATGCAAACCGGGCTCTTGCCCGCTATCGCAGACCACCAAGCCTTGGTCGAACGGGCCGGGAAGCTGGCACAGGCGGCCCGCCTTTTAGGGGTGCCGGTTCTGGCAACCGAGCACTGGGCCGGGAAAATCGGCCCGACTGATCCAGCCTTGTTGCCCCACATAGACAAAGTGCTGCATAAAACCCATTTCGATGCCACGCGTGAAACCGATTTTTTGCCAGCCTTGCCTGTAGGACGCACGCGCGTTTTGTTACTGGGTACAGAGTCTCATGTGTGTGTGTTACAAACTGGCCTGGGTTTGATGGAGCGTGGTTATGAGCCGGTACTGGTCGGCGATTGCGTCGGCTCGCGTCATCCCCAGTCCCGCCAGGCCGCCTGGGATCGCTGGGCGATGCACGGACTGGAGCGCGTTAGCGCCGAAATGGCCATGTTTGAATGGCTGGAAACGCCAGCTAACCCCGCATTCAAGCAGGTTCTGGCCTTGATTAAATAAACTGAACAAAAGCTGAATTACATCTGTTGCGTTACCTAACAATCGGGTCTGGACTAATCTGCTCCATAGGGTGAAGATAGACTTTAACGCCGTGTTAAGCACGGAGACTTCACGGAGGTTTACGGATGAAAATGACGACTATCACTAAAGTAGGTATGGCCACGGTTCTAGCCGTCGTGATGGCGGGCTGCTCTTCCTGGGATAGTATGAGCAAGCGTCAGAAGGGGGCCGTTACAGGCGCTGGTGTGGGTGGCGTGGCCGGGGCGGTGATTACTGGCGGCGGCGTACTGGGCACTGTGGGCGGCGCAGCGATTGGTGGTGTGATTGGCGACCAGGTCGGCAAGAACCGTTAAATTGAAGATTGTTTGGTTGAGCTGACACGCTCGCCGAAGCAAAAAGCCTCAAGGCATTGGGAATGGATCCCGACCTTGAGGCTTTTTTCATGATGCGTCCAACAGGCGTTTGCTGCTGTGCCTGTGCGCGATTTCTGACAGGCATGTCCGGATCTATCGGTACGCATCCTCATCCATCATGGAGCGATACCACTCGTGAAAGTGCTTCATGCCATCTTCTAGTGGTGACTGGTAAGGGCCAACTTCTGATACCCCGCGTTCCATCAAGGCGCGGCGGCCAGCATCCATGCGCTCGGCAATCTCGTCATCTTCTACTGCGGTCTCCATATAGGCGGCGCGTTGTGCTTCTACAAAATCCCGCTCGAAGGCCACGATGTCTTCCGGGTAGTAAAACTCCACCACATTTATGGTTTCCTGCGGCCCCTTGGGGTACAGCGTGGAGAGCACCAGTACGTGCGGGTAGATCTCGATCATGTGGGTGGGGAAATAGGTTACCCAGACTGCACCGAAGTCCGGTGCTTCGCCCTGACGGTAGGCCAGCAGATTGTCATGCCATTGGCGATAGGTGGGTGAGCCCGGCTTAGCCAGAGCCTGATGCACACCGACTCGTTGCAGGCTGTACCAGTCGCTGAACTCCCACTCCAGATCGTCGCAGGTCACGAACTGACCCAGGCCGGGGTGGAAGGGGGCGACGTGATAGTCCTCCAGATAGACCTCGATGAAGGTCTTCCAGTTGTAGTTGCACTGGTGGATTTCGACGTGATCGAGCACATAGTCCTGAAAGTCGAACTCGGGGCGGCTGAATAAGGCGGCCATATCCTTGGCTGGATCGCGTGGGCCTTCAAACAGCAAGCCATGGCAGTCCTGCAAGGGGTAGCGCTCCAGGTTCAGACAGGGTTTGTCTTTGAAGCGAGGTGCCGCCAGCAAGTTGCCTTGAGCGCTATAAGTCCAGTTGTGCAAGGGGCAGACAATGTTGCCTCCAGTGCTGCTCAGGGAGCCATGGCTGGCCTGATTAGGTTGGCCGGGCATGCCACCTAGCATCAGGGCCTGACGGTGTCTGCAGACGTTAGAGAGTAGTTCTACGCCGTGGTGGCTCCGTATCAGCGTACGGGCGGCATTTTCCTGAATCAAGGTGCGCCAGTCGCCGGGTTCGGGAACGAGTTTTTCATTACCGACGTATAAGGCGGACTGCTGAAAAATACGCTCTTGTTCGCGCTCGAACAGAGCATGGTCAAAATAGGCGCTAACAGGAAGCTGGGGGTGAGCGGGCACAAGACGTGCCATCTGACCGAGCTCGGTCATGATTCCCTCCGCATGGGTCAATAAGCCAGGCCTCTGGGGGCATTGGATGGCATGGCTTGCCATCTCTGGCGCGAAGAAAAATCGGAACTGGCCGATTACCAAGGCGAAATTGTACCTTATCTATTAGCCACCTAGCCGCATTGCGCCAGTCGTCACAGGTGTTTTTCGCCTTGCTTTTGGTATAGGGAGCTGCCAAGAAAATGGCCATCCGCATGGGATGGCCATTTCAAGCAGCAAGCGTTTGATTGCCAGTGGCGCTTTACTTGTTTTCCAGCGCACTGGCATCAATTTGCGGCATTTCGATTTTGACTTCCAGCACTTCCAGCGAGTCCTGGCGATCAAGGTTTACCTTGATGTCATCGGGATTAATCTTCACGTAGCGCGAGATGACCTCGACCAGCTCTTTTTGCAAGCGGGGCAAGTAGTCCGGGGCAACCCCACCTTGACCACGTTCGTTAATGAGGATCAGTTGCAGACGGTCTTTGGCGACCGTTGCCGAGGTTTTCTTGTGACCGAGCAGGAAGGACAGGAAAGACATATTACTTTCCTCCGAACAGGCGCTTGAATAGCCCTGGTTTTTCGTAATCCACAAAACGCAACGGTTTTTCACCACCCAGGTAACGATCTACGATGTCCTGATAGGCCTGGGACACATCACTTTCTTTGAGATGGATAACGGGTACTCCTTGGTTGGATGCTTGCAGCACGGTTTCCGACTCGGGAGTGACCCCAATCAGTTTGATGCGCAAGATATCTTCCACGTCCTGCAAGGACAGCATCTCGCCGTCCGATACGCGCTTGGGGCTGTAACGGGTCAGCAGCAAATATTCTTTGATGGGCTCTTTGCCTTGTTCACCACGGCGCGATTTGGCGGCCAAAATGCCCAGGATGCGGTCCGAGTCACGAACCGAGGACACCTCGGGGTTGGTCACAACCAGTGCATCGTCTGCGAAGTAGGAGGCCATCAAGGCGCCGGTTTCGATACCTGCGGGCGAATCGCACACAATGTATTCAAAACCCATGCCCTTGAGCTCTTCCAGTACTTTCTCCACGCCTTCGCGGGTCAGGGCGTCTTTGTCACGCGTCTGGGAAGCGGGCAGGATGAACAGATTTTCCAGCTGTTTGTCACGGATCAGGGCCTGGTTCAATGTGGCTTCGCCCTGGATCACGTTGACGAAGTCATACACTACGCGTCGCTCGCAACCCATGATCAGATCCAGGTTGCGCAAACCGACGTCAAAGTCGATGACCACGGTCTTGTGACCGCGCATCGCAAGACCAGATGCAAAACTGGCACTGGTGGTGGTTTTGCCCACACCACCCTTGCCGGAGGTCACTACAACTATACGCGCCATGACAATCGGATTCCTTTGTTTTTCAAGTCACATAATCGTAAAGCATAACGGGCCTTATTTTGACATCCGTTCTGCCACTTTACCTACTGCTTAGAAACAAAACATATCAATTGCTTTGTTCCGTGTCAGCTTACACGGTTGCACTTGCACTTGCTTGCTCTCAGGCGGGCTCTCAGTGCAAGCCACTATAAAAAGCGCCGGCAAATGCCGGCGCCTTGTACTGTCAGGGGCTCAGGGGATCAAATCTGAGCGTGTCGTCTTCCAGCGTGACCACGGCTGGCTTGTTGCGTAACTGCGCATCCAGTCGCGTTTCAATAATGCGATACACGCCGGCAATAGCGATCAGTTCCGGGTCCAGCTCGGTCGTGAAGATGCGTGCCTTGGTATCGCCACGGGCACCGGCCATGGCTTTGCCTCGCAGTGGGCCGTAAACATGGATATTGCCATCGGCCACTACTTCTGCGCCCTGACTGACTGCCCCGATCACAATCAGGTCGGTGTGGCGCGCGTAGATACGCTGGCCGGAGCGCAACTGACGGTTGATGAGAAGGGCAGCCGGGGCTTGAGCAGGCGGCGGTGGGGTGGGCGTTGCGGGTACCTGTTGCTGGGCCGTTTGCGATAGCACGGGCACGTACTTGTCCGGAGCTGCTTGGGCTTGAGGGCGGGCAGGTGGGTTGGACAGTTCAACGTGTGGCAAACCGCTGTCGATGGCGTTGTCGGCATGACCGGGGTGGGCAATGATGCCGACCGGATGCAGTTTGTGCTGACGCAGCGCGTCCACCAGTGCGGTCCAGTCCACCGGCGCGTCAATGGCGCTGGCATCGATGACGACGGGTTCGTCCTCAAAGAAGGAGCCAGCGTCTTTCATGCGTTGAGCCAGTGCGGCTAATTGCTCGGCCGTATCAGCCGAACGCAGCACCACTCGTACGGCGTACAGGGTGGCGCTTTTGAAATCCAGGGCTTGAGGCCCCTTGGCATGAGTCTGATCGTTCACGTCAATAGCCTTAGACCCAGGTGTCTTTCAGAGTCGTTGTACGGTTAAGAACGGGTTTTTCTGGTGTCGAATCCACACGGTCAGCCACAAAGTAGCCCAGGCGCTCAAACTGCCAGCGAGCATTGGGGGTGGCCTTGGTGCCGGGTTCCAGCCAGCCCTGAATCACGCGCAGCGAGTTCGGGTTGATGTGCTCCAGGAAGTCCTGGTCGGCCGCGTCGGGCTGGGGATGGGCAAAGAGACGGTCGTACAGACGGATCTCGGCGGCAATCGCGTGCTCGGCGCTGATCCAGGTGATATTGCCTTTGACCTTGACCGAGTCCGCACCGGGCGTGCCGCTCTTGGTGTCAGGCAGGTATTCAGCCAGAACCTGAGTGACATTGCCTTGCTCGTCTTTCACGCAGCCGGTGCAGCGCACGACATAGCCATATTTCAGACGCACGGTATTGCCGGGGAACAGGCGGAAGTACTTTTTAGGTGGCTCTTCCTTGAAGTCCTCGCGCTCGATGTACAGGCGACCGGAGAAAGGGAACTCGCGTTGACCGGCCTGCGGATTGTGCGGATTGCGCGGTGCGTGGCACAGCTCGCTGTGGCCTTCGGGGTAGTTGGTGATGATTAGTTCGATCGGATCCAGAATGGCAACGCTACGGTCGGCCACGGGATCCAGGTCATCGCGCAAAGCTTGTTCCAGCAAACTGTAGTCCACGTGCTGGGCGGCTTTGGACACACCCAGACGGTCAGTAAACAGACGGATGGCGCCGGCGCTGTAACCACGGCGACGCAAACCGGCCAAGGTAGGCATGCGCGGATCGTCCCAACCTGATACGCGGTTTTCCTGAACCAGTTGACGCAGTTTGCGCTTGCTGGTGACCACGTAGGACAGGTTCAAACGCGAAAACTCGTATTGTTTGGGCAATGGGTCGGATAACTGACCCAGCTCGACCAGACGCTCCAGAATCCAGTTGTAAAAGGGGCGCTGGTCTTCAAACTCCAGGGTGCACAGGCTATGGGTGATGCGCTCCAACGCATCTTCCACGGGGTGTGCCCAACTGTACATGGGGTAGATGCACCATTTGTCGCCCGTGCGATGGTGCTCCGCGTGGCGGATGCGGTACATGACCGGGTCGCGCATATTGATATTGGGCGAGCCCATGTCAACCTTGGCACGCAAGGCCATACTGCCATCGGGGTGCTTGCCGTCACGCATTTCGCGCAAGAGCTTGATGGATTCTTCGGCAGGGCGGTCGCGCCAGGGCGAGTTCACGCCTTTTTCGGTCAGGGTGCCACGGTTGATACGCATTTGTTCAGCGTTCTGTTCGTCAACGTAGGCATGACCCGCATTTACCAGTGCTTCGGCAAACTGGTACATATAGTCGAAGTAGTCGCTGGCAAAGTACAGGTTTTCTTCTTTCTTGAAGGTCCAGTCAAAGCCCAGCCATTTCACCATGTCGATAATGGCGTCCACGTACTCCTGCTCTTCTTTTTCAGGATTGGTGTCGTCAAAACGAAGGTGGCAGGCGCCTTGGTAGTCGCTGGCCAGCCCGAAGTTCAAACAGATACTTTTGGCGTGCCCGATGTGCAGATAGCCATTGGGCTCGGGGGGAAAGCGCGTACGAATACGCGCGGCATCAACAGCCGCCCCTTCCTGGGTGCTTGCCGGGCCCGGCTGACCGGCCCAGGTCTTTTGTGCGTAACGGCCAGCGCTCAAGTCCTGGTCGATGATCGTGCGCAGAAAATTAGATACGGGAGCGGGAGTGGTGTCAGAGGTCATACACGTTTGAAATAAAGAAGCCGACAGACGAATCGGCCATTTTGCCACGTTCTTGTTTTAGAGGGGTATTTACCCCATGAACGTGTTCTGAAAAATCAGGAGGAAACTTGGGGTAGTATGGTGGCGTTTGCTGGCCAATTCACCCTACACTAGCGCTCATTATGACGCACTCCGCCCTTTCCCTGTCTCATGCCCAGTTTTTCCTTAGTCTGGGATTCATGCTGCTGTTTCTGGCTCTGGAGCTGGGGTTGGCCTGGGTGTTGCTGTATTTCAAAGTCAGAACCTTCGGCAGCAACGCAACGGCCTGGATGGGCGCGTACCGTTTTTGGGTGCGTTTGTTCGCATTGGCGTTCATTTTAAGTTTTGCTGCGTCCATGCCGGTACTGATTCAGTTTGGCAGCGTCTGGCCAGGGCTGATGGCGCAGGTAGGTGATGTGATTGGCCCGATGCTGGCCGCCTCCATGTTGTCGTTGTTTATCTTCAAGTCCTGTTTTCTGGGTGTCATGCTGTTTGCCCAGCGTATGCTCTCCAATCTGGTTCATACCCTGGTGGTGCTGATGGTGGCCCTGGGCGTCACCGTGACGGCATTTTGGCTGGTGGCGATGGTGGCCTGGATGCAGGTGCCAACGGGGGTGGATGTTATTGAAGGCCATTACGTGGTGCTGGAGTGGCTGGATGTGCTCAGCACACCGGCCTTGCCGTGGTATGCCGGTCTGTTATTTGCAGGCAGTTTACTGACGGTCGCCTTTTTTATTTTGGGCGTGACTTGTGCGCAGACCATGCAAAAACCGGTTACCGATCAGGAGCGCCTGGCTTTTCGTAGTGCCTTGTTTTTAGGCGCCGCCGCTTGGCTGGCCCTGGTTTTTGCGGTGGTGGGCAATGGTTTCATGACAGCCGAGCATCAGCCTGCCAAGGCAGCGGCTACGGCAGCGTATTGGGAAAGCGGCTCGCAACCTGATCTGATTCTGGTCGCTGCGCCCTCGGCCATGCAGGACAGCGTCCTGGGTGTGTTGCGCTGGTCACACGCCGGTGGTCGCTGGCTGGGTCGCAATGACAGTGGCATCCTGATGGGTCTGGATCAGTTTTCTGAAGCCATGCCCCCCGTTACCTTGACCTTCTGGTCCTTTCGTGTGGCGGTGCTGGCCGGCGCATTGATGTTTTTTCTCTTGATGTGGGTCTGGTTGCGTACCCGTCGTTATGGCCTGGATCCGCATTCGCTTTCTTATAGAGAGCGCCAGGGTATGGTGGTCGCGTCTGTACTGGGCTGGATCATGTTGTTGGGCGGCGCAGCGTATGTCTTGCTGGGCTTTCTGCCTTATCTGGTAGGTAACGATATTCAGGCCGTACAAGTGCAAAGTACCGAACCTGTTTTTACTGTGGGACTGGGTTTGCTGTTTTATAGCCTGGTCTACGTCTTGTGCATGATTGGTTTTTTCCAGAAATTACGACATGCCGTTCGTTTTGGTGTGGTGCCGATCGCACGTCATCGGGGTCGGGCATGATTGATTCTTTTGCAAATGCGTTGGGTTTGGGGGCCCATGATCCCGCGTTCTGGATGCCGCTGGCCTTTTTGGCCCTGTTCTTTTTGATTATTGTGGCCGGTACGGTTCTGGATGGCTTCGATATTGGTGTGGGCTGCCTGTCCTTGCTGGCACCGGATTCCCTGCGCCCGCGCATGCTGTCCTTGCTTAGCCCTTGGCGCGATGCCAACGAATTCTGGTTGTTTCTGGGTTTGGGCTTGTTTGTCTGCGCCTTTCCTAAAGCCTGGGGTGCAGTGATGGGGGGACTGTATGCGCCTTTATGCGCCTTGGGCGTGGGTGTCTTTGTCCGCTCCGTCTCCTTTGAGTTCCGGCTGCGTGCACCGGTAGAGCGTCAGTCTCGCTGGCAAATGGGCTTTGCCCTGGGTTCCTGGTTGACGGCGTTCTCCCATGGCGTTTTGTTGGCACAAGTCGTGGTAGGTTTTCAAAGCGATGCGGGCTATATCTGGTTCTCTATCTTCATGGGCTTTTGCGCTATTGCCGCTTACTGCTTGTTGGGCGCCAGTTGGCTCATCATGCGCGAGGCAGGCGAACTGCGTGCCCGTGCAGTGAATTGGGGGCGTCGCTCGGTGCGTTGGTTTGCGGCCGGTGCGGTGGGCGTTTCGGTGGTGTTGGCCTTTGTGAATGCCGGTGTGCTGCTTAAATGGAGCGATGGGCCTTACTGGGGCTTGGTCCTGTTCTTGTGGGCCTTGATCCTTAGCTGCTTTGTGTCGATTGAAATGAGCCTGCAGCGCATGATCAACAGCAGCTATCGCACTACCGCCTTGCCCTTTTTGCTGACTTTGTTCGTCATGGTCTGTGTCATGGCGGGTTTGGCTTTCAGTTTCTTTCCCTATTTGATTCTGGACGAGATGACGATCTGGGACGCCGCCGCCGGGGTACCCGCCTTGAGCCTGATTCTGTCGGCGATTGTGATTACCTTGCCCATCGTGTTGATATTTAACGTGTGGGTGTATTGGCGTATGTTTGGATTGTCCCGCCCACCTTTGCCGCCCAGCTTTAAAGGCTGACCTTTTTTATGATTGCCCATTCCGTGCTGTCGATGCGCAAGCGTCTGCAGGGTTTCAAGTGGTTGTCTGACATGCCCGCCATGCTGGCCTGGGCGGTCTTGGCCGGTATCCTGGGGGCCTTGGCGACCTTGGCCTTTCATCAGGGCATGCGCTTTGTGCAGCAAGTGGTCACAGGACAGCACGGTGGCATCGTCGCGGTAACGGAAAGCTTGCCTTGGTACATGCGCCTTTTGTTTCCCACCTTGGGCGGTCTGTGTGCCGGTATCTTGTTGTGGCTGGCGGGGCGTCTGCCGTCGGGCAGCAATTCAGACTATATGGAAGCAGTGGCTATTGGTGATGGCCGTTTGTCCATTCGCCAGGGCTTGCTGCGATCCTTGTCCTCTTTGATGACGGTGGCCTCGGGCGGCTCTATTGGGCGGGAAGGGGCGATGGTACACCTGGCTTCCTTGTCTGCTTCTGCGATTGGCCGTTTCACGCTGTTTGGTGAAGCTCGTCTGCGTTTGCTGGTGGCTTGTGGTGCCGCAGCCGGGGTGGCTGCCGCCTATGGCACCCCTATTGCCGGCGCTGTGTTTGTGGCCGAGATTGTGCTGGGCACCATGACCATGAGCAGCTTTGGCCCCTTGTTGATGGCAGCCGTTAGTGCCCATCTGACCATGCGTGTGCTGGGCGGCTATCACGCCCCTTATGAAATGACCAATGTGCAGGCGGTTGCGGGTTGGGACATTCTGCCTTTTCTGGTTCTGGGAGTGCTGATTGGTCTGGCTGCGCCCGCTTTCTTGAAGTTGCTCAATCTGTTTCGCACCCTGTTCAAGCGTACCGGCCTGGGTCTGTCATTGCGTTTGGCGCTGGGGGGCCTGTTGCTGGGGCTTTTGCTGATTGTGATGCCGCGCGTGGCAGGTAACGGCTTCAGTGTCGTGTCTTCCATGCTGCATAGCGACTGGGCCTGGTACAGCGTGCTGCTGATTCTGGCACTCAAGGTTCTGGCGACGGGCCTGACAGTCGGTTCGGGCGCTGTCGGTGGTGTGTTCACCCCTGCGATCTTTGTGGGCGCCGCCTTTGGTACTTTATTTGGCCAGTTGAGCGTGTTGATCTTGCCGGGTCTGGACTTGCCTTTGTATCTGTTCACCCTGGTGGGCATGGGGGCGTTTTTGGGGGCGGCAACCAGTGCGCCCTTCATGGCCATTTTGATGCTGTTTGAAATGACATTGAGCTATCAGTTGGTGTTGCCGCTGATCGTGGCCTGTGTCATGGCCTATTTTGTCTCGCGGGGTGTGGCCGAGGTGGCCATGTATGAAGTCACACTGGTGCGCGAACGCGATGCCTTGCTACGTCACAAATTGCGTCACACCACCTTGGCCGAGTTGGTGCGTCCGGCCGATACCGTGGTCAGCACCACCACCCAAATGCGTGATGCCTTGCAGATGTTTCTGGATTATCCCGTGCGCTATCTTTATGTGGTGGACGAGGAGCAGATCTATCAAGGTGTGATTGCCCAGCCTGACCTGACCCGGATGTTGTTGGACGACAACGCTGCCCAGGAGCGTGTGGTGGGCGATATTTTGCGTATGGATTTCGTCAAGACGCTCTACCCGAATATGAGCCTGGACGAGGCTCAGGAGCACTTTGTCAGCTTTGCTGGAGAGCGCTTGCCTGTATTGAATGGTGACGGCTCGGGCCGCCTGATTGGTGTAGTCTATAAGTCTGCTGTGCTGGAAAAATACTCCGCCATCAAACGCTCCTTGGATGCGAGCGGCGAAGTGATGTTGGATGCCCGGCGCTAAACTCTTTTTGTGACATAAACCATGCGTACCAAAGCTTGCCAGCGAGGCTTGGCAGGCGGGCTGATTGTCGGTCTTGCCATGCTGTTCGCTGTTCCATTGGCCACTGCTCAAAACCGTGTCGGGCTGGAGAACCTGTCTGCCACGCAGGTGTATGGTGTGGATGAGGCCCAGTCGATTCCCTCTCAGGACCTTCCCCCGGTAGAGCCGTTTTTTGATGCTTCGCAATGGCATCGCCAGGGCGACCAGGATTTGCTCAACCCTGCCGCGTCCCTTGATTTTTCTTTTTCTGATTTCAGCCTGAGCGGTTCCACTACTGCCAGTCTGGCTCGCTCCATTCAATATAGTCAGCAGTCCTCGCCGATCTGGAATGGGCGCTGGTTGAGCAGCGCACCCGATCAGGTCTGGCAGTTTGGCGAGCGCAATTGGCGCTACGTCAATGAAGATGGCTTGCAGTTGACCCTAGGTAATGACACGGTGACGGCCCCAGACTGGGCTCGGCCTGTGGAGCTGGGCGGCATCAATATTACCCAGCAGTTTGAACAAGGCCCGGCTGGTCCTTGGCGCTATGCGCTGGCCGTCGGTGCGCTGGATATAACCGGCAAGCAAGACAATGGGGATCTGGTGTACGGATCGTCGGCAAGCAGCTTGATGGTCAGCACCGACGTCACCAGCAGGACCAGTATTGATACCCAGATGGAAAGCGCGCGTGATTTTGGCCTGACCGGGGTGGGCGCTACCTACCGTTCTCCTGATTTTGGGGTGTGGCAGGCCAGTGTGGCCAAGGCTTCCCATGCGGTGGGGCAGGGCTGGCGCTATCAGGCAGCTTACGGCCTGGATGTGTTGGATGATTTGCACCTGCAATGGCAAGGCGAACGCTACCAGGATCACTTCCTGGATCTAAGCCGCTATCAGGGCATGAAGATCGATGCGGCCAGCAGCCGACAGGTGGTGGGGCTGTCCGTGCCTTTGCGTCGCTGGGGCGAGGTCAAGACCCAGTACGAGGTGCAGCAGGCAATGGCCGGTGGGCAGAATCGCTACCTTGGGGTCACGCAGCAGTTCTGGTACAGTCCCCACCTTAGGGTGGGTTTGCAAGCTCGCCGTCATCTGGAAAGTCGCCAGTCGAACATCGCGCTGCGTTTTTCTATTCCGATTTTTTAAGCAGGCGGCATGGCCCAGTCAGCACTTGAGGTTCTTCAGGAAGTTTTTGGTTATGACAGTTTTCGTGGTTCTCAGCACGAGATTATCGAGACCCTGATCCAAGGCGGTGATGCCCTGGTCTTGATGCCCACCGGCGGCGGAAAATCGCTCTGTTACCAGATTCCTGCTTTGGTGCGACCCGGCACCGGCGTGGTCGTGTCCCCTCTGATTGCCTTGATGCAGGATCAGGTGGATGCGCTCAATGAATTGGGTGTGAATGCCGCCTATCTGAACTCCACCCAGGATTGGCAGACCGCCCGCGAGGTCGAGCGCGAGTTTCTGACGGGACAACTGGACTTGCTCTATGTCGCCCCTGAGCGTTTGCTGACAGATCGCTGCCTGGATTTGCTGGCACGCGGCCAGGTCTCCTTGTTTGCCATTGATGAAGCCCACTGCGTATCGCAATGGGGGCACGACTTCCGCCCGGAGTATCTGGGCCTGGATTTGCTGGCTCAGCGCTGGCCAGGGGTGCCACGGGTTGCCTTGACGGCCACTGCCACTCAGTTGACGCGGGTAGAAATTGCCCAGCGCCTGAAGCTGGAAGAGGCCCGGCATTTTGTCGCCAGTTTTGATCGCCCCAATATTTGCTATCGCATCATCGAAAAGAACGAGGTGCGCAAGCAGCTCTTGAGTTTTATTCAGGAAGAGCACTCGGGCGATGCGGGAATTGTGTATTGTTTGTCGCGCTCTCGCGTGGAGGACACGGCCGAGTTTCTGTGCAAGAACGGTATTCATGCCTTGCCCTACCACGCAGGGCTGGATGCACAGCAACGCGCCATCAACCAGGCTCGCTTTCTTCGAGAAGAAGGGGTGGTCATGGTGGCGACCATTGCTTTTGGCATGGGCGTCAATAAACCGGATGTGCGTTTTGTGGCTCACATTGACCTGCCCAAATCGGTAGAAGGGTATTACCAGGAAACCGGGCGAGCAGGGCGCGATGGTGAAGCCGCTACCGCCTGGCTGGCCTATGGCCTGCAAGACGTGGTGCAGTTGCATCGCATGATTAACCAGTCGCAAGGCGATGCGGCACACCGGCGCCAGCAAGGCCATGCGCTCGATGCCATGCTGGGCCTGTGCGAAACCATTTCCTGCCGCCGTCAGCGCTTGCTGGCCTATTTCGATCAGCAGATCGAACCGTGTGGGAACTGCGATACTTGCCTGGAGGCTCCAGAAGCCTGGGATGGCACTGTGGCCGCGCAGAAAATGCTGTCCACTATTTATAGATTGTGGCGCGAGCGTGGCCAGCGCTTTGGCGCCGGCCATCTTATTGATATTTTGTTGGGCAAGCTGACCGAGCGTGTCAAAGAGCATGAGCATGACAAGCTCACCGTCTTTGGTGTGGGCAAGGAACTGACCGATCAGGCTTGGCGCGGGGTGCTGCGCCAGTTGCTGGCGCATAGTCTGGTCGCGGTCGACCCGGAAGGGTACGGCACCTTGTTGCTGACCGAGGCCAGCCGAGAAGTGCTCAAAGGGGAGCGCACCTTGATGTTGCGGCGCGAAACCGTAACACGTGGACCAGCCGCCCATCGCGTAAAAGGTCAGGCGCCTGCCGGACCTGCTCTGGAGCCCGACCAACAGCGACGGTTCGAGGCTTTGCGCGCCTGGCGTGCCACTACCGCACGCGAACACGGCGTACCGGCCTATGTCATTTTCCATGACGCCACTTTGCGGGAAGTTGCCATCCGTTGCCCCAGCTCAGAGGCTGATCTGGAGCCGATTACAGGCATAGGTGTACGCAAAAGAGAAGCCTATGGCGAGGCTTTGCTGCGCTGCGTTCAAGAACTGCAAACACAATAAAAATTGTTAATGGCGCAAAGATTGGTTGCATTTTTTTTGCGCTGAATTTGCGTTGCAAAGACAAATCCGCTATTCGCTCAATCCGCTATATGTAGTAGAATGGCGGCAATATCACACTATATATGGTGTGCATCAACTGACGCTGGCGGCTGCAAAAGCCGCGTCCCCCGTCAATCACCACCGATTTCCGAGACTGACATGCAATCAACCGAACAGTTAATGGTCACTAAGCGAGATGGCCGTACAGAACCTATTAACCTCGACAAGATTCACCGAGTAGTTGATTGGGCTGCTGAAGGTCTGAGTAATGTGTCCGTCTCTCAAGTAGAGCTGCGCTCTCACATTCAGTTCTACAACGGCATTCGCACCAGCGATATTCACGAAACCATCATCAAGTCGGCGGCGGATCTGATCTCTGAAGATACGCCTGACTACCAATATCTGGCCGCCCGCCTGGCGATTTTCCACCTGCGCAAAATCGCTTTTGGCCAGTTTGAGCCTCCCAGCCTGTTTGATCATGTGACCTTGCAAACCAAGGAGGGTCGCTACGATCCGCATCTGTTGCAAGACTACACGCGCGCCGAGTTCGATGAGCTGGATGCGCATCTGGATCACTGGCGTGACATGAACTTCTCTTACGGTGCCGTCAAGCAGTTGGAAGGCAAGTATCTGATTCAAAACCGCGTGACCAAGCGCATCTACGAAAGTCCCCAGTTCCTGTACATGCTGGTGGCCATGTGCTTGTTTGCCCGTTACCCGGCCGATACTCGCCTGGGCTTTATCAAGCGCTTTTACGACGCCGTATCGCAATTCAAGATTTCCTTGCCCACGCCCATCATGGCTGGCGTGCGCACACCCACCCGTCAATTCAGCTCTTGCGTGCTGATCGAATGTGACGACAGCCTGGACAGCATCAATGCTACGACCAGCGCCATTGTTCGTTACGTGTCACAGCGTGCCGGTATCGGTATCAACGGTGGACGTATTCGCGCTGTAGGCAGCGAAATTCGGGGTGGTGAAGCACAACACACAGGCTGCCTGCCTTTCTTCAAGATGTTCCAGGCTGCGGTGAAGTCCTGCTCGCAGGGCGGCGTGCGCGGCGGTGCGGCAACCTTGTTCTACCCCATGTGGCACCTGGAAGTGGAAACACTGCTGGTCCTGAAGAACAACCGTGGTGTGGAAGAAAACCGTATCCGTCACCTGGACTACGGCGTTCAGATCAACCGTTTGTTGTACCAGCGCCTGATCAAGGGCAGCCACATCACGCTGTTCTCGCCGCATGACGTGCCCGGTTTGTACGAAGCCTTCTTTGCCGACCAGGACGAGTTCGAGCGTCTGTACGAGATGTACGAGCAAGATCCCGCCATCCGCAAGCGCAGCCTGCCTGCCGTGGAGCTTTTCTCTTTGCTGATGCAAGAGCGCGCCAGCACCGGCCGTATCTACATTCAGAACGTGGACCATTGCAACACGCATAGCCCATTCCAGGCTGACCGCGCTCCTGTGCGCCAGTCTAATCTGTGCATGGAAATCGCTCTGCCCACCAAGCCCTTGAACGATCTGAACGATCCTGAAGGTGAAATCGCACTGTGCACTCTGTCGGCTTTCAACCTGGGGGCTCTGGAGTCCCTGGACGAGCTGGACGGCCTGGCTGAACTGATTGTTCGTGCTCTGGATGCCTTGCTGGACTACCAGGATTACCCGGTCAAGGCCGCGCTGAATGCAACCAACAAGCGTCGTTCCCTGGGCGTTGGCGTTATCAACTACGCGTACTACCTGGCCAAGAACGGCACCCGCTACTCCGATCCTGCTGCCTTGGGTTTGACCCACCGCACGTTTGAAGCCATCCAGTACTACCTGTTGAAGGCTTCGGTGCAGTTGTCGCGCGAATACGGTCCTTGCGAGGCCTTCGACGAAACCACGTACGCCGCTGGTTTGCTGCCTACCGACACGTACAAGAAAGACGTGGACGGTATTTGCAACGAGCCGTTGCACCTGGATTGGGAAGCCCTGCGTGCTGACATCGTCAAGCATGGTCTGCGTAACTCGACCCTGACCGCCCTGATGCCGTCGGAAACCTCCAGCCAGATCGCCAATGCCACCAACGGTATTGAGCCCCCGCGTGGTTTGGTGTCCGTCAAGCAATCCAAGGATGGCATCCTGCGTCAGGTAGTGCCTGAATTTGAAAAATATAAGGATCAGTACGAATTGCTATGGCAAATGCCCGGCAACGACGACTACCTGAAGTTGGTTGGCGTGATGCAGAAGTTTGTCGATCAGTCGATCTCTGCAAACACCAACTATGACCCACAGCGGTTTGAGGGTGGTCGCGTCCCGATGAAGCAACTGCTCAGGGACTTGCTGCTGGCCTACAAATACGGTGTGAAGACCTTGTACTACCACAACACCCGCGACGGAGCGGATGATTCGCATGGCGAAGTAGAGGACGACGGTTGCGCAGGCGGCGCGTGCAAGATCTAAGCAAGGGTAAAGAGCATCATGACTACCTATAGTACTTTTTCTAAAACGGATAACGATCAGCTCAAAGAGCCCATGTTCTTTGGGCAGCCGGTTAACGTAGCGCGTTACGACCAACAGAAATATCCGATTTTTGAAAAGCTGATTGAAAAACAGCTGTCCTTTTTCTGGCGCCCAGAAGAAGTCGATATTACTCAGGACCGGATCGACTATCAGAACCTGCCTGATCATGAAAAGCACATTTTCATCAGCAACCTGAAATATCAAACCTTGCTGGACTCAATCCAGGGGCGTAGCCCCAATGTGGCCTTCCTGCCCCTGGTGTCGATTCCAGAGCTGGAAACCTGGATCGAAACCTGGGCGTTTTCCGAGACGATTCACTCACGCTCGTACACGCACATCATTCGCAATATTGCCAATGATCCGTCCGTTATCTTTGACGACATCGTGCGTAACGAGAACATCCAGTTGCGTGCCGCCGATATTTCGTCGTATTACGACGACCTGATCAGTGACACCATGTTGTACGCCCAGTTGGGGGCTGGTGAACATGAGATCAACGGCGAGACTCGCACGTTGAGCCTCTATGAGCTAAAAAAGAAGCTGTATCTGTGCATGATGAGCGTCAATATTCTTGAGGCCATCCGCTTTTACGTCAGCTTTGCCTGCTCCTTTGCCTTTGCCGAGCGCAAGTTGATGGAAGGTAATGCCAAGATCATTCGCCTGATCGCTCGTGATGAAGCGCTGCACCTGACTGGTACGCAGCACATCATTAATATCTTGCGTTCTGGTAGTGACGATCCTGAGTTCGCTCAGATCGCTCATGAGCTAGAGCCGGTGTGTTTTGACATGTTCAAAGACGCGGCCGAGCAGGAGAAGCAGTGGGCGGATTACCTGTTTCGCGACGGTTCCATGATTGGCCTGAACAAAGACATTCTGAGCCAGTATGTGGAATACATCACCAATATCCGTATGGGTGCAGTGGGCCTGAAGCCTGCGTTTGAGTCTGTCAAACACAATCCCATTCCATGGATCAACACCTGGTTGTCCTCGGACACCGTGCAGGTGGCACCTCAAGAGGTGGAGTTGAGCTCTTACCTGGTCGGTCAGATTGATTCGGCCGTGTCGGCTGGCGACTTCGACGGTATTGAGCTATGAGTCTAGTCCGGACAACTGATGATTACTTTCAGTTGCGGGACGGCGAAACCTTGTTGGAAGGTTTGGAGCGAACCGGCCATCAGGTCGAGTACCAATGCAGGAGCGGCTATTGCGGCTCCTGCCGTATTCCTCTTGTTTATGGAAAGGTTGCCTATAAAGAGCAGCCCTTAGCGTATGTCGGCCCAGGCGAGGTTCTGCCGTGTTGTTGCACGGTACTCGAGCCGATCATGGTCGATTGTCAGCGCGTTGCCCGGACTGAAGAGGAATCTGTGGATCAGTTCGGCTTTACAGGGCTGAATCCCTGATTCCTCCGTCTCCCCTTTAGCTGGCTAAGCGTTTTTCTTCCAGTTTTTCCCAGCGTTCAAATAGCTGCTCCAAGTCTTTATTGAGCTGATCCAGTTGGCTGTTGATCTCGTCGGCCAGGGTAGAGCCATCTTTATAGAGATCCGGTGCGCTTAGTTGTTCTGCCAGTTCGGCTTGCTGGCTTTCTATGGCTGCAATTTTCTCGGGCAGCGCTTCCAGTTCCTTTTCTTCCCATGGCGCCAGACGGCCAGGCTTGGCAGTCTTGGTGTTGCGCTCGGTGGCAGATTTTTCGGCTGCGGCTGGCGCTGGAGCACTGCTGGCCGCTGTCTCGGTTCTGGTTTGCGGACGTTGTGCCAGCCACTCGTCGTAGCCACCTACATATTCACCCCAATGGCCGTCGCCCTCAGCAGCAATGACCTGAGTAACTACGTTGTCCAGGAAGGTACGGTCGTGGCTGACCAGCAGCACAGTGCCGGTGTAATCCTGAATCAGGTCTTCCAGCAGTTCCAGCGTTTCAATGTCCAGATCGTTAGTCGGCTCGTCCAGCACCAATACATTCGTGGGTTGGGCGAACATACGGGCCAGCGCCAGACGGGCACGCTCACCGCCGGACAGACTACGTACAGGGGAGTGAGCGCGGGCGGCGGGGAACAGAAAGTCCTCCAGGTAACTCATGATGTGCTTGCGCTGATTGCCAATTTCCACCCACTCGCTGCCAGGGCTGATGGTGTCAGCCAGCGTGGCGTTTTCGTCCAGGCGGCTACGCATCTGGTCAAAGTAACCAATATTCAGTTTGGTGCCGTGGCGTACTACACCGGAATTGGGTTCCTGCAAACCCAGCATGATGCGCAATAAGGTGGTCTTGCCTGCGCCGTTGTGGCCGATTAGACCAATACGGTCGCCACGCATCAGCACGGTCGAGAAGTCTTTGATCAGGATGCGGCCATCGTAGCCGTGTGTGACGCCTTGCAGTTCCGCAACCAGTTTGCCGGAGCGTTGGCCCTCAGAAATGGCGAATTTGACGTCGCCCGAACGTTCGCGACGCTCGGCACGGTCACGGCGTAATTGTTCCAGACGGCGCACCCGGCCCTCGTCGCGGGTGCGGCGCGCTTGCACGCCCTTACGAATCCAGACTTCTTCCTGGGCCAGGAATTTGTCGAATTTGGCATTTTGTTGCTTTTCCGCTTCCAGGAACTCTGCTTTGCGTTCCTGCCATTGGCTGAAGTTGCCGGGAAAGCTGAAGAGTTTTCCACGATCCAGCTCGATGATGCGGGTAGTTACCACATCCAGGAATCGGCGGTCGTGGGTAATGATGACGGCACTGCCGCGAAAATCCAGCAGCAACTGTTCCAGCCAAAGAATGCCGTCAAAGTCCAGGTGGTTGGTGGGCTCGTCCAGTAAGAGCAGATCAGGCTCTTCCACCAGCGCATTGGCCAGGGCCACGCGTTTGCGCTGGCCGCCAGACAGGCTGCCGGTCAGGGCGTCGGGGTCCAGCCCCAGCTTGTCCATCAGAGCATTGACTCGGGCAGGGCGTTGCCAGTCCTCGGTTTCGGTGAAGTCGCCACACAGAAAGTCGTAAATGCTGACTTCGGGATCTAGCTCGGGTTCTTGCTCGACGGTGGCAATTTTCAGCCCACCCAGTCGTTTGATCTGGCCGTCGTCAGGCGCCTGGCGTTGATCCAGAATTTTCAGAAGTGATGATTTGCCAGCACCATTGCGCCCGATCAGACCGATGCGTTCGTTTTTTTGTATGACCAGATCGGCATGGTCCAGCAAGGGATGGTGGCCGAATGCCAACTGGACATCGGTCAGGGAAATCAGATTGTTGGACATAAGACTCCAGATAAAACAGCGCGTCCTGCGAATTTCTCTATTGTCGCAGGTTACAATGCATCTGTGAGGCAGGCTGGGCAGTCGCGGTACGCAAGTATCGAGGAAGGTCCGGACTCCATAGAGCAGGGTAGCGGCTAACAGCCGTCCGGCAAGGCTGGCATCACGTCAGATAAGCCGAGGACTAGGGCCACAGAGACGAGACCACAGCAAGGGCTTGCGCAAGCAGGCACAGATACGGCCACTTCCGTGTTTTCTTGCATTTCGGTGCAAAGTGCTGTGGGGTGAAACGCGGTAACCTCTACCCGGAGCAATACCAAATAGGCATACGCAGGCTTTTTAGCCGATAGGCGGCTCGTCTTAGTATGCGGGTAGGTAGCTAGAACCGGCCAGCAATGGTCGGTCCAGAGGAATGATTGCCGGTCAGCGGGTTCCCGCTGGCATACAGAATCCGGCCTATAGGCCTGTCTCACACTTCTCCTGGCATTCGCCACCAATTGCATTGATTTCGTACATTTGAAAGCAATTGTTAAGGATGTTGAATCCTTGGCAGGAGTCGCTTGTGCGCGTTTTTATAACAATTCACTTTTAATGCGCAACGCAATTTCTTGATTTAACACAGTATTTTTTTTCCGTCACTTCTAGGATAGTGCGCTAAGTGCTTGTTGTGATTGAAAAAATTGCAACCGCTGCCTTGACCGAAAAGCCTTTCCCCCGTAGAGTGGGGAAAAGTAGGAAATAGTGTAAAAAAGTGGGGGAAAAAAGTGTTCCAAGGCAGCAGCGCACTCACACTGGATGCTAAGGGTCGGATGTCCATTCCGACTCGGCACCGTGACGCGCTTTTGCAACAGGAACAAGGCCGCTTGACCCTCACTCGCCATCCCGACGGCTGTTTGCTGGTGTATCCGCGCAGTGTGTGGGAAGAAAAGCGCGAACAAATTGCCCGCTTTCCCATGAGTGCCCGTTTCTTGCAACGCCTGCTGCTGGGTAGTGCTCAGGACGTTGATCTGGACTCCGCTGGTCGGATATTGATCGCTCCCGAACTGCGCGCCGCAGTGGGGCTGGAGCGCGACGCCATGCTGCTGGGTATGGCCACCCATTTTGAGTTGTGGAATGCCCAGGAACTGGAACGCCGACAGGCCCAGGATCTGGCTGAAAACTCCACAGACGTATTCGACACTTTTTCTTTCTGAGTAAGTCATGACGCTGGTACATCGATCCGTGCTGTTGGAGCCTACGGTGGCGGCCCTCGTGGATCCGTCCTTTGAGGCCCGGCGCTGGGCGCAAAACCCTGAAATCCAGGGCCTGGTCGATGGGGTGTACGTCGATTGCACCTTTGGTCGTGGTGGTCATAGCCGGCTGCTGTTGTCGCACTTGAGCCCGCAGGGGCGCCTGATCGTGATCGACAAGGACCCGCAGGCCATTGCCGTGGCCCAGGAGCTGGCGGCACAAGATAGCCGTGTCACGGTTGTACATAGTGGTTTTGGTGATCTGGCCCAGGCTCTGGACGAGCTGGAGGTGGGGCCATTGCAAGGCGTCATGATGGATTTGGGCATTTCCTCGCCACAAATCGACGACGCACAACGAGGTTTCTCTTTTATGCGCGAAGGTCCCTTGGACATGCGCATGGATACCAGCGGTGGTTTGACCGCTGAACAGTGGCTGGCCGAGGTCAGCGTGGAAGTTTTAAAGGAGGTCATTGCAGAATATGGCGAAGAACGGTTTGCTTTCCAGATTGCAAAGGCGATTGTTGATCGCCGCCAATCCCGCCCGCTACATACAACGCGTGATCTCGCCGAGCTCGTCGCCGGTGTCGTCCGCACGCGCGAAAAGGGTCAACATCCGGCAACCAGGACCTTCCAGGCTATACGGATTTACCTCAATCGTGAGCTCGAAGAGCTCGCGTACGCGCTTCCGTCAATTCTGAGTCGATTGGCGACTCGGGGCAGGCTTGCGGTGATTGCATTTCATTCACTGGAGGACCGCATGGTCAAACAGTTCATGAACGCAGCTGCGCGTCCCGCGCAGGAACAGTCACGTCTACCTATTCTTGAAAAAGACTTGCCCCAGCCTCTGGTGCAGTCTTTGGGCAGAATCTTGCCCACCGACCAGGAGTCCAGCGACAACCCCCGAGCCCGCTCGGCGGTATTACGTGTGGTGCAACGCACCGACACCCCTATCCCCCAGGACTGGATGCGCAGCGCCAGCGAGCGTCTGCTGCAACAGGCCGCCTATAGCCGCCAGCCTGCTGGCAAGCGAGGCCGCCGATGATGCGCCTGGTCATCACCCTCTCTTTGGTGTTGATGCTGTCGGCCATCTCTTTGGTGACGGCGCGCTATCAGGCGCGCGAACTGTTTGTGCAAACCGATCGTCTGGTCACCAAAGCCGGTGAACTGGATACGGACTGGCGTCGTTTGCAACTGGAGCGGGCCGAACTGGCTCGTAATGCCCGGGTGGATGATATTGGCCGTAATGAATTGGGCCTGGTGCTTAGCTCTCCTGAGCGCACTCTCTATGTGCAAGGTGGTCAGCTCAGCTCGACGCTGGCGCAGCCCGGAGCGCAGCCATGAAACGATACGGCTATCACGAGAATCCCGCCCTGAGCGTGCAGATGCCATTTTGGCGTTCGCGTTTGGTGCTGGTTCTTTTATTCCTGGGTTTCGGCGCCCTGATCGTCAAGGCTTTGTACTTGCAAGGCCTGTCTACTGAATTCTTGCAGCAACAAGGCGAGCGTCGCTACGAGCGCACCCAGGTGTTGCCGCCCATGCGTGGCAAGGTGTTTGATCGCAGTGGCTCGGTGGTGCTGGCCTCCAGCGTGCCGGTCAAGGCAATCTGGGCTATTCCTGATGATGCCCGTAATGCCAAGCCCGAGCAGATCGGACAATTGGCCAAGCTGTTGGGCATGGGTGCATCCGATATTGAGCGCCGTTTGTCCGTCGAGGACCGTAATTTTGTTTACATCAAGCGTCAGGTGGACGTCGATGTGGCTGCCCAGATTGCCGAACTGAAAATTCCAGGCATTCACCAGCAAGAGGAAATGCGCCGTTTCTATCCCGAAGGGGAAGTCATGGCGCATATTCTGGGCTTTACGAATATTGAGGACCAAGGTATTGAAGGCATTGAGTTGGCCTTTAATTCTGCCTTGTCCGGCACTCCTGGTTCGCGTCGTGTGATTCGTGACCGTTTGGGCCGTGTGGTTGAAGACGTACGCGCCGTTATCCCGCCTACTCACGGTCAGGATTTGCACCTGTCAGTTGACGCTGGTTTGCAATTTGACGCTTATACCGCCCTGAAAAAGGGGATGGAAGATGTCAAAGCCAATGCGGCTGCCGCTGTGGTCATGGATGTAAAAACCGGGGAAATCCTGGCCCTGGTGAATCTGCCTACCTACAACCCTAATGACCGGGATGACCGCAAGGGGCCAGCTCTGCGTAACCGTGCCTTGACCGACACCTTCGAGCCCGGTTCCATCATGAAGCCCTTTACGGTGGGGTTGGCGCTCGATATCAACCGCATTACCACGGCCACCCTGTTCAATACGGGTAATGGTCAGTATCGCTACCAAGGCAATGTGATCAGCGATGTCAGCCGTCACAATGGCACCTTGGATGCTGCGGGAATCTTGCGTCGCTCCAGCAATATCGGCATGACCATGATTTCCGAGCGTCTGACATCGCAGGAAATGTGGAACAAATTTACCGAGCTGGGTTTTGGCCGTTCTCCGCAGGCCGACTTCCCCGGTATTGCCAGCGGACGACTACGTCCGTGGGAGCGCTGGCGTCCTATCGAGCGCGCCACCATGTCCTACGGTTATGGCCTGTCGGTTTCCCTGCTGCAAATTGCCCACGCCTATACGGCGTTTGCGCGTAATGGCGATATGGTTTCCATGACCTTGCTCAAGCGCGAGGGCAAACCCGCCAGTGTTCAGGTTTATACCCCTAAAGTGGCGGCGGAACTGCGCGCCATGCTGGAAGATGCGGCTGGCCCGGCCGGTGCCCGTCTGGCTCAGGTGCAAGGTTATCGCGTTGCTGGCAAGAGCGGTACGGCCCGCAAGATTGTGGATGGCCGTTACAGCAAATCTCTGTATCGCGGCTCTTTTGTAGGCTTTGCGCCCGTCTCTGATCCTCGCATTGTGGTGGCCGTCACGATTGACGAGCCACATAGTTCCAATTATTACGGCGGGCGTATTGCCGCGCCGATTTTTTCAGAAATTGTGGCCCGGAGCTTGCGACGCCTAGGTGTCCAGCCTGATGCGCCCATAGATTCGCTGGTGGCCGTTGGCCCCGGTGCGGAGAATGTACGATGAACGCCGCAGCAATACTGGAGTGGCTGGCGCAGCATGTAGCGCCCACGGCTAACCTGTGTTTGGATTCCCGCCAGATCAAGGCGGGTGATGCGTTTTTTGCCTGCCTTGGTCATCAAGGTGATGGTCGTGAGTATGAAGTTCAGGCTGTGCAACAAGGTGCGGTTGCGATTGTGCGTGAGCAGGGCGATCAGGCGGTGGATCCCGGCGTACCTGTTTTGCAGGTTGCCAACCTCAGTGCCTTGTTGGGTGAAGTGGCTCATCAGTGGTGGGGCCGCCCTTCCGAGGAAATGACGGTTGTCGCGGTGACCGGTACCAATGGCAAGACCTCCACGGTGCAGTGGGTGGCTTCGGCTCTGAATCATTCCCAAGTGCCTTGCGGCACCATTGGTACGCTGGGCGTGACCTTGCCTGACGGCTCCAATCTGGGTGGCGTACTGACGACGCCGGACGTACTGACCGTACATCGCAGCTTGGCCGCCATTCGCGCCCAAGGTGGTAATGCCGTGGCGCTGGAAGCCTCGTCGATTGGCCTGGAGCAAGGCCGCCTGGACGGTGTCCGCATTGATATTGCCGGGTTCACCAACCTGACGCATGACCATCTGGACTATCACCACAGCATGGAAGAATACAAACAGGCCAAGCTGCGCCTGTTTAGCTGGCCCGGTCTGCGTAGCGCCGTTGTGAATGCGGACGATGAAACCGGTCGTGAGTTGATGCAGTCCGGCTTGGCTGCTCGTGTGATTTCGTACTCCATGAGCCAGCCTGGCGTGGATCTGCTGGCGCAAGACGTGCATACCGGGGCTGATGGCCAGGTATTCAACCTGGTCACCGCGCACGGTACTGCACAGATTTTGACCCACCTGCTGGGTGAGCATAACGTGGCCAACCTCCTGTTGGTGGCCGGTGTGCTGCAAGAGGTGGGCTGGCCCGTCTCCAAGATCGCTCGCATCATGGACAAGCTGGAGTCCGTTCCTGGTCGCTTGCAAATTGTGACGCCCAAGAGCACCGCTGGCCGCCAGCCTCTGCCTTTGGTCGTGGTGGATTACGCTCATACCGCTGACGCGTTGGAGCGTGCCCTGCAAGCACTGCGTGAAGTGGCCAGTGTTCGGGGTGGCAAGCTGATCTGCGTATTTGGTTGTGGCGGTAACCGCGACACCAGCAAACGCCCCATCATGGGTGAAATAGCCGCCCGTCTGGCCGACGGCGTGCTGGTGACGACTGACAATCCTCGTTTTGAAGATCCTGCCGAGATCATTCGTCAGATTGTGGCTGGTATGCCTGAAGCGCCTGCCGTACAAATGGATCGCGCCCGCGCCATTCTGTCCTCAATCTGGGCTGCCAGTCCTGACGATATTGTGCTGCTGGCCGGCAAAGGGCATGAAACCTACCAGGAAGTGCAGGGAGAACGCTCTGTGTTTGATGACTGCGACTGGGCCAAAGCGGCCTTGCTGTGGTTGCGTGGTGTGCGTTTGAGCACCGACTCCCGTAGCTTGGCCAAAGGGGATGTGTTCCTGGCTTTGAGTGGTGAGCAATTCGATGGTCACCGCTATTTGGAGAAAGCCAAAGAGCAGGGCGCTGTTGCCGCCATCGTGGCTCAACGGGATACCGAAGTTGAACTGCCCCAACTTGTACTGGGTGATACACGCCGTGCCTTGATGACCTTGGCCACCGAATGGCGTTCGCGCTTTGATATCCCTGTCATCGGCGTGACCGGTAGCAATGGCAAGACCACGACCAAGGAAATGATTGCCGCTATCTTGCGCGCCTGGTTGGGCGAAGCAGAAAGCCTGGCAACTCGCGGCAATTTGAACAACGATCTGGGCGTACCCCTGTCCATCCTGCGTTTGAGCTCCGAGCACAAGGCTGCCGTCCTGGAGATGGGCATGAACCATCCCGGCGAAATCGCCGTGCTGGCGTCCATGGCTCGCCCCACGATTGCCCTGATCAATAACGCACAGCGCGAACATCAGGAGTTCATGCACAGCGTGGAAGCGGTGGCTCGTGAAAACGGGGCCGTTATTGATGCGCTGCCTCTAGACGGCGCGCTGGTCATTCCCGATGACGATGCTTTCAGTGCGATGTGGGCCGAACAAGCCGGTCAGCGCACCGTGTTGCGCTTTGGCCTGAGTGGTCAGGAGACGGTATTTGCAGCCGATATGTTTGTCGAGCCGGCCCAAACTCGTTTTGTGCTGCACGTGGCAGGGCAGTCCTGCGCCTTGACTTTGAACAGCCCTGGTATTCATAACCTGCGTAATGCCTTGGCGGCTGCCGCTTGCGCCCATGCCGCCGGTGCTCCTTTGAGCGCGATTGCGCAAGGTCTGGAGAGCTTTCGTCCTGTCTCGGGACGGATGCAGCCCAAGCAGTTGTCTTCCGGTTACCAGTTGATTGATGACACTTACAACGCCAACCCGGATTCGGTGCGTGCCGCGATTGATGTGCTGGCACAGCTGAAAGGGCGCAAGGTGCTGGTGCTAGGCAATATGGCCGAGATCGGTGACAACAGCTCTGAGTTGCACGCGGAAGTTGGTGCCTACGCCAAAGAGCGCGGCATGGATGAATTGCTGACCTTGGGTGGTGATGCCAGCCATGCTGCTCAGGCTTTTGGTGCACGTGCGCATCAATTCGAGACGCTGGAGGACATGGTGGCGTACCTATTGGCTTTGGAGCCGTCCCATGTGTTGATCAAGGGTTCGCGCAGTGCTCGTATGGAGCGTGTGGTTGCCGCCCTGGAGAACCACTTCTCCCATAACGAAGGGGCCACTCATGCTTCTTGAACTGGCACGCTGGCTATCGGACGATCATATTCGCGCCTTTGGGGTGTTTGAGTACATCACCCTGCGTGCTATTTTGGCCAGCGCCACCGCGTTGGCAATTGGCTTGTTGGCAGGTCCCTGGGTTATCCGCAAGCTGACCGAACTGAAGATCGGTCAGGCTGTACGTGCCTACGGTCCGGAATCGCATTTGCAAAAGAACGGTACCCCCACCATGGGCGGTGTTTTGATCCTGATCGCTATCGGTATCAGCACCTTGCTGTGGGCAGATTGGACCAATCGTTTTGTCTGGGTCGTTTTGCTGGTGACGTTCGGTTTTGGCTGGATTGGTTGGGCTGACGACTACAAGAAAGTCGTCAACCGTGACCCCGAGGGAATGTCCTCACGTCAGAAATTCTTCTGGCAAGCCCTGATCGGTATGGTGGCGGCCGTGTACCTGAGCTTTGCCGTTTCGGTGCCTGCCAATACCGAATTGTGGCCCCTGTTCAAAGAATGGGTCTTGAGCGGCTTCACCATGTCATTGCCGACCCAGGCTGATCTGATCGTGCCGTTCTTCAAGTCTGTGAGCTACCCCCTGGGAGTGCTGGGTTTTGTCGTGTTGACCTGGGCAGTGATTGTGGGCTCCAGCAATGCCGTCAATCTGACAGATGGTCTGGATGGGCTGGCGATTATGCCTACCGTGCTGGTGGGCTCCGCACTGGGCATTTTTGCCTATGTGGTCGGCCGTGTGGACTACTCCAAATATCTTTTGTTTCCCTATATTCCCGGTGCGGGCGAATTGCTAGTGATTTGCGCGGCCATCGCTGGTGCGGGTTTGGCTTTTCTGTGGTTTAACGCGTATCCCGCGCAGGTGTTCATGGGCGACGTAGGCGCTCTGGCTCTGGGGGGGGCGCTGGGTACGATCGCTGTGATCGTGCGTCAGGAAATCGTGCTGTTCATTATGGGTGGCGTGTTTGTGGTGGAAACCTTGTCGGTGATGTTGCAGGTGACCTGGTTCAAGTACACCAAGAAACGTTACGGACAAGGCAGACGAATATTTCGTATGGCACCGCTGCACCATCACTTTGAAGTCAGCGGCTGGAAAGAAACACAGGTAGTGGTCCGTTTCTGGATCATCACCATGATGCTGGTCATGATTGGCCTATCTACATTGAAACTGCGATGAATGCCTTGAGTTTTCCTTCGATCCGTAAAGACGGTCTCATGCTTATCCTGGGGTTAGGCGAGACTGGCTTTGCTGCGGCTCGTTGGTCTTTGGCTCAGGGGGCTAGCATTCGTTTGGCGGATACGCGCGAAAACGTGCAAGGTCTGGACAAGCTCCAGGCCTTGACTGGCACGGCTCTGGATGTGCGTTTGGGGCAGAGCGCTTTGCAGGCCGATAGCCTGAGCGGTGTACACACGGTGGTGATCAGCCCCGGTCTGTCGCCAGTGGATCCTGTCTTGGCTGACTTTTTAGCTCAGGCACGTGATCGTGGCATTGAAGTTATTGGCGAGATCGAGCTGTTCGCTCGTGCCCTGAAAGATTTGGCCGATCAAGGGCATGAAAGCCGCGTAGTGGCCATCACCGGCACCAATGGCAAAACGACGGTCACTGCCATGACGCGCCACTTGCTCGAACAAGCTGGTGTCGCTGCGCTAGCTGTGGGCAATATCAGCCCTGCTGCGCTGACCGCCTTGTGCGACGCTCTGGAAAATAACGCCTTGCCTCAAGTCTGGGTGCTGGAACTGTCCAGCTTCCAACTGGATAGCACCTTTAGCTTGCAGGCGGATGCTGGCGTTGTGCTGAATATTTCGCAGGATCATCTGGACTGGCACGGCGGCATGGATGCCTATATCCAGTCCAAACAACGTATGTATGGCATGTGCGATGTGACCTTGGTCAATCGCGATGACCCTGCCGTCATGGCCATGATTCCCGATGCCGGTCAGGAGTCGGTGCGCAGCTTCGGTCTGGACAAGCCCGCTTTGCTGGGCGATATGGGCTTGTTGACGGATGGCGGTATGCAGTGGCTGGTGGCCAACGAGCCTACCGATTTTGAGCTGCCTGCCACCGGTCTGAAAAAACGTAATGCGCCGCTTGAGCCCGCCGTGCGTGGCAAGGGCGGCTTGAAGCGTCTGATGCCGGTTGAGGCTTTGCAGATCAAGGGCCGTCATAACGCCTTGAATGCTCAAGCAGCTTTGCTGCTGGCTCGCTGCCTGGGGCTGGGTTGGGCGGAGTTGCTCAATGGCCTGCGCACCTATCAAGGCGAGCCGCACCGTGTAGAACTGATTCGTGTGCTCGATGGTGTTCAGTATCTGGATGACAGCAAAGGCACCAACGTTGGCGCGACTGTCGCGGCCTTGCGTGGCTTCGATCAGCGCGTCTGGCTGATTGCCGGTGGGCTGGGCAAGGGCCAGGATTTTGAGCCGCTGGCTGTGGCTGCTGCCCAAAATGTGGCTGAGGCCTTTCTGATTGGGCAGGACGCCAAGCAGATTGCTGCTGTTCTAGCCGCACACGATGTTCGTCACCGTTTTTGTGATGGTCTGGAAGCTGCGGTGCAGGCAGCCGCCGAACAGGCCCGTTCGGGCGATGTGGTCTTGCTGTCCCCGGCGTGCGCCAGCATGGATATGTTCAAAAGCTATCACCATCGTGGCATGTGCTTTGTTGCTGCCGTGACCGAGATGGCGTTGGACAAAGGAGAGTTGGCATGAGCCTGTTTGCTGAGCTGACCTCAGGTGTCAATGCGGTGCGTCCTGGACGTACGGCATTGCCTGTGCTGGATCGTCCCTTGCTGACCGCCACACTGATGCTGACTCTGTTCGGTTTGCTGATGGTGTATTCCGCTTCGATCGCTTTGGCTGACGGACCGCGTTATGAAAGTTATGGCCGCTATTACTTTGTAATACGTCACGCCCTGTTCATCGTAGTGGGTGTGGTGCTGGCCATGTTCACGGCTACGGTTCCCTTGCGGGTGTGGCAGAAGCTGGCTGTGCCCGTGTTTGTACTGGCTATTTTCCTGTTAGTAGTTGTTTTGATCCCCGGAATTGGCCGAGAAGTGAACGGTGCACGCCGCTGGCTTCCATTGGGCATCATTAACTTTCAGCCTTCGGAGCTGATGAAAGTGGCCATGGTGCTGTATGCCGCTGACTACACGGTGCGCAAACAGCAGCATCTGCATGCTTTCGTGCGAGGGTTCCTGCCTATGGCGGTGGCCTTGGGGTTGGTCGGTGTGCTGCTTTTGATGGAGCCCGATCTCGGTGCCTTCATGGTCATCGTGGCTATTGCGGTGGGCATTCTTTTCATTGGTGGGATCAACGGAAAATTGTTCTCCGCCTTGCTGGGGATTATGGTCAGCAGCTTTCTTTTGCTGATCTGGCTCTCGCCTTGGCGTCGTGAGCGTCTGTTTGTGTATCTGGACCCCTGGAATCCTGACAATGCCTATGGCAGTGCCTATCAGTTGTCGCACTCACTGATTGCTTTGGGCCGAGGTGAATGGTTTGGCGTGGGCTTGGGCTCCAGCGTGGAAAAACTGCATTACCTGCCTGAAGCCCATACCGACTTTATCGTTGCCGTTATTGGCGAGGAGCTGGGCTTTGTGGGCGTTGCCGCCTTGGTCCTGACCTTTGGGTTTGTTATCTGGCGCGGCTTCAATATTGGTCGTCAGGCCTGCGCCATGGATCGTTTGTTCAGTGGTGTGGTTGCTCAAGGTGTGGCGCTTTGGTTTGGCGTACAGGCTTTTATCAATATTGGTGTCGTGTTGGGCCTCTTGCCGACCAAGGGCCTGACGCTGCCTTTGGTCAGCTATGGTGGTTCGGGCATTGTGATGAATCTGGTGGCTTTTGCCTTGTTAATGCGGGTTGATTTTGAGAACCGGCAAATGATGCGAGGTAAGCGCACATGAGCACTCCAACCATCCTGATCATGGCTGGCGGTACAGGCGGGCACATCATGCCCGGGCTGGCCGTGGCCGAAGCCATGCAACAGCGCGGCTGGAACGTGTTGTGGTTAGGTCATCCCGAGCGCATGGAAGGTAGCTTGGTCCCCCAGCATGGGATTAAAATGCTGCCTCTGCGATTTTCCGGATTACGAGGCAAGGGCGTGAAGGCATTGCTCTCTTTACCCTTTACCTTGATCAGTGCCTGCTGGCAGGCACACCGTTGCTTGCAGCAAGCCAAACCTGATGTGGTTTTGGGAATGGGTGGCTATGTCGCCTTCCCGGGTGGCCTGATGGCTTTTGTGTCGCGCCGTCCTTTGGTTGTGCATGAGCAAAATGCGGTGGCCGGTACGGCCAATCGCTACTTGGCCAAAATGGCGACCAGTGTATTGACCGGTTTTCCGGGTGCCTTGCCTGGCGCTGTGACGGTTGGCAACCCTGTGCGTGATGCCTTCGTAGGTCAGGGCCCCGCTGCGCAACGTTATGCCAAACGGACTGGACCGCTGCGTATTCTGGTGGTGGGCGGCAGCCTGGGGGCGGCGGCACTGAACAAGGTGGTGCCTGAGGCCATGGCACTGATCCCTGCCGAGCAGCGTCCGCATGTCACACACCAGTCCGGTCAGCAGCATCTGGAGAGCTTGCAGCAACGCTACGCAGATCATCAGGTACAGGCGGACTGTAAAGCCTTTATTGGTGATATGGCTCAGGCCATGAAAGAGGCCGATCTACTGATTTGTCGTGCCGGGGCCATGACGGTGGCCGAAGTCGCCGCCATTGGTGTGGCGGCCTTGTTTGTGCCTCTGCCACACGCTATTGACGATCACCAGAGCGCCAATGCCCGTTACCTGAGCGAATGTTCGGGCGCGTGGCTCAAGAAACAATCGGAGTTGACGGCCCAGTGGCTTGCACAATGGTTGCAAGGACTGGACCGTGAAGAATTAAGTCGCGTGGCCAGCCACGCGCAAGAACATGCACAGTTGAATGCCACGCAGCAAATTGCCGAAGCATGTCAGCAGGCGGCAAGGAGGGTGGAATGAAACACCGCATTCAACATATTCATTTTGTAGGGATTGGCGGCTCGGGCATGAGCGGCATTGCCGAAGTCATGCTGAACCTGGGTTTTGCTATCAGTGGTTCGGATATCCAGGAAACGGCGGTAACTCGTCGCCTGGAGCAGCTCGGTGCCCGTATTGTTATCGGTCACAAGGCTGAAAACGTCGCTGGTATGGGCGCTATTGTCACTTCCACCGCCATTGCAGGCGACAACCCCGAAGTTCTGGCTGCGCGTGCAGCCCGCATCCCTGTGGTGCCACGTGCCCTGATGCTGGCCGAGCTGATGCGCTTAAAGCGCGGTATCGCCGTGGCCGGCACGCACGGCAAGACCACCACCACCAGCTTGGTGGCCAGTCTGTTGGGGGCCGCTGATCTGGACCCGACCTTTGTGATCGGTGGTCGCCTGAATTCGGCGGGTGCCAATGCTCGTTTGGGGCAGGGTGATTACATCGTGGTGGAAGCCGACGAGTCTGACGCCTCCTTTTTGAATCTGTTGCCGGTGATGGCCATCATCACCAATATCGATGTAGACCATATGGACACCTATGGTCATGACGTTGCCCGACTGAAAAGTGCGTTCATTGATTTTACGCATCGCCTGCCGTTTTACGGCAGTGCCATTGTGTGCAATGACGATGCGAATGTGCGCGAAATCATTCCTTTTGTATCGCGCCCTGTCACCACTTACGGTATTGATACCGATGCTCAGGTCCGCGCGATCAACATCGAAAGCCGTGGCACCACCATGTGTTTTGATGTGCAGCGCAAAGGGGCAACAGGTGAGCTTCCTTTGCTGTCCGTGTGTCTGAATCTGCCCGGAAAACACAATGTACTCAATGCCTTGGCCGCTATTGCAGTAGCCACTGAATTGGGTGTCAGCGACGAGGTCATTGCCAAAGGCCTGAAAGAGTTCACCGGTGTGGGCCGTCGCTTCTCCATGGTGGGGGACTTCCCGGTTTCCCAGGCGCAAGGCGGCGGGACGTTTACCGTTGTTGACGATTATGGTCACCATCCTGTCGAAATGGCTGCTACCTTGGCGGCCGCACGGGGTGCTTGGCCTGATCGCCGCATTGTGTTGGCGTTCCAGCCACACCGCTATACGCGTACCCGTGATTGCTTTGAAGATTTCGTGCAGGTACTTAGCCAGGCTGACGCTGTCCTCCTGGGTGAGGTCTATCCCGCAGGCGAGGCGCCCCTGGTGGCCGCCGATGGCCGTGCCTTGAGTCGCGCCGTGCGCGTACTGGGCAAGGTCGAACCTATTTTTGTGGCCGAAATCAGCGATATGGCACAAGCCGTTCTGGACTTTGTCCGTGATGGTGATGTGGTGTTGGTAATGGGTGCAGGATCCATCAGCCGGATTCCTGCTCAATTGGGAGAAATGGCATGACAGCGGATTTTGGTCGGGTCGGCGTGTTGTACGGCGGCAAGTCCGCCGAACGGGAAGTGTCCTTGATGTCTGGTGCAGGCGTGCATGAAGCTCTGTGCAGCATGGGGGTGGATGCGCATTTGTTCGATATGGGCGAGAAAGGACTGACCGAACTGGCTCAGGCCGGTTTTGATCGCGTGTTCATTGCTTTGCATGGTCGTTACGGCGAAGACGGCACCTTGCAGGGGGCACTGGAATGGATGGGTATCCCTTACACCGGTAGCGGAGTGATGGCCTCCGGTCTGGCCATGGACAAAATCATGACCAAGCACGTTTGGCAGCATCTGGGTTTACCCACCCCTGGCTTTGCGCAATTGGATCATGTCAGCCAGGTTGCCGCCGCAGTGGAACGTCTGGGTGTTCCCCTGATCATGAAGCCCCCTCATGAAGGTTCGACTGTGGGTGTGGTGCGTGTGGATCGCGCCGAGGACGCTGTTGCCGCCTTCGAAACGGCTATGCATTACGACACAAACGTGTTGGCAGAGCAATTCATTCGTGGTCGCGAACTGACAGTGCCCATCATCGGCGTGGGTGCCCAGGCGCGTGCCTTGCCTGTGATCGACATTGTGGCTCCGCAAGGCAATTACGACTTTGAACACAAGTACTACTCGGACGAAACCCAATACTTCTGTCCTGCTGATCTGTCGCCTGAACTGACGGCGCATATTCAGGACCTCTCGGTTCGTGCATTTAATGCACTGGGCTGCGAAGGCTGGGGCCGTGCCGATTTCATGCTGGACGAGCAGAACCGTCCCTGGTTGCTGGAGATGAACACCTCTCCTGGCATGACCAGCCACTCTTTGGTGCCTATGGCAGCCAAAGCGGAGGGTATTAGCTACGCCCAGTTGTGTGTGAACATTTTGGCAACGGCACGCTGCAAAGTGCAGGCCATTGCCCGCAGCCTATAGAGCGTGGAGTCTGAGTCATGTTTTCCGATGCCCGTCTGACCAACCTGATCGCCAATACGCTGGCTTTGCTAGCGGTATCGGCATTGGTGATCGGTGTTGTGGTTTGGGCGGTGCGTCGTCCGTACTTCAATATCGAGCGCATTCAGATCGAGTCCTCGCAAGGCGAACGTCTGGCCTACGTTACTCCAGAAGGGGTGAAAGCCACGATTGCCGGTCGTTTGCAGGGAAATTTCTTTACGGTAGACCTGGATCAGTCTCGCGCTTTGGTTGAAACGGCTCCTTGGGTGCGACGTGCGCAAATTCGCCGCGTCTGGCCCAACAGCCTGTCGGTACGGATTGAAGAGCAGCAGCCGCTGGCGTATTGGAATGAAGACGAGATGATCAACACCTGGGGTGAGTCATTTTCGGCTAATAAAGCGGTGGTGCCCGATGATGTGGATTTACCTCAGTTAAGTGGCCCTCCGAACTCGGAGCGTCTGGTGGTGCAGCGCTATGCCGAGCTGGCACGCTGGTTTGGCCCTCTGGACGTGCAGGTCAGTGAAGTGACCTTGAGCCCGCGCTATGCCTGGGATGTGGTTTTGTCGAACGGTGTGCAGTTGAGCCTGGGCCGCGACCCGGCGGCTGATATCGCCGACCCGCACGGCCGAAAAGGGGCCTTGCCCTTTGCGGTTCGTGTCGAACGATTTGTGCAGGCCTGGCCTGCCTTGATGCAACGGCTTGGCGACCGTGCTTTGCAAAGTGCCGATTTACGTTACCCGAATGGCTTTGCGATAACGCTGGCTCCGGTTTCATCTACCCCTGTGAAGTAAAGAATATATGACTCGTGACATCAAAGACCTGATCGTTGCATTGGACATCGGCACCAGCAAAGTGGTTGCGGTGGTGGCCGAAGTGCTGCCGGAAGGCCGGTTTGAAGTGCTTGGTCTGGGCCAGCATGAATCCCAGGGCATGCGCAAAGGGGTGGTCGTCAATATCGAGACGACAGTCAATTCCATCCAGCGCGCTTTGGAAGAGGCGGAGTTGATGGCCGATTGCAAGATCCGTGAGGTCTACACCGGCATTGCAGGCAGTCACATCACCAGCTTTAACTCCAGCGGCATGGTGGCGGTGAAGGACAAAGAGGTGACAGCCACCGATGTGGCGCGCGTGATCGAAACGGCCAAGGCCGTGAACATCCCCACCGATCAGCAGGTGCTGCACGTGCTGACGCAGGAATTCATCGTGGACTCGCAAGAGGACATTCGCGAACCCATCGGCATGAGCGGTCTGCGTCTGGAAGTGCGGGTGCACATTGTGACTGGTGCGGTCAGCGCGGCGCAGAACATCGTCAAATGTGTGCGCCGTTGCGGCCTGGAAGTGCAGGACCTGATTTTGCAGCCTTTGGCCTCCAGCCTGTCCTGCCTGACGGCGGACGAAAAAGAGCTGGGCGTGGTGCTGGTCGATATTGGCGGTGGTACGACCGACATCGCCATCTACACCGGCGGGGCTATCCGTCATACCGATGTAATCCCGATTGCGGGCGACCAGATCACCAGCGATATTGCCGCCATGTTGCGCACCCCCACGCCAGATGCGGAAGAGATCAAGCTGCGCTTTGGGGTGGCCAAGCAGTCGCTGGCGCATCCGGAGGAAATGATTGAAGTGCCCGGTTTGGGTGATCGCCCTAACCGTCAGGTCAAACGTCAGGCTTTGGGTGCGGTGATCGAGCCGCGTGTGGAAGAGCTGTTCACCTTTGTGCAGCAAAGTCTGCGCGAATCGGGCTACGAAGACTTGTTGTCCTCGGGCATCGTGCTGACCGGTGGTACGGCCATGTTGCCGGGCATCGTGGAACTGGCCGAGGACGTATTCCTGAAACCAGTGCGTATCGCTGTGCCCAGCTATGAAGGCAGTTTGGCTGATGTGATGCGTAACCCTCGTTTTTCGACGGTGATGGGGCTGTTGACCGAAGCTCGCCTGCAAAGCGCTCGTGGCCGCAAAGTGGCCCAGCAAAAAGGGAGCGTCAAAGGCCTGATGGCACGCATGAAGGAATGGTTCATGAATTAAGGGCGTTGCAATACGCTCAGGTCGGGCAGCCTGAAAGGGCGGTCCAGGAGGCAGTTCAAACCGGGTGCGAACCCCTTGGTTGGCAGATGTTTTGAGCTGATTCCAAATTTCAGTTGTATCGGGGAAGTACGTAGGAACTTGACTAATTAAGTGTTTGAGTGGGAGTCAATCATGATGAACTTTGAAATGTTAGATACCAGCGGTAGCGGCACGGTCATTAAGGTCGTGGGCGTGGGCGGCGCAGGCGGCAACGCTGTGATGCATATGATCAAGTCTGGTGTTCAGGGCGTTGATTTCATCTGCGCCAATACTGATTCGCAGGCTCTGGCCAGCAGCGATGCTCCTATCCAGATCCGTCTGGGCCGCAGTGGCTTGGGTGCCGGTGCCAAGCCTGATCAAGGCCGTGCGGCCGCTGAAACTGCTCGTGAAGAAATTCGCGCCGCACTGAACGGTGCCAATATGGTGTTTATCACGGCCGGTATGGGCGGTGGTACCGGTACGGGCGCCAGCCCCGTTGTGGCTGAAGTGGCCAAGGAATTGGGTATTTTGACCGTGGGTGTGGTCACCAAACCTTTCTCCTTTGAAGGCAACCGCCGCTTGCGCATGGCCGAAGAAGGGATCGAGGAGTTGAGCAAGCACGTTCACTCTCTGATCGTTGTATTGAACGAAAACCTGTATGACTTGATGGATGAGGACGCCACGCAGTCCGATTGCTTCAAGGCCGCTGACGATGTCTTGCACAATGCCTGCGCTGGTATTGCCGAGATCATCAATGTTGAAGGTAACGTGAACGTCGACTTTGAAGACGTGAAAACCATTATGGGCGAGCAAGGCCAGGCCATGATGGGTACGGCAGTGGCTTCCGGCTCGAACCGCGCTCGTGAGGCGGCTGAGCGTGCCATCGCTTGCCCATTGCTGGAAGGGGTGGATCTGCACGGTGCCCGCGGCATGTTGGTGAACATTACGTCCTCCTCGTCCCTGAAGATGCGCGAAACGCGCGAAATCATGGACACGATTCGTGGCTATGCGGCAGAAGATGCCACCGTTATCTTCGGTACCGCTTACGACGAGTCCATGGGTGACAGCCTGCGTGTTACTGTTGTGGCTACCGGCCTGGGTCGCAAACAAGCGCGCCCACAGTTGGTACAAAACAACGAAGAAGTGTTACGTACAGGTACGGACAATATGCCTGTCATCGGCGCTGATTACGCCAACGCTGATGTACCTGCTGTCATTCGCAACCCACGCAGCCAGGCTTCGGCTCAGGTGCGCGCGTTGGAGACCGCCGGTATGGATCACTTCGATATTCCGGCGTTTTTGCGCAAGCAGGCTGATTAAAAATCAGGTTCGGCGATTACCCGAGTCGCCAATTTGATTTCTCCCACGACTCCCCCTGGGCGTTCGCGCTCAGGGGGTGTAAGTGCTTTGTCGTGCTCTGGTGTTTGATGCTTGGCAATGACGCAGGTTTGAAGAAAGCCTATAGTGGATAACCCGTATTACGGTTACAATAGTCTTTGCGAACAACACTTTACAAATACAAGAATAGCTATGCTTCGTCAGCGCACCATCAAAAATGTCATCAGTACCAAAGGAGTCGGCTTGCACTCTGGTCGTCGTGTCGAACTGACACTGCGTCCTGCTGCGCCTGACACGGGTATTGTGTTTCATCGTGTTGATTTGCCCGAAATCGTGGATTTACCCGCTCAGGCAGACAAGGTCGGTGGCACACGTATGGCTTCGGTGCTGATCAAGGATAATGTCCGGGTGTCGACCGTGGAGCATTTGATGTCGGCCATTGCTGGTCTGGGCATCGATAATCTGCACGTGGACCTGACGGCTGAAGAAGTCCCCATCATGGATGGCAGCGCCGGTACGTTTGTGTACTTGTTGCGTTCAGCGGGTTTGCAAGAGCAGGAAGCGGCCAAGAAGTTTTTGCGTGTCCTCAAGCCTATAGAAGTTTCTGAGGGCGAGGGACAGGACATTAAATGGGCTCGTCTGGAGCCCTATGAAGGCTTTGCCCTTCAGTTCTCTATCGATTTTCATCACCCGGCTATTGATGCAACGGCCAATTTTGCCGAGGTGGATTTTGCGCATGACTCGTATGTGAAGACCATTTCCCGTGCGCGCACCTTCGGGTTCGCCAGCGAAGTGGAAGCCTTGCGTGCGGCAGGTCTTGCCCGTGGTGGCAGTTTGGACAATGCTATCGTCATGGACGAGTACCGCGTCTTAAACAGCGATGGTCTGCGTTACGAGGACGAGTTCGTCAAGCACAAGATTTTGGATGCTATTGGCGACTTGTACCTGATTGGCCATCCCCTGATTGCGCGCTATGTGGCGTGTAAATCTGGTCATGGTTTGAACAATCAGTTGGCGCGCGCCTTGCTCGCCGCTCAGGATAGCTGGGAACTGGTGACTTTCGAGTCCGCTGCCAGCGCGCCCCATGCATTTTCCAGCGAGTGGAAATTCGCCTGATACTTGTCTAGGGTTTCGATCGTGGTGCTTTGTTTAGCCACGATGATGGCGCAGCAAGCGTTCGATGGCTTGCGCCAAGGGACCTTGAGGCAATGAATCATGGAGCTTTTCGAATGATTCCAGGGCCCGCTCGTCCAGGACTTGTACCTGGCGTGTGGGCTTTTCTGTCACGCTTGCAAACAAATGGGCTTGCACGTGAACCAGCGCCTCGTTAATGTTCCAGCCAGCGGCATTCATCTTCCGTATGACTGTAGGTAAAAGCTGGCGTAGCTTGGCCGCATGCGCCGCGCTGGGAACTGCCAGCGTCAATTGCTGTCTGTCTATACGGGCTACTTTACAAGCCTTGCCTAAAGCTGGTGGCAAGGCTTTGCTTACATGGGTCTGTGCCGCCATCAGCTGCCGGGCCATTTCCAGTACCTGGGAACCTTGCTGGTCGCTAGCCAGCCAACCCAAAGCGTGGCTTTGCCCGCTACTGCGTTTTGGCGCGGATGAGGAAAAAGGGGGCTTCCAGGTCATGTTCGAGGTTATACGAGAGTGGATCAACATAAAGACTATACGTCCTTAGATGCCAAAGCCAAAGGGGTGCGCCGTACGGTGATTGCCCTGGTGGCTTTGGTATCGCTGGGCGTTTCCGCAGCGGCGGGAGCTCTGGTGCAGTCGCACTGGGGGGATCGCAGCGGCATGTCGCTGGATACGGATATGGCCCAAAGCCAGGCCGCCGCCATGCAGGACAACGTTACCCGTCTGGCTGAAAAAGTCGGCGGTTTGCAGGCCAAACTGATCGAGATGGACGGTGTCAGCAAACGCGTGGCCAAAGCCGCCGGTATCGAGTATACCGATCCGGAGCTGGCCGGTGCCATGCCGGTGCAGGATCTGGCCGTCATGGACAGCATGGACGGTGCCGATCTGGTCTGGAGTGCTGACCGTTTGGGCGAGCAGCTGGATAATCTGGCCAAACAGATGTCCGAGCAGCAGGACTGGTTCCAGATGTTGGACAGTGTGCTTACCGAGCGAACCGGCAATGAGGCCCGCCTGCCCAATTACCGCCCGGTGGATTACGACGAGGTGGCGTCCTCCTTTGGCTGGCGTCGTCACCCGATTTCGGGTCGTCACGCCTTGCACGAAGGTTTGGATTTTCCCGCTCCCAAAGGTACGCCTATTTACGCGGCCTCCGGTGGAGTCGTGTCCGAAGCCCGTTACATGACAGGCTACGGCAAGCTGGTGGAAATCAATCATGGCAATGGCATGAGCACGCGATACGCCCATGCGTCATCAATCGTTGTTAAATTAGGCGACGTAGTAGAAAAAGGGCAGTTGATTGCCCGTGTCGGATCGACCGGACAGTCCACTGGTTCGCACCTGCATTTTGAAGTGCGCATGGCCGGGCATGCCCTGGACCCCAAGCTTTTTCTGCCGGCGCGTGAGTACGTAGAACAGCAGATCGCGCAATTGGATTCGGACAAGTAGCTCCGTCTTGCAGCATGTGCGTTAAACTGATTGTTTGCTTGCGCATCCCTTTTAACCAGAGATAGGCTCGAGGCACAGATTCAAGCCCTTGCGGCCTCGCCTACATTGACGACACAAGAATGGTTTCATTGCTGAAAAAGCTTATTGGCAGTCGTAACGACCGACTGCTCAAACAGTACCGTAAGCAGGTCGCCCAGATTAATGCTCTTGAGCCTGCCATGCAGGGTCTGAGTGACGAGGCCTTGGCAGCCAAGACGCAGGAGCTGCGCCAACGTGTTCAGGATGGCGCCTCGCTTAACTCGCTCTTGCCCGAAGCCTTTGCTGTGGTGCGCGAAGCAGGTATCCGTGTATTTGGCATGCGCCACTTTGACGTACAGATGCTCGGTGCCATTGCTTTGCACAACGGCAAGATTTCCGAAATGCGTACGGGTGAGGGTAAAACCCTGACTGCGACCTTGGCCGTGTACCTGAATGCACTGTCCGGCAAGGGCGTGCATGTGGTGACCGTCAATGATTACCTGGCACGACGCGATGCGAACTGGATGGGCCGTCTGTACAACTTCCTGGGTTTGAGCGTGGGTGTAGTGGTTCCCCAGCAAGACAATGCCGAGAAGATTGCTGCCTACCAGGCCGACATTACCTACGGTACCAATAACGAATTTGGTTTTGACTACCTGCGCGACAATATGGAATACCGCGCAGAGGATCGCCGCCAGCGCGGTTTGTCCTACGCGATTGTCGACGAAGTTGACTCCATCCTGATCGACGAAGCCCGTACACCGCTGATCATCTCCGGCCAGGCCGAAGACAATACCGAGCTGTACGTGCGCATGAACGTGGTCCCGCCCATGCTGACACGCATGACGCAAGAGCCTCGTCCACACGAGCCCGAGCCCGAAGGCGACTTCTGGGTCGATGAAAAGGGCCAGCAAGTTCATATTTCCGAAGCCGGTCACGAGCGTGCCGAGCAGATTTTGACTGAAATCGGCCTGCTGCCCGAAGGCGAATCGCTGTACGAGCCACGCCATATTTCTTTGATGCACCATTTGATGGTCGCCCTGCGCGCCCACAACCTGTTCTTCCGCGACCAGCAATACGTGGTTCAGGACGGTGAAGTGGTGATCGTGGACGAATTCACGGGCCGTTTGATGGCCGGTCGCCGCTGGTCCGATGGCTTGCATCAGGCTGTGGAGGCCAAGGAAGGCGTTCGTATCCAGAACGAAAACCAGACCCTGGCGTCGATTACCTTCCAGAACTACTTCCGCATGTATGACAAGCTGGCTGGCATGACCGGTACAGCAGATACGGAAGCCTACGAGTTCCAGGAAATCTACAGCCTTGAAACCGTCATCATTCCACCGAATCGTCCGCTGGCCCGCAAGGACCAGAACGACCAGGTCTTCAAGACCGATGACGAGAAGTTCAACGCCATTCTGAAAGATATCCAGGACTGCCACGAACGTGGTCAGCCTGTTTTGGTGGGTACCACCAGCATTGAAAACTCCGAGCTGATTTCCACACGCTTGAATGCCGCAGGCGTCAAGCACGAGGTGCTGAACGCCAAGCAACACGCCCGTGAAGCCGATATCGTGGCTGAAGCCGGTATGCCGGGCCATGTCACCATCGCGACCAATATGGCCGGTCGTGGTACTGACATTGTGTTGGGTGGCAGCATCGAGCGTCCGATTGCCCAGGTTCGTGAAGACGAGTCTCTGAGCGCCGAACAGAAAGAAGCCAAGATCCAGGCTATTCGCGCTGCGTGGGAGCCCTTGAACCAGCAGGTCAAACAGGCCGGCGGTTTGCGCATTATTGGTACCGAGCGTCACGAGTCCCGCCGTATCGACAACCAACTGCGTGGTCGTGCCGGTCGTCAGGGTGACCCAGGTTCCTCGCGCTTTTACCTGTCGCTGGAAGATTCGCTGATGCGCATCTTCGCTGGCGATCGTGTGCGCGCCATCATGGAGCGCCTGCGTTTGCCAGAGGGCGAGCCGATCGAAGCCCGTATGGTGACCCGTTCCATCGAGTCCGCCCAGCGCAAGGTCGAGGCCCGCAACTTCGATATCCGTAAACAGCTGCTGCAGTATGACGATGTGGCCAACGATCAACGCAAGGTGATCTACGCCCAGCGTAACGAAGTGCTGGAGTCCGCTGACATTACCGACACCATCAGCAGCCTGCGCGAAGCCGCTGTCAGCCGTCTGTTCCGTGAATACGTGCCGCAAGACACGATGGAAGAGCAATGGGATATTCCCGGCCTGACGGCTGATTTGCAAAGCACCTTCCAGATTGAGCTGCCTTTGGCTGAAATGCTGGAGAAAGAATCCAATCTTAACGACGACGACCTGCATGATCGCGTCATCGTAGAATCTCAGCGCCTGTTGCAAGCCAAGATTGACCAAGTGGGTCAACCTAACTGGGGCAATTTCGAGCGCTCCGTGCTTTTGCAGTCCATTGACACGCAATGGCGTGGTCATTTGCAGGCTTTGGATCATCTGCGTCAGGGTATTCATCTGCGCGGCTATGCCCAGAAAGACCCCAAACAGGAATACAAGCGCGAAGCCTTTGAGCTGTTCTCCGACATGCTGGACCGTGTACGTGACGAAGTAGTCAAAGTGCTGATGACGGTGCGTATCCAGACACCGGAGCAAATCGAGGAAGCCGCTGTCGAGGCGCCTCCAGCCAATTCCAATGTTCGTTTCCATCATTCGGACTATGATGCCGCCCTGAGTGGTGAAGACCCCGGTCTGGATGAGGCGGCCAAGGGCGAAGTGCCACGTGTAGGCCGTAACGACCCTTGTCCTTGCGGTAGCGGCAAGAAGTACAAGCAGTGCCACGGCCGTTTGAGCTGATGCAGTCTCAAGCCCCTCGGCCTACCGGCTGTTAGATAAAACCCCATGTGCTATAAGCCATGGGGTTTTTTCTTGGGTGGTGGCCTCGCTTGTGTAGCTAGGCTTCTGGATTGCTGCATCGCGCTCATTCATGGCCATTTTTCCCTGTAAGCTACAGGGCGCAGCCTGATGCTACCGGCTGCTGCCTATCGTTTTTCTGCGTATTTTCTCTATGACACTATCTCCCTTATTGCATCGTGTTGCCTTGATCGGGGCGGGCGAAGTTGCGCGTTTTTATAGCGCAGCCTTGAAGGCTGCCGGTGTGCAGGTGCCGTTTATCCTGGTGCGCCGGGAAAGTGCTGCCGCTCGTGAACTGGCTCAACAGTTAGGGGCGCAGCTGTGTTTGCAGACGAATGCACACTGGCAGGATCTGGATGGGGTGTTGTCCGCCGTGACGGGTACACAGGCAGACGTGGTGGCCAAGACTGTCATGCCGTATTTGTCCGCAGGGACGCTGTATATGGATTTGTGTACAGCCGAGCCTCAGGCGATGGAAAGCATGGATGTCTTAGCGCGACAGCATGGAGTCGAGCTGGCTGACCTGGCGATTATGGGCTCTGTGCCCTCTACAGGCGCTCAGACGGCGTTGTTGGCCGCCGGACAAGGGGCTGGCAGGGCTGCGGCGTTTTGGCAGGCTCAGGGGGCTCCTGTGCGTATTTTGTCGGGGCAGGCCGGGGATGCGATGCGCTTGAAGCTGTTGCGCAGCCTGATGACTAAGGGCTTGGAAGCGTTGGGGATTGAAACTCTGATGCTGGCCGAGCAAATGGGGCTGCGGGACGAACTGTATGAGGTGCTGGAGGATTTGAACCAGCGGGGCTTGCAGGACTTCATGGAATCCTGTTTGCGCAGCCATCTGGTTCATGGTGTGCGCCGCCGTGACGAAGTTCTGCAAGTACGCCGCCAACTGGATCTGGCAGGCATTGCACCCAGAGTGACCAATGGCGTGCTGGATTTCTTTGAACATACGGCACAGACTGAGTCGTTACAACGAAGTCAGGTTGTGGAGACGAAGGAGAGTCTGGAGGTCTTTTTGGAAGAGGCCCGATCGTCGTCCCCCCGTTCTTAGTTGCTTGGAAGGTCAGTTTGGCGCTTGCGTCAGGTGCTTGGCGTCTGAGTTTGAGGCCACTTGTGGGATTGGCTATCAAGATTTTCCCCTGAGAAGGATAAAGAGCTTGTGCTTAATGAGATGAAGCAAACATACTGAAAGCCAACGGGCCAACGGGCCAACGGGCCAACGGGCCAACGGGCCAACGGGCCAACGGGCCAACGGGCCAACGGGCCAACGCCGCGATACTTGGGTGTTCCGGCGGTCCGGCGTTCCGGCGTCCCGGTGTTCGGATTTCCGAGTTTCCTGGTGTTAAAAGATTAAAAGACGTGATCGAAGCCCTTTGAGGCAGATAAAAAAACCGGCCAGAAGCCGGTTTTTCTAATCATGCCTGCTGGCCACCTACAGCAAAAACACCGTCGCCAGTCCCAGGAACAGCAAAAACCCCAGCGAGTCTGTTGCAAAGGTCAGCAGTACCGAGGAACCTACGGCCGGGTCATTGCCAAAGCGGTCGCGCAGGATCGGGATTAGCACACCCAGTGCGGCCCCAATCAGCATATTGCCGATCATGGCGGCCATCATCACCGCAGCAATGGCAATGGAGCCGGAGATAAACCAGGCAAAGAAAGCGGTTACTGCACTGCCACAGACCCCGACCAGAAAGGTCACCAGCAGCTCGCGCTTGATCAGTGGGATGACGTTGGAACCGGTGACACGGCCAGTAGCAATGGCACGAATAATCATGGTCATGGTCTGGTTGCCGGAGTTGCCGCCAATACCGGCCACAATCGACATCAGGAACGCCAGGATCACAATGTGGCTGACGGTGTCCTCAAAGCGCGAGGCAATGAAAGAGGCTGTGGCCGCCGTACAGAGGTTGATCAGTAGCCAGGGGGCCCGGTTGCGGATAGCGGTGCGGATGGGGGCGAAAATGTCATCCTCTTGCAGACCGGCGCGAGACAGAGCCTGCTCTTCCGAGTCCTCTTGCAGCACGTCCACGACCTCGTCAATGGTGACTCGGCCAATCAGGCGGCCAATATCGTCCACCACCGGGGCGGACACCAAGTCATAGCGCTCAAATGCCCCGGCGGCATCCGAGTCCGAGTCCAATGGATTCAGAGTCAGGTAGTCGGTGGACATGGCCGAGGACACCAGAGTTTCGGGTTCGCTGACCAGCAGACGTGTCAGCGACAGGGTGCCCTGCAGTTTATCGGCACGGTCTACCACGAAGATCTGGTCAGTGTGGTCTGGTAATTCCTGCAGGCGACGCAGGTAACGCAAGACCACTTCCAGGGTCACGTCCTCGCGCACGCGCACCATGTCAAAGTCCATGATGGCACCCACCGTATCTTCGGGGTAGCCCATGGCTTCGATCAGTTGCGCACGTTCTTCGTCCGTCAGGCCGTGCTGCACGGCGGCCACCACATCGGGCGGCAGGTCGGGCACCAGATCGGCGATTTCGTCGGCATCCATATTGCCGGCGGCGGCGATCAGGTCTGCCGCATCCATGGAGCGAATCAGCGACTCACGGGCCCAGTCCGCCACTTCCAGCAGCACGTCAGCATCGTGCTCGGCATCCACCAGTTGCCAAATGGCCTGGCGTTCCAGCTCGGGCAAGGACTCCAGAATGAAAGCAATGTCGGCCGGATGCAGATCGTTCAGGATGGCCTTGATCTCGCTTTCATGCTGGCGATGAATCAGGCCTTCAAGCAGGTTGGAACGGTCGTCGTCCTCGAACTGGCGTTGAGCCAGTGACTCGACCACCTCTTGGCGTTTGAGGATGTTTTTCAGGCGGTAAAGTGCCTGCTGCGCGTCCTCGGGCTCCAGGCGGCGTGGCTTGGGAGTGTCACTGGGCGAAGTAGGGTGTACCAGGTTTTCCTGCATAGGCCTGCCTGTCACAAATGCTTAGAGAGGGGGCAGCGGGCGGCTGCGGCGCTCGTCATCGGTGGCCACATACGTCAGCGTGGCTTCCGTTACCTTGACCGTTTCCAGTTGCAGGCGTTTGCGTTCTGCATACACTTCCACCGACACCGTAATGGAGGTGCGGCCAGTTTTGATGATTTCTGTGTAGAAGCTGAGCAAGTCACCCACAAACACGGGCTGTTTGAAGGTGAAGGCATTGACGGAAATCGTGGCAACCCGGCCTTGGGCACGTCGTGTTGCAGGAATTGCTCCGGCAATGTCCACCTGAGACATGATCCAGCCACCGAATACATCGCCGTGAATATTGGCGTCGGTGGGCATGGGCATGACGCGCAGGGTGGGGGCTCCGTCCGGGAGCGAAGAGATGTTGCTTGAAGTAGTCACAAATACTCCCGTATAGGAGGAAAGGGTGGTGGGACCGATGCCCGTAGCGCGCGGGCGCACGCCGTCAACAATAGAACTTGCCATTGTAACGGCAAGCTTTAACCCCGCTATGAAACATTTGTTAAAGCATCAATGATGTTGTGCCAGCCAGTCCAGGGCCAGCTTGGCCCAGTAGCTGGCACCAATGGGGATCAGGGCGTCGTTGAAATCGTAGCTACCGTTGTGCAGCATGCACGGACCCATGCCGTGACCAGGGCTGCGATGATCGCCATCGCCATTGCCTAACCAGACATAGCAGCCGGGGACTTCCTGCAACATGAAGGAGAAGTCTTCGGCACCCATGGAAGGGCGGATGTCCTGACGCAGCTTGTCGGGGCCGGCCAGTTCCCGGATGACTTGCGCGCAAAAGGCTGCTTGTTCGGGATCATTGATGGTGGGAGGGTAGCGGCGGTCAAAGTCGAATTCGGCCTTGCAGCCTTGGGCCGCACAGCTTTGTTCGCACAGTTCGCGCATACGGGTCTCGACCAGATCCAGGGCTTCGGTGGAAAAGGTGCGTACCGTGCCGCGCATGACGGCCTCGTTGGGAATGACGTTGTCGGCAGAGCCTGCGTGAATCTGGGTAATGCTCAACACGACAGGCTCTAGCGGATCCACATTGCGGCTGACGATGGTTTGCAGGCTTTGCGCCAGTTGCACCGCTGCCATGATAGGGTCCACGCCCAGATGGGGCATGCCACCATGGGCTCCTTTGCCTTCAATGCGAATTTCAAAGGTATTGCTGGAGGCCATCATGGCGCCAGGTAAAACGCCGAAGGTGCCGGCAGGCATACCGGGCCAGTTGTGCAGGCCAAATACCGCTTGCATGGGGAAAAGCGAGAACAGGCCGTCCTTGATCATCTCGCGTGCGCCGCCAAAGCCCTCTTCGGCAGGCTGAAAAATCAGATAAATAGTGCCAGCAAAATCGCGGTGTTCGGACAGGTAGCGAGCTGCGCCCAGCAGCATGGCGGTATGTCCATCGTGTCCACAGGCGTGCATCTTGCCGTCGTGGCGGCTTTTGTGTTCAAACTCGTTCAGCTCCTGCATGGGCAGGGCGTCCATATCGGCACGTAGCCCCACCGATGGGCCCTGGCCGCCGGTGCCCTTCAAGATACCAACAACACCTGTGCCACCCAGTCCGCGATGCACCGGAATGTCCCATTTCTCCAGCCAGGACGCGACCTGATCGGCCGTCCGGGTTTCCTCGAAAGCCAGTTCGGGGTAGGTGTGGAGATCACGCCGGATGGCCGCAATTTCATGGGACCAGGCGGAAATGGGATCAAACAGCTTCATGATGCGGGCTTGTCCTTGGGCTTGAACAATAAAGTAGAGTAGAGTTAACCATAAATAAACACGTATTAGGTGACAAGCCCTTGGATACTCAGCAAAAACCTTGGCTCGAGCATTATCCGGCCTCCGTGCCCCATGACATTCAGCTAGGCGCCGAGCAGACCTTGATCGATTGTCTGGATGCCGCCATGAAAAAGCATAAGGACAGGACTGCGCTGACCTTTATGGGGCATGACATTTCCTACGAGCATCTGGACCGCAGCGCAGATGCGTTTGCCGCCTGGTTGCAAGCCCAGGGCCTGGAGCGTGGCAGCCGTGTCATGCTGATGTTGCCCAATGGGCTACCTTTCCTTATTTGCTTGCTGGGCACGATGCGAGCGGGCATGGTGGGCGTCAATACCAACCCCCAATACACCGAACGTGAGCTTGAGTTTCAACTGGCCGATAGTCAGGCCCAGGTTATTGTGATTCTGGAGAATTTTGCGCATGTGCTCCAGCAGGTTCCGGCGAATGTGAAGCCCGCCCATGTGGTGGTGAGCACCGTGGGCGACCTGATGGGACTTAAGGGCAGTGTGGTGAATTTTGCCGTGCGTTATTTGAAACGTATGGTGCCGTCTTATTCTTTGCCCGGTTCGCAGCGTCTGGAAGCAGTGCTGGATCGGGGCAGCAAATTGAGCCTGAGCCGTCAGCCCGCCAAACCTGATGATTTGGCGCTGCTGCAATACACGGGTGGTACAACGGGCCGCCCTAAAGGCGCCATGCTGAGCCAACGCAATCTGATGGCCAACGTTTTACAGGTGGAGGCCGTGGGCTTTCCCGCTTTGGGTGACTTCAAGGGCCCTGCCTACACCATGATGGTGGCCTTGCCGCTGTATCACATCTTCGCGCTGACCGTTTGTGGCTTGTTCGCCATGTATGCGGGTATGCATATGGTGCTGGTGATGAATCCACGTGATCTGAATTCGGTATACAAGGCCTGGAAACGCAATCCGCCCGAAGTTGTCCCCGCCGTCAATACCTTGTTCAATGCGCTGGCGAATCACGAAAAATTCCGTACTTTGCCGTTTGCACAACTCAAGCTGTGCCTGGCCGGTGGTGCCGCTTTGCAAAAGGCCGTGGCCGAGCGCTGGCTGGCCGTGACAGGCTGCCCCTTGATAGAAGGCTACGGCCTGTCGGAAACTTCGCCTGTGGTGGCGGTCAATGCGACGGACTCGCGCGAGTACAGCGGTACGATTGGCTTTCCCTTGCCGTCTACCGATGTGCTCTTGCTCGATGAGCAAGGCCAGCCAGTGGCGATGGGTGAGCAGGGCGAGCTGGCCGTCAAAGGGCCCCAGGTAATGTCGGCTTACTGGAATCAGCCCGAGGAAACCGCCAATGTCTTTACGCCTAATGGTTTCCTGAAAACGGGTGATATTGGTGTCATGGATCAGCAGGGACGAATTCGCCTGGTGGATCGCAAGAAAGACATGATTCTGGTGTCGGGCTTTAACGTTTATCCGAACGAAATTGAGGACGTGGTTGCGGCTCATCCCGATGTGCTGGAAGTGGCGGCGGTCGGAGTGCCCAGCGAGCATAGCGGTGAAAGCATCAAGCTGTTTGTGGTCAAACGTAATTCATCACTGACTGAAGCCGATATCAAGCAATGGTGCAAAGAGCGCCTGACGGCGTACAAGCGTCCCCGTATCATTGAGTTCCGTGATGAACTGCCCAAGAGCAATGTGGGCAAGATCTTGCGCCGCGTCCTGCGGGATGAGGAAGCCAAGCCTGAAGCGCAGGCTTGATTTGGCGGTTTGGAGGAAGGGGCGATTATTCAGCAAATTGCTAAACCTGGCCTGCAACCTGATCTGCATGAAAAAAGCGAGCCGTTTTAAATGGCTCGCTTTTTTATCGGGCGATGAAGATCGGAGCAGGAAGTTTGGCAACTGGCCCCGAATAAGGCGTTAAGGCTTGGGTTTGGTTGGACGCTGTGTCAGCGAGGGACGCACCATGTCCAGCAATTCATCGGCAATGTGGGCATTGCCTGCGTAGACGTGGCCACTGACGGGCCAGGGCTCTTCCTGATACAGGTCCTGGCACACGCCCTTGGCTTCACGCACCAGCAAAGTACCCGCGGCAACGTCCCAGGGGGCCAGGCCCATTTCCCAGTATCCGTCGTAACGGCCGCAAGCGACCCAGGCCAGATCCAGCGCGGCGGCACCCATGCGACGTACCCCACGGCTGCCGGTAATGGCGGCGTTCAGGCTGGGCATGTACTGGTCGGAAAAAGAAAAGTCGCGAAATGGAAAGCCGGTGGCCAATACCGAATCCGCCAGTTTTTTCGATGAGGATGTTTGAATACGGCTGCCATTTAACCAGGCGCCCACCCCGTACATGGCTGTAAACAGCTCTTCGCGATTGGGGTCGTAGACCACGGCAATGACTGGGGTGTCCTGGGCTAGAACGCCGTTGTCCATTTGGGTGCCAGCAGGCGCAATCAGGGCGACCGAAACGGCATAGTGCGGGATGCCGTGCAAGAAATTGGTGGTGCCATCGAGCGGGTCGATATACCAGGTGGGGCGGCCTGTATTCACACCGCCGCTTTCTTCGGCCACGATATCAATGTCTGGAGTGCGTTCCATCAACACACTGATGCAGGCCTGTTCGGCTTCGTGATCGGCTTGTGACACCAGATCGTTGTGCATTTTGTTGCTGATCACCAGAGAGCTACGGTCCGACGCATAGGCTTGTAAAATAGCGGCGGCGGCATGGGCTGCAGTAACAGCAGCGTCCAGGCAGGCGCTGAGCGGTAAACGTGACAATGGCATGGCAATCCGGTTTTAAAAAGAAGAGTCTGAAAGAAAGACTTTTGATTGTACGTGTTTGTTGGTGTCAGTTTGATTAAGGCCAGTTTAAGGGGTTAGAGCGTGTGTGAGTGTTGTGATGGGCAGGAAAATTAATGGCTGCCTTTGCGTTTGAGCCTTTGGTCCCGGCCGATTTGGAATTCAATGAGCACGACGTGCCTGTCAGTGCTCTGTATCAGGATAGCTATCACCCGGCAGATGGCCCCTTGGGCCAAGCCCGGCGGGTTTTTCTGCAAGGCAATGGGTTGCCCGAGCGTTGGCGGGGGCGATCTCAATTCACGATTTGTGAAACCGGCTTTGGACTGGGAGCCAGCTTTCTGGCGACCTGGCAGGCTTGGCGTCAGGATCCGCAACGCAGCCAGAGGCTGCATTTCGTCTCGGTAGAGGCTCACCCCTTTCGCCAGGCCGATTTGGCGACTCTGTATGCTCGCTTGCCCGAGCAGTTGCAGGCTCAAGCCCAGGAGTTGCTGGCAGCCTGGCCCATACTGGTGCCGGGTATACACAGGCTGGAGCTGGATGAGGGGCGGGTCACGCTGACCCTGGCCTTTGGGCAAGCTGAAACCATGATGCGCGAGCTGCAATGCCATGCCGACGCGTTTTACCTGGATGGTTTTGCTCCCCGTGGCAATCCTGCCATGTGGTCGCGTTCGGTTCTGGGGCAACTGGTGCGTCTGGCTGCGCCAGGGGCGACAGCGGCTTCCTGGTGCTGTGCAGGGCAGGTGCGACGTGATCTGGCCTCGGTAGGGTTTGAAGTGGAAAAAGTCCCCGGTGCCGGGGGCAAGTGGTGCACTATTCGCGCTCGCTTGCGTCCCCATCTGGGACGACGCGGCAGCTTGCCGCCGCAACAGGGGCGGGTGGTAGTGATCGGTGCTGGTTTGGCGGGGGCGGCGTGTGCCTGGGAACTGGCGCGTAAAGGTGTGCCTGTTCTGGTTTGTGATCCGGCCTTGAGCCGGGGCCTGGATGCCACGCATCAAGGTCACCGTCTGGCTGCCATCTCTCCGGTATTCGCTCTGGATGATGCTCCCTTGGCCCGGTTGAGCCGCAATGCTGTGCTGCATGCCTGGCAAGGCTGGAAAGGCTTGCCAGAGGCGGCACGCCCGCGCCGAGTAGGGACGCTGGTATTTGGTCAGGCGGGCAATAGCGATGCGGATATTCAGCAGGCGTTGGCGCGTTTGGCTTTGGATCAGGACTGGGTGCAATGGCTGGATCGCGAGCAGGGCTCGGCCTTGGCCGGAGTGCCTTTGCAAGGCGGTGGCCTGTATTTCCCGCAAGGCATGGTGGTGGATCCCAGTGCACTGGTCGCCTGTCTGCTGGATCACCCTTTGATTCAATGCCTTCCAGAGCATGTGTTCTTGCAAGCCGGCCAGGGGCCGAATGCGTGGGATGTCTGCAATCAGCGGGGACAATGCCTGGAAAGCAGCAATCGTGTCGTGATAGCGGCAGCGGCCCAAAGCCTGAGCCTGTTGCCAGACGAGCTGCTGGCGGCGCATCCCATGCCTCGCTTGGCAGCCATGCAGCGTCTGGCCGGGCAGGTGACGTATTTATCTGTTGAGCAGGCGTTGACGCAAGGTGGAGTGACTTTAAGTGGCCAGGGCTATATCCTGCCTGTTGACCCGCAGGGGCAAGTCATCGGTAGCACCTACGAGCGTTTTGGTGAATCTGCCCAGGTCAGCCACCAGGGACATCAGCAAAATATCGAAAAAGTTTCTGCCATGCTGGCCAATCCTGCTGTGAGGGGGGAGATACCCGAACAGGGTTGGGCCGGTTGGCGTTGTGCCTTAAGTGACCATTTGCCCGTGATGGGTTTTGTGCCGGGCCAGCCCGGTTTGTTTATGGCTGCGGCTTACGGCTCACGTGGTTTGAGCTGGAGCCTGCTGGCAGCCAGTTTGTTTGCCGCTTATTGTCTGGAGGAACCTATTCCTTTGGAGCGGCGTTTGGAGCAAGCTTTAATACCTCGCTAAGGCCCGTTTTTCGAATTATTTCGGCGAAATTTGAAGCAACATTTTCCTTTGTAGCGCAAATACGTCAAAATAGTGGCCTTGTTAAGTAATCTTGAGCGTGACCCTGCGATCAGCATCGTGCCGTTCGCTCCACTCTGACGACGTGACACAATTGTTTAATCATCTGAGTTTGTTGACGACGAAACCGGCCTTGGCCGATTTCGCTTTTGTCGAAACCGATTTTGCGCTGCGCATCGAAGCTCATGCGCCGGGTGTTTTTCGTTTCCGCTGTATGCCGCTTGCCCGGCTCGATAACGAAAAGCTCAGTACCCGTGCCAAAGCTTTGGGCGATATGCTGCTGGCCCGCCATGAGGCGGTCAGCGAATTTCAACTGGAAACAGCCGATTCCGGCTGGCGGATTGAGCAGGGCGAAGTCGCCTTGCATATTCAGTCCAATCCCTGGCGCTTCGAGGTCCGGCGCGGCGATCAACTGCTCTTGAGCAGTGCGGCGCAACCGCTGACACTGGTGCAAGAGCCCAGCCGCTGTTGGCAGCTGGATCTGGCCCTGGCCGAGGAAGATGCCTTGTATGGTCTGGGCGAAACCTTGGGCGAGCTGGACCGCCGCGAGGAAATGATCGATACCGATCGTCCGGATGATCGCAGCCTGCCTTTGCTCTGGAGCACGCAAGGCTGGGGGCTGTACATCAATACCTTCGAGCGGGTGGAACACGATCTGGGCCAGCAGGATTTGGATGCGTACCGCGCTCGCGTACACGCTGCCGAACTGGATTTTTTCCTGTTCCTGGGCGATCCCAGCGAAATCATCAACCAGTACTCCGCATTGACGGGCCGTGCGGGTCAACCCGGTGTCACGCCTATGGGCTTGTGGCTGGATGGCGCTCAAGCGCAAGACGTAACGTCCTTGCGTGAGTTGGCCAATCAGTGCCGCGAGCAGGGTATTGCACTGGATGTGGCCGTCTTGCCGCCTCCTGAGCCGTACGATTTCCAGCAGGACAAACCGACGCTGGAGTGGGACGCCGCCCGCATGGCTGATCCCCGCGAGGCGTTCTCTGCCTTGCACAATGATCAGTTGCAACTGGCTGCCTGGACGCGTCCCTGCGTACAGGCGGGCACCAGCTTGTTTGAGGAGTGGGAAGATCGCGGCTGGTTGCTCATCAATGATGATGACGGCTGCGCCTATGTATTCCCGGGCGACGCGCTTAGCGGTGGCCGCGATTACGGCTTGCTGGACCTGACTCACAAAGACGTATTTCGCATGTGGACCGAGCGTCAGCGTCAGATGGTCGACGATGGCCTGGGGGCCGTGCTGTGCAATGCCCGCTTTGACATTCCTGATGCCGTTACCAGCCGGGGAGGCGAGTCTGGCGCTTTGTTGCGTGCGATTTATCCTGTGCTGGCACGTCAAGCCTTGTTCGACGCGGTTGCTGGTCACAAGACGCCGCAAGAAGGGGTGGTCGCCAGCCGCGACCTGAGTCCATCTTGTCAGCGCTTTGCCTGGCAATTGGGTCCTCAGGTCGAAAATACCTGGGCGGGTCTGACGGAATCCTTGAAGTCAGCCCTGGCCACCGGCAATAGTGGCGTGCCTATCCATATTCATGGTTGGGGCAATGCGGCAGCATCGACCAGCGAAATGACGCCAGAGTTGTACCTGCGGTGGCTGGCCATGTCGGTTTTCTCGGCGAATTTCAGCCTGCAAGGTATTCCTGCTTTGCGGCCTGATGCGTTTGACGAAGAAACGCAGGCTCAGGTTGCCCATTGGTTGGAGTGGCGTTTTCGTCTGGTGCCTTATGTATTGGGCATTATTGAGGACGCTGTGCGTACCGGCTTGCCTGTACAGCGCTCTATGGCTCAAAGCTTCCCGGCAGATGCTCAGGCGCGTTTGTGGGACACCCAGTATTTATTGGGCCCTGCCTTGCTGGTGGCTCCTGTCTTGCAGCCGGGGCAGGATGTTGAGGTCTATCTGCCTGAAGGCGATGCCTGGTGGGATCTGAGTACCGGTTGGCGCTACGAGGGTGGCACGACCGTGAAAATGACAGTGGGTCTGGATCGTTTGCCGGTCTTTGGTCGCGAAGGACATATGCTGTGTCTGGGACCGGTGGTCAAGCACACCTCTGAATTTAACTCGGCCCGCTTGCTTGATGAGGTCTGGATGTTTGGCATGCCCGAGCACAGCCCGGTTGTGATGCGCAACAAGATCCGCGTCATGCAGATGCAAGGCTCCAGCTACATCAAAGGTCTGGAGGGATTGAAGATCCTGCCGTCCGAAGGGCTGGAGGTCAAACGCCGTGGTGCCGAGGTTCGTATTTCTCGTGCCCGTTAAGTCTTAGACGAACCTGATTGTCTTTGAATGCCTTCCGGCAGTGGGGTTAGCCCCCGTGTCGGGAGGCATTTTCTATTTTCAGCACAAAACTCTGTTGAATAGAAGTTCAAATTTTGTTTCTGAAACAGAGAAAAGTGTTGAGACTGGGGCGTTGAAAGCCGCTGTTTTCATCTTTTTTGAAGAAAAATGCTTTTTTTCTGATTATTTTGCATTTAGTGCTTGACGAGCCCTTGGAATCGGGTCATAATTTCATCTTTCAGTAGGGGGTCGTTAGCTCAGTTGGTAGAGCAGCGGACTTTTAATCCGTTGGTCGCGCGTTCGAGTCGCGCACGACCCACCACTACACTGAAACGTAGAAACAAGGCCGCGCTTAGCGGCCTTTTTCTTTGGGCGCTTGCCTTGCACAGCCAAGGTCACGTCCGCGCATTGGCCGGTCGGAAATCTTGCTATACAGTGCAGCCCTCAGTATGGTTTCAATATTTCCAAGGGTTATATCTATCTGGTCATTGTCAAATTTGCTTTATGGTAAATTTCGCTTACAGCTCAGGCTTTTATAACTCGACTGACTAACTAGGCTGAGTTCATTTTGATTCGTCTTGAACACATCTCAAAAACCTATTCTTTGGCAGGCAGGACCGTTCATGCTTTGAACGACGTTTCCTTGCAGATTCACCAAGGAGAGGTCTTCGGTATTATTGGTCGCTCGGGTGCTGGGAAAAGTACGCTGATCCGCATGCTCAATCTGCTTGAGCAACCCAGTTCAGGCCAGGTCTGGGTACAGGATCAGGACATCACACGTTTTTCGGGCGCGCAGTTGCGCGCTTTCCGACAAGGCGTGGGCATGGTGTTCCAGCATTTTAATTTGCTTCACTCCCGCACGGTTCTGGATAATGTCTGCTTTCCTCTGCGCTTGGCAGGGGTAGGTCGTGTTCAACGCCACGCTCGTGCTCTGGAAGTGTTGGAGCTAGTGGGCTTGAAGGATCATGCCAACAAGTATCCCCGTCAGTTATCGGGCGGACAGCAGCAGCGTGTCGGTATTGCGCGTGCCCTGGCTAATCGACCGCAGCTTTTGCTCTGTGACGAAGCCACCTCGGCGCTGGATCCAGAAACTACCCAGTCCATCTTGCGCTTGCTGCGCGAGATCAATCAGGAACTGGGGCTGACGATTGTCTTGATTACCCACGGTATGGATGTCATTCGCTCCGTCTGTGACCGGGTGGCGGTGATTGACGCCGGCCAGATTGTAGAGTGTGGCGAAGTGCTGGATGTGTTTCTGCATCCGCATCATCCCACCACGCAGTCCCTGCTCAGCGAAAGTGGCGTGAACGCTGACGACTGGCATGCATTGGCAGAGGGTGTGCCCGGTAGTGTCATGCGCCTGAGTGTGCGTGGTGTGGCCACGACCGAGCCTTTGATTAGCCGCATTACCAGCCAACTGGGGCTGAATGTGAGCATATTGCAGGGGGCCATTGGTCGCATCAAAACCGAGCCTTACGGCCAACTGGTTGTGGCCGTACAAGGGGATGCGCAGGCTAAGGCAGGGCTGGATGCCTTGCTGACTGAATTGAATGTCCAATTTGAGGTATTGCGGCCATGAACTTTAGCAACTTGGATTGGGCGCTGATTGGTGAGGCCACGATTGATACCTTGTTGATGACAGGTATTTCGCTGGGCTTTACCGCAATTATTGGTTTGCCATTAGGCGTGCTGCTGTTTCTGACCAGCCGCAAGCAGATGTTGGACAATGCCTGGATCTACCAGAGCTTGTCCCTGATCGTGAACATTTTGCGTTCCGTGCCGTTCCTGATTCTCTTGATCGTCATTATTCCCTTGACGCGCATTTTGGCCGGTACGTCTTTGGGAGTGCAGGGCGCGATTCCGCCTTTGGTCTTGAGTGCGGCGCCGTTTTTTGCCCGCTTGGTAGAAAATGTTTTGCGTGAACTGGATCCTGGTGTGAATGAGGCCTGCCGTGCCATGGGAGCCAACTCTCGTCAGACGGTTTTACTGGCTTTATTGCCCGAAGCGACGACCGGCATTGTGGCAGCCCTGATTGTGACTGCGATTGCACTGGTGGGCTATTCAGCCATGTCCGGGGTGATTGGCGGTGGTGGTCTGGGTGACCTGGCCCTGCGCTTTGGTTATCAACGATATCAAACGGATGTCATGGTGGTTACCGTGACTATTCTGGTGGTGCTGGTGCAACTCCTGCAGGTGTTTGGAGACGCCATGGTGGCTCGTTTGAGCCGAAAATAAGTTCTGGCAGCTATCGTGATAGTCTTGCCTTTCTGAAACTGGAGTCGCTCATGTCTTTGAAGAAATTTGTTCCCGTTCTGGCCTTGTCCGTGTCGGCTCTGCTGGCCAGTGTGGCCCAAGCCGCCGAGACCTTGTCGGTTGCTGCTACCCCTGTGCCACACGCCGAGCTGCTGGAGTTTGTCAAGCCTGCTTTGGCCAAGGAAGGCGTGAACCTGGATATCAAGGTGTTCACCGATTACGTGCAGCCCAACCAGCAAGTGGCTGACGGCCATATCGATGCCAACTTCTTCCAGCACAAGCCTTACCTGGATACCTTCAACAAAGAACACAAAACCGATCTGGTGTCGGTGGCCGTGGTTCACGTTGAGCCCTTTGGTGCTTACTCCACCAAGATCAAGAGCCTGGACGAGCTGAAAGAAGGCGCACTGGTGGCAATCCCTAACGATCCGTCCAATGGCGCTCGTGCTTTGCTGTTGCTGCAAAAAGCAGGTGTTCTGACCCTGAAGGATCCTTCCAATATTCTGGCGACCTCGCGTGATGTGGACCAGAACCCCAAGAAGCTGAAGTTCAAGGAACTGGAAGCTGCTACCTTGCCGCGCGTACTGGCTGATGTGGATATCGCTCTGATCAACACCAACTACGCGCTGGAAGCGGGTCTGAACCCCACCAAGGATGCTTTGGCTATTGAAGGTGCAGACTCTCCTTACGCCAATTTGATCGCGGTGGCTGCCAAGTCCAAGGACGACCCACGTGTAGCCAAGCTGATCCAGGCTTTGCATAGCGAAGATGTAAAGAAATTCATTGCAGACAAATACAAGGGGGCCATTGTTCCTGCGTTCTGAATGTGAGTTTTGATACGGCTCATTGTCTGAAAAACCTCGGGATTTCCCGAGGTTTTTCTTTTTTTAAAACTATTAAATACGAAGAGTTGGGCTGCTTCGGGTAGCATAGATCAACGCTGGGCCAGGTCATGAGCCTGTACCAGACTTGGGTAAACATCGAACTGGCTGATTGTGGGTCAGTCCCTACAGAGGAGTAACGGATGTTCAATAAGAAAATGAAAACCCTGATGGCCGGCTTGGCCCTGGCTTTGGCTTTGCCCGCTGGGCAGGCCTTGGCGCAACAAGGCAAAGAGCTGGTGGTCGCAACCGATACGGCGTTTGTGCCTTTTGAGTTCAAGCAGAACGGTAAGTACACAGGCTTTGATATCGACTTGTGGGATGCGGTCGCAAAAAAAGCCAATCTGAATTACCGCTTCCAACCCATGGATTTCAACGGCATTATTCCAGGTTTGCAAACGCGCAATTTGGATGCCGCGCTGGCCGGGATCACCATCCGTGATGACCGCAAGCAAGTGATTGATTTCTCCGATCCTTACTACGAAAGCGGTCTGGCTATTTTGGTCAACACCGATAACTCCGCCATCAAGACCGCCGCCGACCTGGAAGGCAAAACGGTGGCTGTGAAGATCGGTACGGCCACTGTGGACTTCATGCAGCGTTCGGTGCCGACTGCCAAGCTCAAGCTGTTTCCCAATATCGACAACGCCTTCCTGGAGCTGGCAACAGGCCGTGTGGATGCCGTGGTGCACGATACCCCCAATGTGCAGTATTACGCCCAGACCGGCGGCAAGGACCGTGTGAAGGTCACTGGCGCTGTGAAAAGTGGTGACTTCTACGGTATTGGCTTTCCCAAGAACAGCGAACTGGTTCCGGTTGTGAACCAGGCTCTGAAAGACATTCGTGCTGACGGCACTTACGACAAAATCTACCAAAAATGGTTTGGCAAGCAGCCTGATTAAACAGCGCGGAGCCAAGCGCATGCCAGGCGGTGATCGCGTGTCGTAACGGGATCACCGCTTTTATTTTTTGACGCTCTGTTGCGAGCGTTTATTCAAAGACAAAGGTAGCACTGTGACTTTTGAATGGGACGCTATCTGGGGGGCTTTACCCAGCCTTCTGGAAGGTACAAAAATGACGCTGCTCATTACCCTGTCGGGTTTGATGGGTGGCGCTGTATTGGGTTTTCTGACCGGGGTGATTACCACCTATGTTCGGGTGCCGGTCACTTGGCGCCGGGCAGCATGGTTCATCCTGGGGCTGTTTGTGCTCGGTTTTGTGATCAAGGGCCTGTCCTGGCTGACAGGTAATTGGTTGAGCTTTGTGCCGGCCTGGATCTGGAGTTCGCTGCAGGCATTGATGGCCCTGTTCTTGCTGGCTTTTTTCAGGCGCTATCTGCTGCTGGTTCTGTCCTTTCTGTGCCAGGTCTATGTGCTGCTTATCCGCGGCACGCCGATTGTCGTGCAGGTAATGTTTATCTACTTTGCGCTGCCCCTGCTGGCCAACATCCGCATTGATGGACTGACTGCCGCCATTTTTACCTTGATGATCAATTCCGGAGCCTATATTTCCGAGATCGTACGTGGTGCCTTGCAATCGGTACCCAAGGGGCTGAAAGAGGCAGGCGAGGCGATGGGCTTGCCGTTTTACAAGATTTTGCGGCACATCATTGGGCCCGTGGCATTTCGCCGCATGATTCCGGCCATGGGTAACCAGTGCATTATCAGCCTGAAGGATTCATCGCTGTTTATTGTGATCGGTGTGGCCGAACTGACTCGCCAGGGTCAGGAGATTATTGCGAATAACTTTCGTTCGGTGGAGATTTGGGGGGCGGTTGCCGTGATCTATCTGATCCTGACTGGCCTGATTGCCCTGACTCTGAAGTTGATTGAACACCGTATGAGGATTGTATGAGTATTGTCGAGTTCAAGCAGGTAACCAAGCGCTTTGGAGACAATATCGTGCTCGACGATATCAGTCTGACGATTGATAAGGGCGAAGTGGTTGTGGTGGTCGGCCCCTCGGGTTCGGGGAAGTCGACTTTTTTACGGTGCATCAACAAGCTGGAAGACATTCAGGCGGGCGACATTGTGGTCAATGGCTTGAGCGTGAATGGTACGCCAGCCCAAGTGCGGGAGCTGCGCCGGGAAGCTGGCATGGTGTTTCAGCAGTTCAATCTGTTTCCGCAGATGAGTGCGTTGGAAAATGTCATGTTCGGGCCAGTGCATACGCGGGGCATGGATCGCGCCCAGGCGCGTAAGGAAGCGATGGAGCTGTTAGCCAAGGTGGGCTTGGCCGAGCGCGTCAATCATTACCCGAATGAGTTGTCCGGTGGTCAGCAGCAGCGAGTGGCTATCGCCCGTGCATTGGCGATCAAGCCTAAGTTGATGCTGTTTGATGAGCCAACCTCTGCGCTGGACCCGGAGCTGCGCCAGGAGGTGCTCAAGGTCATGCAATTGCTGGCAGAGGAAGGCATGACTATGGTGGTGGTAACCCACGAGATGGATTTTGCGCGTCGTGTGGGCAGCCGTCTGATTTTTATTGATCAGGGCCGGGTAGCGCATGATGGGCCGCCTGCCGAGCTGCTCAGTGATCCTCCTAGCCAACGCCTTAAAGACTTTTTGCAGCATGTAGCTTAAAGCGTCTGTCGGGATCGTTGGGCATAAAAAAGCCCTTCAGGGTTTTGGCGATGGAGCCAAGGACCTGAAGGGCTTTTTTGTCATTGCCTGCCTGTACGTGACAGACGGGCAAGGGTTGTTATTTCGATGGAGTGACGTAGATGGTACGTGTGGCCACGACGCGGTTCGAGCCATCTGGTTTGATGCGTATCGTGACCTGGCGCGGCGTAAAGCCGGCGGGCAGTTCGGCGGAGCCATTGATGTAGGCATAACGGCCTACGCTGACGGTCTGGCCAGGCAGGTCCACATTGCCAGAGCGGCCATTGCTGTAACGACCCGCTGCAACCAGTTCCATCGTGCCGCTAAATTCGGTTTCTTTGCCCTTGTCTTGCATCAGCAGCACAAAGTGATTCAGTTGGCCTTCCTTGATGGTGAATTCGGCAGCGCGGATGCCGGGCGAGGTCCCGCGCGGGTCTGGCGGCATGGCATCGGCAAACAGGGCAATGTCTTTTTCCAGTTTGGTGACCATGGCTTGCAGGTCGCTGGTCTGTTTGCCAAGTTTGTCCTCGTTTTGGCTGACGTCTTCCAGCTCGCGGCTGGTCTGGTTCAACTGAGCTTGCAAACGTTGCTTCTCGGCGTTGGCACTGTTCAGATCATAGTGCAACTGTTCGGACTGCTCTACGGTCAGGCGCGTGGGGCCATAACTTTGTTGCAAGAACAGCAGACCGCCCGCACCCAGGGCAATGCCTGTCAACAGCAGGACAAACCAGCGTGGAATACGGCGTTTTCGACGGCTGGAGCCGTAGGCGGTGGGCTTGAATACGGTGCGTTTGGAGGAACCAAGCATGAGAACAGACGTTCCTGTCAGACAAGGGACTTGAGACAAATCAAGTCCTGATTACAAAACCCATTAGCATAGACGTCATTGGGGCTAAGGAGGCGGGACTGGTTGGCTTTGTTGCCCTTTGTTGTGCTTGGAAACGTCTGCCAACCAGCCTGCAAACTATCAGTTTACTGTGAGGGTGCTAACGATTCCAAGTGTTGGTTTAGCTGGCTTAATCGTTCGGGGGTGCCCACATCCATCCAGAAACCTGGATGCAGGCTGCCCAGTACTTGATGGCGATCAATGGCGGCGTGTAACAAAGGAGCGGCTTTGGCTGGCTGATCTTTAGGCAGGTGCGCAAAGAGTCCGGGCTTGTAGACTCCTATGCCGCTCAAGGTGGCGCTACGGGCTGCCGCACAGGCTTTGGCGCATAGATGCAATTGTCCTTGCTGCATGCCAAAGTCGCCTTCGGGGTGGTGGGGTGGGTTGGGGGTCAGGATCAACCAGGCCTGCTCCGGGCCGGCTTGCAGGCGCTCGGCCATGGCAAAGGCCTGTGCCGGATCCCAATCACACCAGATATCGCCATTCATTAACAAGAAAGGCTGGCCTTGGAAAAAATCCAGTGCCCTGGCAATGCCACCGGCCGTTTCCAGGGCGGTTTCTTCTGGTGAGTAGCTCAGGCGCAGTCCCCATTGGCTGCCGTCCCCCAGGGTGGATTCAATCTGCTCGCCCAACCAGGCGTGGTTGATGATGACGTCACGAAAGCCCGCTTTGGCCAGCGCACGCAAATGCCAGATGATCAGTGGCTGGCCGCCGGCCGGAATCAGAGGCTTGGGGCAGGTGTCGGTTAAGGGGCGCATGCGCTCGCCTCGACCCGCCGCCAGAATCATGGCGCGCATCAGACCGTCATGCCTAAAACAGTTTGGCGGCCTTCCAGACGGTTCAAGAGGCGCAGCAAACCGTTGAAGCTTTCGTAGCGGCTGGCCACTTGGTGTACATACCCGAGCAGGCGGGGCATGTGATCCAGGTAATGGTGTTTGCCGTCACGCAGAGAAAGGCGGGCAAAGACACCCAGAATACGCAGATTGCGTTGCAGGCCCATCCATTCGTATTGCTGGTGGAAGACGGCGAAGTCGGCGGGGACATCCAGACCGGCCTCCATGGCGGCTTGCCAATAGCGAATTGCCCAGTCCAGTTGCTGCTCCTCTGTCCAGGTTACGCGCGCGTCCATGACTAAAGAGGCAATGTCATAAGTGATGGGGCCGGCCAAGGCATCCTGATAGTCAATGACGCCAGGCTCTGTCTGGCCGGGCAGGGGCATCATCAAATTAGGGCTGTGGAAATCCCGGTGCACGAGTACAGTAGCGCTTTGCACATTGCCCTGAACCAGTTCGGCAAAGGTCTTGCGCAACATGGCCTGATCTTTTTCATTCAGCTCAAACTGGCGGTGCTTCTGTATGTACCATTCGGGGAATACTTGCAGCTCTTCTAGCAGGCGCTGTTCGTTGTACTCAGGCAAGCCCGTGGTGTCCGCTTGTTGCAATTTCACCAGGGTCAGCAGCGTACTGCGGTACAGTTTGTCCAGCTCGCTTTGTGGCAAGGGGTTTTTCAGGGCGGTCTGGAAATTGTCCTGGCCCAGGTCGCTCAATAGCAAGAAACCTTGCTCGGTATCAGCCGCCAGGATCTCGGGCACATGAATACCAGTAGGTGCCAGCAGTTCGGTAACGTGTATAAAGGGTTTGCAGTCTTCAGTGGCGGGGGGGGCATCCATCAAAACGACGCTGCGGTCCTGGGCCTGAAGGCGAAAGTAACGGCGAAAGCTGGCGTCGCTGGAGGCCATTTGCAGGCTGTCGACATCCAGCCCAAAGCGGGATTTCAGGGTGTTCAGCCAAGAGATTGCTTGCTGCAAACGAGGGTCGGTAGCGGCAGAAATAGAAGCAGACATAAATAAAGGAAGCAGAAGATCGTAACGGATTAGTGTTTAGCAGTGCCGCTAAACGGCAGGCTTAACTATAATACCGGGTCGCCAGGGTTTTTCATCTGGTGCGAACAAATGGCAGGACACAACTGGAGGCGCAGTCTTAGTGCGAGTTGCGGCGTGGTATATCGTGTTGATGATGACAGGCATGGGGGTCGCCCAGGCTGAGTCGTCCGTGCGTCCGTCTTTAAAGACGTCCCCCGGTTTGCAAGTGCGCAAACTCCAGGAAGAGGACATGGCTGTCTATTTAATAGGCGATCAGATGAAAACGCTACAGGACGGTACGTTGCGTCTGGAAGGCGGTGCTCAGGTTCGGCGCATTGACTCTGTGGTCAAAGGTGATCGGATCGACTATCAGGAAAAAACCGGCCAGGTGCAAGTCCGTGGCAATGGCTTGATCATGCGTGACGGCGCTTTGGTGCGCAGCCAGGAATTTGATTACAACCTGGATGCCGATACCGGGCGCATGTCATCGCCGGAGTTCTGGTTGGGTGCAACGGGTGGCAGGGGAACGGCGACGCAGGCTGACATTCTCAGCTCTAATCATATGCGTTTGTCTGACGTGAATTATTCGGGTTGCCCATGTCCTGAGCCGTCCTGGTATATCCAGTCGTCCAAAGTAGACCTGTATTCCAAGGAAAATGAAGGGGTGGCGCGTAATGGCGTCCTGTATTTCAAGGGTGTCCCCCTGTTGTACTCCCCCTACTTGACCTTCCCGTTGCGTAAAGAGCGCAAGTCGGGTTTTCTGTTGCCTACTTACGGCATGACTACGCGCGGTGGTTTGGACCTGAGCGTGCCGTATTATTTGAATCTGGCGCCGAATTACGATGCTACCCTGACGCCGCGCCTCATGAGCAAGCGCGGTGTCATGCTGGGCGGTGAATTCCGTTACCTGGGTGACAGCTTCTCCGGAGAGCTGACGGGTAACTACCTGCCTGATGACAACGAGCTGGGCTACAAACGTTGGCTGTTCATGGGGCAGTATCGCCAGAGCCTGCCCGCCAGCTTTTATCTGAATGCCGATATTCGCCGGGTGTCGGATGACGATTACTTTCGTGACTTCAGCAGTTTTGGCCTGAATGATTCGACTATTCAGGATCTGGCCAGCACAGTGACGCTGGGGTGGGGCGGTTCCAAATATTTCCGCTCCCACGTCAGTGCGACACGTTATCAGACCTTGCAGGACTCCAGTACCGGTTACCGCCAACCACAATACGACAAATTGCCTGAATGGTATTTGGGAGCATCCCGTTATAACTGGGGTGGCTTTGATGTGGTCAGCGATAACTACGCAACCCGTTTCCGCTTGCCGTTTTACAGCGGTAACCTGAGCGAGTTCGACAATATGCGCAGCACCCGTCTGGCTCCAGATGGTACGCGTTTCTCGTCCTATACGACGGTGGCTTACCCTGTCGTTCGCCCAGGCTGGTATATCACGCCGAAAGCGGGCTTGCACATGAGTCAATACCAGACGGACTGGTATGTGGGTGACCCCAATATGGCCAGGTTCGCAGACCGCTCCCGTACGCAAAGTCGCGTGCTGCCCATTCTGTCTCTGGATTCGGGCATGACTTTCGAGCGCGACACCACCTTGTTTGGCAATGACTCCATCCAGACCCTAGAGCCGCGTGTGTACTATTTATATGTGCCTTATCGCGACCAGTCTACGCTGCCCTTGTACGACACCAGTCTGGCCAGTTTCAACTTTGCCCAGGCCTTTAGCGAAAACATCTTCTCGGGTGGTTGGGACCGTATTTCCAATGCGAACCAGGTGACGGTGGGTTTGACTTCCCGTTGGTTGGATGCCGACACCGGCTACGAGCGTCTGGTTCTGCAGGCTGCTCAGCGTTTGTATTTTGATAAGCAAACTGTCACCTTGGGCGATGAAAAGGCGCGTACCAGCACCCGTTCGGACTACCTGGTCGGTGCCAGTGCCGCCTTGACCAATACGTTCTCGGTCAATTTCGATGCACAATTTAACCCTGACGAAAAACGCCGCAACCGTCTGGCTTCCGGTATTCGTTGGCGTCCCAAACGTCTGGCCACACTGGGTGTGAATTATCGTTATGAACGTGACCCGCGTCAGGTTGTGGATCCTTTTTTTACGCCTACCGAGGAAGATCATCGTGGCAAGGAATACGTCTCCATGACGGGCCAATGGCCCTTGAGCAACAAGCTGTATGCGGTGGGGCGTTACGATTACTCCATTCAGGAAAGCCGTGGTACACAGACGGTGTTGGGCTTGGAGTACAAAGGTGATTGCTGCTGGGCGGCGCGAGTGGTTCTGCAACGCTATGCGGTTTCGGCCAGGGAAACCAATAAAGCCATGTTCTTCCAGCTGGAGCTGTCCGGTTTGGGCGGCATTGGCAACGACCCTATCAAAATGTTGCGTGATCGCGTGATCGGCTATGAACCCATCTCGGACCCCGTACAGGAAAAAATGATTCATGAGAGGTATGAATAATATGCGTTTCAGCTTGAAAAACCGCAGCCTGTCATTGGCTTTGATGGCCGTCATGGGGCTGGGTACGGCTCACATGGCTCAGGCGCAATCCAAGCCCGCTGCAAACAAGGCAGCACCGGCTGCCGCCTCCCAGTTTGTGGACGGCATTGCTGCCGTGGTCAATGACGAGGTTATTACCTTGCGTCAAGTTGATCTGGAAGCGGCTCAAGTGCTGGAACAGCTCAAACGCCAAAAAATTCCGACTCCTGAGCAAGACGTTTTGCGTAAACAGGTTTTACAACGTCTGATCAACGAGCGTCTGGAGCAGCAGGAAGCGCGTGCCATGGGCATTTCTGTCGGCCCTCAGCAGGTGGATGAAGGCATACGCATGATTTCCTCGCGCAACAATATGACTGAAGCCCAGTTGCGTGCCGAGATTGAAAAAAATGGCATTACTTGGGAACAGTATCGTGCCAATCTGAAGCAGGAAATTCTGCTGGATCAGTTGCGTATGCGTGCGGTCGACAGCAGCATCAATATTACGGATGCCGATATCGATATTTATCTGCGCTCTCAAGGTGGTGCGGGTTTGGGTAATTTGGGGCAGTCCGCTGCACAAAGCCAGAATGCGCCCGTTGCCCTGGCGCAGATTCTTGTGCGGGTGCCTGAAGGCGCCAACGCGAGTGAAGAAGCCCGTTTGCGTACCAAAGCTGAAGGTCTGTTGGCCCAAGCTCGTTCGGGGGCAGACTTTGCGGGTTTGGCTGCGTCCAACTCGGACGGTCAGGAAGCCCTGAATGGCGGTGTGATGGGAAGCCGTTCACTGTCCGACTGGCCTGATTTGTTCGCACAAGCTGTTCATAACCTGGCTCCCGGCCAGGTTTCCAACCTGATCCGCAGTGGTCAAGGTTTTCACATTCTGAAGGTGCTGGAGCGTGGCGGCGCTGCGCCAAGCAATACCTCGCCTGTGGCCAGTGCGACATCGGCCCAATCGGGTCCCATGATGGTGACTCAGACGCATGCTCGCCACATTCTGGTCAAGCTCTCCAAGGTCATGACCTCCGAGCAGGCCCGTCAACGTATTGAGCAATTGCAAGTGCGTTTACGCAACGGTGAGTCCTTCCAGGATCTGGCCAAGCGTTACTCGGAAGACAGCAGTGCGCCACAAGGTGGTGATTTGGGTTGGCTCTCGCCCGGTGAGACAGTACCTCCGTTCGAGCAAGCCATGGACAAGTTGCAACCTGGCAACGATACCGCCGTGGTCGAGTCCCAGTTTGGCTGGCACTTGATCCAGGTTATCGAGCGCCGTACCCGCAATATGGAAAACGAGTACAAGCGTATGCAGGCTCGTCAGGCCCTGTTCCAGCAGCGCGCCGAGCCTGCTTTTGAGGACTGGCTGAACAGCTTGCGTGGCCGTGCTTACATTGATAACCGTTTGGACCCCGAGTCCAGCACCCGCCGTCGCTAAGGACAGGTATGGCCCAGCATCAGGCGCGCAAGCGCTTTGGACAGAACTTTCTGGAAGATGAGGCCATCATCGACCAGATCATCCGTGCGATTGGCCCTCGGCCTGTCGATAATATGGTGGAAATTGGTCCGGGCCTGTCGGCCCTGACCCGACCATTGACGCAGGCGCTGGAGCGCTTGCGCGTGGTCGAGATTGACCGCGATCTGGCGGCTCGCCTGCGTCATCATTATTCGCCCAACAAGCTGGAAATCATTGAGGCTGATGCCTTGAGCGTGGATTTCGGTGCCTTGGGCCCGAATCTGCGTATTGTGGGCAACCTGCCTTACAACATTTCCAGTCCTTTGCTGTTTCATTTGCTGGACTATGCCGATGCCGTGCTGGACCAGCATTTCATGCTGCAACGGGAAGTGATCGACCGCATGGTCGCCAAACCCGGCTCCTCGGATTACAGCCGATTGTCGGTGATGTTGCAGGCACGCTATCGCATGACCAAGCTATTTGAAGTGCCGCCCGAGGCTTTCAACCCACCGCCGCGAGTGGTGTCCGCCGTGGTGCGCATGGTGCCTTTGCCCGCTGACCGTGCCCAGGCCCGTGATGCAAAGGTGTTCAGCCAGGTTGTGGCCCGCGCGTTCGCGCAAAAGCGCAAGATGTTGCGCGGTGGTCTGGGTGACTGGACACCCCATATTGATTGGGAGGCCTTGGAAATTGCGCCGACCAGTCGGCCTGCTGATTTGTCCTTGGAAAAGTACATTGCGCTGGCCGATCACCTGATGGATAAGGGCGTTCTATAAGCCGCCAGATGCACAACACTCCCTAATGAATGACACTCCAAAAATTGGACCTTGATCCTGTTTTGGGGTGTTTTTCATGGTGGGCCCTGTTAAGGCCACACCTTACTGCGATAATCAATCCTTCTTGGCTGAGTCTGCTGGGGCGATGCTTCTGACTCTCACGCTGAGCCTTGGCTCCTAGCCGAAGAACCAATAACAAACAGCGATGGCGGCCAGTACGCCAGCCAGATCGGCAATCAAGGCGCAGGAAACGGCGTGGCGAGCACGTTGTATGCCTACCGCACCAAAATACACGGCCAGCACATAGAACGTGGTTTCGGTACTGCCTTGCACCGTTGCGCCCAGTAGCGCGGGGAAGCTGTCTACACCGTGATGCTGCATGGTTTCGATCAGCAAGGCGCGAGCGGCACCGGCCGAGAAGGGCTTGACCAAGGCGGTAGGCAGGGCATCAATAAAGCGTGTATCCAGCCCGATCAGGTTGACCAGCCAGCGGATCATGTCCAGCACGATATCCAGGGCACCAGAGCTACGCAGCACGCCTACTGCACACAACATGGCAACCAGATAAGGCAGTAGATCCTTGGCGACGCCAAAGCCCTCTTTGGCGCCTTCTACAAAGGTTTCATAGAGCGGCACCTTGCGGCGCCATCCGATAAGCAGAAACAGCCAGATAATGGACAGCAGGGTCAGGTTACCCAGCAAGGAAGAAAGCGACTGGATAGCCGCAGCGCTAAGTGTGGCTAGCAAGGCCATGAAAGAGCCCAGGATCAGCGCAAATACCCCAAACCACAACATCAGCACCGGATCAAACAGACGCAGGCGCTGCACCAGGGCCACGCTGAGCAATCCGGCCAGTGAGGAGGCGGTGGTGGCCAGCAGAATGGGCAGAAACACCATCGTGGGGTCCGGTGCGCCTTGTTGAGCCCGGTACATGAAAATGCTGATGGGAATCAGCGTCAGTGACGAGGCATTCAGCACCAGAAACAGGATCTGAGCGTTGGTGGCGGTGTCCGGATGCGGGTTCAGTGTTTGCAGCGACTTCATGGCCCGCAAACCTATGGGCGTGGCGGCATTGTCCAGGCCCAGGCCATTGGCGGCGAAGTTCAGGGTGATCAAGCCCAAAGCGGGGTGACCGGCAGGCACGCCAGGCATCAGGCGGCTGAACAGTGGTCCCAGCCAGCGAGCCAAGGTGTCGATCAGCCCGGCTTTCTCGGCAATCTTCAAGAAACCCAACCACAGGGTGAGCGTGCCAAAAAGCAGCAGCATCAGTTGCACGGACAGGGCGGCCATATCGAACAAGCTGCGCACCATCTGCGCGAAAATTTCGCTATTGCCCCCGACCAGCCACTGGTAAAAACCGCTGACGGCGGCGATCAGGAAGAAAAGCAGCCAAAGAGTATTGAGCATAGTGTTGGCAGTAAACAGGGCAGGGACAAGCCAAGCTAGATTGTCGCAGAATCCAGGCGGGTTTTAGCGGCTACGCTATGTAAGGGTGTTGGCACAAATAGTCGCAAAATAGGACTCGAGTCGCTTGGCTCTGATTTTGAACTTGAAACCACCTGATCGGGAAGCGATCAACCTTGTTTTGGACCTAGTTTGATCGCTGGGGATTAGCCGTCTTCAAATCTGAACAGCAGGTGGAGCGAAGAAGGCCTTACGATGACTGTAGTATCTGGCTGCCCTAGAGCGTAGTAAGTACAAGCAGTCGTAGGGAGGCAATCACCAGTCGTAGAGTGTCCAGGGGCGCCATAAAAAAACCGGCCTGCTACGGCCGGTTCTGTTTTTTAATCCACGCGCCCTTTGGCCTGGATCAGTTCAATCTTGTAGCCGTCCGGGTCTTCCACAAACGCAATCACGGTGGTGCCGTGCTTCATGGGACCGGCCTCGCGTACGACCTTGCCGCCGCGCGCCTTGATGTCCTCACAGGCTTTGTAGGCATCAGGCACTTCCAGGGCGATGTGGCCATAGCCATTACCCAGATCGTAGGAGGGGGTGTCCCAGTTGTGGGTCAGCTCCAGTACGGCGGCTTCGGACTCGTCCTGATAGCCCACAAAAGCCAGGGTGAAGCGGCCGTCCGGGTAGTCGGACTGGCGCAGCAATTTCATGCCCAGTACTTCGGTGTAAAAGGCCAAAGAACGGTCCAGATTGCCGACACGCAGCATGGTGTGCAGGATACGCATAAGGTAGAGCTCCTAGAGTTCAGCCTGCCTTAGGGCCTGTTGACATTAAAAGGAGGCCCCACACTGGCCGGTATTCAGGCAGCAGGCTAGGCGCACAGGCCGCCGCGTGGTGGTTCCACGCAAGGCATGGGCAACAACGTATGCTGTCTGAATACCGGCCAGCCCGAAAGGGTGAATATGCAAACGGGCGCCTGCCTGCGTTGCGAATGCTCGCCGTAGTCCCGCTACGGCTGTGCTTCGCGTCTTGCCATGCGCGTGTTTGCATATTCATGTGAGGCTCCTTTTAATGTCAACAGGCCCTAAAGCAGGGGCAGGGTGACTGGATCATATTGTCGTAACTGATTGCGCGCATTGACAAAATCAGGGTAGAGCGATTCGACTAAAGCCCAGAAACGTGGGCCGTGATTCATCTCTTGCAGATGCGCGACCTCGTGAGCGACGACGTAATCAATGATGGATGGGTGAAAGTGTATCAGGCGCCAGTTCAGCATGATCGTGCCGTCACTGTTGCAGGATCCCCAGCGTTTGGCGGGGGCGGCCAGACGCAGTTTTCTGGCGCTCAGGCCTGACAATTCCAGATAATGCGCCAGACGCTGCTCAAACCAGAGCCGGGCCTGTTTTTGCAGCCAGGCTTGGGTCAGCTCCTGAACGCGCTGGGCCTCGGCATCGACGGGTAAGGGCAGGGACAAGCGCTGGCCGTGTTGGGCTTGGCTGATCAGGCCTTCAAACTGAACTTGTTGAATCTGTGGGTTCAGGCTAAGGCGAATGGGTACGCCCATAAAGGGCAGGGTATCGCCATCAACCCATTGCAGGCTTTGCAAGGCCAATTGTTCGCGACGCTGTTGGTATTCGCGCAGCTTGCGCAGTATCCAGGCGCTTTTGCTGTGCAGGACTTGTTCGGCCTGGCTGAGCTTTACCCAGGAAGGCATGGCAACGGTCAGGCCACTGTCGTTAATGGTCAGACCCAGGGTGCGACGTCGAGAGCGTTTGAGTTGATAGCCAATGGTGTGGCCATCCAGTTCGACTTGTTGCCACTGAACGCCTTCGGGCAAGGTGTCAGGCCGGATGGTCAAGACCTGGTTGGGCGGCAAAGCAGAACCAGCGGGCGGCTTTTCTTGCCGCTGCGCCGGGTGGGGAAAGGCCGTGTCAGGAAACAGAGCCAGTTGCGGGGGGACCGTCATAGCGTTCCGGGTTCAAGACGCGCATTTCGGTTTCAATCCATGTCTGTACGCGTTGGTTGACTTCTTCAGGGCTCAGCCCGGTGGGATCAATGGGAGGCCCAAAAGAGATAGTAACCAAGCCCGGCGTCTTGATAAAGGCATTGCGACGCCAGCATTCGCCCGCATTGTGGGCGACGGGGATGACCGGTGTGCCGGTACGGGTGGCCAGCAAGGCTCCCCCCATTTTGTAGCGGCCTGTTGTGCCAGGGGCGGTGCGAGTCCCTTCCGGGAACAAGAGGGGCCAGCGGCCCTCGTCAATGCGCTGCTGCCCGACCTTGATGACTTGTTCAAAGGCATCCCGGCCTTTGGCGCGATCAATCGGGATCATGCGCAACAAGGCCAATCCCCAACCGAAGAAGGGGACTTTGTGTAGCTCGCGCTTGTAAACAAAACACACCTGTCGCGGCATGTAGGACGGAAAGAACAATGTTTCCCAGGCTGACTGGTGCTTGGACAGGATGATGGCCTTGCCATCGGGCAGGTTTTCCCAGCCCTTGGTCTGCCAGCGTATGCCCAAAATCGTGCGGGCCCCCCAGACCGCCAGACGCGGCCAGCCGGTGGTTACGCGGTAGCGTATATCCAGTGGCAGCGGTGCCATCAGCAGGCTGACAAAGGCATAGGGGATGACGGTAATCAACAAAAAGAGTTGATAGAGTGAAGCGCGGATAATGCCCATATCAGTTTCCGTGGAGCCATTTGTCGACAACAGCGGCCAGATCGGCCTCGACGCGCGTGCCGTCGGGCAAGCCGCCTTTCTCTAGAGTACGCATGCCTTTGCCAGTCTGGACCAACCAGGGAGCACAACCGGCTTGGCTGGCCGCCTGCAGATCGCGTAAGGAATCGCCCACCGAGGGTACGGTTTTCAGGTTCACTTCATAGCGGTGTGCGATATCGTGAAACATGCCAGGGGCTGGTTTGCGACAGGTGCAGCCATCATCAGGGCCGTGCGGGCAAATAAAGATGGCGTCGATAAAACCACCCAGCAAGGCCAGTTCGCGGCGCATCTTGGCATGGATGGCGTTTAGCGTGGTCATGGAGAACAAACCACGCGCCAGACCGGACTGGTTGGTGGCAATGACCACCTTCCAGCCGTTTTCGGTCAGGCGTGCCAAGGCCTCCAGACTGCCTGGAATGGCTTCCCACTCTTGTGGGCTTTTGATAAAGGCATCGCTGTCATGGTTGATGACACCGTCCCGATCAATGATGGCAAGTTTCACTAGTTAGCTAGCCTGGAAAGATCAGCAACCTGGTTCATCAGTGCGTGCAGCTTGGCCAGCAAGGCCAGACGGTTGGCACGGACGGCTGGATCTTCTGCCATGACCATGACGTCCTGGAAGAAGGTATCCACAGCACCACGGGCCTGAGCCAGGGTGGCCAGGGACGCGTCAAACTCGCCGGCTTCAAATTGGGCCTGAGCAACAGGCTGCAATTGCTCAATCTTGGCAGCCAGCTCGCGCTCGGCAGGTTCGACCAGCAGTTTGTCGTCCAGCGTGGCCAGTTTACCTTCGGCTTTCTTGAGCAGATTGCTGACACGCTTGTTGGCGGCAGCCAGACTCTCGGCTTCAGGGCGTTGGGCGAAGGAGGCGCAAGCTTGGATACGGGCGTGAACCTGTTCCAGCGGTGGGCGCAAAGCCAGCACGGCATCCACCACGCTGCGCTCGTAATCGTTGCTGAGCTGGTTACGGTAGCGTTCGTAAATGAAGGTTTGAACCGCGTCTACCGTGTCAGCAGCCAGGGCAACGTCCTTGAAGAAGGATGCCGTGGTGTTCAGCAGCGTATCCAGATTCAGGCTATTGGCCTTCAACTGGGCACCGGCTTGTAGCTGTTCGTAGGCGCTGATCAGGCCCAGAGCCGCGCGGCGCAGGGCGTAGGGGTCGCGTTCACCTGTAGGAGCCAGACCAATGCCCCAGATACCGACCAGAACCTCGGCGCGCTCGGCCAGGAACAGAATGGCCTGGGTCAGGCTGGCTTCTGTGACTGGCTGGTCCAGACGGTGACGGTATTGCTCACGAATCGCCAGCACGATGTCCTCGGGCTCGCCATCGCCTTGGGCGTAGTAAGCACCCATCACACCTTGCAGTTCGGGGAATTCGCCCACCATATTGGAGTTCAAGTCCGCCTTGGCCAGAAGCGCGGCACGACGGGCGTGCTCTTGATTGGCACCCAACTGCTTGGCGATGTAGCCAGCGACGGACTGCAAGCGTTCGATACGGTCCAGTTGTGAACCCAGCTTGTTGTGGTACACGCTGCCAGCCAGTGTAGGAACACGCTCGGCCAGAGTCTGTTTGCGATCAGTTTCAAAGAAGAACTGGGCGTCCGCCAGACGGGGGCGAACCACGCGCTCGTTACCTTCAATGATGTTGCTGGGATCGTCCACCTTCATATTGCTGACGATCAAAAAGCGATTGGTCAGTTTTTGGGTGGCGGGGTCAAACAGTGGGAAATACTTTTGATTCAGACGCATGGTCAGAATCAGGCACTCGGAAGGCACTTGCAGGAATTGCTCGTCGAACTGGCCCACGTACACGGTGGGGTATTCGACCAGAGCGGTGACTTCGTTCAGCAACGCTTCCACTTCGGGATCGTCGCCCAAGGTGGAGTTCAGGCGTTTGGCTTCAGCTTCCAGGTCGGTGCGAATCTGTTCGCGGCGTGTCTCGAAGGACGGAACGACCCAGCCTTGTTCCTGGACTTGGGTGGCCCAGCTATCGGCATCACGGATGTCGAAGGGGGCATCGCACATGAAGCGGTGGCCGTGTGTTTGACGACCGGCTTGCAGACCCAGGGCGCTGACGGGAACGATGTCCGAACCCCACAGGGCGACCAGACCATGGGCAGGGCGCACAAAGCGCACGCTGCTGACACCATCGGCCAACTGGTAGCGCATCACTTTAGGGATGGGCAGGTGGGTAATGGACCATTCCAGGGCTTCTTGCAGGCCGTCTTTCAGCGCCGCGCCGGTGGCTATGCCGCTGGCGTACAGGTAATCCTGCTTGCCATCGGATTCGCGCAGCAGGTCGCTGGCTTTCAGATGTTCCAGACCTTTGGCAGCCAGGCGTTTGGCCAGAGCCGGGGCGATCTCGCCGTTGGCATCCAGGCCAATATGGGCGGGCATCAGTTTTTCGGTGTAAGGCTGGTCTTTAGCTTGCTGGTAAGCAGCGCTGAACCAGGCAGCCAAGCGGCGTGGCGTCGCGTAGGCACGCACTTCACAGTTCGGTGCCAGCAGGGCTTGCTCGCCCAATACTTTTTGCAGACCTTCACTAAAGGCCTGACCTAGCTGTTGCAGCGCTTTGGGGGGCAGTTCTTCAGTGAACAGTTCAATCAGCAAAGGCTGTGTCGTGGAGGCGTTCATTACTTGGCCTCCGAGGATGTGTTGCTCAGCATGGGGAAACCTAGGCGTTCGCGGGAGTCGTAGTAAGCCTGTGCGACAGCGCGGGACAGATTGCGGATACGGCCAATATAGGCAGCGCGCTCAGTCACACTGATGGCGCCGCGTGCATCGAGCATATTGAAGGTATGGGCCGCTTTCAGCGTTTGCTCGTAAGCGGGCAGGGCCAGCGGCACGTCAATGATGCGCTTGGCTTCGGCTTCGTAGTCGTTGAAATGCGCAAACAGCACATCGGTGCTGGCGTGCTCGAAATTGTAGGTGGATTGCTCGACTTCGTTCTGGTGGAACACGTCGCGGTAGTAAATGCGCTGGCCGTTGTGACCTTCGGTCCAGACCAGATCGTAGACGCTTTCCACGCCTTGCAAGTACATGGCCAGACGTTCCAGACCATAGGTGATTTCGCCCGTGGTCGGCGTGCAATCCAGGCCGCCTACTTGCTGGAAGTAGGTGAACTGGGTGACTTCCATCCCGTTGAGCCAGACTTCCCAGCCCAGACCCCAGGCGCCCAGTGTCGGGTTTTCCCAGTCGTCTTCAACAAAACGGATGTCGTGCGCCTTGGGATTGATGCCCAAGGCTTCCAGCGAGCCGATATACAGATCCAGAATGTTTTCAGGTGCGGGCTTGAGCACGACCTGAAACTGGTAATAGTGTTGCAGGCGGTTGGGGTTGTCCCCGTAGCGCCCGTCTTTGGGGCGGCGCGAAGGTTGTACATAGGCAGCGCGCCAGGGTTCGGGACCAATAGCCCGTAAAAAGGTTGCCGTATGAGAGGTTCCGGCACCGACTTCCATGTCGTAGGGCTGAAGCAGAGCGCATCCGTGCTTGTCCCAGTATTGCTGGAGCGTAAGTATGATTTGCTGAAAGGTGAGCATGAGCAATGGCCAGTAAAGCGAGAAGCTGCAAAATTTTTCTATTTTAGCGTGAACTGCGCCCTTGCAGCAGAAAAGCGCCCGCAATGGGCTATTTTGGCCGTCCGGGCCATGGGCAAGGCCGCTGTGTACCGGGCGGTCAAGTTGTTTTTAGACGTATCATATGCGTTTGTCCAAATACGGCTTATTTGCTGACCCGATCTTGAAACACAATCCCGGGCAGCAGTCTATAGGAGGCTAGGTCCATGAGTGAACTTGTCACGCTTGAACGTATCGGCAAGGTGTTGTTGATTACCTTGAACCGTCCCGAGGCACGCAATGCCATCAACCTGGAAACGGCGCAGGCGCTGGCTCAGGCTCTGGATGAGTTTGATGCCGACCCCAGCATTGCCGTAGGCGTGCTGACCGGCGCTAACAATACGTTCTGCGCCGGTATGGATCTGAAAGCCTTTGCCAAGACGGGGCAGCGCCCTTATGTAGGCGACCGCGGCTTTGCCGGTATTTGCGAGCGCCCGCCTGCCAAGCCATTGATTGCCGCTGTGGAAGGCTACTGTCTGGCCGGTGGTTTTGAAATTGCCTTGTCCTGCGACCTGATTGTTGCGGCCGACAGCGCCAACTTTGGTCTGCCTGAAGTGAAACGCGGCATCGTTCCTGGATCGGGCGGCATGGTGCGTTTGCCAAGCCGCGTTCCTTACCATATGGCCATGGAAATGGTGTTGACCGGCGGGATGTACCCCGCGGCCCGTATGGCAGAACTTGGGTTGGTCAGCCGTCTGGCCGAGCCAGGCAAAGCCACTGAGCAGGCCCTGGCACTGGCCGAGCAGATTGCTGCCAATGGTCCTTTGGCTGTGCAAACTGCCAAGAGCATTATTTCCCAGTCGCGCGACTGGCGTCAGTCGGATCTGTTTGATCTGCAACGCCCTCGTATCGCTGCCATCTTCACCTCTGCAGACGCCAAGGAAGGCGCGACGGCCTTCGCTGAAAAGCGCGAGCCTGTCTGGCAGGGCAAATAGTTTCCCCTTGTTCATTCCGTTTTTTATATAGACGCCACCATGACCACGATCAAAGAAGACGATCTGATTCAGTCCATCGCTGATGCGGTGCAGTTCATCAGTTACTACCATCCCACCGACTATCTGGAGCATCTGGCCCGCGCCTACGAGCGCGAGCAGAACCCGGCGGCCAAAGATGCCATCGCCCAGATTCTGACCAACTCGCGCATGTGTGCCGAGGGCCACCGCCCCATCTGTCAGGACACCGGGGTGGTGAACGTATTCCTGAAAGTGGGCATGGGTGTGCGCTTTGATACCAAGCGCTCCTTGCAGGAGCTCTGTGACGAGGGGGTACGTCGCGGTTATTTGAATCCGGATAACCCGCTGCGGGCCTCCATCCTGAACGACCCCTTGTTCACGCGCAAGAACACGCGCGACAACACACCCTGTATTGTGAATGTCGAACTGATCGCTGGGGATCAGGTCGACATTCAAGTGGCAGCCAAGGGTGGTGGTTCAGAAAACAAGAGCAAGTTCGTGATGCTCAACCCCAGCGATTCTCTGGTTGATTGGGTACTCAAGACCGTTCCTACGATGGGCGCTGGCTGGTGTCCTCCGGGCATGCTGGGTATTGGCGTTGGCGGCACAGCCGAAAAAGCCATGCTGATGGCCAAAGAAGCCCTGATGGAAGACATCGATATGTACGAGCTGCTGCAACGCGGCCCGCAAAGCAAGCTGGAAGAGCTGCGTATCGAGCTCTACGAGAAGGTCAATGCCTTGGGTATTGGCGCTCAGGGTCTGGGTGGTTTGACCACCGTGCTGGACGTGAAGATCAACACCTTCCCGACCCACGCCGCTTCCAAGCCTGTCGCCATGATCCCCAACTGTGCGGCGACCCGTCACGTGCATTTCTCGCTGGATGGCAATGGCCCAGCCGAGCTGGCACCTCCACCGCTGTCGGCCTGGCCTGACATTCACTGGGCACCGGATTACAACAAGTCCCGCCAGGTGAATCTGGACGAGCTGACTCCTGAAGAAGTGGCTTCCTGGACGCCAGGTCAGACCTTGCTGCTGTCGGGCAAGATGTTGACGGGCCGTGACGCCGCTCACAAGCGTATTCAGGACATGCTGGAAAAGGGCGAGTCCCTGCCAGTGGACTTCACCAACCGCGTGATTTACTACGTGGGCCCGGTTGATCCTGTGCGTGACGAAGCCGTGGGTCCAGCAGGCCCAACCACCGCCACTCGCATGGACAAGTTCACCGAGATGATGCTGGCCAAAACCGGCCTGATCTCCATGATCGGTAAGGCCGAGCGTGGCCCAACCGCGATTGAAGCGATTCGTGCCCACAAATCGGCCTACCTGATGGCCGTGGGTGGTTCCGCGTACCTGGTATCCAAGGCTATTCGCAACGCGAAAGTGGTGGCTTTTGAAGACCTGGGCATGGAAGCCATTTACGAGTTCGAGGTCCAGGATATGCCTGTGACCGTAGCCGTGGATTCGCAAGGCGTGTCCGTGCACAACACTGGCCCGGCCGAGTGGCGCAAGCGTATTGCAGAGATCTCTTTGGTCGCTGTGTAAGACGTGAAGTGGGAAGCTTGGGCTTCCCGGCTTTGTCGATGAAAAACCCGCATGAGTGTTTCTGGTCTGCTTGTAAAAGCAGTGTCAGCACAACATTCAATGCGGGTTTTTTTTATGGCTGGCGTTTATGTGGCCTTTACTTGCTTGCCAGGACGTTTCGGCTTTTGGGACGGCTCATCATCGCCGCAAAAACCAGGACCGTATATTTCTCGCCGCTCAAGAAGTCGCGTAAAACAGAATTCGATTTGTTGATCTGCCTGTCGCTAGAAGCAGATACTCCCAGGCCTGCTCTTTGCCGGGACTCTGGCTGCTTTGAGCATCACCCGTTCAGGACTTGATCAGCAAGCCGCGCAGCAACAAATCCATTGCTGCCAGCCCCTTCACCAAGCGGGCATCGCCATCCTCTCCCTGGGCAATCCAGAATGCGGCTTCAGCCAGACTGCCGTAAATCAGGGAAGCCAGGGCGTGGGGATCGGCCTGTTCAATCCGGCCTTGATCCATCAGTGCCTGAATCAGGCCTTCCATGGAACCGACACAATATTGATGTGATTCGGGTGAGGCGCCACCCAGTACGGCTTTGGCATCACACAAGACAATGCGCTGCATTTCCGGCTCCAGTGCCATTTCCAGATAGGCATGGCAGCGGCGTACAAACCCGTCCCAGGCATCCTCGGCATTGTTTGAAATAGCCTGCAGGCGTTCATCCATTTCTGCATCGATCTGATCGACCACCGCCGCCAGCAAACCTTTTTTGTCGCCGAAGTGATGGTAGAGCGCGCCGCGTGTCAGACCTGCTTGGGCCGTCAATTCGTCCATGGATGTGTCGGCATAACCACGCTCTGCAAAGAAAGTGCGGGCGGTGGCCAGCAGGGTGGCGCGGGTTTCTTCCATCTCGGCGCGGGTACGGCGTGCCATAGTTTCTCCTTACATACGGACTGAATGTATATTTACATGCGAGACGTATGTATATATCATTTTAAACATACGCCTTGTATGTATTGTCGACGCATCACCGTGTCGTGGCAAGCGGGCGTCCACGGAGAATGTAATGGCTCAGCCTTATCGAGAACTTTTTGCCGCGCCCGGCACACGGGGTTTTGCCCTGGCCGGGCTGCTGGCCCGGATTCCGCTGCCCATGATAGGGATAGGAATCATCACCATGCTGTCGCAATTGCGGGGCAGCTATGCCTTGGCGGGGGCGGTGTCCGCCACTTTTGTCCTGACCTATGCGCTGTTGTCGCCGCAAGTGTCCCGTTGGGTGGACCAGCGTGGGCAAAGTCGTGTCCTGCCGCTGGCAACAGCCATCAGTGTGCTGGGCCTGCTGCTCTTGTTGGGGGCGAGCTGGTGGCAAGCGCCTGATTGGATCTTGTTTGCAGGCGCGGTGCTGGCCGGTTTCATGCCCAGCATGTCGGCCATGGTGCGTGCACGCTGGACGGCGATTTACCGTGGTCAGGATCGTTTGCAAACGGCATATTCGTTGGAAACCGTGCTGGATGAAGTCACCTTTATTGCCGGGCCGCCTTTGTCGGTGGGCTTGGCTGTTTTGGTGTTTCCGCAAGCCGGTGTGCTGGCTGCTGCGCTATTGCTGGTAGTCGGCGTGTCGGCCCTTCTGCTGCAAAAAGGCAGTGAACCACCAATCCAGATGCAGGAGCAGGGCAGTCGCCCTTCGGTCCTGCGTCTGAATAGTGTGCGTCTATTGGCCCTGTTGATGGTCGCCATGGGGGTGATCGTGGGCACCGTGGATATTGTCAGCGTGGCTTTTGCCGAGCAGATGGGGCAGCCGGGGGCGGCCAGTCTGGTGCTATCGGCTTATGCCTTGGGTTCTTGCGTGGCGGGTCTGGTGTTTGGTGGTTTGAAGCTGAATATTCCTTTGCATCGTCTGCTTTTAGTAGGTGGTTTGGCTACCGCTGCCACGACCTTGCCTTTATGGCTGGTGGCCAGCGTGGCTCAGTTGGCAGGGGCGGTCTTGCTGGCTGGTCTGTTTTTCGCTCCCACCATGATTGTTGCCATGTCGCTGGTTGAGCGTGTGGTGCCGGAGCAGCAGTTAACCGAGGGCATGACCTGGTTGCTGGCTGGTCTGAATATTGGTGTGGCCATGGGGGCTGCCGCTTCGGGACAGATGGTGGATCAGGGCGGAGCTAGTTCTGGTTTTATGGTCGCGCTCTATGCCGCTGCCTTGATCGTCTTGCTTGCCTTGTTCAGCCATCAACGTTTGCGCAAACCTGTAACGGCTCGTTCCTGCGCTGTTTAGCCTTCTTTCCTTGAATATTTAGCGATGAATACCTCTTCTCTATCCATGGCCGGGCAGCCCGGCAAGCGGCAGTCCTGGTTGGCGGTTGGCGCTGTTGGCTTGGCCACCTTTTCAGTGGTCACCACAGAAATGTTGCCCGTAGGTTTGTTGACCCCCATTGCAGACAGCTTGCAGACCTCTACGGGGACGGCTGGTTTGTTGATTTCCTTACCTGCCTTATTGGCCGCTTTGTTTGCGCCGCTGGTGGTGTTGGTTTCTGGTGGCGTGGATAGGCGACGCATCCTGTGCGGTTTGCTGGCCTTGTTGGTGGTGGCCAATATTGCGTCTGCCCTGGCTCCCAGCATTGTCTGGATGCTGGCTGCCCGTGTACTGGTCGGCTTTTGCATGGGAGGGATCTGGGCCATTGCGGGGGGGTTGGCCTCTCGTCTGGTTCCGGCTCAGTCTGTGGGGTTGGCAACCTCGATCATCTTCGGTGGGGTCGCCGCGGCTTCTGTATTGGGCGTGCCCTTAGGCGCCTTGATGGGCGATCTGCTCGGGTGGCGCTGGGCCTTTGGCGGCATGGCGCTACTGAGCGCTTCGGTGCTGATCTTCCATCTGGCCGTGATTCCTCCTCTGTTCGTGTCGTGCTCGACCACATGGCGTCAGTTCGTCGAGCAATTTGGCAATCGGCGGTTATGGTTTGGCTTGCTGCTGACCTTGATGCTGGTTGCGGGGCATTTCAGCGCGTTTACCTTTGTGCGTCCTCTTTTGCTGTCTGTTTCCGGCATAGGCTCTGAATGGATAGGGGGCTTGTTGTTCGCTTATGGTGTGGCCGGGATTGTGGGCAATTTCCTGATCGGGATTTCGGCGGCGCAACGCACTGAAGCCAGCTTGATGGCGATAGCGTTGGGTATAAGCATCACTGCTTTGCTTTTCTTGACAGTGGGTGGTTCACCGCTGGGTGGAGGTGTGATTTTGCTGCTTTGGGGCCTGGCCTATGGCGGGGTGTCGGTTGGGCTGATGAGCTGGATGATGAAGGCTGCAGCCAATGCTGTTGAGGTCGCCACTGCGTTGTACGTAGCTGTCTTCAATATCGGCATAGCGCTTGGCTCCTGGCTGGGTGGGCAGTTTGTGGACGCCTATGGCTTGAGTGCAAATCTGGGGCTGGCTGGCTTGGCCTCTTTTGTTGTGTTTTTGCTGCTGTTCGGAATAATTTTGCGACATAAAAGCTGTGCGAAAAAACAGGGCCCAGACTGATTTTCCCGGTCCAGCAAGGGCGCAAGCGCGGGTTATTGCTTATTGGTGACTTGGAGCAGCACTGCGACGATGTTTGTCAGAACTCCTTGAAATATTCTGTACATTGTTATGTTGTACGGTATAGGGATGCTTTCTGGCTGACCTCCCCTTATGGGCACACAATGTCGGTATGGGTGGTCTTAATTAAGGGCCTTGTATGACGCAACTTCAGCGCTCCACAACTATTCCGCAGCTCAACCCCACTATTTGGAACACTCTTGAGCTCGTGCGCTTACGCCAAACTCCTTGGCACAAGAAACAAGCCGTTTTTGAACAATTACAGTCGCTGGGATTAGTCCAAGCCATCCCGCAAACGACGCAAACTCCTTCCCCTTTTCCCGCTCCTTTGATTGCCATGTTGACCGAAGAAGGGCGGCAACTGCTGGAAGCCCGATCCAATCATCAGGACGCGCTGATCAAGCTCTTGGACGCCTAGCGCGCAAAAAAAACGTTAATAGGCCGGTGTCGATGACAGCGGCCTGTACAGCGTTTGCAGGGAGTCTTTCTTGCTCGCTCCAAGGAGCTGGCCGGGGTGTAGTCACCCCTTATTTCAGTCACTAGCAGCCTTGTCACGCATTGATGACGCAAAAAGGTGGCAAGTTGATCCTGCGTGCAATTAGTCCAGGCGCCAGATGCCCTGGTCTTTCACCGAGTCCAGCAGGGTGCTTATGTGGCCTTGGGCCAGTTCAAGTTCAGGAGCCAGGTCTGCCAGCGGAACCAGCACAAAGGCACGCTCGTGCATGCGGGGATGTGGCACGATCAGCCGTTCCGTATTGATCTGCTCTTGCCCGTAAAGCAGCAAGTCCAGATCCAGGGTACGGGGTGCATTACGGTACAGGCGTGTGCGGCCGTGCTCGTGCTCGATGGCTTGCAGAAGATCCAACAAGGCCTCGGGTGCTAGGGTGCAGGTGAAGCGGACGACAGTATTGACGTAATCCGGGCCACTGGAATCGACGGGAGCCGTGCTGTAGAAATGGGCCAGCGTCAGATCCTGGATGCCAGCAGTAGCGGCCAGTTCAGCCGCTGCTGTTTCCAGAGTTTGCCGTGCCTCACCCAGATTTGCGCCCATAGCCACAAAAACGGTGGTGTTGCCTGGGATCACGACTCGTTTGCGCCTGCTGAGTTGCTGCGCTTGGCATTGGAGCGGCGACGACGTGTGCGGCGCTGACCACTGCGCGAGCCAGTGGCGGCGGTGCCAGCAGGTTTGCGCACGGCGATCATGGCGCTGCGCTCTTCATCGCCCGCATCAGCCAGATCCATCCACCATTGTGCCTGTACGCTATCGATCTCTTTGGCTTCGGCGCGTAGTTGTAAAAAGTCCACAGCGGCACGGAAACGAGGTTGTTCCGTCATGCGCCAGATGGCGCGGTTGGCGATGCGTTCAAAACGGGGCTGCATGAACCAGATTTCGCGCATATCCGACTGGAAGCGCTTTTGAATCGGCATGATGCGGCTTTGTTTTTCCAGGATTAGGTCGGCGGCCTCCAGCAAGGCTTGCTGGGGATGCATGTCCTGAGCGCTGCGTCGGTCCCACTCCTGCTTGACCAGTTTCCAGAGCAGGCAGGCATAGATAAAGCTGGGGCTGACCGATTTACCGGCGCGAACGCGGGTATCGGTACGGGCCAGGGCCATATCCAGAAATTCTGAGCCACCAGGCAGACGTTGAACTGGTTCCACCATGGGCAAGAGCTTGCTGTGCAGACCCAGCGCCTGCAGGCGCTGGATGCAGTCCATGGCATGGCCGCAGTTCAGCAACTTGAGGGTTTCGTCAGCCAGACGGGATTCGGGCACGTTCTCGATCAGGCGCGACAAGGAACGAATCGGCGCGTCGGTCGTGGGTTCGATGGTGGCATCCAGCTTGGAGGCAAAGCGCACGGCGCGTAGCATGCGGACCGGGTCTTCACGATAGCGGGTTTGCGCATCACCAATAATACGTACCTGACGGTCTTTCAGATCGGCTACCCCGTTGTGGTAGTCGATAACGGTTTCGGTCAGAGGATCGTAGTAAAGCGCGTTCAGCGTGAAATCACGGCGGGCGGCATCGTCTTCGATGGTGCCGTACTCGTTGTCGCGCAGGATCCGGCCATGTTCGTCGGTCTGCTTGCCGCTATCGTCAGCCCGGAACGTCGAGGTTTCGATGATTTCCTGGCCAAACACCACGTGAACCAGGCGGAAGCGGCGGCCAATAATGCGGGCGCGACGGAACAGGGGGCGGATTTGCTCGGGCGTGGCGTTGGTCGCCACGTCAAAGTCCTTGGGTTCCAGGCCCACCAGCAAATCGCGCACCGCGCCGCCCACGACATAGGCTTGATAGCCTTCGTGGTTCAGCACTTCGCACACTTTGATGGCATGGCGTGAGACCAGACGCCGGTCTATGCCATGTTCTTCACGTGTGTAGCGGCGCGGCCCTTTGGGACGCGCGCTTTTGGCTGGTTTGAGCAGCCGGTCGACAAATGTTTTTATTGTTCGCTTGAGCATGCGTCTGATTTTACGATTTGCTGTCCATCATGTCAGCGAACAAATCGATGACGAGCCAATTACGTTCGGTCGCCACGGCGCGCAGCTTGTCGCTGGGGTTGGTCGCCACAGGGTCGGTCACCACTTCCATCAGGGGCAGATCATTGGGCGAATCGCTGTAGAACCAGCTGCGCTCGAAGTCAGCCAGAGATTTGCCCATGGTTTGGAGCCATTGCTCCACACGGGTAATCTTGCCAGCCTGAAAGCTGGGCACACCGCTGATCTTGCCGGTGTAGCGGCCATCTTTCATTTCAGGGGTAGTGGCGATCAAGTGGTCTACGTCCAGTGCGGCGGCAATGGGACGCGTCACAAATTCGTTGGTGGCCGTCACAATCGCTACCAGATGGCCCTGGTCCTGATGCTGGGCCAGCAGCTCGCGGGCAGCGGGGCTGATCGAGGGCAGGATCACGGCCTGCATGAATTCGTCTTGCCAGGCCAGCAACTCTTCCTGGCTGGCGTTGGTGAGCAGGCCCAACATGAATTCGGCCGATTCTTCGGCCGTCAATAATCCCTGGTTATAGCGTTCCATCAGGTCTTCATTCAGACGGATGGCTTCGGCGGGGTCACCGACGCGGCCAGTACGGGCCAGGAAGTCAGCCCACTGGTAATCGCTATCTAAAGGAAGCAGAGTGTGGTCCAGATCAAACAGGGCAATAAAAGAAGAAGCAGTCATGACTCAACTAGAAGATTGGGTCTGGCTGTTGGCCAGAAGTTCTTTGAGCAGGGGTAAAGTGATGGGGCGTTTCTTTACCAGTGAATAGTTGTCCAGCGCATCGATCAGTGCGCTCAAGCGGTTCATATCGCGATCGTAGTGAGTCAGTATCCAACTGAGCACTTCCGCTTGCAGTTGCAGCCCACGGGCAGCGGCCCGCTGTTGCATGGCTTCGGCCCGGTGGGCGTCCGACAGGTATTCCAGTCTGAATACCAGGTCCCAGCCCAGTCGTGTTCGCAAGTCCTCGCGTACTGACATGGTTTTGGGTGCCCGGTCGCCGGAGACCAGCAGCGTGAAGGCGTCGGGCCGGGTGGCCGACTCGCGCCAGCGATTGTACAGTGCAAATACGGCAGCCTGTCCGTGCTTGTCAAAACGTTCGATATCGTCGATGGCCAAGAGGCTGGGAGGGGCTTTGTCATCCGTGGCGATGTCAAAGATGGGCTGGGAGGGAGTATCTGAACTAAAATAGCGGCTGTCGTCTTGACTGGCCATCGCCCGCAGCAGATGTGTTCGACCTGCGCCGGGCGGTCCCCACAGGTAAACCGCGCGTCCTGGACTGCACTGACGCAGAGCCTGCAACGCAGCCTGATTCGCTCCGGCAACAAAGTTGTCCAAAGAGGCAGGCGGTGCTGGAGATATATCCAGAATCAGTTGCTCGGTCATGTGTCGTACAATTTCGTCCAACTCGCAATTTTCACATATCCCACGGCTTTTCCCATGAAAAACACTACTTCTGTTTCCTTGACCTACCGCGATGCAGGCGTGGATATCGACGCGGGCGATGCCCTGGTCGATCGTATTAAACCACTGGCTGCCAAAACCATGCGTGCAGGCGTCATGGCTGGAATCGGAGGCTTTGGCGCTTTGTTTGAAGTGCCTACCCACCTTAAAGAGCCCGTTCTGGTGTCCGGCACCGACGGTGTTGGTACCAAACTACGCCTGGCATTTGACTGGCAGCGCCACGACACTGTGGGTATAGACCTGGTGGCCATGAGTGTCAACGACATTCTAGTCCAGGGCGCAGAACCCTTGTACTTTCTGGATTATTTTGCCTGCGGCAAGCTGTCAGTCGATACGGCGGCTCAAGTGGTGGGTGGCATTGCCAAGGGTTGTGAACTGTCCGCTTGCGCCCTGATCGGTGGCGAAACGGCAGAGATGCCCGGCATGTACCCCGAAGGCGAATACGACCTGGCCGGTTTTGCGGTGGGTGCGGTGGAGAAATCGCGCATTATCGACGGCAAGTCCATTGTCCCCGGTGACGTGGTTCTGGGCCTGGCATCCAGCGGTGCTCACTCCAATGGCTACTCTTTGATTCGCAAGATTCTCAAGCACGCCAATGCCAAGCCTACCGACGAGCTGGATGGCCGTCCTTTGGCTGACGTGGTTATGGAACCCACCCGCATTTACGTGAAATCCGTGCTGGCCGCCTTGGCTGCCCACGGTGCAGACATCAAGGGCTTGGCTCACATCACGGGCGGCGGTTTGCTGGAGAACGTGCCACGCATTCTGCAAAAGCACCTGACTGCCCGCCTGAAGCGCGATTCCTGGACCATGCCTGCCTTGTTCCAGTGGTTGCAAAGCAACGGTAACGTGGCCGACGAAGAAATGTACCGCGTGTTCAACTGTGGTATTGGCATGATCATCATCGTTCCTGCAGACAAGGCAGAGGCCATCAGCGCCACCTTGTCCGAGCAAGGCGAAACCGTCTACCAACTGGGCGAAATCCTGGAACGTCAGGAAGGTCAGGCGCAGACTGAAGTGGTCTGAAACCCTCGGATCTTTCCGTGAATAGAAAAGCCAGCTCAATGAGCTGGCTTTTTTTATTTCTGCGTCTGCTCCCGAAGCCCGCTGTATTAGCGCATCGAATCTGGTGTATTTGATTTTCAAATAAGGTTTATATGAAAGTAATTATGCTGTTTTTCGAGCTAATCCGAATTTAAGTATTACTCGTACATTCCATAATGTTCCCCGGCCAGCAAGGCTCCTACAGTAGCGGCAAGAGCATAGAAATATTAGCTGAAATGTTAGAAGCAATTTCTGAGGGGAAGAAAAATGGAGCATAGCGATTTATCCTTGAAGGACCCGCATCCATCCTTGCATAACGAGGATCTGGCGCCTTTGCCGCGACAAAAACGCTTGTGGGGCTGGTTCGAGATTTTCAACGTCTGGTCCAACGATATTCAAAGTCTGTTTGGCTATACCCTGGCCGCCACCTTGTTTATTTCTTATGGGCTCAATGGCTGGGCCGTGTTTGCCGGTATCTTGCTGGCCGGTTTTATTGTGATGGGCCTAGTGAACCTGAGCGGTAAACCCAGCGTGTTGTATGGCGTTCCCTATCCTGTGATCGCCCGTATCAGCATGGGGGTGAAGGGCGCCAAGTTTCCTGCCCTGGTACGCGGGATTGTGGCTATCTTCTGGTACGGCGTGCAGACCTACTTTGCCTCTACCGCCTTGGCTTTGTTGTTCAATGCCTTGCTCGGCCACCCCGGAGGTGCCCTGTTCCTGGGGCTGGATTGGGTGGGCTGGTTGTCTTACATCGTGGTCTGTGTCTTGCAACTGGGTATTTTTCTGATGGGCATGAAGTGGATTACGCGCTTCCTGAATTGGGCAGGTCCCTTGGTGTACCTGGTGATGTTCGCGCTGCTGGCGGTGATTTGGTACAAGGCAGGCAGCGGTCTGCTTGATAAAGTAGGCGAGATTTTTGCCGGTAAGGGCACTTATGAAGGCGGCCCCTTGATGGCCTTTGGTGCGGTGGTGGGGACCATGGTGGCGTACTTTGCCGCTGTCGTGATCAATTACGGTGACTTCTCGCGTTTTGTGAAAGACGAGCGCAGCATGCGTATCGGTAACTTCATGGGCTTGCCTGTCAGTCTGGCCGTGTTCTCCTTCCTGGCCTTGTTCATTACCGCTGGCACGGCTGTGCTGTTTGGTGAAACCTTGACCAACCCCACCGATATTGTGGATCGTGTCGATAGCCTGGTTCTGACGGTCATTGCGGCTTTGACCTTCTTTGCCGCCACCGTCGGTATCAACCTGGTGGCGAACTTCATTCCGCCTGCTTTTGACCTGGCCAATCTTAAGCCCGAGCTGATCTCCGCAAAGATGGGCGGCATTCTGACTGCTGTCATTGCTTTCTTTATCGGTGCTCTGTGGTTGCCGCTGATCAGCGCCATTGGGATTACCGGCTTTGTGGATACCTTGGGTGCCTTGCTGGCTCCCTTGTACGGCATCATGATTGTGGACTTTTACTTGATTCGCAGACAGCGGGTGGTGGTGTCGGATCTGTTCTCCCTGAAAGAAAGTGGTGCCTACTACTTCCAGAATGGTTGGAACAAGCGTGCCATGACCGCCTTTTTCCTGGCGGCCGTGTTTTCGGTGGCGACGGTGTGGGTACCCGCACTGGCGAATATGGCCGGTTATGGTTGGTTGATTGGTGCCTTGTTGGGCGGTGCGTTCCAGTACCTGGCGATGCGCACTCAAATCCAGCCCAAGCTGAACGGCGCTTCGGTGTAAAAACGGAGTTTGGATAAAAAAAGCGGTCTTTTTGAACAGTCCCTGGCAGTTGGATGCTATCCGGCTGCCAGGGACTGTTCGTAAAAACGAGGCTGTTATCTGAGTATCAAGCTGGCCAGATCTGGCGCGTCGCTTGCACAATCTGCTCGGCAGCTTGCGGGTTCTGGCAGTTGAATTGCAGACGCTCGGGTTCGGATCGCAGCCAGGTCAATTGGCGTTTGGCCAGTTGGCGAGTCGCGGCAATCGCCTGTTCAATGGCCAGGTCCAGGCTGACTTCGCCGTCCAGATATGACCACAGTTGCCGATAGCCTACACAGCGAATAGAGGGCAGGCCGGGATGCAAGTCAGGGCGCTGATAAAGCTTCTCCACTTCCTGCAGCAGCCCTTGTTTGATCATGTCTTGATAGCGAACCGCAATACGTTTATGCAGCCAGGATCGGTCTTCCGGTTCCAGGCTCAGGGTGACGTACCGATGGCTGCCTTCTTGAGGCTGGGCCTTGTCCTTGAGCCAGTCGCTCATGGTCTTGCCGCTGATATGGAAAATCTCCAGCGCACGTTGAATGCGCTGGCTATCGCGTGGAGCCAGTCGGGCGGCTGTTACCGGGTCGATGCGGGTCAGTTCCGCGTGCATGCCGGGCCAGCCAATTTCCTGGGCGCGTTCATCCAGTTGCTGGCGAATGGCAGGGTCGGCCTGTGGCAAGTCGTTCAAGCCCTCACGCAAGGCTTTGTAATACAGCATGGTGCCGCCACATAGGACGGGATAATGCCCGCGTGCCTGAATCTCCTGAATCAGTCGGGTGGCATCGGTGGCGAATTCCGCCGCCGAATAACTTTCAACTGGGTCGCGAATATCCAGCAAGTGGTGGGGGATAGCCGCTTGTTCCTGGGCGCTGGGCTTGGCGGTGCCAATATCCATGTCACGATAAATCGTGGCCGAGTCCATCACAATCACTTCAATTGGCCAGTGTTGCGCCAGGATATGCGTGCTTGCGCTTTTGCCGCTGGCCGTCGGGCCGGCCAGGCACAGAATGGGTAAATCGTTCATTGTCCACGCATAAAAAGTTTGTCCAGCTCGCTGAGCTTCCATTGGAACCAGGTGGGGCGGCCGTGATTGCACAAGTCGGCCCGATCAGTTTGTTCCATCTTGCGAAGCAAAGCGTTCATCTCGGGAATGCTCAGGCGGCGATTGGCACGTACCGCACCGTGGCAGGCCATGGTCGAGAGCAGTTCGTTGCGCTGTTCATCCAGATGGCGTGACGATCCTACCTGCGCCAGATCGCGCAGCACGGCACGGGCCAGGGATTCGATATCGCCTTGCGCCAGGAGGGCAGGGACGGCGCGCACGGCCATCGTGGTGGGGCCTGCCGGGCTCATGCTCAGACCCAGCTCGGCCAGGGTCTCCTGATGCTCATCCAGTAAAGCGATATCGCTTTCCGAGCAGCCAAAGACCACGGGGACCAGCAAGTCTTGGCGAGGTAGCTCACGACCATCCAGCGCCTGCTTTAACTGTTCGTAGACCACACGTTCGTGGGCGGCGTGCATGTCCACCAGAATCATGCCTTGACGGGTTTCCGACAGAATGTAGATACCGTGCAATTGGCCCAGCGCCATGCCCAAGGGAAATTCGTCGGTCGCGCTATCCGTGTCGCTTTGATAGTCGGTGACGGGGGTGTTGCTGGAAACAGGCTCAATCGGGCGGTACATGCTTTTCCAGTCTGCACCACCTCCGGAAGGTTCGCGCATGTTGAAGCTGGATTGCCAGCCTTGGCGAGCCGGATGGCTATATGGCATGGCGGGGTCGCCGCTGGTATAGGAGCCGCCTGCTGCGCCAGGAACGGGGGAAGGGTAGGGTGTATCTGGCGCTTGGGGCTGGGTGGCACCTTCAGGCAAAGGCATGGCGGCAATAGGCGTTTCACCGGCCATACTGCCTTGCGCCAAGGTTTGTCCCACGGATTGCAGCACAAAGCGGTACACGGCACCACTGTCACGGAAGCGGACTTCGTGCTTGGCCGGGTGTACGTTTACATCCAGTGTGGAGGGGGCAATGTCCAGAAACAGGGCATAGGCGGGTTGGCGATCCCCATGCAGTACATCGGCATACGCACTGCGTATGGCATGAGACACGGTACGATCGCGCACAAAGCGGCCATTCACAAACAGGAACTGCTTGTCTCCACTTGGGCGAGCGTGGGCAGGGTGAATCACCAGACCACGCAAGCTGATCAGGCCTTGTTCCTGGGCGACGGGCAGGCTTTGCTCAATAAACTCTTTGCCCAAGATATCCAGCAGGCGCTGCTCTAGCGTGCCACTGCGCCAGTGGCGCTGGGGTTTGTCATTGTGAAACAGGCGAAAAGCGATTTGTGGCTGTGCCAGGGCAATGCGCTCCAGCGCAGTCACGCAATGGCCGTACTCCGTGCCTTCCGTACGCAGAAACTTGCGACGGGCGGGGATCTCGTCAAAGAGCTGGCGTACATCCACATGCGTGCCGATCTGCCCAGAGGCCGGTTGAGGTTCACTTTGGCCTAGCGAGTACTCCCAGGCGTGTGGGTCGTCCTGGGTGCGCGAATTGATCGTCAGACGGGCGACCGAGGCAATCGAGGGCAGGGCCTCACCCCGAAAACCCATGGATGCCACAGACTCCAACTCTTCGAGCGAGCGAATCTTGCTGGTAGCATGTTGCAGCAGCGCCAAGGGCAATTCTTCTTGCGTGATGCCGTGACCATCGTCGCTGACAGAGATGCGGCGGATACCACCGCCGTCCAGACGAATTTCGATGGCACTGGCACCGGCGTCAATGGCGTTTTCCAGCAGTTCCTTCAGGACAGATGCCGGGCGCTCGATAACCTCACCGGCTGCAATTTGGCTTACAAGCAAGTCAGGGAGTGGGATAATACGGCGTCTTGATGACATAGGGCGGCTGGCCTTGTGTGTATTCAGGGTTGAACCATACACGTTCAACGGGTTTCAAACGGTAGCGGCTTATTTTAACCGCTTGATCTATGGTGTCGGTCTGGTCAGTATTGGGCTGGCTGGATTGTTATTTTGGCGTGGAACTATGCCCGATTTACTCAGCATGATCCTTCATATTGACCAATACCTGGGGGTGTGGGTCGAGCAGTATGGGGCCTGGATTTATCTTGTTCTGTTCTTGATTATATTTGGCGAGACCGGGCTTGTGGTTCTGCCTTTCCTGCCGGGCGACTCTTTGCTGTTTATTGCCGGAGCCTTCGGTGCCTCGGGCATGCTGGACCCGGTGATGCTCGGTGGCCTGCTGATCGTGGCGGCGGTGCTGGGCAATACCGTGAACTATCACGTGGGGCGGTATATAGGCCCGAAAGTCTTTACCCAGGAATCCCGATTCCTGGATCGCCGTGCGCTGGTCAAAACCCATGCTTTCTATGAAAAGCATGGTGGCAAGACCATCGTCATTTCCCGCTTCCTGCCTCTGTTCCGTACCTTCGCGCCTTTTGTGGCGGGAGTGGGGCACATGAATGCCTGGCGCTTTCAGATGTACAACATGACAGGCGCGGTTTTATGGATTTGCAGCTTGATTACGCTGGGCTACTTCTTTGGTAACGTGCCTTTCATCAAGGCGCATTTGAATACTATCGTGCTGATTGGTATTGCGGCTGCCGCGGTGCCTGTTGTGGCCGGGGCCTTGTGGAAGATCTTCAAACGCAAGAGCAAGGGTGATGCCGCTTTATAGGCTGTCGAGTCCGCTGCCTGATACGACTGGGCCGTGCGAAAACGGGACGCTAAGGCGTCCCGTTTTTCATCATGCCTTTGCTGGCGATGCTGGCGCTTCGCTAAACCGCCCCAGGCCAACGGTGGTCAAACGATTGTCACGACGCAGTAGCCAAAGCGCTTCTATGCCCATGCGTTGTGCCAAGGCCATGCCATCGCTGCCGCTGACCAGCAAGGCGGTGGCCCAGGCATCGGCCCGCATGCAGTCTGGCGCCAGAACAGTTACGGACGCGATATCGTTGCGCACAGGTGCGCGATGCCTGCTATCCATGGTGTGTGCGACTCGGATATCACCGAGCTGTAAAAAACGCCGATAATCGCCCGAGGTGGCGATGGACAGATTATCCAGTTCAACCACGCTGTGAGTGGAGCGCCGTCCATCCTGGGGGTATTCGACCGCTACCGCCCAAGGCTGGCCTTGACACTGGCTGTTCAGGGCGCGAAGTTCTCCGTCCAGGGCCAGCAAGGCGTGATCAAGGCCGTGCTGACGCAGCACCAGGGCCATGCGGTCTACTGCATAGCCTTTGGCGATCCCGCACAGGTCTAGCTGTAGGGGAGCGTGTTTGATGGCGCGGCCGGCGGCCATATCCAGTTCCAGTGTTTCGTAAGCGGGGGTAGAGCCTGCTTGAGCGGCACGACGGATGGCGGCAGCATCGGGCTCATGTCGGGCGGGGCCAAAACCCCAGGCATCTACCAGGTCCCCCAGGCCAGGGTCAAAAGCGCCCTGGCTGCGACGATTGATCTCCAGGGCATAGGCTAACACCTCAAGTATTTCTGGGGGCAGGTCCAGCCATGTACCGGGAGGGGTCCGGTTGAGCCGATTTAGCTCGCTGTCGGGCAGCCACGGGGACATTTGCCGATCCACTTGGTGAACGGCCTCTGCCAGCGCTTGTTGCAGGTCTGCTACCTCCACGGCATCGGTCGTTTCCACAAGGGCGGACCAGCGCGTGCCCATGGTTGGGCCGTTCAGTGTCAGGCGTCGAACGTCAGAAGAGGTCTTCGGCATAGCGCCCGTTCTCCTTGAGCCAGGCCAGGTTTTTGCCCATATCCATCAGAATAGTGTCCAGTTCTTGTCTGATTGCCTGAGCCATGGGGCGGCTGCCACAAACACGCACAAGCGCGCCTTTTTCCAGAAGGGTGCGGATCTGTTGGGCGTCACGCTGTACGGCGTTCTGTACATAACCGCCACCATCAGGCATTCGGGAGAAGCTTGTGTGCAATTGGTGTAGATGGCCTTGGGTCTGCCAGTCTTTGAGCTCCTTCTCAAAATAATAATCCTGTTTGGAATCACGAGTACCGTAATACAGGTACATGGGACGATGTCGCCTATTGTCGCGAATGAAACCGGCCAACGGAGCCACCCCGGTGCCCGCGCCAATCAACACCACTGGGCTTCGGGAGCCGGTCAGCGTGAAGCCGGGGTTGGGCCGGATGAAGGCTTGAATCTGATCTCCGATCTGCAGGCGATGCAAATACGGAGAGCAAACACCACCGCTTGTGTATCGCACACAGATTTCCACGAACCCATCCTGTTTGCCTGAGGCCAGTGAGTAGTAGCGTGGGACTGACTGTTCGCCGGGAGGAAGAACGCCCAGCAGGTCTCCGGCTGCGAAGCGGGGCACTGGCTGGTCGGGCAGCGCAAAGCGCAGGATGACGGCGGGCTGACCCGTAGCACCGGGAAAGTCCTGGCGTGACAGCAGTGTCAGGGTTGCCATGCGCGGCAAACGAGGCTGGTAGGCAAGCGGCACAGCTTGCCCCAGCGCGTCAGAAAGGCTTCGTCCCCAACGAGCAAACTCCTGGGGAGATTGCTGATGAATACGCTCTAGCGCCAGCAAAGGTTTCCATCCCCGCTCCCGCAAGGCGTGCTCGAGCGTGTTGGCAAATCCGCAAAAGTCAGGAAACTGTCTATCCCCAAACCCTAAAACCGCGACTTGAGCGTCAGTGGGCGGCTGGCTGGCGATCTGTTTGAGTGCTTTTTGTGCGTGGGCGGGCGGCTGGCCTTCACCGTAAGTGGCGGCCAGGATATATACCTGGCGGGCCGTTGGTGGTACTCGCCAGTTCTCCAGCGTGGTGGTATGTACCTGACGACCCATGGCTTTGAGTGCGTCGTGCAGCGCTTGCGCAAACCCCCAGGTACTGCCGCCCTCACTGGCGACAAAAATCAGACTGTCGGCCTGGGCCAGTGGGCTATTGCCTTTAAGCGTGGGACGGCTGCGGCGCGCTTGCCACCACATTAGGATACCTGTGTACCAGAACAAGGGTATGCACGCTGCCGATAGGCCAAGAAAAATGGCCCACAGCCAGGCTCCATCTCCGGTATGCAAGAGCAAGATCCAGTCGTAGAGGCGTTGTGCCAGGGTCGACGGCTCCCAGGCCAAGGTCTGACCTTGGTACTGGTCCGCCCAGCCTTGGCCCTGAACAGTGAGAACGCGCCAAGTGTCTTGAGGGTCCTCATGTGTTGGTAGATTGAGCCGTTGCAGATCCTGCACACGTAAAGTCTGCAACAGGTCGATCTGGCCCGGTGGAAGCGGCGGCTGTCCGGTGGCTTGCGAGCTCACTTCGGGCTCCGTGCTCGGACTTAGCGTGATCAGCTCGAACGTGCTGGCGCTCATGTAAAGGGCCGTGGCTGAGGACAGGGCCAGGATCAATAAAATGACCCTGCCGCTCAGTACATGCAGGCGTTGGGGGAGGGTGCCACGCACGGGCCCGGTAAGTCCCCGCCAGCCACCCATTCGACGCAGCAGCAACACCAGTCCGGACACAGACAGGGTCAACATGGCCAGAGCAACCATGGCTGCTGTAATGCGTCCTGGGTCGTCCATCAAGAAAGTGCGATGCAGGTTTTTGACCCAACGCGGCAGCAGGGAGGCCTGGTAGTCTCCCAGGATTTTGCCGTCTGCCGGGTCCACACGTATGGCCCGGGCTTGTCCGTTCTCAAACGCATAGACCACGAAGATGCCTGATGGCAGATGACGAATTTCTTCTGCGCCAGGGACAGTGCTCTTTACGCGCTCCACCAGTGTGGCAAGCGGCAGGTCGGACTCGGTGGGAGCGGCCTGCAGGGCGTTGCGCAAGGGCTCAAGTGCCAACATCGTGCCTGTGATGGCCAGTACCAGCGCGAGGGTGCCTGCTACCAGTCCCAGCCATCGATGGACGAATCGCCAGATCATGTAGGTTCCTTACTGCAACTGATAGGTCAGGGATTGAATATATTGTTTGCCTGTCTGTGGCGAGCCCGCGTTGGCGGCAGTCAGGGGAACACGGATTTCTGATGGGCTATCCCGCATGTCTTCGGCGGCGGCATCGACACGGAGCTCGTAGCCGGCGTCAATCAGGGCATCCTCCAGTTCTGCTGTCACCTCCAGAGTGCGCCCGGCACCGACGCTGGCGCCGGTTACTCCTTGCAGGCGTTGGCCATCGCTGGCGGACAAGCGATTCCAGTCTGCCAGATGCTTGTAGTATTTGGCTTTGCCGCCGGCGACCCACAGTGTGCGTACATACGCGCCCTGGGCATCGGTCAGGTAGACGGCCAAATAGGCCCCGTCACCGCCGTAGTCTTTGAGGGTAGTGGAAAGTGCCACGGTACGGCCCTGCGCTAAAGAGGGCAGGGCCACGGTACAGGCTGCAGCCAGGGTGGTGAGAAGAAAACGCTTGGACATGATGGTTCTCCGGTGTGATCAAAGGGAAACAACTTCAGGGTTGAGGGCAGGAAGGACGGCGGCCAAGTGCAGGCTTCAGTGATTCCTTTCGCGCTCACGTTCGCGCTCCGGCTTGTCGTGACCCTCGCGCACTTTCATTTTCACGATGCGTAGCGTTTGCGGGTCAAGCTTGGCTTTGAACGAACGGCCTTGAGCATCCCGGCCGCGAATTTCATAGCAGCCGTCGTCAATTTTCAGGCGTTGCACCTGCCAGCCCAGACGAGCGGCATGCTCCAGGGCCGCATCCCGGCTTTGCCATTGCTGTACTGGGACATCGCAGTCGTCATCAGCACGGGCTGGCCCGGCTATCAGGGACAGGCATAGGTACACAATAAGCAGGCAGGGGGGGGATTTCATGATTTTTTCCTTGTCGTTTGAAGCCAATGCAAGAACGCTCGGAGGACATGGCAGGGTGTGTGTGCCTGGTCGTTGAGCCGACCAGCACATGGCTGCAGGGTGAGCCGATCAGGGAGGTGATTCGCGACAGGCGCGCGGACTACCCTGGCCTGGAATGAAGGGCAGGGGAGACGGGTAAGGAGCCGGACTGTACAGGCACAATGAGGCTTTGTTGGAATGGCGCAAGAAAGTGGATAGAGCCCTTGTTTGTCTCATCGACTATCTCTTGGAAATGAGTACTGGTTAACCTGTTTTCACGTAACGGCGCCGTAAAAAGAAATACGGCTAGTGTAGCGACTACGGGGCCTGATGAAATGAGTTTACGCTGGTGGGCATTGCCAAAGATCAAAAAAAGCGCAGCAGAAATCTGGTGCGCTTTTTGTGTGGGGCTTTACGGTTCAACTGCGGCTGGCCAATGCCGGGAATTCGGCAAAATAGCCTCGAATGCCCGTCAAAATAGCCTGGGCGATCTTGTCTTGATGCGAGGAACTACGTAGCAGACGTTCTTCTTCCGGATTACTGATAAATGCCGTTTCAATCAGAATTGAAGGAATATCGGGGGCTTTCAATACAGCAAAACCGGCGCGCTCGACACGACGTTTATGCAGGCGGTTAATCTTGCCGATCTCGCCCAGTAGACGCGAACCCACTTTTACCGAATCGTTGATCTGGGCAGCCGTAGACAGGTCCAGCAAAATTTGCGCGACCTGCCGGTTATGGGAACCCAGGTTCAGACCACCGATCAAGTCGGCATCATTCTCTTTTTTTGCCAGCCAACGGGCCGCCGAGCTGGTTGCCCCGTTTTGAGACAAGGCGTACACGGACGAGCCACGCGCGCTAGGTTTGATCCAGGCATCTGCGTGAATACTGATAAACAGATCCGCCTTTACCCGGCGAGCTTTTTGCACACGTACTTGCAGCGGGACGAAAAAGTCTGAATCCCGCGTCAAATACGTACGCATATTGGGCTGCGCATCAATCAGGCGCTTCAAACGTCGAGCGATGTTTAGCACCACATCTTTCTCACGTGTACCACCCGGACCAATGGCACCGGGATCCTCTCCGCCATGACCGGGGTCCAGTGCAATCAACAAAGGACGATTGGGTGTGCCAGGTGTTGCCGCCGGCGAAGGAGCGCGGGGCGGGGTGCTGACGGGTGGGGGAGTCCGCGCCACAGCGGGTGGCAGGGATTGCCCTCGGACAGTTGGCACTGGAGCGTCAGGCGAATTTTGAGCCAGGCTTTCCAGCACGGAAGCCAAGGGGTCATCGTCGTCCTGAATTTGCAGGGCCAGTAGCGGGTCCTGGGCCACGCGCGGGTACAAGTCCAGAACCAGACGGTACTTGTATTCACCAACGGGCTTGAGTGTAAAGATCTGGGGGGCGATGGGCTGTTTCAGATCCAGTACCAGACGCACGACGTCGGGCCGGTTCTGGCCCACACGCACCGAGCGAATATAGGGATCGTTAGGACGGACTTTGGAAACCAGCTCCTCGATAGTGCGGTTCATGGTCAGTCCCTGGATGTCCACCACCATGCGATGGGGATTTTCCAGCGTGAAGTGCTCGGCCTTGAGCTCGCTATCCATTTCCAGGGTGACGCGGGTGTATTCGTCAGCCGGCCAGGTACGGACGGCCACGATGGTGCTGGCGTTCGCCAGTCGCGGGATGACAGGAAGCAGGAACAGGGTAGTGGCCGTGGCGACGAATCGGCGACGGGCCTTGCCGGCGGGGGCTACTTCTGCAGGCTGGGGGCGAGTGTCGTAATCCATAGCGTTCCTTTGGCGCTGTGTGCATCCAGAGTGGCCAAACGACCGTCACCGCAATAATCCAGGTGTAAATCCAGATCGGGCTCGGGCAATAAATCCCCTGCTTTTTCGGGCCATTCGATCAGCACAACGGCATTGTCTTGCAAAATATCGCGAAAACCTGCATCGACCCATTCTCGTGGATCGCTAAATCTATAGAAATCAAGATGATAGAAGTATAAGCTAGAAACTTTATAACTTTCAAGTAAAGCGTAGCTGGGGCTTTTGATACGACCGGTAACACCGCAGGCTCGTAACAGGGCGCGAACGAAGTGGGTTTTACCGGCGCCCAGATCACCATGAAGGTGAATTCGGCCCCCCAGGGGTACGCCAGGCACCTGACCGCTAAGCAAGGGAGCAAGTCGCTCGGCCAAGGCGGTGGTGGCGTCCTCGTCAGGCAAGGACAGGGTCAACGCATGCGGATTCATAGGCGAGGATCAGGTAGCAAGGGATAACCACAGCGGAATGGTCAAGCCCGCTAGTATAGTGCCGATCGACATGGTTAGCGCGACCATGCGGCTATCGGCCCCCATACGGGCAGCCAGGACGTGGGCAGAAGAGGCCGTAGGCAGAGCGGCAAACACCAGTAACATCTGGCGCTCCAGTGGGCTCATATCCAACACCCAGGCAGTCGCCAAGGCAGCCAGGGGCAAAGCCAGCAGTTTGATGGCCGTGATCCAGCTGATCAGTGCGCCCGCCCGGCGCGAGCCTTGCAGCGATAGGGCGGCACCGACACACAGTAAACCAATCCCCAAGGCGCAGGCCCCCAAGCGGCTAAAGGCCAATTGAACCGGGCCTGGTACGGACAAACCAGCCAGATTCCAGGCCAATGCCGCTACGGTAGACAGGATCAGGGGATTTTTAAGCAGTTCGATTGCGATGCGGCCTTGTTGCCCACGCGCCAGCACGGTGACGGCCACCATATTGGCCATGGGAACCGAAAAACCTACCAGCAAGGCCATGACCGCCACTCCCGGTGGGCCAGCAATCGCGCTGGCCAGGGACATCCCTAAATAGGTATTGAAGCGAAATGCACATTGGGTCAGGGCCGCATGCTGCAAAAGTTCGGGTTTCAGAATAGGCAGGGCCAGCCAGGCCAGTAAGGTGCCGACAGAAATTAAAACAGCGGCAGCCACTAATAGAGGCCACGTGTCAGCCAAATTGAGGGGGATACGGGTAATGGAATCAAACAGCAGTGCAGGAAACAGCACGTAATAGACTAGTTTTTCAGCACCCTGGAAAAAATCCCGACTGAAATGGAAGCGGTGCAGCAACAAAGCCCCCAGTGCAATCAACAGAAAATCGGGCAGGATCAGCGGAAAAATGGTGGTCATAATGACGGTCGTTAAAGGCAGATATAGGTATATCCCCTGTAAGTATCTGCTTTCACAATTAACAATGGTTGGGGATTAGCTGCGCTATTATTGTTTGGTTCCCCTTACCCAGGGGATGGATCTACAAAAAGACGAAAGAGGAGATGTTCCCATGATAGAGAAGTTTCCCAAGAAATTTGCACTGCTATCCCTTTGTGCAAGTTTGTCCATGATCGGCACGGCCAATGTCGCGCACGCTCAAGCGGATTACCCTAATCAGGCGATTCGCGTCATTGTTCCGTTTGCGCCCGGTGGCTCCACCGATATTGTGGCGCGTATTGTGACCAAGGGCATGAGCGAAGTGTTGGGTCAGTCCATGGTGATAGAAAACAAGGGTGGTGCCGGTGGCGCTATTGGAGCGGCAGAGGCGGCTCGCGCTAAACCTGACGGCTACACCTTGTCGATCGCGACTGTCTCGACCTTGGCCGTGAACCCCGCCTGCCGTCCCAATGATCTGCCCTATGATCCCTTGAAAGACTTTTTGCCGGTCAGCAACTTTGCCAACCTGCCCAACGTGATCGAGGTCAATCCCAAATTTCCGGCACAAAACTTCAAAGAGTTCGTGCAGCAGTTGAAAGCGAATCCCGGTAAATATTCTTATGGCAGCTCCGGGACATGCTCGGTGTTGCACTTGTTTGGTGAAGCCTTCAAGCTGGCAACCGGCACAGACATCGTCCATGTGCCTTACCGGGGCTCCGGTCCTGCTGTGACCGATGCCGTTGGTGGCCAGATCAACGCCATGTTTGATAACTTGCCTTCCTCCATGGCTCAGATTCAGGCTGGTAATTTACGCGCCCTGGCGATTGCCTGGCCCGAACGTCTGCCTGTGCTCAAAGATGTGCCGACCCTGGCTGAGGAAGGTTACCCGCAGCTAAATAGTCCAGCCTGGTATGGTCTGCTGGCCCCTAAGGGTACGCCTCCTGAAATTGTTGCCAAGTTGCATGCAGCCGCTGTTGAGGCCTTGAAAAAGCCTGAAATTATTGCTGCCCTGGAAAAGCAGGGAGCAACACCTTCGGGTAATTCGCCTGAAGAGTTCGCCAAGGAAATCAAAGAGCAGTACGACTGGGCCCACGACGTGGTCAAGAAAGGCAATATCAAGCTGGAATAAGGTTTGAATCAGAGGTAGTAATAAAAAAACCGGCCTTTGCAGGCCGGTTTTTTATGTCAGCCCTAAGGCTTAGCCACGATTGGCTTGCAGCACGGTCAGGGCTGTCATGTTGATGATGCGGCGTACGGTCGAGCTGTAAGTCAGAATATGCACAGGAGCATTGGCACCCATCAGGAAGGGGCCAATGGCGACGTTGCTGCCGGCGGCGGTTTTGAGCAGGTTGTAGCTGATATTGCCGGCATCCACGTTCGGGCAGACCAGCAGGTTGGCAGAGCCTGTCAGCGAAGAGTTAGGCAAGGTGCGGCTACGCAGGGCCTCGTCCAGCGCGCAGTCGGCGTGCATTTCGCCTTCTACTTGCAGGTCCGGTGCCTGTTCGTGAATCAGCTTGAGCGCTTCGCGCATCTTGGGGCCGGAGGCGGCTGAATCCGAACCGAAGTTAGAGCGCGACAGCAGGGCTACCTTGGGTTCCAGACTCAGCGTGCTCAACATGCGGGCCGCTTCAATCGTGTATTCCGCAATTTCCTGCGCATTCGGGTCGTCGTTGACGTGCGTATCGGTCAGGGCGAGCGTGCGCTCGCCCAGGAGCAGGATGTTCATGGCGGCGTACACGCTGGAGTCGGGCTTGCGACCGATCATCTCGTCGATGTAGCGCAGGTGGTTGTGGTAGGAGCCGATTGTGCCGCAAATCATGCCATCGGCATCGCCCAGGTGCACCATGGTGGCGCCAATCAGCGTCAGGCGGCGACGCATTTCCACGCGAGCCATTTCCTTGCTGATCCCGCGACGGCACATTTTTTCCCAATAGGTGGTCCAGTACTGGTGGAAGCGGTCGTCTGATTCTGGATTGGTCACTTCCACATCCACGCCCAAACGCAGGCGCAGACCGAATTTCTTGATGCGGGACAGCAGTACGGCAGGGCGGCCCACCAGAATCGGGTGAGCCAATTTCTCATCCACAATCACTTGTACGGCACGCAGCACACGCTCCTCTTCGCCCTCGGTAAAGACGATGCGAGCCTTGCCGCCTTCGCGCACCAGTTGCTTGGCGATGGCAAAAACGGGCTTCATGAATGCGCCGGAGTGGTAGACAAACTGTTGCAACTTGGCAATGTAGCCTTCCAGATCGGCGATAGGGCGGGTTGCCACGCCTTCTTCCATGGCCGCCTGGGCCACGGCGGGGGCGATACGCACGATCAGACGGGGATCAAAGGGTTTGGGAATCAGGTACTCGGGGCCAAAACTCAGTCCATAACCACCGTAGGCTGCGGCTACTGCTTCGTCTTGCTCTTCTTCGGCCAGAGCAGCAATGGCGCGGGCAGCCGCTTTTTCCATGCCACGGGTAATCGTGGTGGCGCCCACATCCAGCGCACCGCGAAAGATGTAGGGGAAGCACAGCACGTTGTTGACCTGGTTCGGGAAGTCCGAACGGCCAGTTGCCATGATCACGTCGTCGCGGGCGGCTTTGGCCACTTCAGGCAGGATTTCGGGGGTGGGGTTAGCCAGCGCCATCACAAAAGGACGGTCTGCCATCTTTTGCAGCATTTCAGCTTTCAGCACACCGCCGGCGGACAGGCCCAGGAACACATCGGCGTTTTCGATGACGTCCGCCAGCTTGCGGGCCTCGGTTTCTTTGGCGAAACGAGCCAGCTCGGGCACTTGGTGGCCAGGGCGGCCTTTGTAGACCACACCATCAATGTCCGTTACCCAGACGTTTTCTTCGGGCAGACCCATGTCCACCATCAGGTCCAGGCACGCCAAAGCGGCCGCACCGGCACCGGAGGTCACGACTTTGATCTTCTTGATGTCTTTGCCGACAACTTTCAGGCCGTTCAGAAACGCTGCCGACACGCAGATGGCGGTACCGTGCTGGTCGTCGTGAAAGACAGGGATGTTCATGCGCTCGCGCAGCTTGCGCTCAACCTCAAAACACTCGGGTGCCTTGATATCTTCCAGGTTGATGCCCCCGAAGGTAGGCTCCAGGCCGGCGATGATGTCCACCAGTTTGTCGGGATCGGTTTCGTTGATTTCGATATCAAAGACATCCAGGCCAGCAAACTTCTTGAATAAAACGGCCTTGCCTTCCATCACGGGCTTGGAGGCCAAGGCACCGATATTGCCCAGGCCCAGCACGGCAGTACCGTTGGAGATCACGCCCACCAGGTTGCCACGGCCGGTGTAGCGGAAGGCATTTTGTGGGTCAACCACGATTTCTTCGCAGGCGGCAGCAACACCTGGGGAATAGGCCAGGCCCAGGTCACGCTGGCTGACCAAAGGTTTGGTCGCGGCAATAGTGACTTTGCCGGGAATGGGGAACTCGTGGTAATCCAGGGCGGCTTGTCGATCTACAGGTGAACTCATTGCGTGTCCTTTTGCTCAGGCGCCAAACAGGGGTTTGGTGAAATCCAGGGAAGGCGTGGCGAATAGTGCGTCACTGCCGGTTTTCAACAAGTGTAGATAATTAAACAGACCCGGGTATTAGGGCTTATTATTGCCCTATTAGTAAATGCTTATGGATAGAGGTAAGGGCTTGGAATCAAACGAAATCGCGCATCGCTTGGTGCAACGACTCAAGCTGCGCCACTTGGCCTTGCTGATCGAGATCGAACGCCTGGGGTCGCTGACCAAAGTGGCGGATTTAATGGCGATGAGCCAGCCTGCGGTGACCCAGGCCCTGGCCGAGGTGGAACAAGTTTTTGGCACGCCGCTGTTTTTGCGCTCCTCCCGTGGCATGGAGGCAACACCCCAAGGTCAGATCGTGATTTCACGCGCTCGGGCGATGGTCCAGGACATGGAATTGTTGAGTCTGGATTTGCAGGCGCACAGCATGGGGCGGCAAGCGCATTTGCGTCTGGGTGTGATTCCTTTTGTGTCCGGCAAACTGGTTTCTACGGCCTTGCGGGCGACCCGCCCTCAGGGACAGGTGGTTTCTGTCAGCATTACCGAAGGTTTGACGGAAACCCTGCTGGAACAACTGCGTGATCATGCCCTGGATGCCGTGGTGGCGCGCAGCTCTGCGGATCTGAATATGAAAGGGCTGCGCCATGAGGCCTTGTACGCGCAGCAACCGCGTCTGATTGCCAGTCGGGAACTGGCAGGCCGACTGGGACGTCGCAAGCTGGACTGGTCGCAGTTGCAGGATCTGGACTGGATTCTGGGGCCGCGCAGTACGCCCATGCGGCGGCAGGTGGCCAACCTGTTTTTACGCGCGGGCTTGCCCGAGCCTGTGCCCAGCGTGGAAACGTCTTCACCCAAGCTGATCGGTGAGTTGATCGTGAATCACTCCCGGGCCGTCTCCGTGGTTCCCACTGAAATTGCCGAGGAACTGGTACGGGTATCCGGGGTGGCCATCGTGCCGTATTCCTTTGAATGGGGGCTGTCACCGATCGCGCTTTTTACACGGGTGGCCGGTCAGCAGCGCCCGGTGGACAAGTTGTTCGCGCAGGAACTGAAACGGGTGTGTACCGACAAGACTGTGCCTTTGGAGCGGGGGGCTTTTTTCTACTAGTGTTGTTTTGCCCGCTGCGGGCTGATGGCCAGTGTCACATCGTGAACACCCTATGCCGAGCGGGCCGGACGAGACCTGGAAGCAGGATGTCATACCGGCTCAAGAATCCGGATCCGCTCACGGACAAGAACCGCCCCCCGCTTTCATGTCCAGAAGTTTGGGGGGGGGCGGCGTGTACAGCGGCCTGCTTATTACTGCCTGAGCCGCGCAAGGAGCGGATTACTGATTCACATACCAGATCGCCTTGGTTTGCTGGTACTGATCCAGGGCTTCCATTCCCTTGTCCTTGCCGCCAAAACCGGACAGTTTGAAGCCACCAAAGGGCGCGGTGATATCCCCTTCGGAAAAACCATTGACCGACACGGTGCCTGCTTTGATCTTGCGTGAGACACGTTGTGCGCGCCGTACATCCAGTGTGTAGATGGAGGCGGCCAGGCCGTATTGGGTGTCATTCGCCAAGGCGATGGCTTGTTCCTCTGTCTCGAAGGTCGTGACGGCCAGGATGGGGCCGAACACTTCCTCCTGGAACAGGCGGTCTTGTGGAGTGATGTGATCGAAGATGGTGGGTTCGATATACCAGCCACTGCCCAAGTCACTGTGGACACGCCCACCATGGACCAGTTGGGCGTTTTTACCGGGGTTCTGCAGAAAGCTGGCCACTTTTTCAAAGTGCGCTTTTTCGACCATCGGTCCGATAGACACATCCGGGTCGGTAGGCAAGCCCACTTTCCAGGAGTCCAAGCCCTGTTTGAGCTTGTGTAGCAGTGTGTCTTTCAGGCTGCTGTGTACGATCAGGCGGGAGCCGCAACTGCAGTTCTCGCTCATGTTCCAGAAGGCGGCGGCCAAGATGGAGGGAACCGCTTCGTCCAGCAGGGCGTCCTCAAAAACGACCTGGGGGCTTTTACCGCCGCATTCCAGCACGACTTCTTTCAGATTGCTTTCCGCAGAGTATTTCAGGAACAGGCGTCCCACTTCGGTGGAGCCGGTAAACGACACAATGTCCACGTCCTCGTGTCGTCCCAACGGTTCTCCTACTTCTTCTCCTGTGCCTGTGATCAGAATGAGCGCTCCCTCCGGGATGCCTGCCTGATGCGCCAGTTGTGTCATGCGATAGGCACTGAGGCTGGTCAGCTCGGATGGTTTCACAATCACCGAGTTGCCGCATACCAGGGCTGGGGCCACTTTCCAGGCGTACATCTGGGCCGGGAAGTTCCAGGGCAATACGGCGGCCACCACACCAATGGGTTCTTTGGTGATCAAACCCAGTGCTTCTGTGCCAGTGGGGGAGATTCGGCCAAAACATTTATCAGCCGCTTCCGCATACCAACTGAAGGTGTCGATGGTGGCCGGCATATCGGTGTTCAGGCATTCGGTAATGGGTTTGCCTGCATCCACACAATCGAGCGCAGCCAGTTCCTCAGCGTGTTGCTCCAACAAGGCCACCCACTTGAGCATGATCTTCTTACGGTCAGCCGGAGACAGCTCGGACCATTGCCCGGATTCAAAACTTGCGCGTGCGGCAGTGACCGCCGCTTCTACATCCGAGGCTTGGCCAGCGGCGATTTTGCCAATCACGGTCAGGTCAATAGGGCTGATGTTATCGAGCAAGCCCGCAGCCGTGGTTGGGTGGCCAGGAATCAAATGGGAAGCGTGCAGCTTGCCGGCGCGGGCCAACTCAAAGACCGTCTCTTTCTGTGTAGACATTCAAGCCTCCTGTTCGACTTGGTAAGCGTTGATTTGTGCCAGGAAGTCATCCCGTTCCTGCGCGTCGACGGGTAGCAGGGGCAGGCGTACCGAACCGACATCAATGCCGTGACGCACGCAACCCAGTTTGGCTTTTTGGTTGTAGTTACCCGATTCCATGGCGGCAATGGCGGGCAGCATGGCGGCCATCATGCGGCGCACGCTGTCCCAGTCTCCTTGTTCTGCCGCTTTGAGCATTTGAACCTGCTCGGCCGGAAACACATTGGCCCCGCCACTGATCCAGCTACGGACGCCCCAGAACAGGAAGTCTGCGGCTTGGTCATCACAACCACACACCACCTGAAAATCGGGCAGATTGGCATTGACCATGGCCACTACCCGGCTGAAGTTACCGCTGCTCTCCTTGATACCCACAATGTTCTTGACCTTGGCCAGTTCGTAAACGGACTCAAGCTCGATCTGGATGCCGATGCGTGCCGGGAAGTTGTACATGACGATAGGCAGTTCGGTGGCGGCGGCGACTTCTTTGAAATACGCCACCACTTCATTTTGGCCCGGCAGGCTGTAAGGAGTGGGGGAGAGCATCAGCGCTTCGTAACCCAACTCCTCGGCTTCGCGGATTCGGCTGATGGCTTCGGCAGGTGACATGGAGTTCACGCCGGCAATCAGTGTTGTACGGCCACGGCCGGTGTTGGCAACAATCTCCAGCACGCGGCGGCGCTCTTGTGCGCTCAGTGCGTAGTATTCGCCCGTGGTGCCACAAGCCACGATGCCACCCACGCCGGCTTCAATAAAGCACTCGGCCAGGCGCTCCAGAGCGGCTTCATTTAGTTGGTTGTTGGCGTCAAACGGGGTAACGATGGGAACGAGAATTCCGTTCAGATTCATGATGTCTCCAGATTATTAGTCGTTGGTCTATCGGTTTACTCAATGACCTTGCGGGTGAAGGCGCTAAGGTAGGCCATTAGCGTTTCAGAGCCTTGCAAGGCCAAGTCGGGGTTTCCAGCCTGGATGCCTTCAGCCAGTGTGAAATGAGCTTGGGCGCCGGCTTCCAGGTCGCCTTCGTATTGATAGGCGTACCAGAATCGTCTGCACTGAACGATCATGGGCGTGACCGCTTGCACAGCAAAGGTGTTGCGACAGGCCTGGTGGATGACTTCGTCCAAATGCTGATCGGCCAGCATATAGGCGTCGATATCCTTGGCGTTGGCGGCATCGACCATGGCCTGGGCGTGGCCGAGCAAGGCGCTGCGCTGCGCCGGGCTTGCCCAGCGGGCGGCGCCCTGCACAATCAGGCGTTCCAGAACCCGGCGCGTTTCAATCAGGGTCAAATGTTCAGCCACACGGATCTCACTGACACGCAGACCACGGCGGGGTTGCTGCTCGATCAATCCCAGGGCGACCATGCGCATCAGGGCTTCGCGCAAGGGGGTGCGCCCCAAACCTGTCATTTCCACCAGATCACTTTCCACAATGGCCTGACCAGGCTCCAGTTTGAGTGTGGCAATTAACTGCTCAATCGCTTGATAGGCGATTTCAGCGGCACGAGAAGAAGGGATGGGGGCGCTACTCACAGAGACTCCAATATAAAAAGGGTGTTAAAAGCCGGACACTTGCTGGGGCAGCCAGGTTGCAATCGCCGGAAACAGAGCGACGATCAGCAGGGTCAGCAACTGAGCAAGAATAAACGGCACCACACCTCGACAAACTTGTCCGTATGTCATGTCTTTGGGGGCAATGGACAAAAGGTAAAAAATCGAAGAGGCCAGGGGCGGTGTCAGGTAGCTGGTTTGAATAACAACAATTACCATGACGCCAAACCACAAGGGATCCAGTCCTGTTGCCACAATAAAGGGCAGGAACAGCGGCACGCAAATCAGGACGTTGGCAGTCCAGTCCAGCACAAAGCCCAGCAAAAATACGATACCCAGAAACAGAATGATCGTACCGGTGCTGCCCAGGCCCAGATCACTGGTCAGCATGTGTACCAGCTTGGCGCCGCCATTGGCAGCGAAGGCGCCGGTAAACATGGTGCCCCCGGCCACAATCAGCATGATCATCGCGGTAATGCGTACCGTAATCCGTAATGCGCCACTGAAAACGTCCCAGTTGAACTGACGGTAGAAAATGCACAGGACAGCGGCTGCTGCCGCGCCCAGGGCAGCGGCCTCGGTGGGCGATGCAATCCCTTTCATCAAGGAGCCCAGAACGGCGATGATCAGCAGCATCATGGGAACCAGACCACGCATCGTAATACTGATTTTTTCACCCAATGGTCGGCGCATATCCTCGTCGTCCGCCCGAGGCCCCAGCTCCGGTTTGAGCGTGGTGGCGATCAGGATGTAGCCCACAAACAGCGTGGTCATCAACAGGCCCGGAAAGAGCATGGCAGCAAATAACTCTCCCACCGGAACCTGTGCCAGGGAGGCGTAGACGACTGCGACCACCGACGGAGGGATCATGGTGCCCAGCGACCCGCCGGCGCAGATCGTGCCGGCGATCAGGGAGTTGTTGTAGCGAAAGCGTTTCATGGCCGGGATGGCCATCAGCCCCACCATGATCTCTACCGCCCCCACCACACCGGCTGCGGCGGCAAAGGTGGCGGCCATGGCGATGGTGGCAATGGCCAGCCCGCCTGGCAGACCACCTAGCCATAATTGCATGGTGCGAAACAGGCGGGCAGCAATACCTGAACGCTCCAGCAGCGCCCCCATCAGCACAAACATGGGAATCGCTGACAGGATATGGTTGGTGGCCGCTCCATACAGAGCACCGTACATCTGATCAAAGACCATGGGGCCAAAGGCGTACCAACCCGCCAGAAAAGCCGGCAGGATCAGTGCAAACGCCACGGGCATGCCCTGAAAAACCAGCAGAAACAGAGCGGGAAACATCAGTCCGGCAATCCATAGGTTCATGGGTTCACCTCGACCTCAGTATGGCTTTGCCCGTTGACCGTGCAGCGCAAGCCATGCGCCAGCAGTTGCAAGGTGAAGGCGACCAGACCAATGGCAATGCAGGCGTAGAACGGCCACATCATGGGGGCCCAGGGGCTGACCATTTCAACTTCGTTCAGCTTCCAGGCCATCCAGGCTTTGTTGATGCCAACTTTGCTCAATACGGCAAACAGGGGAAACAGCACCAGCAAGTACAGGACTACATCTGAAATACGGGCAAAGGACTTGGGTAAGTGCTTGCGAACCACATCAATGCTGATGTGTTCGTTCTGACGCATGACCCAGGCCATGCCCAGCAGAAAAATGGCTCCGTTCATCATGTACGCGATATCGAAGGCCCAGACTGTTGGCGCATGCAGCACGTAGCGGGCAAAGACTTCCCACACCATGGCCGTGACCAGGATGGCTGCAGCCAACTGCGCCAACCTGGCACTGACAAGGGCAACAAAGTCGATCAGTTTTGAAATAGGCTGCAGCATGGCAGCTCTCCTTCAGAAAGTAGGACTTAGTCGCGGATCAGGTAATTGCTCTCGCTGCGCCAACGAGTCAGAAAACCATCGTAGTCCGCCAGCAGATTTTTCATGTAGTCGTTGCCGGACTGCGCCTGGGCCTCGGCTTTCTTGTGTACCCAGTCATTGCCAGCCTCGGCCAATTGTTTGATGAAGGCCGGATCCAGGGTGATGACTTCGTTGCGTCCCTGGCGATACTTCTCCATGGCCTTGATGTCGGCGTTATAGAAGTAGTCCAGCGATTGATGCGTGGTCAGCTCAGCGGCGGCCTCAATGAGTGGCTGCAGATCGGCGGGCACCTTGTCCCAGGTTTCCTGCTTGAGGACGACTTCCCACATAAAAGTAGGCTGGTGCACACCCGGTACGACGATGTATTTGGCCGCCTGATGAAAACCTTCTGGGGTATTGGAAGAAGGAGTTGCCCATTCCACGGCATCGACCCCTTTGCGTTGCAGCAAGGTGTAGGTATCACCAGGAGGCACAACCGTGGGAACCGCAGCGAAATAGTCTTTCATCACATCGGCCCAGGCGCCGGAGGTTCGGTACTTCAGCCCTTTCAGGTCTTCAGCGGTTCGGATTGGGGTATTGGAGTGCGCCAGCACTTCGGTGGAGCCCAGCCCCACAATCATGGTTTTCAGGCCATTTTTGGAACGTAGTTCCTGCAGCTTTTCCTTGCCGCCGCCTTCATAGAGCCAGACGCGATAGGCATCAGGCCCCATGCCGCCGGGATACCCTGCAAAAATGGCATTGGCTGGGTCCTGGTTGACCAGATAGCTGGAGGTGGAGTGGCCCGCTTCTACCACGCCTGTTTCTACCGCTTCAAAGACTTTAAGGGCGGGAACGATTACTCCGGCTCCAAAGGGCTGAATCTCGACACGGTCCCCCGTCATGAGTTTCACGTTCTTTGCAAAACGCTCCAGAAAATTCTGATAAAACGGGGAGCCTTCGGGAACCGAAGTCGGGACGCGCCAGCTAATTTCGGCTGCCTGTGTCGAGGCCATGCCGCTTAGTAAAAACAGGCCAGCCAAGGTGGATGCAACAAGTTTGGAATTCATGTTTGTCTCCAGTGGTTTTTTTATAGTCCAGCTCTGTCAGAGGCCGACGGCCAGGGGCAGAGCATGGGATCGATATTAATATTTTATAAATATATTAACAACATATTTAGATTGGGGTTTGTCCTAAAAAGGGCTGAAAATGGCGTTGTGGGCGGGGCTTGGGTTTTTTCAGTAAGCGGCAAGGTAGGGAAAACCTTTCCAGACTGGGTGCTGAGGCGGTTTTTGGACTACGGAGTCATTCGTGGTCTGGATGCTTTTAGGCTTGTCTGGCGTATCTTGGGGCCGCTTTGTGAAGCTGTTTCAAACCTTTCACCTCTGCGGTCTAGCTGGTACACTTTGCGGCTGCTTTTCTGACAAGCGCACAGAGGCAGGACAGGTAGGTTGAACCGCCTTTTTGCTGTAGCACTTTCAGTAGCAGCAGGCAGGAAAACACCCGGTTTTTTGCAGACAAGAAAAGGCGTCGGATCTGCCCTTATATGTTGTAAAGCCTGAATTCCTGCCGTGTATGTGGCGTCTGGCCTGCTTGGGCCCACTCCACAAAAAGCCCGCCGGGCCCATAGTTAAATGGATATAACTTTCCCCTCCTAAGGGAAGATTGCAGGTTCGATTCCTGCTGGGCCCGCCATCGTATTTTTAATCGCACTGTTCTCTTGGCTCCTTGATCTTGGGGCTGAGGGGCGTGCGCATAAGCAGCTTAGCCATGACACTCCAAGGTTGGAAACGCCGCGTGTTTTACGTGGGTTTGTTTGAGTTTTTTGCCATTGTTTTTTCTTCTTTCTTGCTGGCGTATTTTGCCGGTGGAAAGGCCTCTGAATCTGCACCTATTGCCGTCGCGATCTCGGTGATTGCGATTGTTTGGAACTACGTGTTCAACACCGCTTTTGAGTATTGGGAGTCTCGCCAAACGGTCAAAGGCCGCAGCCTGTTGCGCCGTAGCGTGCATGCCGTCAGTTTTGAGGCTGGCCTGGTGATTGCCATCGTGCCTTTGTATATGTGGTGGTATCAGGTTGGCTTGATGGAAGCGCTGCGGATGGAAGTGGCCATTCTGGTGTTCTTCTTGATCTACTCCTTTATCTTTAGCTGGACCTTTGACCGGGTGTTTGGCTTGCCAGCCAGTGCGGCTTGAGGCCTTGGCTCCCGTAGATAGAAAAAGCCGCGTAATGCGGCTTTTTTGTTGTCGACCTGGGGCTGACAAGGCGTCGTCCCCTCCGGCTTAGGTTTAGGGCGGGCACTGGCATTCGGGGCAGGGGTAGGACCGCTTGTTCAGGCCTTGCTTGCAAACGGGGCTGGTGAATACAGGAGGTGGGGCGTAATGCGCCGCCGGGAGCATCCGGCTATTGTTAGCCCGATTTGGATTCCCGGCGTGCCTGACAGATACGCGCATGATGAATGTCTGCCCACTTCACCAGTTCCCGCATGGGCACCAGAAAGGACTGCCCCAGTTCGGTCAGTGTGTATTCCACGCGTGGCGGCACTTCTGCGTACAAGGTTCGTTGTACAAACCCATCCGTTTCCAGGCGCTTGAGTGTGCGCGAGAGCATCTGACGGGAAATATCGCCGATTTCCCGACTTAGTTCGTTAAAGCGCAGCGTGCCCGGTGCCAGGGACTCCAGGATCAGCAGACTCCATTGATCGCCAATTCGGTCCAGCACATCCCGGATGGGGCAAGGTTGCTCGAACTCTTCCTGTATCGGGCTGCAAGCCTGTGTAGTGGCGCTTGATGAGGACATGGCGACTTGCTCTCCTGTGTTCAATAGTCACTTCCGTGTGACCTAGTATGGCCGGCGTGACTTCTTGTGGACTGTCAAAAAACTGTCTAGCATCACGCTTAATGGTCTACTTTATAGACCAGGTCTTTATTTGAGCACACAAGGAGCGGTTATGTCTCGTATTGCATTGATAGGTGCTTCTGGCGAAGTCGGTTCGCGCCTTTTGAAAGAACTCTCTGATCGTGGTCATACAGTGACAGCGATTGCTCGCCATCCTGAAAAAATTGCCAGCCTGCCCAATGTCACGGCTGTTCAGGGTGATGTGAATGATCTGGACGGTTTGATCGCGCTACTGCGGGGTCACGATGTGGCGATTAGCGCCGTTCGTTTCGCCTCGTCGGATCCTTCCAAGCTGATCACGGCAGTTCGCGCGGCTGGTGTGCCGCGTTATCTGGTGGTGGGCGGTGCGGCCAGTCTGGAAGTGGCTCCCGGTCAGCGATTGATTGATCAGCCTGCTTTCCCGGATGCCTACCGTACCGAGGCCTTGGGTGGCATTGCCTTTCTGGATCAGCTACGTCAGGAAAAAGAGCTGGATTGGACTTTCTTGTCGCCCTCGGCAGAGTTTGGTCCCGGTCAGCGCACGGGCAAATTCCGTGTGGGCCAAGACAGTCTTTTGGTCTCCGACCAAGGCAGCAAGATTTCTTATGAGGATTACGCCATCGCTTTGGTGGACGAGATTGAACATCCTGCCCATTCGCGCCAGCGCTTTACCGTAGGTTATTGATCAAGGAGTGGGGCTGATGAAAGGTGCAATCCGATGGGTATCTCCAGTTTTATTGGCGGGCTCTTTCTTGTTGAGCACAAATGCAGCGTTGGCTGCCAATTCGCCGACTCGTGATGTGGTTCAGGAAGAAAGCAATCGCACGCTAGTGGTCAATTTTTACGATAGCTTCTTTAACAAGCATCAGGTGCAGGAAGCGGCGACAGTGGTGGCCCAGGACTATATCCAGCACAACCCGGAAGTGCCGGACGGGAAGGCGCCTTTTGTGGGCTACTTTAGTGGTTATTTCAAAGAGAACCCGCAGTCTCGTGCGCGGATTGTGCGTAGTGCGGCAGATGGGGATCTGGTCTATTTGCATGTGCATTCGACCAATGGCAAGGCTGACCGGGGGCAGGCGGTGATTGATATTTTTCGGGTGCAAGACGGCAAGATCGTGGAGCATTGGGATGTGATTCAGGCCGTGCCGGAGCAGGCTGCCAATAGCAACACCATGTTCTAAGAACTCTGTTGTGGGGCGACGTATTGCTCCGGTGCAAAGAGGACGTATGTGTACGCCAAATAAAAGACCCGCCAATGATGGCGGGTCTTTTTGATGAAGGGGCCGTTAAAAAGCGTTCTTTTTGGGACTGCAGCTTTTGCTGGGGTTTAGCAGGGTTTTACTCCTGAGACGCCTAAGCCGTCTGCATCTTGATCTTGGCTTCGCGTATCGGCAGATTGACAATGGCAGCCAGTACGGCCAGCACAATATCAGCCCACCACATCCAGCTGTAATCACCAAACCGAGTCAAGGCAATACCGCCCAGCCACGCCCCCAAAAAGCCGCCGATCTGGTGCGAGAACAAGGCCAAGCCAAATAGGGTGGCCAGATAACGTGTGCCAAACAGTTTGGCGACGATATTGGCGGTGGGTGGCACGGTCGCCAGCCAGGTCAGACCCAGGCCGATGGCAAAGATGTAAAACACCAGATCGGTTTTAGGCATCATCAAGTACCACAGGATCAGCACGGCGCGCGAGGCATACATTAGTGCCAGCACATATTTGCTGCGCCAGCGGGCAATGCAGGAACCGGCGGCGATACTGCCAAAGATATTGGCCAGGCCGATCAAGGCCAAGGACCAGCTTGCTACTGAAGGCGGCAGTCCGCACAGGTCGATTTCCCCCGGCAGGTGGGTGACCAGAAAAGCAATGTGAAAACCGCAGGTGAAAAAGCCCAGGCTCAGCAGCAAGTAGCTGCGATCTGTCATGGCGTTTTTCAATGTCTCGGCCAGTCCCGGACCGCTGCTAACAGGAGCGGGGCGGGGGGCGGCGGCTGTCTTTTGGGCCTTGCTGCCAGGGCTTAGTTTGCGGATCAGGGGCAGGGTTAGCAGGGCGGTCAGAGCCAGAACCCAAAAGGTCGACATCCAGCCCACCCAACCGATCAGCTTTTGCACGACGGGAGCAAAGACGAATTGTCCGAAGGAGCCGCCGGCATTGATCAGGCCAGAGGCCTGGCCGCGTGCGTGCTCAGGAATTCGTTGGGCGGCCGCGCCAATCAAGGTAGAGAAGCTGGCCGCACCCGAGCCAACGCTGGCCAGTAGGCCCAAGGTCAAGGTCAGTCCCAGGCCTGTGCCTATAAAGGGAGTCACTGCACAGCCCAATGCCAGAATCAGCAGGCCCGCGATCAGAACCCGGTCCGGGCCCCAGCGGTCGGAGCAGGCACCGGCAATAGGCTGGATCGCCCCCCAGGTAAGCTGGCCCACGGCCATGGCAAAGCTGATGGACATAATGCCCATGCCGCTTGCCTTATCAATCGGGCCGACGAACAGGCCAAAGGATTGGCGTATCCCCATGGTAACCATCAGGATGCCAGCCGCTGCCAAAGTCACCGTCATTACGGCGGGCTGGCGCAAGGATTGAAACATGGGGTCCCCTCTTATTATTCAGATTTGAATTATCTGGCGAAATGTCAAAGCGGTGCAATCACCTTGTCTGGTGAAAAGCGACTGGGCGGACAGTGTTGCCAGTGCGCGGCTATCCAGTTCCAGTTGCGGGAGGAGGAGGAGGAGGAGGAGGAGGAGGAGGTGGTGGTGGTGGTGGTGGTGGTGGTGGTGGTGGTGGTGGTGGTGGTGGTGGTGGTGGTGCAGGGAGCAGAACTAGGCTGTTTATTGCGGCGTTTGATGGTTCAAGCAAGCGCGGAATATAAAAAAGACGGGCTGACAGCGCCGTCTTTTTTATACCTGCCGCTAAGTGGGATCAGCCTTTTTCCAGGCCAGCCTGTACTGGGCGCGCGCCCAGTTTGTCGATCAGAACCTGGGGATTGATACCCAGCAAATAACCGCGTCGGCCACCATTGATGTAAATCGTGTCGAACTCCAGCAGTTCTTCTTCCAGCCACACAGGCATGGCTTTGCGAGTGGCAAAAGGCGAGGTGCCACCGACCATATAGCCCGAATGGCGTTGGGCCACCTCTGGCTTGCAGGGGGCGATTTTCTTTGCGCCCGTTTGACGAGCCAGATTCTTGGTAGAGACTTCTCGGTCGCCGTGCATCACGATGACCAAGGGTTTGGCGCTTTCATCTTCCATGATCAGGGTCTTGGCCACCCGGTGCAGGTCCAGACCTAGTTGGGCTGCTGCTTCCATGGCTCCGCCATGATCGACATAGTTGTAGCTATGTTCGGTAAAGGAAATGCCATTTTTACGTAGCCACTGCGTGGCCGGTGTTTCGCTGACGTGTTTTTCTTTAGCCATATCTTGGTAGTGCGCTCAGGCGCGTGGATGATGGGCTGCGTGCAAGGCTTTCAAGCGCTCACGTGCCACATGAGTATAAATCTGGGTTGTGGAAATGTCGGCGTGGCCCAAAAGCATCTGTACCACGCGCAGGTCGGCCCCGTGATTGAGCAAATGGGTGGCGAAAGCGTGACGTAAAACGTGCGGGGACAAGGGGGCCAGAATTCCGGCTTGCAGCGCATATTTCTTGACGATCAACCAAAAGGACTGGCGGCTCATGCAGGTGCCGCGCCCGGTAATAAATACAAAATCGCTGCGACGCTGGCCCAGCAAGGCAGGGCGGGATTGCTGCATATAGCGTTCAATCCAGTGCAAGGCTTCCTGCCCCAGAGGCACCAGCCTGTCTTTGCCACCCTTGCCTTGGTCTATGCGTAGCACGCCATCGCTCAGGCTCAGATTTTGCAAAGGCAACTCGGTCAGTTCGGTGACGCGTAAACCGCTGGCATACAGGGTTTCCAGCATGCAGCGGTCACGCAGCCCCAAGGGATTATGTATGTCCGGTGCGGCCAGCAGGCGCTCTACCTGTTCTTCAGACAAGGTATGCGGGACACGCGGGGCTTGTCGGGCGCTGCTCAGTTCCAGGCAGGGGTCGTCCTGCCGCATGCCTTCTTGCACCGTCCAATCGTAAAAGCGACGCAAGGTGGCCAGCCTGCGGTTGGCCGTGCTGGCCTTGCTTTGACCGGCCTGGCTGGCCATCCATTCGCGCAAATCGCTGGCTTGCAGTTGCTCCAGCGCTTTGCCTTTGCGCTCTTGCTGAGCCCACTCCCTCAGGCGCTCCAGGTCTTGCCGATACGCTTGCTGCGTGTTGGCGGACAGGCCGTCCTGCAACCAGAGCATGGTGATGAAATCGGAAATCAGACTGGCTTGCGTCATGGGGATGAAAAATTCGGAAAGCGTGGCTGTCAGCGTGCCTCTGGGAGCCGGAATGAAGCAGGAAAGCCATCATGCTATCACTCCGGGGTGATGAGCTTCATTCAGCAGATGGGTAGATATACGCTATATACCTATATATATTTCCTGATTATACTCATTCGTTACACCCGTCCTGGAGGAGAAAACAATGTTCAAACGAGTCGTATCGGTCGCTGCCTTATCCCTGTTTTTGCAAGGCACTGCGCAAGCCGATGAATTGGTGGTTGCCGCCGCTGCCAGCCTGACCAATGCCTTCAAGGAACTGGCTGGCCAGTTTGAGGCAGAGCATCCCGGCACCAAAGTGCTGACCAGTTTCGCTGCATCGGATGTCGTGCTGCAGCAAATCGTCAACGGCGCTCCTGTCGATGTGTTTGCCTCGGCAGACCAAAAGGCCATGAACAAGGCGGAAGAAGCCCAGGTCGTGGACCCTGCTACCCGCAAGAATTTTGTGCAGAATCAGGTGGTACTGATTGTGCCAAGCGACAACCCTGCCAATGTGACAAACGTGGGTGATCTGGACAAAGCAGATGTCAAACGTGTGGCTTTGGGTAACCCGGCCGTGGTGCCGGTGGGCCGCTATACCCAGGCTGCCTTGGAAAAAGCGGGTCAGTGGGATGCCGTGAAACAGCGAGAAATCCTGGGTCAGAACGTACGCCAGGTGCTCGATTACGTCGCCCGTGGTGAGGTGGAAGCCGGTTTTGTGTTTGCGACTGACGCGGCCATCATGAAAGACAAGGTGCACGTGCTGGAGGTGCTCAAGACGACTGAACCTGTCACTTACCCCATCGCTCTGGTGCAGCGTGAAGGCCGTAGTGACAAGGCTCAGGCCTTTCAAGATTTCGTCATGTCTGAATCCGGGCAGCAAGTGCTGGCAAAATACGGTTTTGCCAAGCCTTGATAGGATGTTGATCGCCGGATGACTTCATTTTGGATTCCCCTGGGCTTATCGCTCAAGGTCGCCGGCTGGGCGACCTTGTTCGCTTGTGTATTGGGCATAGGCATTGCCTATGCGCTGTCGCGCTGGCAGTCGCGTTGGTGTGACCTGCTTGATTCCATCCTGACCTTGCCCATGGTCTTGCCGCCTACGGTTATCGGCTATTACCTGCTGGTTCTATTGGGTCGGCGTAGTGCCGTAGGGCAATGGCTCTCCAGTATGGGGATAGAGCTGATCTTTACCTGGCAGGGTGCGGTGATTGCCGCCACAGTCGTGGCCTTTCCCATGATATTGAAGGCAGCGCGTGCGGCTTTTGAGGATGTGGACCCACGATTAGAAGATGCCGCCAGTGTGTTGGGTTTAAGGCCCTTGGCCATCTTCTTTCGTGTCAGCCTGCCTTTGGCGGCGCGTGGCATTATGGCCGGGGTTTTGCTGGCGTTTGCCCGTGCCTTGGGCGAGTTCGGTGCAACCTTGATGATTGCGGGCAGCATACCGGGGCGTACCCAAACCATGTCCATCGCCATTTACGAGGCGGTGCAGGCAGGGGAAGATCAGCAGGCTTTAGTGCTGGTTGCTATTATTTCGATTACCTGTGTGCTGGTTTTGTGGAGTACCCGTGCTTTGTCACCCCGTCACGTACGCCGTAAAAGAGGGATGCAATGAGCCTGAAGGTACAGATTCAACGCACCGTAGTCAGCGAGGCTCGTCATTTTGAATTGAACATTCAGATTCAAACCGAGGCTCGTCATATTGCGTTGTATGGGCCATCAGGATCGGGCAAGTCCTTGACGGTGCAAAGCGTGGCGGGCTTGCTGCGGCCCGATCATGGCCGCATTCAGATTGGCGATCAGGTCTACTTTGATTCAGCAAAAGGCATCAACCTGAAGCCGCGCGAGCGTCGGGTGGCGTACCTGTTTCAGGACTACGGCCTGTTCCCACATCTGACCGCCGCACAGAATATTTGCTTTGGTCTGAACAGGGGCTTGTTCAACCGCTCCGTGCGGGCCATGCCTGCGGCTGCCCAGCGTTGGGTAGACGCGTTTGAATTGGAGTCGGTATTAAGTAGCTACCCCGCCCAGTTGTCGGGCGGGCAAAAGCAACGCTGTGCTTTGGCGCGAGCCTTGGCGATTGAGCCTCAGTTGCTCTTGTTGGATGAGCCTTTGGCGGCCCTGGATCAGGATTTGCGTGTTCGTTTGCGGGCTGAACTGGCGCAGTTGCAAAGCCAGATCGATATTCCCACGATCTTGATTACGCACGATCCTGAAGATGCCAGAGTCCTGGCCCAAGAGGTCTACCGCATTCGCGACGGACGCGTCTTGGAGTGTTGTCGCAGCGCGGATCTGGAAGCCCTTACAGCGTAGCAATCATTACGCTGGATGCCTTGAACAGAGCATAGGCGGATTGGCCCGCTTCCAGATGCAAACGCTGGGTGCTGTCCAGGGTGATGCTGGCGGTCACTGTCAGGCCTTGTGGCAGCTCCAGACGGACTTCTGCATTGACGGCACCGGTGATGACATCGGTAATCGTGCCGGGTAATTGATTGCGTGCGGACAGCGAATTGCGGGTGTCGCCCGTGCCAATCATGATTGACGATGCTTTCAGAAAGGCCAGAACTTTTTGCCCTTCACGCAGGCCCAGGTTTTCCGTGCTTTCCCGCGTAATGGAGGCAACAACGGTTTGGCCCTGGCCAATATCCACATGAATTTCGTCGTTGACGGCACCGGTCTTGATCGTGGTAACGATACCGGGCAATTGGTTGCGAGCCGAAGTTTGCATGATCATGGTTTGGAGTAACTCCATCTGAGTAGCCACGGAAGGCATTAAACGACCAATACGGCTCATGAAGCGTTGATGTAGCCGGTCGTAGGTTTGGTACAGCTCTAGCAGTTCGATGGCCTTGGGCGTCAGGGTGGCGCCGCCACCACGATGGCCGCCGGTGCTACGCAGCACCAGAGGCTCGCCCGCCATATTGTTCATGATGTCGATGGCGTCCCAGGCCGCTTTGTAGCTGATGCCAATATGGCGGGCGGCGGCAGAGATCGACCCCTGCTCGGCGATCGCCGCCAGCAAGGCCATACGGCGGGCGCTACCCCAGGTATGCTCGCCAGTACGCAGCGACAGGCTGCCGGTTAATTCGGTATTGGGGGTGTTTGAACTAGACATGGCGATAAGTGTAAGGGCGTGAACAATCTAGGGATAGAGCGCCGGTACAATGGCCGGATCAGCGTTGCTGGCCATCCTGTTTCCTTGCAACCTTAACTGGTTTTCTCTATGTATGACACCCCTGCTGTTTCCATGGCTCAATTGCAGGAGCTCAATAGTGCCGAAACGGTTGTGTTAACCGTGAACAAGCGCTACGCGCGCCGCCTGCTGGGACATTTGTCGGCCCGTCTGGCTGGAGCGGGCGGGACGGTCGCCGTGCCGGAAATCGTGCCCTTGGGGGCGTGGCTGGCACAGGCCAGCGATCAGCTCTGCTTTTCCGAGCAATGGCAACCGGCTGCGCACCAGATGGATCGCTTCGCCGCCTTGCAGCGCTGGGAACACAGCATCGAGCAGTGCGAGGAAGAGGGCTACTTCCTGGATGTCGGCCAGGCAGCGCGTCTGGCCTGTGAAGCCGATACCCTGCTGGATGAATGGAATATTGAGCTCAAACCCGGCGAGGCCAGCATAGATTTTGAACGCTTCATGCAATGGCGCTCTCACTACCGGCAAAGCCTGGAGCAGGCGGATCTGGATGACGCGAATCTGGCTGCCGAGCGCGTGCTGAAAGCGGTGCAGGCCGGCGCCTTGCACATGCGTCATCGCTATATGGTGCTGCATGGTTTTCATGAATACTCGCCGCGTCTGCAAAGCCTTTTAATGGGTTTGCAGAATATGGGAGTGGAGATTCTGCAGTTGCAGCACGAAGAGGCGCAGGCCACGGAAGTTCATCGGGTGCAGGCGCAGGATGCGGATACGGAATGGCGCCTGGCGGTGCAATGGGCGCGTCGTCAATTGGATGAGGACCCGGATCGCACGGTAGCCATTGTGGCGGCGCAGTTGGAAACGCAACTGCCGCTGGTGCATCGCCTCTTGCGGCAAGCCATGCACACGGATCAAGGCGCCTTGCCCTATAACGTGGCAGCGGCCCGATCCTTGGCCGAGTGGCCCGTGGTTGAAGCAGCCCTGGCCTGGTTGAAAGCCCTGTTTACCCTGGCGACCAAGGGGCAGGCCGAGCCGGCCATGCTGGGCCAAGCCCTGCGTTTGGGAGCGTGTCAGGCGGAACAGTCTGAAGCGGGCGGCCGTGCCCGCATTGACAAGGCCTGGCGCGACAATCGCATCACGCAAGTGAGCCGTAAAGAATTTGCCGACATGCTCAGCTTTCATACGCCCGAACTGGCCCTGGCCTGGGCCAAGGCGGTGGAGCGCTTCGAGTCCGTGTCGGCCGGCGCTCAAGGGGTGGATACCTGGGCTTCAGTGATGCGTCAATGCCTGGAGGCTTTGGGTTTTCCCGGAACCAATCGTTTGGATAGCGCCCAGTTTCAAACCTTGGAAGCTTTGGAGGCCCTGCTGCTGCAACTGGCGCAGCAAGCCCCTGTCTTGGGCCGTATCAGTGCCTTGAAGGCGCAAAGTGCTCTGGCGCGCATGGCCCGTGAAAATCTGTTCCAGCCACAGCGTGATCCGCGCTCCCGTCTGGATGTGCTGGGCTTTCTGGAGGCGGAAGGCGGGCGTTGGGATGCCGTATGGGTGCTGGGCCTGACCGATGATATTTTGCCCGCTGCCGTCAAACCGAATCCCCTGATCCCCGCCCAAGTGCTGCGCCGGGTGCAAGCCCCGCGCAGTACGCCAGAGCGGGAGCTGGAGTGGGCGCGCTGGATGTTGAGCGCCTTGCTGCGCTGTGGCAACCAGGTCTTGCTCAGTGCGCCTTTGAATCAGGGGGAGCAAGAGCTCAGACCCAGCCCTTTGATCGCGCATTGGCCTGTGCTGGAAATGCCTTGGGCGGTGCAGGCAGAGCAGGCCGTCGCACAGGAAGCCTTGCTGGACGAGCAAGGCCCCAGCCTGAAGCTGGAAGAGCGCATACGCGGCGGAATCAGCGTGCTGGATACGCAGGCCCGCAATCCCTTATGGGCTTTTGTGAAGTTTCGTTTGCATGGTCAGGCCTTGCCTGATTACGCCCGTGTAGGTGATATGAATACACGCGGGGTGTTTCTGCACCGCGCCGTCGAACTGTTCTGGCTGCGTGTGAAGGATCAGGACAGCTTGCACGAACTGATTGGCGAGGACTCGCTGTTGGACGTGGTGCAAGTGTGTATTGATCAGGCCGCTCAGGAAGAGCTGGCCGATTACGGCCCGGTGCTGCGCAGCCTGGAAATGGAGCGGGGTCTGGCTGTTTTGAGTCAATACGCGCATCAGGAAGCCCAGCGTCCGCCGTTTGCCTTGGGCGCGACGGAACAGGAATTGAGCTGGAGCCGTGGCTTACTGCGTTTGAGCCTGCGTCTGGATCGTCTGGATGATCTGGCCGATGGTGAGCAGTTGCTGATGGACTACAAAACTGGCATAGGCGAACTCAGACCCGATAAAGATTGGCTGCGGCCCAGACCTGTGAATCTGCAATTGCCGTTTTATGCCGCGGCCTTGCAGGATGAAGGTCGAACCGTCAGTGGCTTGGCTTTTGTGCGCTTGCATGCTCGTCAGGTGGGCTTAAGTGGTTTGGCCGCGCCCGGCATGGATATTGAGGGCCTGACCGAATTGGAAAGTGCCCAGCAGTGGACCGCACAAATCGCGCAGTGGAAACAGGCGGTGGAAGGTCTGGCGGATGAGTTCCTGCAAGGGCAGGCCGCCAACCAGATCTGGAACCGCAACGATTTGCTGTACTGCGATGTTTTGCCCTTTTTACGTTTGTTCCAGGAAGACCTCCAAGACAATGGAGGAGAGGTGTCATGCTGACTGTCCCTAGCGATAGCCCCGCCCGTGCACGGGCACTGGACCCCGAGTCCTCCTTTCTGGTCCAAGCCCCTGCCGGTTCAGGCAAGACAGAGCTGCTGACCGACCGAATTCTGGCTTTGCTGGCTCGCGTGCAGCGGCCAGAAGAAATTGTGGCCATTACCTTCACCCGTAAAGCTGCGGCTGAAATGCATGCGCGAGTGCTGGAGAAGCTGGCCGCTGCCAATCAGGAACGGCCTGCCGAGTCCTATCGCGTACGCAGTTGGGAGCTGGCGCGCGCGGCCATGCAGCGCAATCAGGAACAGCAGTGGGATTTGCTGGCCTATCCGGCACGCTTGAGTATCCGTACCATTGACTCCTTGTGTGCGCACCTGGTGCGTGCCATGCCCTGGATTACGGGGCTGGGCGGGGTGCCGGCCATTACTGATAAGGCACAGGAGCATTACGAAGCGGCGGCCTGGGCCACGCTGGAAATGGCGGAAAGCGTCCCTAGCGTGGCGCGCTTTCTGGAGCATATGGATGTCAACTTGCTGCAGGCGCAAGCCCTGTTGGCCGGTATGTTGGCCAGCCGCGATCAGTGGCTGCCAGCCGTGGGGCAGGGCGGTGATGTGGCGCTGTTACAAGACAGCTTGCGCGAGGTGGTGGAGCAGCAACTGCAGCAGCTAAGCGATTCACTGCCACCCGGTTGGGCGCGGACTTTGGCTCCCCTGGCCTGCTTTGCGGCCTCGAATCTGGAAAGCGGCGATGTACTGGCCCTGGCCGATTGGCAAGGCGACAATCTGGCCCCGGTTATGGACGATTTGCCGCGCTGGCGTGGTCTGGCAGCCTTGTTGCTGACGGATAAAGGCGATCTGCGCAAAAGCCTGACCGTGCGTAACGGCTTTCCGCCAAAAACAGCGCAAAAAGAAATTCTGACTGAATGGTTGAGCAATTGTCTGGGGGCAGAGCCCTGGATTGCGCGCTTGGCCAGTGCACGCCTTTTGCCCGAACAATACTCCCCTCAGCAGCAAGAAGTCCTGTCCAATCTGATTCAGGTTTTATGGCTGGCTGCGGCGCAATTGAAACTGCGCTTTGCCGAGAAAGCCGAGGTCGATTTCACCGAGATTGCTCAACGTGCTCTGCAAGCCTTGGGCGATGCCGATGAGCCGGGCGAACTGCTGTTGCGTATGGATAGGTCCATACGTCATTTGCTGGTGGACGAATTTCAGGACACCAGCCAATCCCAGGTGCAATTGCTGGAGCGCCTGACCAGTGGCTGGGAGCCGGGTGATGGGCGTAGCCTGTTTCTGGTGGGCGACCCCATGCAGTCCATTTACCGTTTCCGCAAGGCGGAAGTGGGTTTGTTTCTGCAGGTCTGGCAAGCGCGACGTTTAGGTGAAGTGGAGCTGGAGCCGCTCAATCTCAGCAATAACTTCCGCTCGCACCCGCGTTTGGTGGAGTGGGTGAATAGGGTGGGGGCGCAACTGTTTCCGGCTCGACCTGATCCGGATCTGGGCATGGTCACGTATGAACACTCGACTGCCTTCAAACCTGATATTCCCGAGTGGGCGGTGCAGTTTCATCCGTCCTGGCATTTCCGGGTGGCACGGGGAGAGGATGCCGTGCCGTCGCAGCAAGCGGCTCAGGAACGTGCGGTACAAGAGGCGGTGCAATGCGCGGCTCAAGCTCTGGAACGTTATCAGGATAGTGAGCATCCGGTGGCAATTCTAGTGCGAGCACGTTCGCACTTGCAGGGTTTGGTGCGCAAGCTGGGCGAGCAGGGCATACCGTGCCGAGCGGTAGAGCTGGAGCCCTTGCAGCAGCGCCCGGTGGTGGCGGATTTGGTGCAATTGGTCCGTGCCTTGGCTCACCCGGCAGATCGACTGGCTTGGCTGTCCGTGTTGCGCTCGCCATTGATCGGCCTGCGTTTGGAGAGCCTGCATCGTTTGTGCGCTTTGCATCCCACGCAGACCCTGGCCGAGCTGACCACGAGCCTGAGAGCGAACCTCGCCGTTGACGGCGAGGTCAAGCGAGGCAAGATGACTATGACGCCACAGGCGCCCCCGGATGGTGGCGGAGAAGCTCCGGCCGCCAGGCTGGAATTCTTCACACACAATCAGGATTTTGAAGATTGGGATGCGAATGAGCGCGACCGGCTGCTGTTCGCTTGCCAGATCTTGCTGGATAAAGGTAATCGCAGCGGCTTGATGCCTTTTGCAGCCTGGGTGCAGGAATGCTGGACGCGCTTGGGCGGGCCGCAGGTTTATCCAAGCCTGGCCGATCAGGCCGATGCCGAACAAGTTTTGCGGCTGCTGGAGGAGCTGTGTCCCTATGGACCGCCCGATCAGCAGCAATTGCAGGCCCGCGTGGAGTCTTTGTATGCCACCCCGCAAGGGACGGGCAAGGCCGTGGAGGTGATGACGATTCACAAGTCCAAGGGCCTGGAGTTTGAAACTGTTATCTTGTTTGGCTTGCACAAGCAGTCGGCAGCCGATTCCGAGCCCTTGATTCGTCTGGAACACAGCGCCGAGCGCCTGATTCTGGGGCCGATCAGCCATAAGGGCAGCGAGCAACGCGATCCGGTGTCGCAGTTTCTGGCAGCGCGGGAACGTATCCGAGCCGAGCAGGAAAGCCACCGTCTTTTATACGTGGCTCTGACGCGTGCCCGTCAGGAGTTGCACTTGTTTGCGGAGCTGAGCATTACCCAGGACAAGGGTCTGCGCGAGCCGGATGGCCGCTCCTTGTTAAGCCGTGTCTGGCCTGTCCTGGAGCAGCCACAGGCGCCGGTTTGGCAAGCCGAGCAGGGCAGGCAGCAAGAGGAGTCGGGGCAAGGTTCTGCGGCATTGTTGCAGCGCGTGGTGAGCTTGCCTGCTGCGCCACCCGAGCAATTGCAGACCGCCAGCCCACAGTATCAAAGCTGGCAGTGGTCCCTGGATACGACTCATGAAAAAGCCATTGGGACGGTTGCCCACGACTGGCTGGAAAAGCTGGGTCGTGAAGGTTTGGACCAGTGGCCGGTAGAGCGTTTGCAGCAAGGTCGCGTCGTCATGCGTCGCCAGTTGCTGCGGGCCGGGGTGCCTGCCGCCTACCTGGATGAGGCTGCCCAGTCCTTGTTTGAGGCCATTGCCGCAACCGTGCAGACCGAGCGTGGTCGCTGGTTGCTGGGTGTCAGCCGCGCCTACCGGGAGTGGTCCTTGCTGGATGTCAGTGGTCGGGTATCGATTATCGACTTGGCGATTTCCCAGGAAGATCACTGGCTGGTGGTGGATTACAAGACGGGGCGGCCCGCCGAGCATGAAAGTAAGGATGATTTTGCAGCGCGTATGTTGGAGCGCTACGCACCGCAATTGCAGCGTTATTGTGAGCAGGTGCAGGCTCTGGATGGGCGACCGGCGCGGGCGGCGCTTTATTTCCCGAGAGCCGATCTTTGGCTGCCGTATTAATGCTACACTACTTGTCGGCGGGCCCCTCCGCATGGTTCGGCGGTGAATCTGGTCAGGTCGGGAACGAAGCAGCCACAGCCGTGCAGAATCAGTGCCGGAGTCAGGCTCGCCACTTCATTTGCTTATCGGGTTATGCGCGCCCGGTCTATCTGCTTCCCTTCAGCACCGAATCCGGTACACTTTTCCTTTCGCTTATTTGTATTGATGGTTCACGCCGTCCGGAATTCGCATGACCTATCTCGTTCTGGCCCGCAAGTGGCGCCCTCGCTCCTTTGACACCCTGGTTGGTCAGGACCACGTGGTGCGCGCTCTGACGCACGCCCTGGATACCCAGCGCCTGCACCATGCCTGGTTGTTTACGGGCACACGCGGCGTGGGCAAGACCACCTTGTCGCGTATTCTGGCCAAGTCGCTGAACTGCGAAACCGGCATCACCTCCAAGCCCTGTGGCATTTGCCGCGCGTGTACCGAGATTGATGCTGGCCGCTTTATTGATTATGTAGAGCTGGACGCCGCCTCCAACCGGGGTGTGGAAGAGATGACCCAACTGCTGGAACAGGCGGTCTACGCCCCCAGCTCGGGCCGCTATAAGGTCTACATGATTGACGAAGTTCACATGCTGACCGGGCACGCCTTCAACGCCATGCTCAAGACGCTGGAAGAACCGCCAGCGCACGTCAAATTCATTCTGGCGACCACAGACCCACAAAAAATTCCGGTCACCGTCTTGTCGCGCTGTCTGCAATTCAATTTGAAGCAGATGACCGTGCCTGCGATTGTGGGCCACCTGCAGGACATTCTGACCCAGGAAGAAATGCAGTTCGAGTTGCCTGCCTTGCGTCTGCTGGCGCAGGCAGCCGATGGTTCCATGCGGGATGCCTTATCGCTTAGCGATCAGGCCATTGCCTATAGCGCGGGCGATCTTAGCGCCCAGGCTGTGCAAGCCATGCTGGGCACCATTGATCAACGCCACCTGGCGCAATTGCTGCAAGCGCTGGTCGCTTATGATGCGCAGGCCATTATGGGTGTGGCCGATGATCTGGCCATGCGTGGTTTGTCTTATTCGGGGGCTCTGGCGGATTTGGCAACCTTGTTGTCCCGTATCGCGATCGAGCAGCGCATCCCTGGCACGATTTCAGATGATGATCCGTTGGCGGAGGCGGTGCGGCAATTGGCACCCACACTCTCGCCCGATCATGTGCAGTTGTTTTATTCGGTCGCGGTGCACAGTCGTCAGGAGCTGTCTTTGGCTCCGGATGAGTACGCCGGTTTTGTGATGGCGTGCTTGCGCATGCTGGCCTTGCTGCCCGAGCCCGTCTCGGCGTATGTGCCACCGCCAGCAGGGCCTTCGGGGTCTGATACTGCTGGCGCGGCTCAGGCTGCTCCCGCTCCTGCGACAGCCCCCGCTGCCTCAGAGGCTGCGTCGGTACCGGCTGCTTCTGCAACCCCCCGTGAGGCCGCCGCTTCTGCTGCGCCTGCACAGCAAGTTGAGCAGGGGGCGCAAACAGAACAGAGAAGGCAAACGGCACAAGCAGTACAGGCAACACAAACACCCCAGCCTGCGATTGATCCACAGGCCGCATCTGAGCAGGCACAGGCCTCTGCCACCGCAGCCGCCCCTGCCAGTACACATGCAGCCCAAGCAGCGCCAGTCGCAGAATCCATCCCTGCTGACGACGACTTTGTCCCGGCCTGGGAAGATGCTCCCGAGCCTGCCGGCGCGGGGGTCAGCTATGACACTTCAGAATCTGCCCCAGCGGACGCAAGCGTTGAAGCCGGTTCAGCGACCAGTTCGCCTCAAGAAGCGGCGACCGCAGTTGCTGACAGTAGCGCTGTTCAAGCCGCCCAAGTGCCATCAACGCCATCCGCTCCGCCAGCCGTCGAGTCCACTTCCGCAGACCAGGCAGACTCCTCTGCCGATCCCGCTGCAGAATCCTCCAAAGCCCAGGGCAAGAGCAGTGCTCAGCCCCTGATGTCGTCTCAAGCCCAGGCCGCCGCCCGAGTAGACCCGGTGGCAGAAGAAGCGCCGCCAGCCGCCTCTACCCAGGACGGCCCGGAGGAGCCCGCCTGGTTGTCCGAGGGCATGGACGAAGAATTCGAGAATTACCAGCCTTTGGATATGGACGCGGCTCGTGCCGAAGAAGACGGCGATGTACCGTCTGTGTCCATGTCTGATCGCTTCATGCCCGACACCGAACTGGGCCTGCCCGTGCCGCAGAGCGGTTCGGACAACCCGCGCACCGTGCGACTGGGCGGCATGAAACCGGAAACCTGGCCCGACGTGGCAACCAGCTTGCCCTTAAGCGGCTGGGCCGCCGAACTGGCCCGCCAGAGCGAATGGCTGGGCGTGAAAGGCCAGGAAATCCACCTGCGTGCCAAAATCAAGGCTACTGAAGGCAGTCAGGGCAAAGCGCGCTTGCGCACTGTTCTATCGGAATATTTTGCCCAGTCCATTCAGTTGGTGATCGAATACGGGGATACAGGCGATGCTACCGCGCATGCCGTGGAGCAGGCCAAGTTGGCCGAGCGTCAGCGACAGGCCGAAGAGCAGGTTGCCCAGGATCCCTTTGTCTTGAGCCTGATCCAGGACTTTGACGGCAGCGTCAAAGCCGGGTCAATCAAGGCCACTCCTTTGGTTCGGGCCGCCTGAATGGCCCATTGTCAATTTCTATCAATCAGGAAAACCAAACCATGATGAAAGGTCAGATTGCCGGCTTGATGCGCCAGGCGCAGCAAATGCAGGAAAACATGAAAAAGGCCCAGGAAGCCTTGGCCGATATCGAGGTCGAGGGCGTTTCCGGTGGTGGTCTGGTCAAGGTCATCATGAACTGCCGCCACGATGTGCGCCGTGTCTCTATCGACCCCAGCCTGCTGGAAGACGAAAAAGAGATGCTGGAAGATTTGATTGCTGCTGCTTTTAACGATGCACAGCGCAAAGCCGAGGCCACTTCGCAGGAAAAAATGGCGGGTGTCACCGCTGGCCTGCCACTGCCTCCCGGTATGAAGCTTCCGTTCTAATGAACGAACCGCAGATCGCAGAGCCCGAACCGCTTCGGGCTCTGATCCAGGCTCTGCGTCGGCTGCCCGGTGTGGGTGAGCGTAGCGCTCGCCGCATGGCCTACCATTTGTTGCAACATGACTTGGTAGGTGCCGACCAATTAAGCCGGGCTCTTGAACATGCCACGACGGCACTGCAGCACTGTCAGCGCTGCAATGGTTTTACAGTCCAAGCTATTTGTGAAACCTGTGCCAATCCCCGCCGTGATCCGGCGTTGTTGTGTGTGGTGGAAACACCTGCCGATCAAAACATGATCGAGGCTACGCATGGCTATCGAGGCCTTTACTATGTGCTGATGGGGCGTTTGACGCCACTGGAAGGCATAGGGCCGGATGCCTTGCAATTTGACCGCTTGCTAGAGCGAGCCAGTGATGGCCAAGTGCAGGAAGTGATTCTAGCGACCAATTTCACCGCAGAGGGCGAAACCACCGCCCATCATCTGGCGGAAATGCTCACTAGCCAAGGTTTGAAAGTGACTCGACTGGCCCGCGGTGTGCCAGCCGGCAGCGAGCTGGAGTACGTAGACCCCAGCACCATTGCCTGGGCCTTGATGGAGCGTCGCGCCACGTAATCGGGTTTGACCGCTTGGTGGACAAGGGGGGGATACCCCCCTTTTGTTTTTTAGTATAAGTATCAAACCTAAATAATTAATGACCAACAACAAGAAGGGGATTGCCATGAAACTGACTCGTCGTCATGCGCTCAAACTGGTTGGAGCATCGGGTTTGGCGCTGTCATTGCCATCGCTGGGCCGTGCGCAAGAAATCGAGAAAAAAAATCTGACCATTGCCGTCGGTGGCAAGGCGCTGATCTACTATCTGCCATTGTCCATTGCCGAGATCAATGGTTATTTTGAAGACGAAGGTCTCAAGGTCAAAGTGGCGGACTTTGCTGGTGGCTCCAAAGCTTTGCAAGCCGTCGTCGGCGGTAGTGCCGATGTGGTGTCGGGCGCCTTTGAACACACCATCAACCTGCAGTCCAAAGGGCAGATGTACCGCGCTTTTGTGCAGCAGGGGCGTGCGCCGGCTATTGTGTTGGCGGTGTCCAACAAGACGATGGCTGACTATACGTCGCCAGCCGATCTGAAAGGCAAGAAAATTGGTGTGACCGCACCGGGTTCCTCGACCAATATGATGGTCAACTTTTATCTGGAGCAAAACGGTCTGAAACCGTCGGATGTGGCCTTTATCGGTGTAGGCGCGGGCGCCGGTGCCGTCACTGCCATGCGTACGGGCCAGATTGATGCCATGGCCAATCTGGATCCGGTGATCGGCACCTTGCTTAAAGAAAACGAAGTGCGTGTTATTGCTGACACTCGTACCCTTGCCGATACCAAGGCTATTTTTGGTGGCAATATGCCTTCGGCCTGCTTGTACGCTTCTGAAGATTTCATCACCCAGAACCCGAACACGGCCCAGGCTCTGGCCAACGCCATCGTGCGCGCCGACAAATGGATTCAGGCCAATGATGCCGAAACCATTGCCAAGACCGTGCCCGCAACCTATCTGCTCGGTGACGTGGAACTGTACAAGCAATGTCTGGATGCCAACAAAGAAGCACTCTCGCCCAACGGCTTGGTAGATGCTGATGGTCCTGCTACCGCCTTGAATGCACTGGCCGCTTTTGTGCCGAATCTGGACGCATCCAAGATTGATATCAGCAAAATCTACACCAATGAATTTGCTGACAATGCCAACAAGAAGTACCCCAATGTCTGAGGCAGCACTTTCTTTAGATAACATCAGCTGTGTTTTTGCCTCCCGGGATGGCAAAGGTACGTACACAGCGGTTCGTGACGCCAGCCTGAGTATTGCTCCAGGCGAGTTTGTGTCGGTTGTAGGCCCAACGGGCTGCGGCAAGTCCACGCTCCTGAACGTAGGGGCGGGCTTGCTAAGCCCTTCGTCGGGCGAAGTCCGAGTGTTTGGCAAACCCCTGCAAGGGGTGAACGAGCGTGCTGGCTACATGTTCCAGGGCGAAGCACTGATGCCCTGGCGCAGTGCCGAATCCAACGTGATGGCCGGTCTGGAGTTTGCCGGCGTCCCGCAGGATCAGGCTCGCGCCCGTGCCCAGGAGTGGCTCAAGCGAGTTGGGCTGGGTGGTTTCGAGGATCGTTATCCGCATCAAATGTCGGGTGGCATGCGCAAACGCGTCATGCTGGCCCAGACCCTGATCCGTGATCCCGACATCATTCTGATGGACGAGCCGTTCTCGGCGCTGGACATTCAGACCCGTCAGTTGATGGAAAACGAAGTGCTGGAGATCTGGATGGCACAGCGTAAAGCCGTGCTGTTCATTACTCACGACCTGGACGAAGCCATTGCCATGAGCGACCGGGTGGTGGTTTTGTCGGCTGGGCCGGGCACGCATCCCATCGGCGAATTTCATGTCGATCTTCCACGCCCTCGTGACGTGGCCGAAGTGCGCAACGACCCCCGTTTTGTCGAATTGCATGCGGCAATCTGGGCCGTCTTGCGTGATGAGGTCCTGAAGGGTTATGCCCAGCAAAAGCGTGCCTGATATGTCTAAATCTATTACTCAATCCAAGCTGGCCCTGCGCGGCTGGCAAATCTCGCTGCTCATCGTCATTCTGGCCGCCTGGCATTTCTTCACGCTGGACCCCAAAGTGGCCTTCTTCTTTGGGCAGCCACTGGAAGTGGTCAAGGTGATCTGGGCCTGGTTTGTCACCAACGGTGATATTTACCTGCACCTGGGCGTGACCTTGAGCGAAACACTGCTGGCTTTTGCCATTGGTACGATTGCTGGTCTGGCTTGCGGTCTGTGGCTGGGGCTCTCGCCCCGTGCGGCGGCCTTGCTGGACCCGTATCTGACCGCTGCCAACTCCATGCCGCGCGTCATTCTGGCGCCGATTTTCGGCATGTGGTTCGGTCTGGGTATCTGGTCCAAAGTAGCTCTGGCGGTGACGCTGGTGTTCTTTATCGTGTTCTTCAACGTGTACCAAGGTGTGCGTGAAGTCAGCACCACACTGCTGGACAATGCCCGCATGCTGGGTGCCAGCCGTCGTCAACTGCTGCGCCACGTCTACATTCCTTCGGCCACTAGCTGGGTATTTTCCAGCTTGCACACCTCGGTCGGTCTGGCCTTTGTGGGTGCCGTGGTGGGTGAATACCTGGGCTCAGCCAGTGGGGTCGGTTATCTGATCCTGCAGGCAGAGGGCACGCTGGATGTGAATACGGTGTTCGCCGGTATTGTGGTGCTGACCGTCTTTGCGCTGATCCTGGACGGTCTGGTCAGTGTGTTTGAAGACCGCCTGCTGGCTTGGCGGCCACAAGGTGGCGGTACGGAAAAGCTCTGATTGCTGCTTGGCTCAAGTGTTAAGAAAACCGGCTCCTGAAACAGGAGCCGGTTTTTTTTGTCCGTTCATTCCCAGCAAAGAGAAGGCCAGCAAACGATTAGATGCTTAATAGATAGTAAAACAGGCCGCAAGATAGGCGGCCTGTTTTACTGAATCGGACCTGGCGGCTTGTCAGGCCTGCTGGCGCGCCTGTTGAATCAGGGCATCCAGTTTGATACCGTCCGCGGTGAACTGACGGATGCCTTCGGCCAGCTTTTCAGTGGCCATCGCGTCCTGGTTCAGGTCGGTGCGGAAGGTGATTTCGTTGCTGGCACGCCATTCAGGGGCAACCGCCTTGGCACGTGCCACATCCAGCATGGCCGGGACCTCGCCTTGGGCTGCATCCAACTGGCCCAGCAGTTCGGGGCTGATGGTCAGTAGATCGCAACCGGCCAGCGCCTTGATCTGGCCGACATTGCGAAAGCTGGCACCCATGATCTCTGTGGGGATGTCATAGGTTTTGTAGTATTCGTAAATGCTGCGTACCGAGCGCACACCGGGGTCGTTCTCGCCCTGGTTGGCGCTCTCGTCCCATTCCTGGCCGGCAGTTTTCTTGAACCAGTCGTAGATGCGGCCCACAAAGGGCGAGATCAGGGTGACTTTGGCCTGGGCGCAGGCAATGGCTTGCGGCAGGCAGAACAAGAGGGTCAGGTTGCAGTTGATGCCTTCGGCCTGCAATGTACGGGCAGCTTGGATGCCTTCCCAGGTGCTGGCTAGTTTGATCAGCACGCGTTCGCGGGCGATACCGGCTTTTTCGTAATGCTGGATGATATGGCGGGCGCGCTCGACGCTGGCCAGGGCATCAAAGGACAGGCGGGCATCGACTTCGGTAGAGACGCGGCCCGGCACAATATCCAGAATTTGTCGACCAAAGGCGACCAGCAGCAGATCGCTGGTTTCAGCCAGGCTGGCATGAGGGTGGTCGGTGATGACACGGTCAAGCAAAGGCCGATAGGCCGCCTGCTGGACAGCCTTTAAAATCAGGGAAGGATTGGTTGTTGCATCGGTAGGGCGATACGCGCGCATCGCTTCAAAATCGCCTGTGTCGGCCACTACGGTTGTGCACTGGCGCAGAGAGTCAAGCTGAGTAGTCATGTCTGTTACTAGTCCATCGCAAAGCCATCAAACCAATCGATTACTGTAGTCGATTTTCCAAGTTTTCGTGCCTGGTTTCAGTGTTACTACCGATAAACTACCGGAAAAACCTCGTTTGAGCATATAATTAGAAGGTTTAATATTAATTTCAGAATCCGGGGTTTTTAACGTGCTGCCGTCTTTATTTCCTGAGGAGTCCCGCACTATCACTAGTGCCGTCCTAGCCCTGGCGGATGGAACCCTATTCAAAGGGGTATCAATCGGTGCCGAGGGGCACTGTGTTGCTGAGATCGTTTTCAATACAGCCATGACGGGCTATCAGGAAATCCTGACAGACCCAAGCTACAGCGGTCAAATTGTTACGCTTACCTATCCGCACATCGGTAATACCGGTGTCAATCCAGAGGACTCCGAATCCAACAAGGCCCACGCTGCCGGGCTTGTCATTCGCGATTGTCCCGCCCGCCTGTCCAACTTCCGCTCCACCCAGTCCTTGCCTGACTACCTGAAAGATCAGGGCGTTGTGGCTATCTCCGGTATCGACACCCGCAAGCTGACTCGCATTTTGCGTGAGAAAGGCTCCATGGGTGCTTGCATTCTGGTGGGTGATGATGCCGAACGAGCACTGGAACTGGCCCGCTCTTTCCCTGGCCTGAAAGGTCAGGATCTGGCCAAAGTGGTTACTACCGACCAAACCTACAATTGGACCGAAGGTTCGTGGGAACTGGGCCAAGGCTTTGGGAAGCCTGCAACAGACCGCTTCCACGTGGTGGCCTACGACTTTGGCGTAAAAGCCAACATCTTGCGTTTGATGGCAGACCGTGGCTGCAAAGTGACCGTCGTGCCGGCGCAAACGCCACTGGCCGATGTACTGGCTTACGAGCCCGATGGTGTGTTCCTGTCCAACGGCCCTGGCGATCCAGAGCCTTGCGATTACGCCATCGAAGCCTGCAAGGGCTTGCTGGAGCGCAAGCTGCCTGTGTTTGGTATTTGCCTGGGGCATCAGATCATGGGCCTGGCCGTTGGTGCACAGACCTTGAAGATGAAAAACGGTCACCACGGTGCCAACCATCCTGTGCAGGAACTGGCTAGTGGCCGCGTGTTCATCACCAGCCAGAATCACGGCTTTGCGGTCGATGCCGCCACCTTGCCAGCCAATGCCAAGGTCACGCACATTTCTTTGTTCGACCAGAGCCTGCAAGGCTTCGAGTTGACAGATCGCCCCGCGTTTTGCTTCCAGGGTCACCCTGAAGCGACTCCCGGCCCGCGCGATATTGCCTCGCTGTTCGACAAATTCATCAGCCTGATGGCTGCTCACCAGGCCAATAAATAAACCGCACTATGCCAAAGCGTTCAGACTTAAAAAGCATTCTTATCATTGGCGCCGGCCCGATCATCATTGGTCAGGCTTGCGAATTCGACTACTCGGGAGCCCAGGCATGTAAAGCCCTGAAGGCCGAGGGTTACCGGACTGTGCTGGTCAACAGCAACCCGGCCACCATCATGACGGACCCAGATACGGCTGATGTCACCTACATCGAGCCCATCACCTGGCAAGCTGTCGAGAAGATCATTGAAAAAGAGCGTCCTGATGCGCTCTTGCCTACCATGGGCGGCCAAACGGCGCTGAACTGCGCTTTGGATCTGGCCAAGCATGGCGTGCTGGAAAAATATGGTGTTGAGCTGATCGGTGCTAATGCTGCCGCTATCGAAAAAGCTGAAGACCGCCTGAAGTTCAAAGACGCCATGACCTCCATTGGTCTGGAGTCCGCCAAGTCCGGCGTGGCTCACTCCATGGACGAGGCCTGGGCGGTTCAAAAGCGTATTGCTGAAGAAATCGGCACAGCCGGTTTCCCCGTCGTTATTCGTCCCAGCTTTACGCTGGGCGGTACGGGTGGTGGAATTGCCTACAACCCGGAAGAGTTTGAAACGATCTGCCGCCGTGGTCTGGAAGCATCGCCCACCAACGAGCTGCTGATTGAAGAATCCCTGCTGGGCTGGAAAGAGTTCGAAATGGAAGTGGTGCGTGACCGCGCCGACAACTGCATCATTGTGTGCTCCATTGAGAATCTGGACCCCATGGGTGTGCACACCGGTGACTCCATCACCGTGGCTCCTGCCCAAACCCTGACCGACCGCGAATACCAGATCATGCGTAATGCATCGATCGCCGTACTGCGCGAAATCGGTGTGGATACGGGTGGGTCGAACGTGCAGTTCGCAGTGAACCCCGATAACGGTCGCATGATCGTTATTGAAATGAACCCACGTGTGTCCCGTTCCTCGGCGCTGGCTTCCAAAGCCACCGGTTTCCCTATCGCCAAGATCGCTGCGCGTCTGGCTGTGGGTTACACCCTGGACGAGCTGCGCAATGAAATCACCGGCGGTGCGACCCCCGCTTCGTTCGAGCCCACCATCGACTACGTGGTTACCAAAGTGCCACGTTTCGCTTTCGAAAAATTCCCTCAGGCCGACTCGCGTCTGACCACCCAAATGAAGTCTGTGGGTGAAGTGATGGCGATTGGCCGCACTTTCCAGGAATCCTTCCAGAAAGCCCTGCGTGGTCTGGAAGTGGGTGTGGATGGTCTGAACCAGAAAACCACCGACCGCGAAAAACTGCAGGTCGAGTTGGGCGAGCCTGGCCCAGAGCGTATCTGGTACGTGGGCGACGCTTTCGCTCAAGGTCTGAGCCTGGACGAAGTTCACAACCTGACCAAGATTGACCCCTGGTTCCTGGCCCAGATCAAAGAGATCGTGGACATCGAACTGGCCCTGGAACAAAAGACGCTGGCCGATCTGGACCGTGACACCTTGTTCGGTCTGAAGCGCCGTGGATTTTCCGACCGCCGTCTGGCTTTCTTGCTGGATACCGTGGAATCGGAAGTGCGCAAGCTGCGTCACCAGTTGAATGTTCGCCCTGTCTACAAGCGCGTGGATACGTGTGCGGCTGAATTCTCCACCGATACGGCGTACATGTACTCGACCTACGAGGAAGAGTGCGAATCCAATCCTACGGACAAGAAGAAGATCATTGTTCTGGGTGGTGGCCCTAACCGTATTGGTCAGGGTATCGAGTTTGACTACTGCTGCGTGCACGCTGCGCTGGCATTGCGCGAAGATGGTTACGAAACCATCATGGTCAACTGCAATCCTGAAACCGTGTCGACCGACTACGACACCTCCGACCGTCTGTACTTCGAGCCTCTGACGCTGGAAGACGTCCTGGAAATCGTCCACATCGAAAAACCAGTGGGCACCATCGTTCAGTACGGTGGCCAGACGCCTTTGAAATTGGCACGTGCTCTGGAAGCCAATGGTGTACCGATCATCGGTACCAGCCCTGAGTCCATTGACGTGGCTGAAGACCGCGAGCGTTTCCAGAAACTGCTGAACAAGCTGGGCTTGCGTCAGCCGCCAAACCGTACCGCTCGCACCGAAGGCGAAGCGATCGCTCTGGCTGCCGAAATTGGTTACCCCCTGGTGGTACGCCCAAGCTACGTGCTCGGTGGCCGTGCCATGGAAATCGTGCACGAACAGCAAGACCTGGAGCGCTACATGCGCGAAGCGGTCAAGGTCAGCAATGACTCGCCTGTGCTGCTGGATCATTTCCTGAACAACGCCACGGAAGTGGACGTGGACTGCCTGGCCGATGGCGAACGCGTCTTTGTGGGCGGTGTGATGCAACACATCGAGCAGGCAGGTGTTCACTCCGGTGACTCTGCTTGTAGCTTGCCTCCTTACTCGCTCAGCGACGAAACCGTGGTTGAAATCAAGCGTCAGACCGCACTCATGGCCAAGGCTTTGAATGTGAAGGGCTTGATGAACGTGCAGTTCGCCATTCAGGACGGCGATGTCTACGTGCTGGAGGTGAACCCACGTGCTTCGCGTACTGTGCCGTTCGTGTCCAAGGCAACCGGTTTGCAACTGGCCAAGATTGCCGCTCGTGCCATGGCAGGTCAGACTCTGGCCGAGCAGGGTATTACCGAAGAAGTCACGCCGTCTTACTACAGCGTGAAAGAGGCCGTATTCCCCTTCGTGAAGTTCCCGGGTGTGGATACGATTCTGGGACCAGAAATGAAGTCCACCGGCGAAGTCATGGGTGTGGGCACCTCGTTTGCTGAAGCCTTTGTGAAGTCGCAGATGGCTGCCAGCGTGACCCTGCCCGAAGGGGGCTTGGCCTTCATCAGTGTGCGCGCCCAGGATAAACCGCAAGCGGTGGAAGTGGCTCGCGGCCTGATCTCGCTGGGCTTCAAGGTTGTCGCCACCCGTGGTACTGCAAGCGCCATCGAACAGGCCGGTTTGGCTGTTCAAGTGGTGAACAAGGTTACCGAAGGTCGTCCGCACATTGTGGACATGATCAAGAACGGCGAGGTTTCCCTGGTCATCAATACGGTTGAAGAGCGTCGCAACGCGATCGTTGATTCGCGTACAATCCGTACACATGCGCTGGCTGCCAATCTGGCCTACTACACCACCATTGCTGGTGCGGTAGCGGCTGTACAAGGCCTGCAGTATTTGCGTCATGGTGATGGCTTGAAGGTTTACGCGCTTCAAGAGCTGCACGCTCTGCTGGCGAAACACTAAGTCGCTCCATGTCAGAAAGGCGCACCGTTAAGGTGCGCCTTTTTTTATTCGTGTATCAGACAAGGCCATGGGGCAGCACGCAGGCCAAGGCCAGCACAGCGCAGAAGTTTTCTTCTTTGGAGATCATGTCGTGAAATGGTTCATTCTTGCCTTGTTCATTGTGTGCACGGTTATTGTGCACTTCAGGGGTCGAGTCAGGCACCGCTTTTCCCGCCAGTTGCTGGACCATTCCACGTTCACGGCCCCTTTGAATGTCTTCATGTATGGTTTTTCGGCAGTGCCCAATGAGCCGTATCTGGATTTGAAACACTTTCCCGAGCTAAACAAGTTGCTCGAGCACTGCGACGAAATCCGTGCCGAGGCCGAGCAGCTATTTGGTGAAGGCCATATCAAGGCCTCTGACAAGTACAACGATGCGGGCTTTAACTCTTTTTTCAAAACCGGCTGGACGCGTTTTTACCTGAAGTGGTATGACGCCGACCACCCTTCGGCGCGTGAGCTGTGCCCGGTGACGACTCGCCTGCTCAAGGATATTCCGTCGATCAAGGCAGCGATGTTCACCTCTTTGCCGCCGGGTGCCCGTTTGCCGCGCCACCGCGACCCTTACGCGGGTTCGCTGCGCTTTCATATGGGCTTGATGACGCCCAATAGCCCGGATTGCTATATCGAAGTGGACGGCCAGAGATATCACTGGCGTGACGGTGAAGCCGTGGTGTTTGATGAAACCTTTATTCACTACGCTGAAAACAAAACGGATCAGAACCGTATTATTTTGTTTGCGGACGTAGAACGTCCCATGCGTTATCGCTGGGCACAAGCCGTAAACCACGCCGTGGGTGGCTTCTTATTGCGTGCCGCTGCCGCTCCGAACCAGGAAGGCGACCGTACCGGCGGTATCAACCGTATTTTTGGTACAGTCTACGCGGTACGTCGTTTCGGCAAGGCCATCAAGAAAAAGAACGAAACCCTGTACTACATCCTTAAATGGCTGCTGGTGCTGGGTATTGCTGCCTTGATCTTCCTGTAATAATCGGGCGCAGCCAGAGATGAAAACGGTCTTTATCACGGGTGCCAGCAGCGGTTTAGGTAAAGCGCTGGCCCAGGAGTACGCGGCTCAAGGTGCCTGCCTGGGTTTGCTGGGGAGACGTCAGGAAGAACTCCAGGCGCTGGCCGACAGCTTGCCTGGAGAGCACCGTATTTATGTAGCGGATGTGCGCGACAGGGACGCTTTGCATCTGGCCGCTCAGGACTTTTTACAGTTCACTGGGCAAAAGATTGATGTGGTTATTGCCAGTGCGGGGATCAGCGCGGGCACCTTGACGGAGGAAACCGAGGACTTCGCGGTTTTCAAAGCCATTGTGGATACGAATCTGCTGGCCATGGTGGCGACCTTCGAACCCTTTATCGGCACCATGAAAGCGGCGGGCAAGGGCTCGTTGGTGGGGGTTGCCAGTGTGGCAGGTATACGGGGCTTGCCCGGCGCGGGGGCTTATAGCAGTTCCAAGGCGGCGGTGATTGCCTATTGCGAGAGCCTGCGGCTAGAGCTGTCGCTGTACGGTGTCTCTGTTGTCACCATTACGCCCGGTTATATTCGTACGGCCATGACGGCGCATAATCCTTACTCCATGCCGTTTTTGATGCCTGCTGAGGACTTTGCCCGCAAAGCCCGCAAGACCATCGAGCAGGGCGTGTCCTATCGAGTCATTCCGTGGCAGATGGGACTTGTCTCGCGCCTGATGCGTCTTTTGCCTAATTGGCTGTATGACCGTCTGGCTCGTCAGGCACCGCGCAAGCCGCGACTTAATAAAAAAAGCTGATCATTGCCCCTGTAGCTGATTTTTGAAGTCCTTGTTGGCTTCAGCGTGGCTATGCTTCTGGCCGCAACCGCAACCGCAACCGCAACCGCAACCGCAACCGCAAGAGTGCCTGTGGCTCTTCTTGGTATAGGGCTGTCGCTATCGTAAGGATAAAGCTTGCGGGCGTGGCGCTGGAAACACTGTCAGGAACTGATGAGGTGAGTCAGGCGGAGAGGACTCCGCACAAGTCTCAGGCTGGTTTATCGAACGCTGCAGCTGATCCGATCTGCGGATACCAGCCTGATCATGGCGATGTATGGCTTAGGTTTGTTCGTCCAGTGCCGTGTCCAGATGTGGCAACTGGCCCCACAAGGTACAGCTCCAGTTCAAGTCTGCATCAATGTTGAAGAAATTCAGGCTGGTATTCAGAATTGCGTGAGTACGCTTGGCACCGAGTGCCTGCTGGTTCAGCTTGCGCCAGACCATATCAATAACGCCACCATGTGCAAACACCAGCAGGCTCTTGCCAGCATGCGCCTGGGCCAGTCCTTCAAAACATCCCAGTACCCGAGTCTGAAACTGGCGTAGCGATTCGCCCCCTTCCACGGCGTAGTCGATATCGACGCTATCGTCGGGCTGATCCGGGCCATGGCGGCCTACTGCATCCCAGGCCTGGCCTTCCAGTGTGCCAAAGCCGCGCTCGCGCAGTCCTCGGATTTGCTGAATTTCAATCTCCCAGTGCTGACAGGCAATCGCCGCCGTCTCCGAGGCGCGTTGTAGATCACTGCTGATGACGGCGTCCACAGGCAGGCGAAACGCCGGGGACCTCAAGTAGTTTTGCAGGGCACGGGCCTGTTCGCGGCCGGTCTCGTTCAGTTCTATATCCTGCCAGCCTTGTAAACGGCGTACGGCATTCCAGGCGGTTTCACCGTGGCGGATCAGACAAATAGACGTACTCATGCTGGTGTAATCACTCTGCTAGGGAATCGGACTGCCAAAGGCAGGCTGATTGTCTATTGTAATGGGCCAGTCAAGCGCAGGCAGGTAGACTGGGTATATATCGCATATAACACGAACATCGAGGCTCAAAGGCGTTTGGGCATGTTCACCTGCCAGCTCTATGTTGGGGTTTACCGCTTACCGCCTTATTTTCAGGTGCCTTGTTGAGGCTTTCACGTTTAAAATCATGCCTCAACGAATCGGCCCGTCTCTTGCAGGTGTGCTGGGCCAACGTATAACGAATTGCGCTGTATTTCTTTCTTCCTTCTCTGGAACCCTCTATGTCTCAGTCTTACTTTCCGCGTTGGCGCCGTGTATCCGGCAGCGAACCCGGTGCGGTCGTGCAGCCCGACGAGTGTTTGGCCACGCCGCAAAACATTGCCATGGGTGCTCAGCACGTGGTGGCCATGTTTGGCTCCACGATTCTGGCCCCTTTGTTGATGGGCTTTGATCCCAATCTGGCCATCTTGATGTCCGGTATTGGTACGCTGATTTTCTTTGTGTTTGTCGGTGGCCGGGTTCCCAGCTACCTGGGTTCCAGCTTTGCATTTATCGGTGGTGTGATTGCCGTTACCGGCTATGCCGGCAGTGGCCCCAATCCCAATATTGGCGTGGCCTTGGGGGCCATTATTATCTGCGGTCTGGTCTACACCTTGATCGGTGTTCTGGTCTGGGTATTCAATGCCCGTACTCAGGGTGGCGCAGCGCGTTTGATCAACCACTGGATGCCTCCTGTTGTCACCGGATCGATCGTGGCGGTGATTGGCCTGAATCTGGCACCCATCGCTGCCAAGGGCGCCATGGGGAGCGGCACCTTCGATTCCATGATGGCCTTGATGACTGTGTTGTGTGTGGGTGGTATTGCGGTCTATACCCGTGGGCTTGCCCAGCGCCTGTTGATTCTGGTGGGTCTGGCTTTGGCCTGCGTGCTGTATTGGGTATTTACCAATGTGATGGGCTACGGCACGGCGATCAATTTTGCTCCTGTTGCTCAAGCCGCCTGGTTGGGGCTACCCAGTTTTTCCGCCCCTGTATTCCAGGCCCACGCCATGACGGTGATTGTGCCGGTCGCCATTATTCTGGTGGCCGAGAACCTGGGGCACATCAAGGCGGTTAGTGCCATGACCGGCCAGGATCTGGATGGCTATCTGGGTCGTGCCTTTGTGGGTGATGGCGTGGCCACCATGCTGTCTGGCTCGGTAGGTGGTACCGGTGTGACAACCTATGCTGAAAATATCGGCGTGATGGCCGCTACCCGCATCTACTCCACGCTGGTGTTTGCCTTTGCGGCGGTGATCGCCATTTTCCTGGGCTTCTCGCCCAAGTTCGGCGCCGTCATCCAGTCCATCCCCGGCCCTGTGCTCGGTGGCATGTCCATCGTCGTATTTGGTTTGATTACCATTGCTGGTGCGCGTATCTGGGTGGTGAATCAGGTGGATTTCAGCGACAACCGTAATTTGCTGGTCGCGGCCGTCACCTTGATTCTGGGGGCTGGTAACTTCTCCTTGCAGTTCGGTGTTATCCGTCTGGATGGTATCGGTTGTGCCACCTTTGGTGCTATTTTGCTGCACGCTTTGCTGCGAGGCCGTCGCCAGAACATGGTGTAGTCGTCCCAATGCTGATCCATGCTGGCTCGGGCTGGACAAGGGGATTGTTCCTTCGCCAGTTGCTGTGCGGCAGCTTGTTGTAAACAGCCGCCCCTGCCGACTTCTGTTTTTATGCACAGGAGTTCCAGGGGCTTGCTATTTTCAGGCAGTTTGCCGACAATAGCTCTCACACCCCGGTTCTTCGCGGGGTTTTTTTCTGCCACAGAATTTCACTGTGTCGGAAAAGCCATATTGGGGCAGCCGGCAGGTTTGGCTTGAGCAGTGTGTTTGAATGTGCGCTGTAGGGTCAGCAGGACTTTCAAGTCGGCCGATTCAACCTGTTTGATTGTTTGTCCCATCATCGTTATCCCCCTATCTTCCAGGCGCTCCCGCTACGGAGCGTCTTTTACTTGTTAAGCAGGAATACTATGTCTGCGATCCCATTGACTGCGCAGGGCGCACAACGTTTGCAAGTTGAATTACACCGCCTCAAGACGGTGGAACGCCCAGATGTAATTAACGCTATCGCCGAGGCGCGAGCACAAGGCGATTTGTCCGAAAACGCCGAGTACGATGCTGCGCGTGAGCGTCAGGGCTTTATCGAAGGCCGCATTGCCGAGCTGGAAGGCACTTTGTCCAATGCCCAGATTATCGAACCGGCCACGCTGGAAGCTGATGGCCGCATCGTGTTTGGTGCAACCGTCGAGATCGAGGACCTGGAGTCCGGCAATACCGTGACTTACCAGATCGTCGGCGATGTGGAGGCCGACATTCGCGCCAACAAGATCTCCATTTCCAGTCCTGTGGCTCGTGCCTTGATTGGCAAGACAGAAGGGGATGTGGTCGAGGTCAAGGCGCCCGCCGGTATTCGTGAATACGAAATTCTGACGGTCAACTACGTGTGATCTTGCCTTGAGCAGCAGACTTGTTCTGCTGCTCCGTCAAGCGCGCAAAAGAAAGGCCCCTGTACATCGTGCGGGGGCCTTATAATTTACGGCAGTTTAGCGTTTGCCCGAACCACCCAGTCCGCGACGTGCGCCAGCCCGCAAGGACATGGCACTGCCAGGACGGTTGGTATTGCTACGAGGTGCAGCAGCCGGTTTGCCCGTCGAGAACTTTTGAACGCTGCGCGGTGCGGCCGAGGCTTTTTTCTCCTGGGTGCTGCTGCGTTCAGCTTTCATTTCTGCACGGCGGGCACGCTCTGTGCCGCGAGTCCGCTGGACACCGGAAGCGGCCAGTTTCTTGGGCGTGTAGGGCTCCGAGGGTTTACGCACCGCACGGGTTGGTTTTTCTACAGGCGCTCCCAAAACAGGGGGGCGTTCAATATTGGGTCTGTAGATGGTCAGGATTTTGCCCAGATGATGAATAGGGGCAGCATCGAGCGCATCGCAGATTTGTTCTAACATGGTCAGACGAGCCTGACGGTCATCACCGGCCACACGGATCTTGATGAGCTGGTGGGCCTGCAGGTGGACGGTGATCTCTTTGATCACGGCGTCGGTCAGGCCATTGTCTCCAATCAGGACAACTGGGCGCAGAGCGTGAGCAGCAGCACGAAGTTCGCTGCGCTCATGAGGTGTAAGGTTGAGTTTTGGCATAAAGAGATTGTACGGGAATGGCCAAGAAAAAATTCTCTAAAGAGTGGGTTCAGCAGCATATAAATGACCCTTACGTCAAATTGGCGCAACAAAAGGGGTATCGCGCGCGCGCGGCCTTCAAACTCAGTGAAATATTGGATCTGGAGAAGATTCAGGTTCAGGGCAAGGTGGTGGTGGACTTGGGGTCTACACCGGGCAGTTGGTCGCAGCTGATACGTGAGCGCATGGTCGGCCCCGGTGGCGTGCTCAATGGTCGCATTATCGCACTGGATATATTGGAAATGGAACCAATTGCCGGGGTAGAGTTCATGCAAGGCGATTTTCGCGAGGACTCGGTACTGGAGCAATTGCAAGATTCCTTGAAGGGTGCAGCCGTAGACCTTGTGATTTCAGATATGGCCCCCAACTTGTCGGGTGTGGCATCGGCCGATTCCGCCCGCATCCAGCATTTATGCGAGCTGGCACAGGAATTTGCCCTGCAGCATCTGACCGATGAAGGTGTGCTGATCGTCAAAGCCTTCCATGGCAGCGGGTTTTCCCAGATCGTGGAATCTTTCAAGCAGAATTTTGTCAGAGTCGTCGAGCGTAAACCCAAGGCTTCGCGCGATAAATCCGCCGAAACCTTTCTCGTTGCCCGAGGCTTGAAGGGCAGGTAATTTATGACTTGCTGGCCCTCGAATCGGGTAGAATGAACTATGTATGGCGCTTGTTCAGGTACGTGTAAGCGTATTTGGCAAGTTATCGCAATCGCAGGAGATTGGCTTTGAACAATTCGTTTTCCAAAGTCGCGATCTGGATGGTTATTGCGCTGGTGCTGTTTACTGTTTTCAAGCAGTTTGACGGCCGGCCACCAGCCACTGATGGCGTCACTTATACGCAATTCATGAATGATGCCCGTTCTGGTCGCATCAGCAAGGTAGATATTCAGGGCGATACCCTGCATGTCACGCCGGACTCTGGCCGCAGCTACACGCTGACGTCCCCCGGTGACCTGTGGATGGTGCCTGAGCTGGTGAAATCCGGTGTGCAGGTATCGGGCAAAGCCCGCGAAGAGCCCTCTTTTCTGACCAGTCTGTTCATCTCCTGGTTCCCCATGCTGCTTTTGATTGGCGTTTGGGTGTTCTTCATGCGTCAGATGCAAGGTGGTGGTAAGGGTGGGGCATTCAGTTTTGGCAAATCGCGTGCGCGCTTGCTGGACGAAAATACCAATCCTGTTACTTTTGCGGATGTGGCTGGCTGCGATGAAGCCAAGGAAGATGTGCAGGAGCTGGTGGATTTTCTGCGTGATCCCACCCGCTTCCAGCGTCTGGGTGGCCGTATCCCGCGTGGCATCTTGATGGTCGGTTCGCCTGGTACTGGTAAAACCTTGCTGGCACGTGCCATTGCAGGCGAGGCCAAAGTGCCTTTCTTCAGTATTTCCGGTTCCGACTTCGTGGAAATGTTTGTAGGTGTGGGCGCATCGCGTGTGCGTGACATGTTCGAGACAGCCAAGAAGCAATCGCCTTGCATCATCTTTATCGACGAAATCGATGCTGTGGGCCGTCAGCGTGGCGCAGGTCTGGGCGGTGGTAACGACGAACGCGAACAGACCCTGAACCAGTTGCTGGTGGAAATGGACGGTTTTGAAACCGGCCAAGGGGTATTGGTTATTGCTGCTACCAACCGTCCTGACGTACTGGATCCCGCTTTGCTGCGTCCTGGCCGTTTCGACCGTCAAGTCGTTGTTGGCTTGCCTGACATTCGTGGTCGCGAGCAGATTTTGAAAGTACACATGCGCAAAGTGCCTTTGGCCTCCAACGTGGACGCCGTGGTGCTGGCTCGTGGTACACCGGGTTTCTCTGGCGCTGATCTGGCCAACCTGGTTAACGAAGCTGCCTTGTTCGCAGCGCGCCGTAATGGTCGGACTGTGGATATGCAAGACTTTGAGCGTGCCAAGGACAAGATCATCATGGGTGCAGAACGCCGCACCATGATCATGCCCGAGGAAGAGCGTCGCAACACTGCTTATCACGAAGCCGGTCACGCCTTGGTAGCTTGCATGCTGCCCAAGACGGACCCGGTTCACAAAGTCACTATCATCCCTCGTGGTCGTGCTTTGGGTGTCACCATGCAATTGCCCGAAGGCGATCGCTACAGCATGGATAAAGAGCGCTTGCTGAACATGATTGCGGTTCTGTTCGGTGGCCGTATCGCTGAAGAAGTGTTCATGAATCAGATGACCACAGGCGCATCGAACGACTTTGAACGTGCAACGCAAATTGCTCGTGACATCGTGACTCGCTACGGCATGACAGACTCCCTGGGGCCTGTTGTCTACGCCGAGAATGAAGGCGAGGTCTTTCTGGGCCGCAGCGTTACCAAGACAACGCACGTGTCCGAAGCCACCATGCAGAAAGTGGACTCCGAGATTCGCAAGATTATCGACGAGCAGTACGCCGTTGCCCGCAAGCTGATCGAGGACAATAGCGACAAGATGCATGCTATGGCCAAGGCCTTGCTGGAGTGGGAAACCATTGATGCCGACCAGATCGACGACATCATGAAAGGTTTGCCACCACGGGCTCCTCATGTGCCCAACAGCAATGACAGCAATTCCTCCGACGGTTCTACGCCGCCAGCCGCTGGTCCTAAACCAGCCGATGACGAGGGTGCCGCGGCGACAACGCCAGTTGCTTAACTTACGTAGGCCAAGCCTATTTCATGAATTACCCTGAGTGGTCTTGTGGGCGCTTCCAGTTTGGGCTGGAGCGCCCTTTGGTTATGGGGATTGTGAATGTCACCCCAGACTCCTTTTATGACGGCAATGCTCATAATGACTTGCCTCGGGCGCTGGACCACGCCCGTCAGTTAATCGCCGAGGGCGCAGACATTCTGGACATTGGTGGCGAATCGACTCGCCCTGGTGCCGAACCCGTTTCCCTGGAACAAGAGCTCGAGCGCGTTATCCCTCTGATTGAAGGCTTGCGCGACAGTGGTGTGGCCTTGTCGGTGGATACATTCAAGCCCGACGTCATGCGTGCCAGCCTGGCGGCCGGCGCGGACATGATCAATGACATTTATGCTTTGCGCATGCCCGGCGCCATAGAGGCGGTCAAGGACTCCGATTGCGGCCTGTGTATCATGCATATGCAAGGCGAGCCCAAAACCATGCAAGAACAGGTTCACTATGACAACGTGGTCGTTGATGTACGTCATTTTTTGCAACAACGATGTGAGGCCATAGTCAGCGCAGGCATTCAATCCGAGCGTATCATGCTGGATCCCGGTTTTGGCTTCGGTAAAACAGCGGCACATAACTATCAGTTACTACGGGATTTGCAGCAGGCGGCAGTGCCCGGTTACCCCTGGCTTATTGGTTTGTCGCGTAAATCTATGATTGGCCATGTCACGGGAAAACCCGCCAGTGAGCGTTTGATTGGCAGTCTATCGGCAGCCCTTGCCTGTGTGGCACGGGGAGCAAAAATTGTGCGCGTCCATGATGTCGCCGCCACGCGCGAAGCGCTGGATGTGTGGAACGCGGTTGAATGTGGAGTCTCTGAATGAGCGATCGTAAATATTTCGGCACCGATGGTGTCCGTGGTGAAGTAGGTGGCCCGACCATTAACCCCGAATTCGCCCTGCGCTTAGGGTACGCTGCCGGTCAAGTTCTGGCTGCCCAATATGAAGGAACGGGCCGTCCTACCGTAGTGATTGGCAAGGACACCCGTATTTCCGGCTATATGCTGGAATCGGCGCTGGAAGCCGGCTTGTCGGCTGCGGGGATTGACGTGTTGCTGGCTGGCCCTGTGCCTACGCCTGCTGTGGCATATCTGACGCGCACCTTGCGCCTGACGGCCGGTATCGTGATCTCTGCCTCGCACAACCCGTATTACGACAACGGTATCAAGTTTTTCTCCGCACAGGGCACCAAGCTGCCTGACGAGATTGAGCTGAAAATTGAGCAGGCCATTGACCAGCCCATGCATTGGGTGAAGTCTGAGTCCCTGGGCCGTGCCCGTCGCCTGGCCGACTCGGCTGGTCGTTACATTGAGTTTTGCAAGAGTGCCTTCCCGAACGACCTGAACCTGAATGGGCTCAAGATCGTGGTGGATGCGGCTCATGGCGCTGCCTACAATATTGCCCCACATGTGTTCCGTGAGCTGGGTGCAGAGGTCATTGCCGTGGGTGTTCAGCCTGATGGTTTCAACATCAATCAGGAAGTCGGTGCGACCTATCCGGAGAAGTTGGCTGAGGAAGTGCGCAAGCACAGTGCCGATTTGGGTATCGCTCTGGATGGGGATGCGGACCGCCTGCAAATGGTTGATGCCCAGGGACGCATCTACAATGGCGACGAACTATTGTATCTAATTGTTGCGGATCATCTGCAGTCTCAGCCTGTCAAAGGCGTGGTTGGCACCTTGATGACCAACCTGGGCTTTGAGAAGAAAATGCAGGAATTGGGCGTGGAATTTGCGCGTGCCAAAGTGGGTGATCGCTACGTGCTGGAATTGATGCAGCAAAAAGGCTGGGTCTTTGGTGGTGAAAGCTCGGGTCACCTGCTGTGCCTGGATTGGCACACGACAGGCGACGGCATTATTGCCGCCCTGCAAGTGCTGACTGCCCTGTGCCATAGCGGTAAAAGCCTGCCAGAACTGACGGAAGGCTTGAAGATGTACCCACAAATTATGGTCAACGTGCCGTTGCAGCCGGGCCAGGACTGGAAAAACCATGCAGGTTTGCAACAGGCAACCCGTGACGTGGAGAAAATGTTGGGTGACCGTGGCCGGGTGCTTATTCGCGCATCGGGGACTGAACCCAAGCTGCGCTTGATGGTAGAGGCCGAGCAAGCCGATCTGGCTCAAGCCGGTATTGATACCTTGCTTGCAGTGGATTTAATGAAATAGTAATGTGGCTATCAAATACCTGAAACATTGTTTGTGCATGATGCATAAAAGTGTTTGGAGTCATCACGATGCTAAATCTTGAGCGCGAACGTACTGAAGTGGATTGGGGAAATACTTGGGCAGGGCATACTGTTGGAGGCTTGGCCTTGCGTCTGGCTCGTACCCAGGCAGAACTCGAATGCCTTCAGCGCTTGCGTTTTCAGGTTTTCACCCAGGAAATGAACGCCGTCTTTCCAGACCAGCATAATGGTCTGGATATAGACCGCTTTGACCCCTGGTGCGAGCATTTCATGGTTACCGAGCCCGGGGAGAACCGGGTTGTAGGGACCTATCGCTTGCTGACCCCTGAAAACGCAAGTAAAGCGGGTGGTTATTATTCGGAATCTGAGTTTGATATCAGTGCCCTGGATGTGCTGCGTCCCAGCATGGTCGAAGTGGGGCGTTCCTGCATCCATCCCGACTATCGTACTGGTTCAGCCATCATGATGCTGTGGGGCGGTATTGCTGCTCTGACGCGTGTCGGTGGTTATCGCTACCTGCTGGGTTGCGCCAGCGTCAGCCTGCGCGATGATGGGGTCACAGCCGCCGAGGTCTGGCGTGTGGCCCAAAAGTCCATGCAGGACAACAAGCACATCCCGCATGTGCAGCCTTTGAATCGCTATCCGGTTGAGCGACTGAACAGCGATTTGCCAGCGCGTATCCCGCCGTTGATCAAAGGCTACCTGAAGCTGGGTGCCACGATTTGTGGAGCGCCAGCCTGGGATCCGGATTTCAATACGGCAGACTTTCCTGTCTTGCTGGATCTGGAGGCCATGGACGAACGCTATAAACGCCACTTTGGCCTGGTCTGATTGCGTACTGCTCAGGCCGGAGCAAATCGGGCCTGAATAGGGCCTGTGAATAAAAAGAACCCCCGAAAGTTGGATAGCAATCCAACTTTCGGGGGTTTTTTAGGTTTTGATGATCTGCTTGGCTTGGCTTGGCTTGGCTTGTGGCTTTGCTGGGTATCGCTCAGCCCACTTATTGCTTGGCCGGCTAGTGTGAACCACACGCCAGTCAATGTGTCTGTCAGCCTGGGCCAGAGCAGCTACAGGCCGGGTGTATTGTTGTTCGACAGCCCACCCAGCCTCTACACTCTTAGCGCGTCCTGTTCAGACCAGCTCCAGGCTCAGATCATTGATATCACTTTGCCAGGCCTGTACTTCGGCCAGCAAAGAGGCCTGGGTCAGGGGATGGCTGGCCATCCACTCATGGTCCAGCTGAATCTGGACGGTTTTTCCACGAGTCCGCAGGCTTAGCGGTAAGGTTTCTCTGTCTTCACGGCGGCGCATCAACATGACCGCCAAGCGCAGGCTCAATAATGTCAGCCACCAGGTGTTATTGCTTTCAAAGCGTTTGAGCTTGCCCAGCTTGCCTTGATGACCCAGGCTAAGGAAGCTGAGCAACATCTGATCGTCATTGGAAAAGCCGGGCATATCGGCATGTTCCAGCACATAAGCGGTGTGCTTGTGGTAATCCGCATGGGCAATGCTCAGGCCTACTTCGTGCAGATCAGCGGCCCAACCCAGTTGACGTTGCAACTCCTGTACCTCTGGCGTATCGGGCAGCTTCAGCTGTCCGAAGAACCGCATGGCAGCGTCGTGCACACGATGCGACTGGCGCGTATCGACCTGATAGCGTTTCATCATTTGCTGCACCGTCTGGTCGCGCTGATCGTGCTCGGACTCTCGACCCAGCATGTCGTAGAGCACCCCTACTCGCAAAGCGCCTTCACCGGGCAACATCTGGCGAATTTTCAGCTCCTGGAAGGCGGCCATCATAATGGCCAGACCGGCTGCCAGCACCGGCGCGCGATGAGGCTTGATACCGCTCAGGTTGCGCATGTCTACCTTGCCATCGTGTACCAGGCGTTTGCGCAAAAGTTCCATGCCTTCCAGGGTAATGCCCTTTTTGGACATGCCATTCTCTTGCAAGATAGCAACCAGACCCTTGGCGGTACCGGAGGAGCCATAGGCTTCTTGCCAGCCTGTCTTGCGGTACTGGCGCGTAATGCCTTCCAGTTCACGACGAGCGGTCAGAATTGCATTGTTCATGCGCTCTTCGGTAATTACGCCATCGGCAAAGAATTTGTCGGTATAGCTGACACAGCCCATGTACAGGGAGGACAGCAGCAAGGGTTTTAAGCCCTTGCCAATAATCACTTCAGTCGAACCGCCACCTATATCAATCATCAGACGGCGGTTGGGGGAGGGGGGCAGTTCGTTGCTGATGCCGGAGAAAATCAGACGGGCTTCCTCGTGGCCGGAGATGACCTCGATGGGAAAGCCAAAGGCTGCCTCGGCAGCCGGCAAAACCTCGCTTAAATTGCGTGCCACTCGAAAGGTGTTGGTGGCCACGGCACGAACGCGATTGGGGTGAAAACCGGCCAGACGTTCGTTAAAGCGTTTCAGGATGACGACAGCGCGTTCAATGGCGTCGGGACTGATGTACTTGTCCGGGCCCATGCCGGCGGCAAGTCGGACAGATTCATTAAGGCGGTCAATGGTGTAGATCTGGGCATGACCGTTGTGCTGAACGACTCGTCCAATGGATAAACGAAAGCTGTTGGAGCCCAGGTCCACAGCGGCAAGAAGTTGTTCCATGAGGCATTGCTCGGGATGATTACTGTGCGATTATAAGGACATTAATCATGGGTTTTGTTTCGTAAACCGCAAAATTAAGAAAAGTTAGATCAAAAACCTCGCCACAGCGATGGTGTGATGTGTGCAAGTGCTCTGTCTGCTTGTGAGGGGGGTAGCCATGCGTCCAGGTCATCGCACTGTAATATTCATGTAGTAAAAGTCTCACGATCCTTCTTTTTTGGCTTTTTAACGATCTCACCATGCTGCCTTCTCCCGATTCGACCTTGCTAAACCGTGAGTTGTCCTTGCTCAAATTTAATGAGCGAGTGCTGGCCATGGCCGAAAATTCCACTACGCCTTTGCTGGAACGTTTGCGCTATATCTGTATTGTTAGCTCTAATCTGGACGAATTTTTTGAAATTCGTATTTCCAGCCTGAAAGAACAGATTTTGCAAAATCCTCATCAGGTGGGAGATGATGGGTTTTTGCCTCAACAGGCTTTTGACAAAGTTCAGGCTGCGACACATCAGTTGATCGATAGACAGAACGAGCTCTTGATGGCCGATGTATTGCCCAAGTTGATGGATGAAGGGATCGGGCTGTTGTTGACGGCGCACTGGACGCAGGCTCAACGGGAGTGGGCGTACCAAACCTTTATGCGTGATGTCATGCCTTTGCTCACGCCCATTGGCCTGGACCCGGCCCATCCTTTTCCTCGTGTCTACAACAAAAGCCTGAATTACATTGTTGAACTCAGTGGCGAGGACGCTTTTGGTCGTACCGGCACGATTGCTATTGTGCAGGCACCGCGTGCCTTGCCGCGTGTGATCCGGGTACCTGACGATATTGCCGGCATTCCCCAGGGTTACATGCTACTGACCTCATTGATCAGTGTTTTCGTGCAGGAGTTGTTCCCTGGTATGGATGTGAAGGGGTGCTACCAGTGGCGTGTTACCCGCAACAGCGATTTGTTTGTGGACGAGGAAGAGGTCACTAATTTGCGTGCCGCCTTGCAAGGCGAGTTGTCTCAACGTAATTTTGGTGCCGCTGTCCGTCTGGAAATCGACCATTCCATGCCCGAGCGTCTGGAACGCTTTTTGCAAAGTGAGTTTTCGCTGGAGGCACCCGACACCTATCGGGTGAGTGGCCCAGTGAATTTGTCGCGTTTGATGCAGTTGTGCAATGTTCCCGATCGCCCTGACTTGCTGTTTGCGGATTACCGAGCCCCCATTCCTGCCCCTTTTGATTCGTCCTTTGAATCACCTGCTCAGTTTTTTGACACGATTGCACGCAAGGACCAATTGCTGCATCACCCTTATCAGTCTTTTCAACCGGTCTTGAGCTTTTTGCGTGCAGCGGCGGCCGATCCAGCGGTGGTGGGTATCAAACAGACCATTTATCGCACCGGTGAGGATTCGGAGTTGATGAATATTCTTTTGTCGGCAGCGCGGGCTGGCAAGGAAGTGACGGTCGTTGTCGAGCTGATGGCCCGTTTTGATGAGCAGACCAATATCAACTGGGCGGCCAAGCTGGAAGAGGTGGGCGCTCATGTCAGTTATGGGGTGGTTGGCCACAAGACTCACGCGAAAATGGTGTTGGTCCTGCGCCGTGAAGCCGGTGTCATTCGCCGTTATGGACATTTGGGCACTGGTAACTATCATCCACGCACGGCCCGCTTGTATACGGATTTCGGGCTGCTGACTGCTAATCAGGAAGTATGCGAGGACATGGATAAGGTGTTTTCCATGTTGACGGGCCTGGGAGCCTGGCGACCGTTAAAGCAACTATTGCAATCACCCTTTACTTTGCATGACAGCATGATGGATCGGATTCAGGCCGAGACCGAGCGTGCTTTAGCGGGTCAAAAGGCCCGGATCATGGCCAAGATGAACTCCTTGCTCGAGCCCAAGATTATTCAGGCCTTGTACGATGCCAGCCAGGCCGGGGTCAGGGTGGATCTGATTGTGCGTGGTGCTTGCGCCTTGCGTGCCGGAGTGCCGGGCCTATCGGAAAATATTCAGGTTCGTTCGATTATCGGGCGCTTTCTGGAACACTCGCGTGTTTTCTATTTCTACAATGGTGGCCAGGAAGAGGTTTTTATCTCCTCGGCAGACTGGATGGATCGCAACTTCTTTCGTCGGGTGGAGTTGGGAGTGCCGGTCCTGGATCGCAGCCTGAAAAGGCGGGTCATTGCCGAAGCCTTTACCTATGCCTTGCGGGATAACCAGTTGTCCTGGAAAGCCAGTCCGGATGGTACGTATAATCGCATCCGAAGTCGTGGTGCACCGTTCAATTTGCATCAGCATTTGATGCAGCGCCTCGGTGGTGTGTGAAAAATAAGACTGTCATGAACATGTCACATAGCCTGTTTACTATGTCTTCACATACAGGGTGGGCCTGTCATCTGACTATCATCAAGAGGATTTCTCGATGTTAAAACGTGTATTCAACAAGGTAAGTATTGCTCTGGCGTTCAGCGCTTTTGCGGCCACTGCCACAGCTGCAGACGTAACCGGTGCGGGTGCGTCGTTCCCTTACCCTATTTATGCCAAGTGGGCGGCTGAATACGCCAAACAAACGAACAACCGTGTTAACTACCAGTCGATCGGTTCGGGTGGTGGTCAACAGCAGATTATTGCCAAGACCGTGGATTTCGGCGCTTCGGACGATCCAATGAAGGTCGAGACGCTGGAAAAAGAAAACCTGTTGCAGTTCCCCGCCGTGATCGGTGGTGTGGTGCCTGTGATCAATGTGGAAGGCATTGAGCCTGGCCAACTGAAACTGTCCGGTAAAGTACTGGGCGATATCTACCTGGCCAAGATCACCAAGTGGGATGACGCAGCGATCAAAGAGCTGAACCCCGAGCTGACCCTGCCTAACAAGGACATCGTGGTGGTTCACCGCTCCGACGGTTCGGGCACCACCTTTGGTTGGACCAACTACCTGTCCAAAGTGTCTCCAGACTGGAAATCCCAGGTTGGTGAAGGCAAGGCGGTAAAGTGGCCTACTGGTCAAGGTGGCAAGGGTAATGAAGGCGTGGCCGCTTACGTCCGTCAACTGCAGAACTCGATCGGTTATGTTGAGTACGCTTACGCCAAGCAAAACAAGCTGTCCTGGACTCAGTTGAAGAACAAGGACGGTCAGTTCGTCCAGCCAGGTCAGGAAAGCTTTGCCGCCGCCGCTGCGAACGCAGACTGGGCGGGTACGCCTGGCATGGGTGTGATTTTGACCGAAGAGCCTGGTGCTCAATCCTGGCCTATCACAGCAGCGACCTTTATCTTGATGCACAAGGTGCAGGACAAGCCTGAGAGCGGTAAAGAAGTGCTGAACTTCTTTAACTGGGCCTTCGAGAACGGTGCCAAATCTGCTGAAGAGCTCGATTACGTGGCTTTGCCTAAAGACGTGACCGACAAGATCAAAGCGGTCTGGGCTGCTGAGATCAAGTCCAAAGACGGCGCTGCGGTCTGGAAGTAAGATTCGTGTTCAAATACAGGTCAGTTGTAAATTGATCTTGCGAGACGGCCCACCACTAGGTGGTGCCGTCTTTATTATGTAAAAATTACGGTTTTGTCTTGGACGCACCGCGCGTGCCCCGATCGTTTTGCTGGACCTGAACGTGCCTTGGCTGTTACAGAATCCATAAATCGATTGCAGTGCGTTTGTCCCATTCCGGCCTGACCCTTCATCTGTCTACATGAAATCAAATCAGAACGCCTTTATGGACGGCATTTTCAAGAACATGACGCGCTCGTTTGCGTTTCTCGTGTTCATATTGCTGGCTGCCATCTCTATTTCCCTGATCTATGGAAGCCGGGAATCCATTGCCGAATACGGTTTCTCTTTTCTCTGGACGAATAACTGGGATCCGGTCAATAACGAATATGGCGCATTGGTGCCCATTGCCGGTACCTTGCTCACCTCGCTGATTGCGCTCTGTATTGCAGTGCCGGTCTCTTTCGGGATTGCCATGTTCCTGACGGAGCTCTCGCCTGCCTGGCTGCGTCGCCCTCTGGGTACGGCCATTGAAATGCTGGCCGCGATTCCCTCCATTATTTACGGTATGTGGGGCTTGTTTGTTTTCGTGCCCCTGTTCCAGCGCTATGTGCAGCCCAGCCTGATCTCCTTTTTTGATGGGGTGCCCGTGCTGGGTCAGATCTTTGCAGGCCCTCCCTTCGGGATTGGTGTGTTTACCGCCGGTCTGATTCTGTCCATCATGGTGATCCCCTTCATTACGGCCGTGATGCGCGACGTGTTCGAGCTGGTCCCTCCCATGCTCAAAGAGTCTGCCTACGGTTTGGGCAGCACGACCTGGGAAGTGATGTGGCGTGTGGTTCTGCCTTTCACCAAGAACGGGGTCATTGGCGGGATCATGCTGGGTTTGGGGCGTGCCTTGGGTGAAACCATGGCCGTCACTTTTGTGATTGGTAACTCCTTTAACTTGCCAAGTTCGCTGTTCTCGCCGTCGAACTCGATTGCGTCGGCCCTGGCCAACGAGTTTAACGAGGCCGGTGGCATGCAGAAATCCGCCTTGCTGGAGCTGGGTCTGATCCTGTTCCTGATCACCACGGTTGTATTGGCGATCTCCAAGTTGCTCTTGTTGCGTCTGGCCAAGAACGAAGGCACGTCGCGCTAAGGATCACCTACCATGTTTGATAAAAAATCCGCAATTAGTCTGAGCAACCCGATCTACAAACGCAGGCAGGTGTTCAACCGCCTGATGCTGGGGGTGTCTTTTGCTGCTTTGATCTTTGGCCTGTTCTGGCTGTTCTGGATCATCTGGACCTTGATTGAAAAGGGCAGTAGTGCCATGGCCTGGTCCTTGCTGTTTGAAAGCACACCGCCTCCAGGTGGCCAGGGTGGTTTGTTGAACGCCATCGTTGGCAGTGTCATGATGGCGGGCGTTGGTACCCTGATTGGTACGCCTATCGGCATTCTGGCCGGGACCTATCTGGCCGAGTACGGTCAGCGCGGCTGGCTGGCACCAGCAACCCGCTTTCTGAATGACGTGCTGCTGTCGGCCCCGTCCATCATTATTGGTCTGTTCATCTACGCCGTGTATGTGGCCCAGGTGGGACACTATTCGGGTTGGGCCGGTGCGCTGGCTCTGGCCATTTTGGTGATCCCGGTGGTCGTGCGTTCTACCGACAATATGCTGATGTTGGTCCCCAATGGCCTGCGTGAAGCAGCGGCCGCTTTGGGCTGCCCCAAGTGGAAGATTGTGATGTCCATCTCCTACCGTGCAGCCTTGCCCGGTATCGTGACGGGTGTTCTGCTGGCCGTGGCTCGTATTGCTGGTGAAACGGCTCCCTTGTTGTTCACCGCCTTGAACAACCAGTTCATGTCCCTGAACATGAACGCGCCGCTGGCCAACTTGCCTGTGGTGATTTTCCAATATGCTGCCAGCCCCTTTGAGGACTGGAACCGTCTGGCCTGGGCAGGTGCGGTGCTGATTACCTTGCTGGTCTTGGGTATCAATATCCTGGCTCGCAGCCTTTTCCGCCAAAAATAACGTTTTCACGGAGCGCCCTAGTCGGCCAACGCTATGAGTCAAATTATTACCTCCGACGAATCGACCAAGATTGAAATCCGTAACCTGAATTTCTTCTATGGCAAATTCCATGCCCTGCGCAATGTGAACATGTCTATCAAGGAAAAGAAGGTTACGGCCTTTATCGGACCTTCCGGTTGCGGTAAATCCACCTTGCTGCGCACGCTGAACCGCATGTACGAGCTGTACCCCGGCCAACGTGCTGAGGGTGAAATCCTGCTGGACAATGAAAACCTGCTGACGTCCAAGCAGGACATTTCCTTGATCCGCGCCAAAGTGGGTATGGTGTTTCAGAAACCGACACCGTTTCCCATGAGTATTTACGACAACGTGGCCTTTGGCGTGCGTTTGTTCGAGCGCCTGAGTAAAGGTGAAATGGACGAGCGTGTGGAATGGGCCCTGTCCAAAGCCGCGCTGTGGAATGAAGTGAAAGACAAGCTGCACCAAAGCGGTAACGGCTTGTCCGGTGGTCAGCAACAGCGTCTGTGTATTGCCCGTGGTGTGGCGATCAAACCTGAAGTTCTGCTGCTGGACGAGCCTTGCTCGGCGCTGGATCCGATTTCCACCGCCAAGATCGAAGAGCTGATTGCTGAGCTAAAAGCGGACTACACCGTGGTGATCGTGACCCACAACATGCAGCAAGCAGCACGTTGCTCGGATTACACCGCTTATATGTATCTGGGCGAGCTGATGGAGTTTGGTGAAACTGACCAGATTTTCGTGAAACCGGCTCGCAAAGAAACCGAAGACTACATTACCGGTCGTTTCGGTTAATCAGACGGATGCAGGCAAAGCTGTCTTATGGGGCTTTGTCTGGAGTCTGGTAGCCAGCTATACCCTGGTACGGAATTACCGTTTCCGTATGACAACACCCTAATCCTTGGACAGAAATCTAAGGATTAGGGTGTTTTGTTGTCCGGGATAGTCAAAAACAAGATTGCTCCAATCCGTACGGGTTTACTCATGTGCCGCGTGATGGGGGCGGCACGGACAAGCAGTGCTTGAGCCTTGCTCTGTACTTGGTCGATGGGAGTATGGCGCTCACTGAAGCACCATACACTCCTACGTTCAGCATCTGGGCTGATTGCCGCGCTGATCCCACCTCTTTGTTGGGCGATAGCTGAATCGCTACTGACTTAACTTGCGCAAAGCATGACGTATGACTTTGCCCGTGGTGGTCATGGGCAGGGCATCCACAAACTCAATCTGCCGTGGGTATTCATGTGCCGCGACCCGGCGCTTGATGTGCTCCTGAATCTCTTTGACCAGCGCTTGGGAGGGTTCGACCCCTTCTTTGAGCACAATAAAGGCTTTCACCACTTCAGTGCGCTCCGGATCGGGCACCCCTATGACTGCTGCCATCGCCACAGAGGAATGCCCCATCAGGCCATCTTCAATCGGGCCGGGGCCAATCCGGTAGCCGGAGCTGGTGATCACATCATCATCCCGGCCTACGAACTGGATATAGCCGTCCTCGTCCTGCATGCCTTTATCGCCGGTCAGCAGCCAGTCTCCCACAAACTTTTCGCGGGTGGCGTCCGGTTTTTGCCAATAGCCCAGAAACATGACCGGATCGGGGGCTTGCACGGCAATATGGCCTTCAACACCGGTTCTCTGAATCTGCCCCTGATCATCCACAATGGCGACTTTGTGGCCGGGTACGGCCTTGCCGATCTTGCCGGCCTGACCAGGAAACCAGGCCGAACAAGAGGACACGATCATATTGCACTCGGTTTGTCCGTAGAACTCGTTGATGGTGATGCCCAGTTCCTGTTTTGCCCAATCCAGTAGCTGCGCACCCAAAGATTCCCCGCCGCTGGCAATGGATTGCAGCTTCAGGGGCCATTGCTCGCGTGACCATTGGCTGCGACGCAGCATTTTCAGTGCCGTGGGCGGCAGAAAAGTATGCGTGACGCCGTGTTCAGACATCAGCTTCCAGGTGGCTTCGGCATCGAATTTGGGAAAGCGGTAGGCCAGTACGGGAATGCCGTGATGCCAGGCGGGTAGCAGTACATCCAGCAGGCCGCCAATCCAGGCCCAATCGGCAGGGGTCCACATCAGGCCTTCGCCGGTGGGCAGAAAGTTGTGCGACATCTCCACGCCCGGCAGGTGCCCCAGCAGCACACGGTGGGCATGCAGCGCGCCTTTGGCCGAGCCGGTGGTGCCGGAGGTATAGATCAGCACGGCGGGGTCGTCTGCTCGGGTGTTCAGGGTGCGTGGTGCCGGTTCCGGGTGGGCGGCAATGGCTTGCCACAGGGACAGCGCCTGTTCCTGATCCTGCTGGCTGTCACTTTGATAAAGATATTTGAGTTGCGGCAGATGCTCACGCAGTGGCAGCAGCGTCCCCAGTCCTTGTTGATCGGTAATCAAGGTGCTGGCGCCGGAGTCATTCAGGCGATAGCGCAGCGCATCCGTGCCGAACAGGGTGAACAAGGGCATGGCAATAGCGCCAATCTTGTAGGTTGCCAAATGGGCTAGAGCGGTTTCCAGCCCCTGCGCCAAAAAAATGGCGATACGGTCACCTGCCTGTATTCCTTGGGCTTGCCAGGCGGCAGCCAGCGAGTCGGACCAGGCTTTGAGTTGATCGAAGGTGTAGCGTTTGACCTGGCCATCAGGCCCTTGCTGGATCAGGGCAAGACGTCCAGATCCGTCGGCCCACTTGTCGCAAACATCGTGAGCGATGTTGTAGTGTTCGGGGATGGACCAGTGAAATTCCGAGTAGCTTTGCGAGTAAACAGAATCAGCAGACAGCATGAGAGACACGTTTCCCAAAGGTGAAATAGACTTTCATCCTAACCCCTTATGCGGGATGTCCCTATCCGGGCTAGCCAGTAGAAAAAGAAAAACGGCGCCAGGGGATGCGCCGTTTTTCGTCCTGCTTGCTTGCCACTGCCTTGATGGGAGCGGCAAGGTCCAGCTACCGACTTTGACTGTTAAAACAACAAGGGCTTGTCACTTCAAACGACTGATTGCGAACAGCAACGGCTTAGGGGAAAGTGATACGGATAAGCCGGGATACAAAACTTATTTGGCTTCCCTGCTGGTACCGTCACGGTGTCCGTCGCGGTGGCCGCGACGATGTTGACCGTCGGTTTTACGTTCGACGACTGTAAAGGCACCGTTTTCGCCTTCGGAGCGGACACGAACGACCTTGCCGTCCTTATCCACCACCATGGCCATGATGCGGTCGCCGCGCTGATGCAGGCTGCCGACCTTGCTGTAGCCTGCCTCTTTCAGACGCTGGTAGGCTGGGCCAATATCGGTGACGTCGTTCGCGGTCAGTGGTTTATGGTCACGGGCCTGACGGGTCTGTTTTTGGGTAGTTTGTGTTTGGGCTGTGCTTGTGGCGTCCTGTGCAATGGCAGCAGTGCCACCCAACAGGCTTGCGCTCACTACCAAGGCAGAAAAGAGGGAAGTGCGTTTCATGTATAGCTCCTTCATGTAATCAAAAAGTGGTGCTGTCAGATTCCTGGGTAGCTTCCTTTTGAGATGGGAAGGTTGATTTGTCCTGTCAGCCTGGTGCCCATTATGGATAGGTGGCTCTGAATCTAAACTGAAGCCGCTGTTCATGTTATGTTCATCCGCAGCTTGCTATATAAGGGGGCGTGGTCGTTTGATCCCTCTTTTTTGTTTGCACCTACCGATTCTCATGACGTCCATTAAACAATCCGCATTGCTGATGAGTTTGGCCGCCGTTCTGACGGCGGTGATGCCATTGGCATTTGCCCATTCCCATGATTCTCCTGACTGCGGCAGCAAAAAGCAGCGGGGCGATTCGTCGTGGGACAGGGATCAGCGTTCGGATTGGTCGGGACATGATTACGTCGGGGATGATGACTGTTTTCGTCGCCTACCCCCGCTACCACCTCCGCCCGAACCTCCCCCACCTAACGAGCGTTTCGGCCCCAGTCCGTACTGGCCTCCAGGGCCGGCCTACCGTGGCCACGATCAGGCCCGTGAGGCCGTGCGCCGTGGGGAAGCCTTGCCGCTGCGGGAGGTGTTGAAACGGGTGAGGGAAACGTATCCCGGTCGAGTGCTGCGTGTGCAGTTTGAATATGACGAACGCGTTGAGCTGTGGGTGTATGAGTTACGCATGCTGGTTGACGACAACCGCCTCCTGCGCCTGAAAGTGGATGCTTTGACCGGCAAGGTGCTGCGTGTGCGTGGCGTGAAACGTTCACACTCCCGAGGACATTGATATGCGGATACTGGTTGTTGAAGACGAACCTACCTTGGCAGCGCAATTGCAACAGGCGCTGGAGCGGGCGGGCTATGCCGTTCAAGTCGCTCATGATGGCGAGCAGGGGCATTACCAGGGCGAGGTTGAAGCCTTTGACGCAGTCGTGCTGGATCTGGGCTTGCCAGGCATGGACGGGGTATCGGTATTGCGTCGCTGGCGCGCTTCGGACATTAATATGCCGGTGCTGATTCTGACGGCCCGCAATGACTGGCACGACAAGGTTGAAGGCATGGATGCCGGTGCTGACGACTACGTGGCCAAGCCCTTTCACATGGAAGAGTTGCTGGCCCGTATGCGGGCCCTGCTGCGCCGTGCGGCGGGGCAGGCGAACCCGCGTTTGCAGTTGGGTAAATTGGAGCTGGATGCGCGCTCGTCCTCGATCAGTTGTGCGGGCATGGTTCTGTCTCTGACCAGTCATGAATACCGCTTGTTGGCATTTATGATGCATCACCCCGGTCAGGTTTTGTCACGTACCCAGTTGACTGAACATATTTACTCGCAAGACTTCGAGCGTGACTCCAATACCATCGAGGTGTTTATCGGTCGTTTGCGCAAAAAGCTGCCCCCCGGCTACATCGAAACGGTGCGAGGCATGGGCTACCGTCTGGTGGACCCCGAAGCATGATTGCCTGGCGGGGTCACTCCATTTTGGGTTCCTTGCGTGGCCGCTTGCTGCTGGGGACCTTGGCCTGGATTCTGATCAGTATTGTGCTGGCCGGCTTGGGCTTGAATCGCCTGTTTCAAGACCATGTTTATCGTCAGTTCGAGCAGCGTTTGCAAACTCATCTGGACCAGATCATGGCGGATGTGAATCTGGACAATGCGGATGGCGTTACCCTGCAATCGCGTCTGAGTGATCCTTTATTTGAACAACCGTATTCCGGCATGTACTGGCAGATTGCCCGCCAGGAGGTGGGCAGCGATCAGTGGAGCGTCGTTTTGCGGTCAACTTCTTTGTGGGACGAAGCCCTGGATGTGAATGCGCCTGATACGCCCAGTGGCGTTCTGTCACTGACCGGCCCGGAAAAGCAGCGACTGGTGGTGCTGCGTCAGGAGCTGGACGAGGTTAACGACAAGGGCCAAAGCTTGCAGATCATGGTGGCGGGCAAGCGGGAGCTGTTGGCCGAGCCCTTGGCCCGTTTTGAGCGGATTCTGTTCCTGTCTCTGGGCGGTTTGGCCGTGGGTCTGATTCTGGCGGCGATCTTGCAAGTGGTGCTGGCCTTGTATCCTTTGCATCTGTTGCGACGCCGTTTGCTGGACGTGCAAGAAGGCCGTGAGCCGCAAGTTGGTGGTAGTTTTCCCAGCGAAATTCAGCCCTTGGTGGATGATTTCAATGCGGTGCTTAGTGCCAATGCGGGCATGGTGGATCGTGCGCGGGCGCAGGCTGGAAATCTGGCCCATGCCGTCAAAACCCCGCTAACGATTATGGGTAATGCAGCCCAGGCAGAAGATCCGCATTTGGCGGCTGTGGTTAGCGAGCAGGTGGCCTTGGCCCAGCGTCAGGTTGATCACCACTTGTCTCGTGCACGGGCCATGGCGGTAAGAGCCATTGGCGTGCGTACCGATGTGTCTGCCTGTCTGCAGTCCCTGTGCCGGGTGATGGGACGTTTGCACAAGGATAAGCAGATTCATCTGGATGTGTCCGAGCAGGAATTGGTCTTTAAAGGCGAAGAGCAGGATTTGCAGGAGATGGCCGGTAATCTCTTGGACAACGCCTGCAAATGGGCCACACAAAATGTGTGGTGTCAGGTGTGGCAGCAGGACAATGTGCTGCATCTGGTGGTGGAAGATGATGGCCCTGGCCTGGACCCGGAGCAGCTTGAGCGTGTGTTTGGCCGAGGTCAGCGTGCGGATGAGCGGCACCCTGGCTTTGGTTTGGGGTTGGACATTGTGCGTGAGCTTGCGCGCAGCTATCAGGGCAAGGTGCAGGCCAGTGTGTCGGAGAAAGGTGGTTTGCGCCTGGATTTGACCTTGGCGAGTTAAGGTAGGAAGCTTGGGTGCCAACACCAACACCAGTGTCGTTGAGGGTAGAGGCGTCTGGGGCTGGCAGATTGAGTGGCTGGTGCTAACAGGGTCAGGTGGTGGTAGTGGCTTGATCATCCATGAAAAACGCCCGGCGAGGCGGGCGTTCTTTTAGCACAGGGTTGGGGCCAGCCTTAGTTCCAGGGGCCGCCATCACCACCCAGGCTGTAGCGTCCGGCACCAATCAAGCCTACGGTCAGCGCACCAATCAGGAACATCCCTTGCAACTCCAAAGCCCAAATGCCTTGGGCATTGAAACTGCTGATCTGGTTGCTGTGGGCCAGCAACAAGGCAATGACCATGTTCATGGCTACAATCAAACCGCCAGCACGGGCGTAAAAGCCCAGAATCATCAGGACCGGAGCAATTACTTCGCCTATGTAGACACCCCAGGCCAGAAAGCCGGGCATATTGTTGGCGATCAGCATTCGTTCAATGCCGCCGATGCCATAACGTATCTTGGCGATGCCGTGCAGCAGAATCAACACACCGACCGTGACACGCAGCAAGAGTTTTCCAAGATCATCACGAGACATAGAGGCGCTCCATTATGTAGTGGGACAGGAAGGTGCGTTATTGTAGAAGACCGGGTTCTTAAAAGTATGACGGAGCATTTACATGACACAAAAGCAGGCTGTCGCAGCAGAACTGGCCCCCAGCGGGGTGTTGCGTGTTGCCATGAATTACGGCAACCCCGTCCTGGCCCAACGCGGTGCCAATGAACAGTCGCCCAAAGGGGTGTCGGCCGATCTGGCTCACAGTGTGGCGCAAGAGCTGGGCTTGAGCGTGCAATTTCGTGGCTACGATGCGGCTCAGGCCGTGGTGGAGGCAGTGTATCGGGATGAGTGGGATTTGGCTTTTTTGGCGATTGATCCCAAGCGTGCGGAGAAGATCCGCTTCAGTGAAGCCTATGTACACATTGAAGGTACGTATCTGGTACGCGAGGAATCTGCCTTTCAGACCGTGGATCAACTGGATCGGCCAGGCCTGTGCATTGCGGTTGGTAAGGGCGCGGCCTACGACCTGTTCCTGAGCCGTCATTTGAAACATGCCGATCTGGTGCGGGCAACCACCTCTGCTGATGCCATCGATCTGTTTGTAGAAGAGGAGCTGGATGCCGCTGCCGGTGTGCGTCAGCCTCTGGAGCGTTATGCGAGTTCCCGCAGCGGTTTGCGTGTGCTGCCCGACAGTTTTACCGTGATTCGTCAGGCCATGGCGGTGCCTTCGGAACGTACCTTGGCTCACGCTTGGGTCGAGGCTTTTATTGCCCGGCAGAAGAAAGAGGGGATGGTGGCCCAGTTCCTGGCCGATAGTGGTCAGGCCAATGTCACGGTGCCGGAGTAGGGAGGACGCGGTTATTTAGCTCGTCTTGCAGGGCCTGTCTGAACAGGGCCTGCGCTTTGCCCACATTCTGCCCCTTGGATTGCAGTAGATAAATGGGCAAGTCCAGCCCGTTGCTGCCGGTAGAGAACTGGATACGGTGCAAACGGCCAGACTCCAGTGAGGGCCGCAAGCACGACAAGGGCAGATTTGCCCAGCCTAAACCCCGCTCCACCAGTTCCAGCGTCAGGGACAAGTTGTCCGTTTTCCACTGACGCAGGCTGAGCATGGAGCGGTCTTTGTTGAGATCATTGTCGGGGCTGGTAATGACAATCTGCCGGTAGGCTTTCAAGTCCTCCAGGGGGCGCGGGCCACCTCGCACCAAGGGATGGTCAGGCGCGGCGACGGCGCTAATGGTTTCGGTCCACAAGGACTGGATGATCCCCACGCTTTCCAGTTCCAGTCCGCCGTAGGCAATGCACAGATCCAGCTCGCGTTTTTTCAGGGCCTCGACCAGTGTGTCTTGCGGCGCGGTTCGCAGCTCTATGTCCAGGCCGGGATAGCGTTGCTCCAGAGCCTGCAAGGCAATCAAAGCCGGTTTGGGATCAACGTCGCAGACGATACCCAGTCGCAAATGACTTTCCAGTCCCCCTGACAATTCCTGCAAATGCAGCCGCAAACCCTGCAAGCGGCTGGCGATCAGTTTGGCCTCGGGCAGCATGGCCAGCAGTTCGGCAGTCGGTACGGGTTCACGGCGGCTGCGATCAAATAGCGTCAGGTCCAGCTCGGCCTCCAGATTGGCTACGGCCATGCTGACGGCCGATTGCGTCCGTCGCAAGGCCCGTGCTGCAGAGGAAAAAGAGCCGTGTTCGACCACGGCCAACAATAGCTCCAGATGATCGCTGGTAAGCATGATTCAACTTATAAGTAAAACTGATGGAATCTGACTTTTTCTAAAAGAATTACTGCGGATAATCATGCTTTTCAGCATTTTTATCAAGGATATTTATCGTGCAGGGGTGGAAAAGAAGAGTTGTCTATGTGGGGATGTTCGAGCTGTTGGGCATGATGGTAGCGGCAACCGTATTGGGGCACTTGAGCGGGGCGGGGGCGATGCAAAGTGGTATGTTGTCTTTCATGATCAGCACGTGTGCGGTGTCGGTGAACCTGTTCTATAACATGCTGTTTGAGGCCTGGGAGCGCCGCCGCCAGATTCAGACGCGCACCTTCTGGCACCGGGTGCTGCATGTGGCCGGTTTTCAGATCGTGCTGGTGTCTTGGCTGGTTCCGCTGATCGCGTGGTGGCTGGATATCAGTTTGTGGAAGGCTTTTTTGATGGAGGCGGTATTGCTGGCCTTCTTTCCCATCTTCGCCTTTATTTATAACTGGGCATTTGATGCGATTTTTGGTTTGCCCAATTCGGTGGGGGTAAGCCCAAGCCAAAGTTAAACGCCGTGGCGTTGCTGGCGTGCATGGTTCAATGAGTCAGCAAAACAAAAAGACCTTGCAGAGCAATCTGCAAGGCCTTTGAATTTTTTGGTCGGGGCGATAGGATTCGAACCTACGACCCTCTGGTCCCAAACCAGATGCGCTACCAGGCTGCGCTACGCCCCGACTAAGCAAAAAATTATATCCTGTCCTTGTTAACTTGGCAAGCGTATGCCTCATTAAAAAGGGGGCTTGAACGCATTGATGCATCAGGGCTAAGGGCCAATTTTTCACTGCCCAAGGCAAAACACACCATGCAAATAGACTAACGTTCAAGGGGTAGGCAAAGAAAAAGGCTTAGTTCACTGTGCAATGAACTAAGCCTTTAATTCTTTAATGGTCGGGGCGGCGGGATTCGAACTCGCGACCCTCTGGTCCCAAACCAGATGCGCTACCAGGCTGCGCTACGCCCCGACTAAAGACAAGCATAATAGAGCGAATTAAGGGCTTCGTCAAGCCCTGTGCTCTCGGTTTCAGCGTTTTTGCAGGTGGGGCAGGGTGTAAGCCTGTTCGTGGTATGCCCAGCTAGGCCAGAGCACGTGGGCCAGTGCCTCCTTGGCCAATACGTCGTCTATCTGCTCCAGCGGCTCGTACTTGTCCGGTGCGGTATAGCGATATTGGCAAGGCGACTGGTGGGGCATCAGCACGGTCAGGATATCGCCCTTTAGATATCCGTAGTTCTCGAAATATTGCATCATGGCTCGGTCGCTGTCTTGCTGGGTCAGGTCGCGCCCGATCATGGGGTGCTCGCTTTCAATCCCCATCAGGGATAGCAGGGTGGGAGCCAGATCGATCTGGCTGATAATGCGTTCGTCCTGGCGGCTGGGCACACCCCCGCCCAGAATCAGGGCGGGAATATGGAAGTGGCGTAAAGGCACCAGATTGGCCCCACCCACGCGCGAGTCGTGGTCGGCCACAATCAAAAATACCGTGTTGTCCCAATAGTCGGATTGGCGGGCTTTTTTGAAGAAGTCCCCAATGGCCCAGTCCGCGTAACGCACGGTGTTCTCTACGGTGGCAGGGTCGCCTTCGACCTGGATACGACCAGCCGGGTACTCCCAGGGCGAGTGATTGCTGACGGAGAAGGCCAGTGTCAGGGTAGGCTGCTCCTTGTCCTGGCTAAGTAAATGGTGCAGCTTGTTGAACATATCCTCGTCGCTGGCGCCCCAGGTGCCGACGAACTCGGGGGACTCAAAGCTGGATTGTTCATACAGCTCATCAAAGCCATTGCCCAGGAAAAAGCTCTTCATATTGTCAAAGTGGGCTTCGCCGCCATAGATAAAGCGCGAACGGTAACCTTGCTCTTTGAGTAATTGGGCCAGAGTAAAAAAGCGGGTTTGCGAGCCGGGCAGTCGCAGCACCGCATCGGCCACGGTGGGAGGAAAGCCGGCGGAAACCGCTTCCAGACCGCGCACCGAGCGGGTGCCGGTGGCATAAGCACGGCGAAAATTCCAGCCTGTTTGGGCCAGCTTGTCCAGCTCGGGGGTCAGATTGGCGCCGCCCAGATTGCTGACATATTGGGCGCCCAGGCTCTCCTCCACGATCAGGACCAGATTGGGTTTGCGCTCGCGTTGTTGTGCGGGCGTTTGACGGTGCAGGGTGGGTAATGTGTCAGGGCCGGCAGGCAAAGTGGCCGCATCGCGCACGATCTGGTTCATTTCGGCGGCATCCATGCCACCGTAAATGTCCTGGGCAGAACGCTCGTTTTTCATGCTGTAGATAGCGTAGGCTACGTTGTACAGCGAATTGAGTGGCAGTGTGTTGAGCATGCTGTCGCTGCTCCAGGCCACCGAGGAAGGGTTGATGGGGCGGTGGGCCAAGGTGCCCCGTATCGCCAGTGCGCACAGGGCGGCTCCCACCAGCATCCAGATGGGACGCAGCCACCAGCTCATTACCGGATCGGGGGAGACCTGCCCAAAGATAGCCCAGCCTGAATACACAATCAGGCCCAGTCCGATCAGGGCGATGCCGATCATCAGTCGATAGCCTTTCCAGAGCATGCCCACCACTTCCTGAGGATGTTTCAGGTAGTCCACATACAGCCGGTTTGGACGAGTGTCGTATTCAATAATGAACTGGGGCGTGGAGACTTCCAGCAAGGTCAGCAAAAACCAGGTGAAGGTAAACCAGAGGGCGGCTACTGTCGTCATCACCGGGTAGTGTCCCACCCAGGGGGCCAGCAAGACAACGGGGGCGCTCAAGGCGGCAATTATCAGCGCGTCGATACGCAGGCCGCCAATCAGAATGGGCAGCAGACCTCCGGCCTGACGCACACGGGGCCATTGCCACAAGGCAAAAGCCAGCCTGAACGCGGTCAGCAAAATCAGGGCTGAAGGAATAAAAACGTAAACAAGATGGCGCATAAGAAAGTGGTCCTGGGTCGACCTGATTGCCACGGATGGTGGCACTGGCATCGAATTGCACGATTGTATGTCAGTTTGCGGAGCAAACTGTGTCGCTAAGCGACGGTGGTTGTCGCAGAGAACCGGGTTGTGACAGGTGCAGGGTTTAAAGACGAAAAAAAAGCAGGCCGCTTGGAAAGACAGCCTGCTGTTAAGAAGGAGCTAGGGGAAGCCAGCCCGGTGTTCAGGGCTGGCGGTCGGTTCAGGCAACGCGTTGGCTGGGTTCGGTACGGGAGCGGAACTGGCTGCGTTGTTGTTCACGCTGGGCGTAGGCTTTGACATGGCCCGCATCCTTGACATGGCCGTAGCCACGGATCAGATCCGGGTAGTTCAGCCAACGCAGGGCTACTTCCATATTGTCCGCATCCAGGTGGGCGCTGACTTCATTCAGGTCGGCCAGATAGTCTTCAATATTCTGCTGTTCTTGACGGCGCTCCTGGGTGTAGCCAAAGATATCCAGAGCACCACCACGTAAACCGCGCAGACCGGCCAGAATCTTGAACAAGTGGCGGGTCGAAGGACCAAACTTGCTCTTGGTGGGCTGGCCCTGGCTGTTCTTGCGACCGAGCAGGGGCGGAGCCAGGTGGTATTCAATCTGGTAGTCCTTGCCGGGTTCACCCGCAAACTGGGCGCGCAGCTTGTCCAGGAAGGCCGGGTCGGTATACAGGCGGGCGACTTCGTACTCGTCTTTGTAGCTCATCAGCTTGGCCAGTTGCGTAGCAGCGATGCGAGTCAGGGGTAGCGTCTTGTCCTGATCCAGACGCGATTCGCGTTCCATGATCTTGTTGATGGCATCGCGATAGCGTTTGGCCCAGGCTGGGTTCTGATAGGCTGTCAGGTGCTCTTCCATACGCTTGATCAGAGACTGCACGCTTTCCGGGAAAGAGACTGCGCGGGCCTTGGGTGTGGCCCCTTCCATCAAGGTTTCGATACCTTTTTCAGCAGCCAGACGGCCCCATTGGAAAGCTTCGCGGTTGGCTTTGACGGCTACTCCGTTCAGCTCAATGGCGCGCAGCAGGCTGTCCATGTGCAGGGGAATCCAGCCGCGCTGGAAAGCGTAACCCAGCAAGATGGGGTTGGCGTACAGAGCGTCGCCCATGACATGGACCGCCAGTGCATTGGCATCCAGATAGCGGATTTCCTTGCCGACGGCATTTTCAATATCCGTGCAGGCTGTTTGCAGCGGGAATTTCCAGTGTGCGTTACCGATCAGGTCCGAGGTCGGGCTGGCAGCAGTATTGATAATGGTGTGCGTGCGGTCGCGGCTGACACGGCTCAGTACGTCCGTGGAAGCGCTGACCAGGGCGTCGCTGCCAATCAGCAGGGAAGCCTCTCCGGTTGGGACACGAGTGGCATGCAGCAGATCGGGCTGGCGTGCAATTTGCACATGGCTCAGCACGGCACCGCCTTTCTGAGCCAGGCCGGCCATATCCAGGACGCTGACGCCTTTTTGTTCGATATGAGCGGCCATGCCCAGCAAGCCGCCCACTGTTACCACGCCGGTGCCACCAATACCGGCGATCAAAATACCGTAGGTCTTGTCCAGGTCCGGTAGTTTGGGCAGCGGTAGATCGGCCAGATGGAAGGATTCCAGCGAACGGCCTTTCGCTTCTGGCTTGCGTACTTGAGCCCCTTTCAGGGTGACAAAGCTGGGGCAGAAGCCGTTAACACAGGAAAAATCCTTGTTACAGGATGACTGGTTGATGCGGCGCTTGGAGCCCATAGGGGTATCCAGCGGCTCGACGGACAGGCAGTTGGACTTGACCGAGCAATCTCCGCAGCCTTCACAGACCGTGTCATTGATAAAGGCGCGCAGGGCCGGATCCGGGTAAGTCCCTTTCTTGCGACGGCGACGTTTTTCTGTGGCGCAGGTCTGGTCATAGACCAGGATTGTGGTGCCGGGCACTTCACGTAGCTCGCGCTGTACGCGGTCCAGCTCGTCGCGGTGGTAGACAGGCGGATTGCCCGCCAGGGTCATGCCCTTGAATTTCTCGGGCTCGTCGGTAACCACCACAATCTTGCGGGCACCCTCGGCGTGAACCTGGGCAATGACGTCGGTGACTTTCAATATCCCGTCTACGGGCTGGCCGCCTGTCATGGCGACGGCATCGTTATACAGAATCTTGTAGGTGATATTGGAGTTGGCGGCGATCGAAGCGCGAATTGCCAAAATCCCCGAGTGGAAGTACGTGCCATCGCCCAGATTGGCAAAGACGTGTTTCTCGTCGGTAAAGGGTTGCTGACCAATCCAGGCCACGCCTTCGCCACCCATATGGCTGAAGGTGGAGGTGCTGCGATCCATCCAGACGGTCATGTAGTGACAGCCAATCCCCGCCATGGCGCGGGAACCCTCGGGCACGCGAGTCGAGGTATTGTGCGGACAGCCCGAACAGAACCAGGGTTTGCGCTCCACGCTGACGCGTGGCATCCGAGCTTCACGATCCTTGGCGTCCAGAATGGCCAGACGAGCCTGGATGCGGGCCAGCAGTTCCTCGGAAATGTCCATGGTGCACAGGCGGCGGGCAATGGCGCGCGCAATAATTGCAGGGGACAGTTCACCTTGGGGCGGCAGCAACCAGGGAGAGCGTGACAACGACCATTCGCCACCCCCGTGTTCGGTCTCGTCAAACTTGCCGTAGACCTTGGGACGTACATCATCGCGCCAGTTGTACAGTTCTTCTTTAAGGGCGTATTCCAGAATCTGGCGTTTTTCCTCCACCACCAGGATTTCGGTCAGTCCGGTGGCGAACTGGCGGGCGTCTTGCCCGTCCAGAGGCCAGATACAGCCCACTTTGAAAAGTCGGATGCCCAGCTCGGCACAGAGTTCGTCGGACAGGCCCAGGTCAGCCAGCGCCTGACGGGTGTCCAGATAGGCCTTACCGGCCGTCATGATGCCAAAGCGCGCCTCGGGGGAATCAATCTCGATGCGGTTCAGTTTGTTGGCGCGCACATAAGCCAAAGCGGCGTACCACTTGTGGTTCATCATGCGAGCTTCTTGTGCCAGTGGCGGGTCTGGCCAGCGGATGTTCAGGCCATCGGCGGGCATGTCCTCGATCTCGGGCAGGACGATGTTCAGGCTGTCCGGGTCCAGGTCTACCGAGGCATTGGACTCCACGACCTCGGTGACGCACTTCAAGGCCACCCACAGGCCGGAGAAACGGCTCATGGCCCAGCCGTGTTGGCCGAAGTCCAGGTATTCCTGCACGTTGGCCGGATACAGCACGGGGATACCGGCGGCGGCGAAAACGTGATCGGACTGGTGGGCAACGGTGGAGGATTTGGCGCCGTGGTCATCGCCCGCCAGCACCAGCACACCACCGTGGCGGGAGCTGCCAGCCGAGTTGGCGTGCTTGAACACGTCCATGGAGCGATCCACGCCCGGTCCTTTGCCGTACCACATAGCAAACGTGCCGTCGAAACGGGCACTGGGATACAGATTGGTTTGTTGGCTACCCCAGACGGCGGTAGCGGCCAGATCTTCGTTCAGACCGGGTTTGAACACGATGTCGTGCTCTTTCAGGTGTTTGCTGGCTTGCCACAGAGCCTGGTCTACGCTCCCTAGTGGGGAACCCCGGTAGCCAGAGATAAAGCCGGCCGTATTCAGACCTGCGCGCCGGTCCCGCTCTTTTTGCAACATGGGCAAGCGCACCAGAGCCTGGGTGCCGCTCATATAGGCGCGGCCCTTGGTGACCGTGTATTTGTCATCCAGGGACACCGATTCCAACATGGCCTTGTAAGGTTTGTTGAGTGGGGCATTCATGAGTTTGTCTCCTGCAAGAAGGATTGTTTTCGTGCAAGTTGTTGTCGTTTGTTCTTTAGTCTAGGGCAGCTTTTTGTTATCGTAAAATCAAATTTACGTGTACCTGATATCTGAAAAACGGATGGCTATGAAACACGAAGTGACCTTGAGACAGTTCCGTTATTTCATTGCGGCGGCGGTCAGCGGACAGTTCTCTGCGGCGGCCCAGGCGGAGAATGTCTCGCAGTCGGCTATCAGCAATGCGGTGCAAAGTCTGGAGCGTCAACTGAATGTGGCCTTGTTTGAACGCCTGCCCCACGGCGTGGAGCTAACGCCACAGGGGCAGGCGTTTTTTCACCATGCGCATCACGTGATTGACGCGGTCAGTGACGCACTGAATCACGCTGATTTGCGCCGACAAAATATCGAAGGGCAAATTCGGGTGGCGGCTGGCTATACGGTTCTGGGCTATTTCTTGCCCGACCTGATCAGCCGTTTCAAGCACAGTTATCCCAATATCGACATCGAACTGGTGGATATGGAGCGCCCCGACATGGAGGCGGCCTTGCAAAGTGAGCGCATCGACCTGGGTGTTGCTCTTTTGTCGAATATTACCGATTTGGCCATGTTTGGGCACCACCGCCTGAGCAGTTCCCGCCGGCGCTTATGGGTGTCAGATCAACACGCACTGGCCAGTGAGTCCAGTGTGTCTTTGGAGCAGATCAATCATTATCCCTACATCTTCTTGACGGTGGACGACGCGGATACGGCGGCCATGCGGCATTGGGGCAGGCCCGGTTTTCCGGAGCGTGTGGCCATGCGGACGCGGTCCCTGGAGGCGGTACGTGGTCTGGTGGCTTACGGCTTTGGCGTGACGATTCTGTCCGATATGGTTTATCGGCCCTGGTCTTTGGAAGGCAAGCGCATTCACGCGATCGGCATTACCGATACGGTGGAGTCTGTCGAGGTGGGCTTGTTGTGGCCCAAAGAACGTGAGCCGCAAGGTCTGGTGGCCTTGTTCCAGCGTTTTCTGATCCAGGCCTGTGATCATGATATGGCCCGCGCCGGCATGGGAAGCCGGCGCGGTGGGGGCTTGCTGTAGCGGGCTTATGGCACCAGGGCCAGACCGATACGGAATTGCGAAGAACGATCGCGGTAACCCAGCATGGTTTCCGCGTAGCCCGAGAAGTACTGGCCGTAGAGGTAGCCATTCATGTTCAAGGGGGTGCGTTTGAGCGGCCAGGCAATCGAGAACTCGTGCGTGTTGCGGCTGCCAGCGCCCTTGTTATACATGCCAGAGAGCACCAGACCGTTGTCCTGAGCGTAGCGGATCTTCCAGTCGTAACGGCCTCGGTAGTGAGCCCAGTCTGCATTCTCGCCCATGAACACATAGTGCTTGATACGTGGGGCAAACGTCAGTGTGGCTCCGTGATCAAAGCGATAGTTGAACTCGGGCTGGATAAAGACCTCGTTCATGGAGCGGGAGTCCTCACCGGCCTTGCCGTTGGAGGCGTGCTCATAGCCAGTAGCCAGACCCATGAACAGACGTTTTTGCTCGGATTCCCAGATGGAGTCCTTGCGCCAGAAAAAACTGGGACGGTACGTGGTGTCGACAAAGGGCTTGGAGTCGGCGTGCAGATCCCACAGCGCAGTTTGCGTATAGCCAATGTAGAAGTGATCGTAGAACTTCGGATGGCTGGGATCTTGTGGCGAGTGCAAACGGTACTTGAAGCTTAACTGGAAGCGAGCGTTTGTCCCGCCTTTACTGCCACCAATAAAGTAGGTTGGGTCGTGTGCCGAGATGGCGTTACTGAAGTTCTCAAAGCTGGAGGTTGCCGGGCGCAAGCCCTCTCCGCTATTGACGGCTGGACCTTCTGGCTGAGCGCCAGCGGCCACTGCCTGAGCATAGGGCAGCTCGGGATCGATGACGCCAGGATCACGGCCTGCTCCGGCATTCACAACCGGTGCGGTGGCAGGCAAAGAGGTAATCGGGCTTTGGCCTTGCGGGTTGGTATCCAGTGCCAACATCACACGCTCGCCTTCAATATTGACGGCTTGCAGGCCGGTCAACCCGTTGGGGACCACGGCTCGCCAGCTATAGGCGGTGAAATTGTTGGTGGGGATAGACGCACGTGGCCGGGAAGTAACCAGTTCGGCCAGACTGCGGATGACGTTACCGTTGGTGTCGCGCCACTGCAAAACCAGGTTTTGCGGGGCAGTCCAGCTCATCAAGCTGCCTGTGTCGTTATAGACGATGGCATCAATGTTGACGCTTTCGCCCGAACTGGCCTGTACTTGGCGCAATTGATAGCTAATACCGGCCTGTGCGGTGCTCAGGACTGCGCTCAAGATAAGAAGGGGGGCCGATAGTATTAAAGAGTGCTTACTTAGTTTCTTCTTGGTCGGCATGGAGACAAAATCCAGGAAAACAAGTTGATTCGTACAAGACTGTACCATTTGCGATTCAAAATGCTCTCTATAATTATTTTTCTTACAGTATTGACACTCTGACTCGCTTGCAGCTTATCGAAAACGACTTTTCAGGCTAGAATATTCGATTGTCCTTTTCAAGTTCGTTTTGTTACGAAAAAACCTTGAAACGGGTCCCGGCGCTTGCCGGACCTTTGCATCAGGACCTTGCATTGTCGGCAGTTTTGACGATGCCATCATCACCTGGCGGGTGTAGCTCAGTTGGATAGAGCACAGGCCTTCTAAGCCTGGGGCCGGGGGTTCGAACCCCTCCACCCGCGCCAACCTTACTCCCCTTTTTGCGTGCGATTTTTGTGCTCCTAGGCATAACCCTGAGGCGGCACAATTAGTAAGTATGGTGTAAGTGTCGAGCTCTAATGTTCACCGCATAGACGTCGGCAGGCGTCTTCATAACGCCGTTTTCAGCCTGTGAGGGCTGGGCCGGTTCAATAAGATACGCCAGCGAACAAGGCGTTCAGAACAATGCGGAGACAAACTATGCAAGACCCCCTTGTAGGTCGGATAACGGCCAATCCTCGCTATCAGAATCTGGTCAAGACCCGGTTGCGGTTGGGTTGGACACTCACCATCATCATGCTGGTGGCCTATTACAGTTACATCGGCATTATTGCTTTCGACAAGGAGTTGTTTGCAATGCGCTTGGGTGAAGGCGTCATGACCCTGGGTATTCCTATTGGTTTTGGCGTCATTGTTTTGGCGGTTGTGATTACAGGTATTTATGTCTGGCGTGCCAATACCAAGTTCGACCAGATGGCCAAGGAAGTCCTTGAGGAGGTGCGTAAATGAAACGTTCCTACCTTCGTTTCGGGCTGGTTCTGGGTTTGATGCTGACCAGCCCCGTCTTGTTGGCGGCAGGTGGCGATCTGGGCGAGCTGCAAAAGCAGCCAACCAACTGGACTGCTATTGGCATGTTCGCGGCCTTTGTGTTGGCGACCTTGTGGATTACCAAATGGGCGGCTGCCCGCACCAAGTCGGTCTCTGACTTCTACACGGCAGGTGGCGGTATTACAGGCTTTCAAAACGGCCTGGCCATTGCCGGTGACTATATGTCTGCGGCTTCCTTTTTGGGTATTTCCGCTGCGGTGATGATCAATGGCTACGACGGCCTGATCTACTCCATCGGCTTTTTGGTTGGCTGGCCGATCATTACGTTCCTGTTGGCAGAAAAGCTGCGTAATCTGGGTAAGTTCACTTTTGCTGACGTGGCTGCGTATCGCTTTCGCCAAGGTCCTATCCGCGCCTTTGCGGCTTCGGGCACGCTGGTGGTCGTTCTGTTTTACCTGATCGCACAGATGGTAGGTGCGGGCCAGTTGATCAAGCTGCTGTTTGGTCTGGAATACTGGGTGGCCGTGGTGCTGGTGGGTGTGTTGATGATGGTCTATGTGCTGTTCGGTGGCATGACCGCCACTACCTGGGTGCAGATCATCAAGGCTGGGCTATTGCTGTTCGGTGCCTCTTTCATGGCCATCATGGTACTGGCGCAATATGGTTTTTCGCCGGAAAAACTGTTTGCGGCGGCAGTACAGGTCAAGACCGATGCTGCTATCGCTGCCGGTAAAGATGCGGTTCAGGCCTCCACAATTGGTCAGGCCATCATGGGACCGGGTAACTTCATCAAGGATCCGATCAGCGCTATTTCCTTCGGTATGGCCTTGATGTTCGGTACCGCTGGTTTGCCACACATCCTGATGCGCTTTTTCACGGTGCCTGATGCAAAAGAAGCACGTAAATCCGTGTTTTGGGCAACCACCTGGATTGGCTATTTCTACATCCTGACCTTCATCATTGGCTTTGGCGCTATCGTGCTGGTGTCCACCAACCCTCGCTTCCTTGAAGATGGCGGAGTGTTGATTGGTGGTACCAATATGGCCGCTGTGCACTTGGCTGATGCCGTGGGTGGCGACGTGTTCCTGGGCTTTATGTCGGCGGTTGCTTTTGCCACGATTTTGGCTGTGGTGGCCGGCTTGACTCTCTCCGGTACGTCGGCTGTGTCGCATGACCTGTACTCCACGCTGATCAAAAAAGGCGAGGCCACGAACGAGGAAGTCATGCGTGTATCGCGTACGACTACCTTGGTCCTGGGGGTGATTGCCGTGTTGCTGGGTATTCTTTTCGAGAAACAGAATATTGCCTTCATGGTGTCACTGGCCTTCGCGATTGCGGCCTCGGCTAACTTCCCGGTTCTGTTTCTGTCCATTATGTGGAAGGGTTGCACGACGCGTGGCGCGACAATTGGCGGCTTCCTGGGTCTGATCGTGGCGTTGCTGCTGACCTTGCTCTCGCCATCGGTGTGGGAAGCCACGTTGGGTAATCCGGCTGGCACGGCTCCATTCCCGTATGCGTCGGCGGCGCTGTTCTCCATGCCGTTGGCGTTCCTGGCGATCTGGTTCTTCTCGATCACTGATCGTAGTGCTCGCGCCGAGATTGATCGTGCCGGTTTTGAGGCTCAGTCTGTGCGTTCCGAGACGGGTGTGGGTGCTGCAGCGGCGTCTGCACACTAATCTGCTCTGACAGGCCGGGCCTGAGCGCCCGAGCCTGATCCTGAAAACGTATAAAAACCCCGGTGTGATTCAGATCACACCGGGGTTTTTTATGTGTCCCTGCGTCAGTCCCTGCGTCAGTCCCTGCGTCAGTCCCTGCGTCAGTCCGCAAGCTCAGGCGTCGGGCTTAGGCTTGGCTCTCGGATGGAACCGGCAGACCGTCAAAGCGTTCATAAAAGTAGGCTGCTGCTTCAGGTGCCTGCTCGTCTTCGGCCCGCAAGGTGGACAGAATATAGCGCTCGGCCTTGGCGCACACCAGGCGATACACGTCCCGACACAGCTCATAGGCCTGTTTGCCGGCCCAGCCCGCTGGCAATAGCTCAATGGGCAGTTGGGGGTCATGCAACTGAATACGGCGAAACTCGTGAATCAACAGGGTGCGAATCACAAAGGCCAGCTCGTCGTTGTAATCCTGTCCTGCCTCCAGCATGGCCAGAGCAGGCGCAAAACGCCGGATGAACTGCCCGTAGCCGCTGGCTACCTGGGCCAGATCCCAACTGTCCTGAATCAGTTGAGACAGGGGACGGGTTTGGGGAAGTTGGGAGGGCTCCAGCTTAGCGACATAAACCAGTGACTGAGCCTGGGTAGCCTGCAGGATGTAATCCAGAATGGTGTGATCCGGGTTCGGGTGCAGGAAAGCGGTGGGTGACAGGGCGCAAAACCCTTCCCACAGCAGTTCCTTGCGCAGGTCGGCGCGTTGTTTGGAATTCATCATCAGGGTGGGCATGCTGAAGATCAGTGTCCATTGACCATCCCAGGCTAGGTAAGTGGGGGTGTAGATGCGTTGATAGGCATGCTCGAAGCGTTGGCTGGCTTCGGGACGCAAAGTGTATTGACTGCGTCGGCCCTCGCGTTGTGCGCTTAGCCAACCTTCTTCGGCCAGCCGGTATACGCTGGTGCGCACCAGCCGGTCGCTGATCCCGAAGGGGGCCAGCAACTGAATCAGGCTTCCCAGCCAGAGTTTGCCGCCATGAGGGCGAATCACGTCCCCAAACAAGGTCATGACCAGGGACTTGGCACGGGGTGGGCGGTGTTCAAGGTGGTGGGCGGCCCATTGGGCCAGGTCGGAATAAGAAAGCTCGGACATTGTTTTTTTAAAGGCGCTCATGGCTGTATGGGAACGGCACGCCTGTCTGTGTTGACCGTTTAAGCGCTTGATTATACGGGGTGGGTGCGCAAGCGGATTGAAAGATTGTGCAAGCCAAGGGCTTTCCTTAGGCTTGCTGTCGTGTCATCGACGCACACCCTATAGATAGGGGCTGGCCAGCCAGATTAGGCGGTTACGCAAGCGTTTACCAAAACCAATCGAACTTAAGGACTCCAGGCTGACGGCCTCGGCCTCTTCAATCTCCAGATCAATCAGGTTCTGGATTTGGCGGGCCGTATCGCGGCTGTAAATTTCCACGTCCAGCTCGAAGTTCAAACGCAAGCTGCGCGGGTCCAGATTGGATGAACCAATATAGGACCAGGCGCCGTCAATGGTCATGAGCTTGGAGTGGTTGAAGGGGCCGCGCGCGCGCCAGACCCGGCAGCCGGCGCGTAGAACCTGATCCAGTTGGGCTGTCATGGCGTAATTGACCAGACGCAGATTGTTTTGTCCGGGGATGACGATATCGACCTGAACGCCACGGCGGGCGGCGGTATTCAAGGCCCCTAGCAGGATCTGGTCGGGCAGAAAGTAGGGCGATTGAATACGGATATGGCGCTGGGCAATGGCAAACGCACCTTGCAGCATATGGTGGGTGCTGGCCATGAAGCGGTCAGGTCCAGAGGCAATGCAACGGGCGGGCACATGAGGCCGAGGCGCGGGCGTGGAGCTGGCATGCCAATAGGCGGGGGACAGGTCCTCGCGCGTGGTGAACTGCCAGTCGTGCCGGAAAGAGGCCAGCAACTGCATGACAGCCGGGCCCTCCAGGCGAAAGTGTGTGTCCTGGGATGGTTTGCCCTCGCTGTACTGCGCCATAAAGGATTCACGCAAATTCATGCCGCCGGTAAAGCCTACTGTGCCATCCACAATCAGTAGCTTGCGGTGACTGCGAAGATTGGCGTAGGGCATGCGTAAAAAGCCCAGCGGGTTGGTCATGAACAGAGCGCACCGTATGCCTTCGCGGCGCAGCAATCGCACAATCGGCGTGCGCGAGTATTTCGCTCCAATGGCATCGACCAGCACACGAATCTGCACGCCACGTTGATGGGCTCGTGACAGAGCACTGACGAACTCGCGCCCCAGGCGGTCGCTATCGAAGATATAGCTTTGCAAGGCAATGGTGTTGTGAGCCTGCTCAATGGCCTGCAGCATGGCGGGATAGGTCTGATCGCCACCGACCAGAACGCGTACATTATTGCCGTTGCGTAATTGGCTGCGGCTGACGCGATCGCCCAGAATCTGTAAAGAGCGAAACGGTGCGCCGACCAGGGCGCCAATGTCCGAGACGGGGGGATGCAGGTAAGTGACCTGCTCATAGAATACGTCCGCACTTTGTTCCAGGCGGCTTTGTCTGCGTACGCGGTTGATTCCCGCAATTAAATACAGAAATGGCCCCAGCAGCGGAGACATGATGATGACGCCCACCCAACTGATGGCTGCGCGCACATCGTTCTTGGTCATGGCGGCGTGAATGGCTGCCGATGCGCCCAGTATCACGCTGAGCGCCAGAGCCAGATGCGGCCAGTAATCGTGCAGCAGGGAGCGCAGATGGATCAGATGCTCTTGCATGGGGTCAATTGCTACGGTCGGGTAGGTCAGGACGTTGGTAAAGACTGTGCATCCAGGAAGGGTTCGGCTCACCTCGGGCAGCAAATTGCTGTAGACGCGAGGGGGAACGCCAGACGCCACCTCCTATGCCGGGCGACGGTTGGACGCCATACCAAAACCATTGGCCGTCTTCATCTTGTGCCAGCCAATCCCAATGGGCGGGTGCCTGATCCCAGCAGGGGAAACCGAGTGTCATCAGCAAACTTCCAGAAAATGGGACAGATTAGAGTATAAGAAAGTGTGGTTTTGTGCCAGTTTCTATTACAAAGAAGTTCTGTCTTGTGCCAGAGATTATTCCGAGAGTAGGGCTTTGACAGTGGCTGTTTGCCCGCTAAACAGCAGCGTCCTAGACAGAAGGGTGGGTGGGGGTAGGGGTTCACATCCGAACAGAGTTCGCACGCATGCAGGGCGGAGCCAATGTGCCAAACTCGTAAGAGAAGAAAACGCAAAAGAGCCTGCTTGTTTGCGGGCTCTTAATTTTTTGGCGTGCTTGGGTTTGTCATTGTTTTAAGAAATATGACAAAGGTGAAACTCAGTAAATATAGGGGTGGTCGATGGGATTTGAGTCCACGAAAACTGCGACTCCGGTCTATATGAAATACGATTCTAAGGCTTGTTTAAAGTCAACGAATTATATGCGTAAGAATGACAATTAGAACTATGGGTTTTATATGACTCAATTGTATCGAAAGCTAGTTGAGGTAATATGTTTTAAAGCAAGGCTTAAACTTTCATCATTGAAAATGGCTAGTTTTCGCTGAGCCCATCGTTCACCCGCAGGCCAGTTTTTTATGCCTTCTTTAATCGAATCAAGAGATGGTTCACTGCTTCCCGTGCTAAGTAACCAGTCAACAGTAGACAGTAGCTCCATACCAAAAGGTGATTCAAATCCGTTGATTATTTCACTTGCTTTTTCTATTGCAGGTAAATAGATTTTTCCTTCACTTGCAAGGTAGGCTTGTATATATTCTTTTTGTGGGTCATTGAAAGCTATGACATCAAGCGGGTCGCAGTCAGGAATCCTTTTGTCAGAAGATAGGTAGCTTCCATCAAGCGCATTTAATAGATGCCCCAAGTTACTAGCATAAGGGCCATAGTTTTTGGCTTGAAATCTTAAATTGAGCTCATTTTTTAAATTGTTAACTTCGATAACGCGCTGCAGGAACCAGGATAGTTTTTGAATTTCAAGCAGGCTGCATTCCATGCCAAGAATCCAGTATCGGCGGATGAGCTCTGCAATCATTGCTCTTGCTGGCGTTAGTTTTTTTACCCCTGTGTTTTTGGCGATATTTTGATATTTAGACGTTGGTTCATAGACCTGAATTTCAGTGTTTTGAAGGTCACCAAGGGCTTCTTCTATAAGGGGTTTAACATCATTCCAATCTAACCCTCCATTACCAGCCCCAAGAGGAGGGATAGCGATGGATTTAATGTCATTCTGTTCTATAAACAGGCGTAGATCCTTTAAACCATCGATTATCCACTCGATTTTTGACTTGGCGCGCCAATGTTGCTTAGTTGGGAAGTTAACAATCCACTTAACGCCGCTCAGTTCCCCAGTTCTAGTGATAAACATTTTCCCTGTTGTGACGCGGTTTTCTTTACATGCAAGTGCATATTCAGCCATGTTTTTAGGGAAACGCTCTTTAAACATTAGGGCAATACCTTTTCCCATTACGCCGACAGTATTAACTGTATTGACTAACGCCTCAACATCGGCGGTAAGTAAATTGCCTTTGGTGTAGTTAATCATTGGAAGTACCATCCTGGTCGAGTGTGAACTGGTATGTTAATTTTCTGCTTTTGAAGCCATCTTTCTATGGTGGTCTTAGTATCGTCTGTATAGCAAATCATTCCCAATAATGCAGATACTGGCAGCATTTGATGAATCAAAGCTTCTGCTTGATAGCGTTCAAACTTCTCTAAGTCATTAGGGTCTCGCCTAAAGTCTCTGGTTTGTAGAATTTTCCAATCAATATTATGAAGGTGTTGAATGTCAGTATAAAAATTAGCCCATCCATAATAAGCATGCTTGTCGGTATAAACGAAAGGTATTCTTTGTGCACTGATGCGGTGCAAGTCGGAAACAAGAATTACGATTTCCTCATTGGGTCGGCGTTGAACTCCACCCCTTCCGCTATGAATATTTATCATCATTGGTGAGAAGGGGGTGAAATAGAATGGAATATAGTCATTCAAAACACCACCTGGGGCTATAGGTACCTCGCGCTCACCACGCTTACCAATAAGCTCAGTATTACCGATGGTTACCCAGCTAGTGGCTTGTGCTGAGCTGTTGCCGCAATGTAAATTATTCCCAAGGATCCACGGTATGTTGTCTCGGTGCACAATACGCCAAATAAGGGCTTTTTGAGGGTTTAGCGTTTTGCTGTAGTCGTATGCCATACGCGCTCCTAATCATAAGTTGCTCGCAGGCCAGACTGGTATGCTCTCAACCAAGACGGTAGTGCGTTGGCAATGCTAGCTTTTTGGGGTGAGGTTTCGAGTTTTTTGGAAGACGGTGCTAAATCGACTGCTCCAATACACCCAGTTAGTCATAATAGTATAGGGTGCATTTTGGGTCAGCAAGTCCCTGTAATATTGGTTCTTGCTATTGAAAACGAAAAAAGACCGCTAGTAGCGGTCTCTGTCTCTAAAAGAGAGTTTTTACTCTAATTCTCACATGCCGGTAGTTTTTTTTTACACATGAAAATTAAAAAATTCTGGGGTGACCGATGGGGCTCGAACCCACGACAACCGGAATCACAATCCGGGACTCTACCAACTGAGCTACGGTCACCACTGTTTACTGCTTTTTGCCTCAGGCCTACTTTTAGGGTGGGCTGTGAAGTAAAAAATGTATTCTAGCATGCTTTTTTTAAAAAATGCAACACTCATGCACGAATACGCCGACCCTGAGTCCTGCTCCGGTCTTGCCGGTCACGGTGTGGCTCAGGTTTAATGATTTCCCCTCGTAATAGCAAGGAAGCGCGAAATGTCTCAATTATTCGTCGTTCATCCCGAAAACCCCCAACCCCGCGCATTGGCTCAAGCAGCCGAATTATTGGCTAAAGGAGGGCTGCTCGCCATTCCTACCGATTCCAGTTATGCCGTTGTCGCTCGTCTGGACGACAAGTCGGCCGCTGACAACCTGCGTCGTTTGCGTGGCTTGGATGACCGTCATCATCTGACCTTGCTGTGTCGTGATCTGGCCGAGATCAGCCACTTTGCCAAAGTGGACAACCCGCAGTATCGCCTGCTGAAAATGGCCACCCCCGGTCCGTGGACCTTTATTCTGGAAGCTACCAAGGAAGTGCCGCGCCGCGTGTCGCATCCTTCGCGCAAAACCATTGGTATTCGGGTGCCCGACCAGAAAGTGGCCCTGGCTTTGATGGAGCAAGTGGGCAGCCCCCTGATCTCCACCACCCTGATTCCCGACGGTGAAGACGAGCCCTTGAACGATGCCCAGGAAATTCTGGACCGTTATGCTCATCAACTGGCGGCGGTTGTCGATGGTGGACCGTGCCCCTTGCAGGCCACTACTGTCATTGATTTGACGGGCCCAACGCCCGAAGTGTTACGTCGCGGGTCGGGTGATCCGTCTACGCTGGGCCTGTCTTGATCCCTGACTGACACAAAACTCGCGTCCAAGTGCGTATCCGTGTTTCAATTCTGAACCTTGGGGCAGCACTCGCTGTCCCAATCAGACGGGCCGCGTGTAGGTGGCTTATCCTTTGTGAGTGGATAGCCCCGCGGCCCGGACCCAAGGATCACCATGGACTCTTTTATACAGACCTTGACGGTCTATGCTTTGCCTGTCATTTTCGGCATTACGCTACATGAAGCCGCCCATGGCTACGTCGCGCGTATGTTTGGCGACCCCACGGCGATGCTGGCCGGTCGTATCAGCCTGAACCCACTGCGCCACATTGACCCTATCGGCACCATTGTGGTGCCTGCGGTTCTGTTGCTCTCCAGCGCCATGATGGGCATGGGGGGCATTTTGTTTGGCTGGGCCAAACCTGTGCCAGTGGATTGGGGACGTTTGCGCAATCCCAAACGCGACATGCTCTGGGTTGCCTTGGCCGGCCCGGCCTCCAATATGCTGATGGCTATTTTGTGGGTCCTTTATGCCCATTTGATGGTCAAGCTGGGGCAGGGTGACAGCCGCTTCTGGATGGGGATGGCAGTGGCTGGCGTACAGGTCAACCTGGTGTTGATGGCACTGAATCTACTGCCTTTGCCGCCTTTGGACGGTGGGCGCATTGTATTTAGTCTATTGCCTAATCGTTGGGCCTATCATTATTCTCGTATCGAGCCTTATGGCATGATCATTCTGATCTTGCTGATGTTTACCGGTGTGCTCTGGACCCTGATGAGTCCTTTGATTGCACTGGGTGAAGGCATATTGAAATGGTTCTTATGATTTAACGGCTTATCCGTTAAACTTGTGAGTCATATTTTTTTTGGGCTATAGGGCCTTAAACCCGGAGATTCTTCTCATCATGGCAAGTTCGGACTCTGCTATTTCCAATTTTCAGGGCAGTATGGTTGCCCTTGTTACACCCATGGATCCCAATGGGGGTCTGGATTTTGCCGCTTACCGAAAGCTGATCGACTGGCACATTCAGGAAGGAACGCGTGTGCTGGTGGTTGTTGGGACCTCGGGCGAATCGCCTACGGTGTCGGTTGATGAACACGCTGAACTGATCAAGATTGCCGTTGAGCACGCCGCCGGTCGTGTTCCGGTGATTGCTGGTGTGGGTGGCAACTCCACCCGTGAGGCCATTGAGCTGTCGCGTCACGCCCAGCAAGTGGGTGCAGATGCCGGCTTGTCGGTGGTGCCTTACTACAACCGTCCCACCCAGGAAGGCATGTACCAGCACTTTCGCGCTATTGCCGAAGCGGTGAGCCTGCCCCAGTTTCTGTACAACGTGCCAGGCCGCACGGTCGCCGATTTGCAGAACGATACCGTGCTGCGTCTGGCTCAAATCCCCAACATCATCGGTATCAAGGACGCAACGGGCGACTTGGCTCGTGGTGGCTTGCTGCTGCGCGATGCGCCGGAAGACTTTATTGTGGTCAGCGGTGATGATCCTACCGCTGCTGCGTATATCTTATTGGGCGCCAAAGGCAATATTTCCGTGACGGCCAACGTGGCCCCACGCCTGATGAGCCAGTTGTGTCAGGCTGCTCTGGATATGGACGTACCGACGGTACGCCGTTTGAATGCCTATCTGGCAGGTTTGAATAAGAACCTGTTTATTGAGGCTAACCCCATTCCCGTGAAATGGGCCGTTGCAGAAATGGGCCTTACTCAGCTGGGATATCGTTTACCATTGACGCCGTTAAGTGCACAGCATCACGAATTGCTGCGTCAATCCTTGAAACTTGCGGATCTTCTTCCATGATTGCTAAGCCAGTTAATAAAAGCCTGATAGGGCTGTCTTTGAGCCTATTGGTACTGTCGGGCTGCTCGACAATGGACCAGATAATGGGTCAGGGCGAGTCGGTGAATTACAAGAGTACGGTTGCAGGCGATCCATTGAGCATTCCGCCGGATCTGACCCAGGCTAACCGCGACGCACATTACCGTGCGCCAGAAGGTGTTACGTCTTATTCGGTCTACTCGCAAGGCCAGAATGCGCAGCAACTCAAAGGCGGGGCAGATGATATCCTGCCTCAGTCCGACGCCATCAAGGTGATGCGTGACGGTGATCTGCGTTGGCTGGTTGTAGACCGGCCCGTGGAAGACCTGTTCCCCCGTATTATCGAATTCTGGGGTGATCATGGTTTTACCATTCAGTCTCAAGATCCTCGTGCTGGTTTGATCCAGACCGATTGGGCTGAAAACCGTGCCAAGATTCCAGAAAGCTGGATTCGCAGCGCCTTGGGTTCCATCATCGACCAGGTCTTTGACAGCGGCGAACGTGACCGCTTCCGCACCCGCTTTGAGCGTGTCGGCAACAAGACCGAAATCTATGTGTCTCACCAGCATATGGAAGAGACACCGACGGCAGACGGCACCGCCTTTAAGTGGGTGTTTGCCAAAGAAGATCCCGGTCTGAATGCCGCCATGCTGGCTCGCATGATGGTGTTTTTGGGCTCGGATATTGAAACCGCACGTGAACAAGTGGCCAATGCCACCAAGGATCCTGCTGGCGTTCAAGTCCAGACCTCAGACAAGGGTGATCAGGCCGAATTGATGCTGAACGAGTCCTTTGATCGTGCATGGCGTCGTGTTGGCGTGGCCATCGACTCCGCCGGCTTCTCGGTTGAAGATCGTGATCGTTCCGCTGGTGAATTCTTTATCCGCTATCTGGATTCGGATACCGGCGAGAAGATCGAACAGCAAAACATTATTGGTCGCCTCTTCGGCAGCCGCAACACCGCCGAAGCCACTCCGTTCCGCATCAAGCTCAGTGCTCAAGGTGCAGGCACTCGCGTAACGGTGCTGGATCAGCAAGGCCAGGAACAGACGACAGCGACAGCCAAGCGCATTATTAATGTGCTGTCCACCAATCTGCGCCCCGGTAGCTGATTGTTGTAAGCTGGCCTGCGGGTCGCCTGGAAAAAGCCCTGGTTTCGTGCCAGGGCTTTTTTTATGTCTTTGCCCCGTACTGCGTGACCTTGCTCTTTTTCTCTTATCGAAGAAGAGCTAACAGGGGCAAGGAATACTATGAGGTCAAGGTGATTAGCGCTTGTTTTCCCTTTACAGAAGAAGAGGCACTTGACGGCCTTTTCCTGAAAGGACGCAGTACTTTTTTCAGGCTACGCTGGGCTTTGTTGGTAGTGTCTGTATTGCTGTTGCCCCTGAAAGTGGCGCAAGGCCTTTTTCTGGCAGGGGTTTGAGAGAGAGCACCTTTTATTTTCTGAGCAGAGTAAATCTTTATCGAGCAGGGCTGGACTTTCTCCAAAACAGTAAAGATAATAGGAACTATTATCATTTAGTGTGTTTTAGGGAGTGGCCCATGCTGAAATCGTTTTACCGTAACGGTTTACGTTTTTGCCTGCGCATGCTGCGTGGCTCACAAGCCTCTGTTCATGCTCCTTCAGAACCGGGGGCTCGTGTGTTGGCGATGATCGAGGCCTTGCCTCGTCGTCGTCGCGAAGCTTTTGTGCTGCATCGCTTCGAGGGGCTGAACTACAAAGAAATTGCGACTCGCATGGGCACCAGCCCCCGAGTGGTTGAGCACTATATCCGCATGGCTATGCTGGCGTGCCGTCACAATCCGGCACAGGCCAATCGGGTGGATGGGGTCGTGCCGCGTCCGGCTGGTTCGTATGTCTAAGGACGAGCACATGCAGCACATTGATGAGCAGGCCTTGAGCTGGCTGCTTAAACATCATGATCCCAAACACCGGAACGATGCCCGCAGCCAGTCCGCGTTCCGTGCCTGGCTGTCCATTGATCCCCAGCACCAGGCTGCTTTCTTGCGTTGGAAGCTGGAGTGGGAAGCGATGGATGGAATCAGCCAGGAGCAACTGACCAATTTGCGTGCAACATCCCGGCAAGCCGCAGCAGGGCAGGGAACATGGCGTCAACGCGTGCTAAATCGCTGCGTGGACGTCTGGTCTGCCAACCCCGCTTTGCGTTTTGCCTTGGGCGGCGCGGTGTGTCTGCTGCTGGGCGTGGCGTTTCTAGGTAGCGTCGGCAGCTACTTTCTTTAAGCTCCATAAAAAGCGCTTAGTCTTTATCTTCCCAGGGTGAACGTAGATAGTGCGCCGCTTGCTGAATACGATCATCCAGTGTGGTGGCATTCAGTCTTGGAATGACACCCAGACAAGGGCCGGGCAGATAGTCATGCAGCGTTTGCAGGTTCTCCTTGGCATAACTCATCTCCGGGGCGATGTGGTTGGCGACCCAGCCCAGCAAGTGCAAACCACTGGTGCGTATGGCTTGAGCCGTCAGCAAAGCATGATTCAAGGCCCCCAAACGTAAACCAACAACCAAGACCACTGGTAGCTGCAAAGCCTGCGCCAGATCGACGCCTGTCCGACCTTGGCCCAAGGGCAGCATGAAGCCACCCACCCCTTCGACGACGACATAGTCCGCTGATTTCACCGCTGCTTGAACCGTCTTTTGAATCAGGGTCGGTTCCAATTCGATGCCTGCTTGCTCAGCCAGAATATGAGGGGCCGCAGCCGGTTTAAACAGGTACGGTGTCAGCGTTTCCGGGGCAGCGTTCAGGCTGGAGTGCCGCGCCAGGGCATTCACATCCTCGTTGTGTAGACGGCCATTTATTTCTTCCGCTCCAGATGCAATGGGTTTGATGCCTAGCGTGCTTGCGCCGCTTTGGTTCAGCACGTGGAGCAACGCCGAGCTGACCAGCGTTTTGCCAATTTCCGTATCGGTGCCCGTCACAAAGCAGGCCCTCATGCGTATTCCTTCAGCAGACGACCCAGACCATTCAGCAAATGCTCCACCTCTTTTGTGCCCCAGAGATAGCCCGGCATCAGGTACACCGTATTGCCGATAGGGCGCAGCATCAGTCCCTGTTGCAAAGCAGAGCGGTAAAAGCGCCGGGCAAAGCCCTGGTGATCGTAGCGAGCTGGGCCCGTATCCAGATCAAAGGCCCAGATTACCCCGCAGCGGCGCAGATGCTGCACCTTGGGATACTGCCGGTTCAGTCTATGTAAACCTTCATCGAGTGCTTGTCCGAGCGTTTTTTGCAGCTCGTAGACGGGGTATTGCTGGAACAAGTCCAGAGTGGCCAGCGCGGCTCGGCAGGCCAAAGGATTGCCGGTGTAGGAATGGGAATGCAAAAAGCCCCGACGCAAGTCCTGGTCATAAAACCCTTGATAAATCGTAGGGCTGGATAGCACTACGGACAAGGGCAGCGTGCCGCCCGTAATTCCCTTGGACAGACACAGCAGATCAGGCCAGATACCGGCCTGCTCACAGGCAAAGAACGTGCCGGTACGGCCGCAACCCACGGCAATCTCGTCCAGAATCAAATGCACCTGATAGCGGTCGCACAGCTCGCGCACACCGCGCAGATAGTCGGGGGAATGCATGTGCATGCCCGCCGCACATTGCACTAGCGGCTCCAGAATGACGGCGGCAATGTCCTGATGACCATCCAGAATCTGCTCCAGCGATTGGAGTGCGCTTTCGGTGACCTGCCTGTGTTCGTCCGGGCTAGTGGCTTGACGCAGATCGGGGCTGGCTGCGGTGTATTGCTGGCCCAGCTGTGTGCCGTAGTTTTCCCGAAACAAGGGCACATCGGTCACGGCCAAGGCACCTATTGTTTCGCCGTGGTATCCCTGTGCGATGCCTACAAAGCGGTGCTTGTGTTCCTGGCCTTGATTGCGCCAGTAGTGCACGCTCAGCTTCAGGGCAATCTCTACCGCGGAAGCACCGTCGCTGGCATAAAAAGCATGGCCTAAACGATGGCTGCTCAAGGCGGCCAATCGTTCGGAAAGCTGCACAACCGGCTCATGGGTCAGTCCGCAGAGCATGATGTGATCCAGTTGCTGAACCTGATCGCTAATGGCTTGCACCAGATGCGGGTGGCTATGGCCAAACAGATTCACCCACCAGGAGCTGATAGCGTCCAGATAGGCGTTGCCGTTGGCATCATGAAGCCAGGCGCCTTGGGCGCGTTTGATTGCCAGTAGCGGCACGCCTTGATCGTGATGCTGCATCTGAGTGCAAGGATGCCAGACCGCTTGCAGGCTGCGTTGGGCCAAAAGGGGAAAGGAGTTTGAGTTCATGGCAAATCACCGTAAAGAGTGGGTGGCTTCATGTAGTGCCTGGACCAGTTTTTCAATGTCCTGTTGCCGGTGGGCGGCAGACAGGGATATGCGTAATCGGGCTTGATGGCGGGGAACGGTAGGCGGGCGTATGGCCGGTGCCCAAATACCTTTTTGCAGGAGGGTTTCGGCCAGTTGCAAAGCAGGCTCTACCTCGCCAATCAACAGGCTTTGCACGGGCGTATCGGAGGGAGCCAGACGCCAGGGCAGATCCTGGCTCAAGGTTTGCAGCGTCTGGATATGCTCTTTCAACAGGGCCCGCTGGGGCTGGGCTTGTTTGATCAGTTGTAGACAGGCCAGCAAGGACGCGCAATGCGCCGGGGCCAAGCCGGTGCTGTACACATAGCTGCGGGCGGATTGCGTGAACCAGTCGGCCAGCTTGTGGGAGCAGGCAACAAATGCACCACCCTGACCGGCCGCCTTGCCAAAAGTCCCCAGGTAAATCAGACACCGACGTTGCGTGGTCGTAAGCTGGAATAGCTCAGGCGCTCCACGTCCGTTTTCGCCCAAAATTCCCAGGCCATGTGCATCGTCCAGATACAGCAAAGCATCGTGGCGTTCGCATAAGGCGATCAGCTCATCGACCGGGGCAATCGTGCCGTCCATGCTGAACAGGCTGTCCGAGATCACCAGCTTGAAGCCCGGCGCTGGCCTGCCGAGCAAATCATCCAGCCGTGTCATATCCCTATGGGGATACACACGTAAACGAGCGCCGGATAGGCGGCTGGCATCAATCAGGCTGGCGTGGTTCAGCCTGTCACAAAAGATCGTGTCGCCCGTGCCGACCAGCGTGGGAATCACGCCCAAGCTAGCTTGATAGCCACTGACAAAAAGACGGCTGGCCTCGAAGCCACTCCAGTCTGCCAGCTCCTGCTCCAGTGCTTGAGCCAGCGCATGATGCCCACAAATCAGCGGGGATGCCGTCGCCCCGGCGACGTCTTGTGCTTCCAGCAGTTTGAGTTGTGGATGTTGGCTAAGGCCCAGATAGTCATTGCTGGCGAAATTCAGCAAGACCTGGCCATTGCGTTCGATATGGGCGTTCGGCAAGGGGCGGCTGATTGCTCTTTGCCGCCACAGTTTCCTGGTCTTCAAAGTCTCCAGTTGTTGATCCAGATGAGCGAGAAAAGCACTCATGACTGTGCCGCCCGGTATTGAACTGGCAAGCGGTTCCAGCCCCGATAGGCGGGGAGCCGAATACGTTCACCTTGCGTCAATTGCAGGCGAGGGAGCAAAGGCAGGAACTGGTCAAGTACGAGCTTGGCTTCCAGCTGAACCAAACCGGCTCCCAGGCAATGATGAATTCCGTGTCCCATGGATAGCTCGGCCTGATTGTTGCGGCTGAAGTCCAGATCGTCAGGATTGGTAAACACCGCCGGATCGCGGTTGGCAGCGCCCAAGAGCAAAAGCAGCAACTGTCCTTTGCGCAAATGCTGACCATGCCAGTGCTGGTCATGCATCAAACGTCTGGCCGTGTACTGAATCGGGCTGTCGTGACGCAGCACCTCTTTGATCGCGGCAGGAATTTTCTGCGGATTCGATAGCAAGTCCTGCAGCGTTGTGGGGGCGGCAAGCAGTGTTTGAAACAGGGCGCTAAGCAGATGCCGGGAGGTCTCATAGCCGGCAAAGAGCAACATACAGGACTGCGCCAAACGCTCGCGCCTGCCTTGAAGAGAGAGCTGCTCGTCATGCAAAAGCCGCCAAGCCAAGCCACCTTCTTGTAGGTTGGCGCTGTTCCCCAGAAAGTCGGCCATATCCAACAAGGCGTCCTGCGTGTCCATCAACAAGGGCTGATCTGGTGTCGCTTGTCCAATAAAACGCGCCAGTTGCTCTGACCAGGCCTGAAAAACAGATAAGGGTAGCTGCTGCAAACCGAGTACATCCATCATGACCAAGGCGGGGAGCGGACGACAGACCTCATCAACCAGATCTGCAGGACCATGCCGCAGCTTGTCTTCCAAACCAAGATGGATTTGCGCAACGCGCTTTTCAATGGTGCCGTGTAGGGTGTCCAAGGCCTTTGCGCTAAAGGCGGCATTCACCACTCGCCGGACACGGGTGTGACGGGGACGATCCAGAAACACCAGTGTCCTGGCCATCAAGCCCTTGAAGGTTTGCAGACGCGGGGAGGGGTTAGCAACTGCTTGAGACACCCACCCACCAACACGCCGCACACTTAAATCGGGATGCCGCAGGGCGGCTTGGACATCGCCGTGCCTGTGGACCAGCCACGCCCCACCACAGAAATCCGCATCCCACACCAAAGGTGGCCCCTGGCGAAGGCGGGCATAAGCCGGATAGGGAGACGCAAGATTGAAATCGCCAAACATGACACTGTTTCCTGAAGATCAAAGCCAGCGCAGGCTAGCACTTGAGCCGGGAAGAGGCAGTCAGGAGATTGTGTCTATTAATTCTTTCAGGGTGTTTTGAGCTAATTAATGAGTTATTTGCCGTTTATGACTACTGTTAGCTGTTTTTGTGTGACTGTTTTTTACAATAAAATTGATGAGCGAATTCGAGGTGATGGTCTTTTCTTTGCAGAAACCCTTTTTTCCTATGATTTAAAATTTTGTTTAAAATCAGATGCTTATGGGGTGGTGTGAAAAAAGGGTTTTAGTCGCAAAAAAAGCCATAAGATAGAGCCTGATTGGCGTTCAGGGATGAATGCTCTAGTTTGCTGCCGAGTAGGCAGCTTAGAAAATCCTGCTGATTCTGGGGGCTTGGAAATTTGGGTTTGCTGCCGAGTAGGCAGCTTAGAAATTCGTATGTCCCCCATTGCAAAGAAAGTAATTGTTTGCTGCCGAGTAGGCAGCTTAGAAAAAGAGCCAAACGTGAAACCTACATGAAGGATTGTTTGCTGCCGAGTAGGCAGCTTAGAAAACATCGTAGTAGTAGAACGTCCGGCCTGAGCGGTTTGCTGCCGAGTAGGCAGCTTAGAAAATTAGTAATAGGCACGGACTTGTCTCACGCTAGTTTGCTGCCGAGTAGGCAGCTTAGAAAGAAAACACCAATGTCTACGTCTGACCGTTACAGTTTGCTGCCGAGTAGGCAGTTCAGAGAAAGTATGGGCTGTGCTTTTTGCTAGGCGTTAAGTGTGGCGCGTCGTAAGCAGTTGAGAAAAGCTTCTGGGTTTGTATCGTGCGCAGATAAGGTTTGCTGCGATAGAGGCCGCTGAAAAGGTTTAAATTTCGGATGCCCAGCTAGCTTTTTGTCGTAGGCCATCGCCTATCTAGTGGCAAGGCCAGTGCTGGTAGCGGCCCTGCAGCAATGGCAGGCTAGGACTACCGCCCTAGTCTGCTATTTATTCCAACTAATCACCGGGCATCAGATGCTGCTGGCAGTCCATCATTACTTAGTTTTTCGGTTTTACGCTGCGGCAACTTCCCGTTCAAAATAAAGTACGCCAACAGACCAATCACCAGTCCCCAGAAGGCCCCGCCAATCCCGAATAGCGTGATATTGGCAGCCGAGGCCAGGAATGTAATCAAGGCTGCTTCACGCGATTTGACGTCTGCCATGGCGCCGGCCAGGCTGCCACCAATGGTTCCCAGTAGCGCCAAGCCCGCCAGGGTGGTGATGAAGGTTGCGGGGAAGGCCATGAACACGGCGGCCAGCGTCAGGCCAAAAACACCGACAAGAATGTAGAACACGCCGGCTGCAATTCCGGCAACCCAGCGTTTGGAGGGATCCTGGTGCGCTTCTGGCCCGGTGCAAATGGCAGCGGTAATGGCCGCTACATTCATGGCGTGAGAGCCAAAAGGAGCCATGATCAGCGAGCCCAGACCGGTTACCCACACAATCGGGTTGGCGCTGGTACGAAAACCGTCGTTACGCAGGACCAGCATGCCTGGCATGTATTGGCCAGTTAGCGTAATCAGAAACAAAGGCAAGGCCACGCTCAGCAGGGCATTGAGCGTAAACACCGGCATGGTGAACACCGGCGCGGCCAGTTCCAGTTTCAGGCCACTGAGGTCGACGCGATGCTCCAACAGCAAAAAGCTCAGGCCCAGGATCAGAATGCCCACCACAGCATAGCGTGCGGAAAAGCGTTTGATGATCAGGTAGGCCAGAATCAGCAAGCCTGCCAGTTTCGGGTCCAGTGTCATGCTGCCAAATGCCCCAATGCCAAATTGCAGCAGAATCCCGGCCAGCAAGCCGGCGGCGATGCCGTTGGGAATCAGGCGGATCAGGCGCTCGAAGTAGGAGGACAGCCCCAGGGCGACGAAGGCTGCTGCCGAGATCAAGTAGGCGCCGATGGCTTCTTCATACGGCGTGGTGGCCAGCGCTGTTACCAGGAAGGCGGCGGCCGGGGTCGACCAGGCGGTGATGATGGGCTCGCGCGAGACCCAGCTCAAGAGCAGGCCGGTAACGCCGACGCCAATCGAGATCGACCAGACCCAGGACGCAGTCAGCTCGGGGCTGAGCCCGGCGACCTTGGCGGCCTGGAAAACCAGAATAAAGGTGCCACCGTAGTTAACGATGACCGAGATGAGGCCGGCCACGATAGGCGGGATCAGATCGCTGACTAAATAGGATGAGGATGATCGAGAGGTAGACATAGTGCTCTGCGCTTTCCAAAAGGAGAGATGACAAACGAGCACTAGTTATAGCGACTAAATGGACTGGTCTGATAGGACGCTTTTCTGGTGTAGGGCAGACCACTTTTGAATTAAGTAGGTGCCTGACTATATTGAGTGGGGTGGCTACGTGATTTTTGAGGGTGGCCCGAACTGGATTAAAGCTGGGCTGCAAAGCCACTAATGGTGGCTTTATGACGAGTTGCTCGTCTTGTGAATCGCGTTTTTCATGATAGTACTTTTTATTGCTGCACGGCGTGAATAATGCTGCCGCAACCGCAACCGCAACCGCAACCGCAACCGCAACCGCAACCGCAACCGCAACCGCAACCTCAACCAACAAATATATCGGACTTTTGATTCTTGGCGGGCTAGAAATAAGAAAGCGGGGCAGCTTGCAGGCTGCCTCGCTTTTTTGCTGAACTCGCCAGAGTTAGTGGCTCGGTGCTCAGTTTTCCTTGAATTGCAGCCAGCCGTCGTCCAGCCAGGCATTGAGCATTTCACGTTCGTCTTCATCCAGGGCTTCAAAATGCTCGCCGGGGATTGAGAGCTGACGCTGGTCAGCCAACAATTTCAGCGCCGGGCTGGCCGGGCAGGGGGCCACTTCACCATTGATATACAGCTCATCGCCTCGGTACATCATGCGCGAGCAGCGGTCCAACGCCAAGCGGCCTTCGGGCAAGTCGGGGTCGTGCAAATCAACCGGATCTTCGGCAATGTCGAACCAGCTATTGCTGGGCAATTCGGTCAGCCAGACACCCAGGAAGCGAGAGGCCAGTGCCTCATCAAAACGAATGGCATTCAAGGCATCCAGCGACTTTTGAATCAGGTTTTCCGGCAAGGCGGCAGGTGTGGTGCTGGCCTGTGCGTCCGGGTCGGTGTAGCGCTGTTGCATGGACTCGGGCATGGGTATTGGCGGGTCGGCATACAGACCAAAGCCTTCACCACTGGCGGCGGCCAGTTGATCTGAGGCGGCATCCATTAAACCCCGAGCCAGCGTTGCCTGGGTGGGCGAGCGAAAGCCGATGGAAATCGTCATGCAGTCGCCAATCGCAATCCCGTCATGTGCTACGTGCGGGGGCAGATACAGCATATCGCCGGGTTCCAGGGTGAACTCTTCCTCTACCTGAAAATTGCGCAAAATCTTCAAGGGCAGATCAGGCACCAGACTCAAGTCTTTTTGCTGGCTGATGCGCCAGTGACGCTTGCCGTGGGCTTGCAGCAAGAACACGTCGTAGCTGTCGAAGTGCGGGCCTACGCCACCGCCGTCAGAGGCAATACTGATCATGGCGTCGTCCAGACGGGCATCGCCAATGAAGCGGAACTGACGCATCAGGGCAGCGGTATTGTCGTCGTGCAGATCTACGCTTTGTGCCAGGGCGGTCCAGTTGGGCTGCGAGGCTGGCGGCAGCTCGTCAAACGGCCCGGTTTCCATTTCCCAGTCGTCGCCGTCATGGATGATCAGGCGCGACTCGACTTCTTCGCGCGTTACCAGCTCGCGGATATTGTCTATGCTCAGCGAGTGCTTGAAATTAGGGATGGCGCCGCGTATCAATAACGGTTTGCGTTGCCAGTAGGTTTGCATGAACTCATGCGCGCTGATGCCGCCCAAAAGGGTCAATGGCTGATCGATAGTCATGGACTGCCCGAACAAGAATTAAATTAGCCCGTAGCTTAACTGATCCGGCCTGTCACGGCTTGGGCGCAGTCAGCTGATAAGACGTGTATAGCGCAAAGAAAGCAGAAAAATGGGGACAAAATGCTGTGTTCGCGTTTGGGCAGGGATGATTGGCAATCAGGCAATCAGGCAATCAGGCAATCTAGACAGGTACGCCGATGCTCAGGTTTCTCCCTAGGGGCCTGGTAGGTAGACTGGCTAGACTTTTGCTGATGCCGTGGGGTCTTTGGTGTCAATGACACAGAGCAAGCAAAGGTCGTCAGATTGGCATCCAGAGAGCAGGCTGAAAGAACGGCCTGAAAAGGGAGCCGCCCAGGCTCCCTAGGCTTTGTCTACCCAGCGGATTTCATCTCTTTTTTCCAGCGATACAGCAGATCCAGGGCATCGCGTGCGCTCAAGTCATCCACATCCAGTTGCTTGAACTGATCCAGCAGTTCCAGTGCCTGTTCCGTGATCGGGTCAGACTCTGTCGCCGTGGCTTCAGGCGCACTACCTGCATTGAACAGATCCAGTTGTGCACTAGGATCATTTTGTGCTTCCAGACGGCTCAGTTCACGGCTGGCCTGACGGATGACCGCAGAGGGGATACCGGCACGTTGCGCAACCTGAATCCCGTAACTGCGACTGGCCGGACCTTCCTGAACTTCGTGCAGGAACACAATGCCCGAAGCCGATTCTGCGGCGGCCAGATGCACATTGGCAGCCGCAGGCAATTCGTTAGGCAAACGCGTGATTTCAAAGTAGTGCGTGGCAAATAAGGTCAATGCCTGATTGTGGCTGAGCAGGCGATGCGCGATGGACCAGGCCAGGGCCAGACCATCGTAGGTGGATGTCCCACGGCCAATCTCATCCATCAGCACCAGGCTGTAGGGGGTGGCGCCGGCCAGAATCGCGGCCGCTTCGGTCATTTCCATCATGAAGGTGGAGCGGCCACCGGCCAGGTCATCAGCCGCGCCGATACGGGTAAAGATGCGATCGATCTGACCAATGCGGGCTGTGTTGGCCGGCACAAAGCTACCGATGCGGGCCAATAAGGCAATCAAGGCAACCTGTCGCATATAGGTGGACTTACCACCCATATTCGGGCCGGTAATCAGCAACATGCGGCGTTGTGCATGCATCTCACAATGGTTGGGTGTGAAGCGCTCGATACTGTGTTCCACCACGGGATGACGACCCGCTTCGATCCAGATGCCAGCTTGCTCGCTTAGTTCGGGGGCGACCCAGTTATTGTCTAGTGCATGCAGCGCCAGTGAGGACAGGGTATCCAGTTCCGCCAGGGCGCTGGAGCACAGGGCCAAGGGACCCGCGTAGCTTTGCAGCTTGTCCAGCAATTGATCGAACAGGAACTTCTCGCGGCTCAGGCTGCGATCCTTGGCGGACAGGACTTTGTCCTCCCATTCTTTTAGCTCAGGTGTGATGAAGCGTTCGGCATTTTTTAGTGTCTGGCGGCGGCGGTAATCGTCGGGGACTTTGTCGGCCTGACCCCGGCTGACCTCAATAAAGAAACCATGCACACGGTTGTATTCGACGCGTAGGGTGGCGATGCCGGTACGCTCGCGCTCCCGGGCTTCGATCTTGACCAACACATCGCCGCTGTCGCTGGCCAAGCTGCGCAATTCGTCCAGGTCGGCATCGTAGCCATCGGCAATGACACCCCCATCCCGTACGAGCAAGGCAGGCTCGGGGGCGATAGCGGCCTGCAGCAAAGAGGCCAGCTCTGGGTCCAGCGCCAGGTTTAACAAATGCCCATACAAATGTTCAGACTGAGCAAAGTTGTGTTCTAGTTCCTGACGCAGCTCGGGTAGCGTTGCCAGCGCATCGCGCAAACTGGCCAGTTCCCGTGGACGCACGCTGCGTAAGGAAATACGCGTGGCAATACGCTCCAGGTCTGGAAAACGACGCAGGGCATGGCGCAGCACACCCAAAGGATCGCCTGCATTCAAGCTGGCGCTTTGCTGGGTTTGGAAAAATAGGGACACCACATCCTGACGTTGCTGGACGGCGTGGTTCAGACGCAAGGGATGGTGCAGCCAGCGACGCAGCAAACGGCTGCCCATGGGGGTCTGGCAATGATCCAGCGTAGAGAACAGCGTCGTGCTGGTTTCACCGCTAATGGTTTCGGTAATTTCCAGATTCTTGCGCGTGACCGCATCCAGCACCAGAAAGTCCGAACTATGCTGAACACGGATAGCCGTGATGTGAACCAGGGATTGGGATTGCGTGCTGCCGACATAACGCAGCAAGGCTCCGGCTGCTGCCGTAGCCGCAGGCAGATCGTCCAGACCAAAGCTGGCCAAAGAGTCCAGATCGAAATGGTCCAGCAGGGTTTCGCGTGAACCGTCTTGAGCAAAGTGCCAGTCCGGCAAGGTGTGGCAACTGGCTTGCGGCAGTTCCGGGGCAGGGCGCAGCGATTCGGGGTAGACCAGCTCGACGGGGCCGATACGGTTCAGTTCCGTGTCCAGCATGTCCGGCTCGCACTGGCTGACCAGAAACTCGCCACTGGCCAGGTTCATCCAGGCCAGTCCGACCATTTCCTGGCGTTGTACTTTGATGAGCGTGCATGCGGCGATCAGGCGATCTGCCTTGGGAGGCAGCAAGGCATCATCGGTCAGCGTGCCGGGGGTGACTACGCGCATGATCTTGCGCTCGACCGGTCCTTTGCTGGTAGCCGGGTCACCGACTTGCTCACAGATGGCGACGGATTCGCCCAAAGCGACTAAACGCGCCAGATACCCTTCCATGGCATGAAAAGGCACACCTGCCATCGGGATGGGCTCGCCGTTGGAGGACCCGCGCTTGGTCAGTGTCAGGTTTAGCAGGCGCGCGCCGCGCTCGGCATCGGCGTAGAACATCTCATAGAAGTCCCCCATCCGATAGAACAGCAGATGCGAGCCGGCCTCCGCTTTGAGCTGAAGGTATTGACGCATCATGGGCGTGTGGGCGGACAGATCGGCAGCAGAAGTCATAGCACAGTTACAGGTCAGGGAATTCAACAACAAGGCCGCCCAGAAGGCGGCTGAGTCGATATTGTAGCGAGGGCAGTCAAGCGGGGGGGAGGGAAGCGGCTGATTTAGTCCCGCGTGTTTCCCCTTACGGAGCAGGGATATCCCGGTTTTGAGCATAGAGGTGCTTAATGCAATAATAGAAATGATAATCACTTCTATTTCGAAAACAGGATATGCCCATGTTCACACGTTGTCTTGCTTTGTCTGTCTTGTCTGCCGCTTTGCTCAGTGCCGGATCGCTTGCTCACGCCCAGCCGTCAGAGCTTGTCTCGCTGCCCTTGACGCCGGAGCTGGCACAAAAAACCTCGATTACGGCAGAAGGAGCCTTGCGCAAGGATCTGGCCTACGGGATTTATCAAGCGGTTTACAGCCCCTTTGATAATTCCTTGTATGTGGCCTCGGCAGAGCGGGCGCCGTCGGTTCGTGGCGGCGTGATCTATAAGCTGGACCCCATCACTCTGGATGTGAAGGGGACCATGTATACCGACCAGAGCAATTTCGGCCTGGCAAGGAACGCCTCGGGCGATACGTTGTACGTGACCAATAGTCTGGCTGCTGCCGTCTCCAAAGTAGGGCTAAAGGAGGACGGAAACATAGAGCGCGTCCACTTCAACAATAAGAGTTTTGATGACACCAAAATGGGTCCGCGCACGATTCGTCACGATCCTCAGCAAGGTCGTATCTATGTGGGAGCCGTAGGCGCGCCTGCCGTGATCTGGGTGTTGGATGATCGCACTCTGGAACTGATCGATACCATTGAAAACGCTGGCAAATGGGTCACGGGGCTCTTGGTAGATTCGGCCTCGCATCGTCTGTATGCCGCCAATGGTGATGGTGAGGTGATGGTGGTGAATACCCAAACCAATCAGATTGAACAGCGCTGGAAACCGGCGGGCGTCAAACCCGCCTTGCTCTTGAATTTTGCGCTGGACTCCAGCCGCAATCGTCTCTATGTGACAGAGACCAAGGACCAGAAAACCGTGTATGTGCTGGATGCCCGAGACGGCAAATTGCTGCAGACACTGCCGGTGGGCGACGCGATGGATATCTTGTACAACGCCGATCGTGATGAGTTGTACTTGACGCATCGTGAGCAAGGCAAGGTATCCGTGTTGGATGGCGCCAGCTATGCGGTCAAGGCGCAATACAACTTGCCTGATAACCCCAACAGCCTGGAACTGGGTCCGGACAGCCAGTTGTACGTAACCGTTAAGGCGCCTTCTACCCCGCAGTACAAGGCCAGCAAGCGTGAAAGTGTGGTGCGCATTGATCTGAAGAACATCAAGGGTTGATAGGTAATCGTGATGACTTCTTTATTCAAACCTTGCCTGGGACGCACCTTGGTCTTGTCCTTGTTTGCGCTTCATGTTCAGGCTCAGGCCCAAGACAATGTCAATCGTGCCCAGACGCAGGAGTTGTCCACCATTACCGTCAATGCCAGTGCCGATGCGTCGCGTCAGGGTTTGCTGCCGGAGTATGCTGGCGGCCAGGTCGCCAGCGGAGGCCGGGTTGGGATACTGGGTTCCCTGGACAATATGGACTCGCCCTTTAGCGTCAATAGCTATACCAGCCGCTATATCGAGCAACTGCAGGCGTCCACGGTAGCCGATGTGGTGCGCCATGATCCTTCTGTGGGTGTGGCCCGTGGTTTTGGCAACTTCCAGGAAAGTTTTTTCATCCGGGGCTTTTTGACGGCTTCCGATGATATTGCCTACAACGGCCTGTTTGGACTGCTGCCCCGACAAGCGACGGCTGCGGAACTGGCCGAGCGCATTGAAGTGCTGCATGGAGCAGGGGGGTTTCTGTATGGTGCCGCGCCCTCTGGCGGTGGTGTTGGCGGCACGATTAACGTGCTGCCCAAACGTGCCGGTGAGAACCCGCTGACCAAGCTTGGTGTGGGTTATGGCAGTGGCGGGCAAAGCCAGATCAAGGTGGATATGTCGCGCCGTTTTGCCGATGATGCGGCCGGTATTCGCGTCAATGCCATCAGGCGTAGTGGCGATACGGCTGTCGACAATGAACATACCCGTCTGGATCTGTACACAGTGGGGATGGATTGGCGTGGTGAGCGCGTACGGTTGTCGGCGGATCTGGGCTATCAGGAGCATAAGCTGCGTGAAGTCCGGCCTAATGTGGCGTTAAAGGCGGGCCTGTCCGCCTTGCCGGACTTGCCTTCACATAAGCGTAACTTCGCTCAACCCTGGACGTACTCCAATGAGGAAACCGTTTTCGGCACCCTACGCGGGGAATATGATCTGAATGATTCCATTACCCTGTGGGCTGCCTATGGCATGAAACATGGCAAGGAAGATAATCAGCTTGCGACTCAGACGGTCACGGATGCGGTATCTGGCAAAACCACTTTCTCACGTTTCAACAATTCCCGACGCGATGATGTGAAAACAGGCGAATTGGGTTTGCGGGCCCGTTTTGAAACCGGGCCTGTGCTGCATGAACTGGTGGCCGCCGCCTCCTTGTATGACCACAAGGAGAAAAACGCCTGGGCCATGGGCAGCAAGCAGGACAGCAATCTTTATGATCCCGTGAACCAGGCCTTGTCGCCCATCGCCTTTACAGGTGGTGATCTGGGGTCTCCGGCGTTGGTAGGGCGCACCAAATTGACCAGTTATACCCTGGGTGATTTGATGTACCTCTGGGATGATCGGTTGGAAGTGATGCTGGGCTTGCGCCATCAAATTATGGAAACGCGCAGCTATGACTACGGCACCCAAGCCTTGCAGCGCAAAGACCGTCAGCAACATACCAGCCCTGCAGCGGGTGTGGTTTTCAAGCTGACGGATGAATGGGCCTTGTACGGCAACTACACGGAAAGCCTGGCACAAGGTGATCTGGCACCGACTCGCTTTAATAACCAGCCGGTTCAAAACGCCGGGCAGCGCTTGTCGGCCTTTGTGGCCAAGCAAAAAGAGCTGGGGATCAAGTACGACAACGGTTCTCTGGGCGGCGGGCTAACTTTCTTTACCACGACCAAACCGCGTGGCGTGGTCAATGACGATCTGCGTTTTGTGGAAGCGGGCAAGGACCGCCATAACGGGCTGGAGTTAAGCTTTTACGGTCAGTTGACCGATTCCTTGCGCATTCTCGGTGGTGTGACTGCCCTGGACACCAAGCAGAAAAACACGGGTGATCCGCTTAGCGAAGGCCAGCGAGTGATTGGCGTGCCGCGCTGGCAAGGCAGTCTGGGTTTGACCTGGGATGTGCCGCAGGTGACGGGCTTGTCGCTGGATACACAGCTATTGGCCACTGGTGCCCGTTACGCGGATTCGGCCAATGCAATCCGTGTGCCAGGCTGGGTACGCTGGGACCTGGGGGCCAGCTACCAGCGCAAGATCTCCGGTGTGCCGATGACGTTCAGGGCCAGTGTCGAGAATGTCGCCGATACGACGTATTGGGCTTCGGTAGGCGGTTATCCCAATAATGGCTATCTGGTCTTATCGCAGCCACGCACCTTCATGTTGAGTATGTCCGCCGAGTTTTAAGGACGGGGCAGGGGAGGTTCTCCCCTGCCAGCTTTTTACTGCCTGGTTTTTCCTGACAATGAGGTAATGCGATTCTCCGCTAATCCGATTCGGCCTTATATCGGTTCGTCCAAGCCTGCCGCGATAACTTTTACAAAATAAATGTCCGGAAAATGGGCTCTCAAACGTCTTTATAGGGAAGGCCTGAAAAAGGATCTCTTTCCTTGCCCCCCTGTTGCGCCGTTTTGCCAGGGCCCTAGGCCCGTTGTTAAGCAGCGTTGAGCCAGTGTTGGGGTGAGCAAGCCCCTTTCTTTTTGACCACTATTGTTTTTTGATCACCTGCCCGCCATGAGCCGGGCGGGTGTAGATCCACGGGATTATGTATGAAGTCCAAAGCAGTGAAGCGTCGCTGGGCGTTCGCCCTGGTGGCGGTGCTGGTATTGGGGGCGCTGGCCGCACAGGCCGGGCGCTCGTCAGAGCAATTTGAAACGGTAGCCGTAGAGCAAGGCGATATACGCGCGACCGTTGCGGCGGTGGGAACCTTGAAGCCCAGTCGCTATGTGGACGTCGGGGCACAGGTGTCGGGGCAGATTACGGCTTTGCCGGTTGCGCCGGGCGATCAGCTTGAGCAGGGCCAGTTGCTGGTGGAAATTGACCCCAGTGTGCAACAGGCCTCGGTCGATGCAGGCCGCGCGTCGTTGGCGGCGTATCGCGCTCAGTTGGCCGAGCAGCAGGCGCAGCTTGTACTGGCGCGCCAGCAGTTGACTCGTCAGCGTCAATTGGAACGCCAGCAGGCCAGCCGTCAGGAGGATATACAAATTGCCCAGGCAAATCTGGCGACGGCTCAGGCTCGTGTTGCCCATGTGCAAGCGCAGATGGAGCAGACTCAGGCCACGCTGAAAGCGGACGAGGTCCGATTGGGCTACACGCGCATTTACGCACCCATGAGTGGCACCGTTATTGGTGTACAGGCGCGTGAAGGGCAAACACTGAATGCCACTTATCAAACCCCCACTATTTTGCGTATTGCCGATTTGGGCACCATGACGGTGTGGACCAGCGTGTCCGAGGCGGATATCCGCCGTATCAAACCGGGTATGGCCGTGACCTTTACAACCTTGGGTGAGCAGGGCGAGACACAGGCGCGTCAATGGCAGGCTACGGTGCGGCAGGTCCTGCCGGCGCCCGAGGGCAGCGCGCAGGAAGAAACCGCCGCAGCCACCCCGAGCGCCACCAAGGCCATCATGTATACGGTGCTGTTTGATGTGGACAATAAAGACGGCGCGTTGATGCCGCAGATGACCGCGCAGGTGCTGTTTGAAATTGATCGTGCCGATCAGGCTTTGCTGGTGCCCTTGGCGGCCTTGCGCCCTGACCCGCAGCGCGGTCCCGATGCCTTCAAGGTGCCTGTGCTGGAGCAAGGCAAGCTGCAGGAAAAACCGGTCAGCCTGGGGGTGCGCAATCGACACCAGGTGCAGGTTCTGGATGGGGTGACCAAGGGTGAGCAGGTGGTGCTGGCCGTGGTGGCGGCTGAGCGTGGCTGGCGGTGGTTGCAATGGTAGGGGCTGCACCGTCTTTGATTGAGCTGCGCGACATCTGCCGTATCTATGGTGGCCCGCCCAGCACCAAACCGGCTGTGCAGGTTTTGTTCGATGTCAGCCTGAGTATTGAGCCGGGCGAGTTTGTGGCGATTGTGGGGGCGTCGGGATCGGGCAAGTCGACTTTGATGAACCTGCTCGGTTGTCTGGACAAACCCAGCAGCGGCACTTATCTGTTCCAAGGCCGGGATGTTGCACAGTTAAGCGCGGATGAGCTGGCTGCCTTGCGTCGGGAGACCTTTGGTTTTGTGTTTCAGGGCTATCACCTGATACCTACCGAAACGGCCAGTGAAAACGTGCAGATGCCCGCCATTTATGCGGGCCTGGACGAGGACGCGCGTGCTGCACGTGCCGCAGAATTACTCAGCAGTCTGGGACTGGCGGACAAGCTGGACAATCGCCCAAATCAGTTGTCTGGCGGTCAGCAGCAGCGCGTGTCCATTGCCCGTGCCTTGATGAACGGTGGCCGAGTCATTCTGGCCGACGAGCCCACGGGTGCGCTGGACTCACGTAGCGGTGCGGAAGTCATGGCTTTGTTGCGCGAGCTGTCGGATTCCGGGCACACGATCATTCTGATTACGCACGATCATCAAGTGGCTGCGATGGCGGACCGGGTGATCGAGATTCGTGATGGCTGCATCTTGTCCGATAGCCGCCCCGATGCGGCCCAGGAAACAAGGGCCAAGCCGCCTTTGACGGAGTCGGCGCATCGCCGCTCGCCCTGGCTCTCGGAAATCAAGGATGCGGCACGTAGTGCCTTGCGCAGCATGCTGATCAACCGGCATCGCACCGCCTTGACCTTGCTGGGGGTGATTATTGGGGTGGCCTCGGTCATTGTCATGCTGGCCGTGGGCGAGGGCGCGCGTCAGCGGGTGATGGATCAGATGGGCACGATGGGCACCACCATCATGTACTTGAGCAGTTCCTCGCCTCCTAATGGTTTGCCCAAAGGACAACTGACCGAGGACGATTTGGAGGCGGTCGGTGAACTGCCCCTGATACGGCGTGTGATGCCGGTGATCGGTGATCCCATTACGGTGCGCAGGGGCCGTGTGGACCGGCAGGTGTATGTGTTTGCCGCCAATGAAACCATGCCGGATATTCACCGCTGGCAGTTGGCACAAGGCCGTTACTACACCGATGCCGAGGACCGGGATCTGGCCCCTCTGGTTGTGCTGGGACATCGTGCCGCCAAGCATTTCTTCCCCGATAGGGATGTGCCTTTGGGGCAGCAGCTCCTGATCGGTAATTCGCCTTTTGAGGTGATCGGGGTGATGCAGGAGCGCGGTGCCGACTCAGGCGCACAGGATTATGACGATATGGTGTTTGTGCCTTACCACGCGGCGCGTGCTCGTGTGTATCAGGCTCAGACGCAACCCGATTATGTGGTGATTGATGCGCGGGACAGCGCGACCGTTCTGGAAGCGGAGCAGGACATGCGCCAGTTGCTGACACAACGTCACGGTGGGCGCGAGGACTTTTCAATCGGCAATGCGGCGGCTCGCTTGCAGGCCGAGGCGTCCACGCGTCAGGCCATGAGCATGATGCTGGGCCTGATTGCCGCCGTGTCTTTGGTGGTGGGCGGTATTGGCGTCATGAACGTGATGTTGATGACAGTGCGTGAGCGCACGCGGGAAATTGGCATACGTATGGCCACGGGAGCGCGACAAAGCGACATCATGCGCCAGTTTCTGACCGAGGCGGTGTTGTTGACGATCACAGGTGGTTGCCTGGGTGTGCTGGTGGGGGCTGTGGTAGGTATTGGTTTGATTTTTGGAGGGGTGGATGTGGTGTTTTCCTTGCGGGCTGCTTTGGGCGCCTTTGGCTGCGCCGTGGTGACGGGCATGGTTTTTGGCTATATGCCCGCACGGACGGCGGCCGCGCTGGACCCTGTCCAGGCTTTGGCGGGGGAGTAAGCATGGCTCAGTACCGATGGATAGCAGGGGCCATGAGCACGCTGGTGCTGCAAGCGTGCAGTTCCTTGTCCTCTGATCTGGACAAGACAGCACCGACGCTGCCCCAGGCTTATCAGCAACAAGGCAAGGTGGCTTCTGAGCCGGTTCTGGCCCAGGTGGAGCCGCAGTGGTGGCGCGCCTATAACAGTCCCGCTTTGAACAGTCTGATGCAGGAAGCCTTGAAGGATGTGGCGGTGCTACGTCAGGCTCAGGCTCGGATCTTGCAGGCGCAGGCCCAGGCACGCATTGCCGGAGCCAGTTTGCTGCCGGAATTGCAGGGCAATCTGTCTGTGCAAAGAGATGCGCCGTTTTCTTCCTCGCATGGAGACTCTCGCTCGCAATATGTGGCCGGTGTATTCATGAGCTACGAGCTGGATGTGTGGGGGCGCCATCGTGCTCAGGCCGACAGCGCCGTGTTCCTGGCTCAGGCGGCGAATTACGAGCTGGACGTGCTGCGTGTCAGTGTGCAGGCGCAGGTGGTGCATTTAAGCTTGCAGGCTCTGGGTGATAAACAGCGGGTCGCCATTGCCCGTCAAAACCTGGCCGTTGCACAACGCTTGTTGAGTTTGCTGGAGGCCCGCTTGCAGGCGGGGGCGGCTTCGCCTTTGGAGCTGGCACAGCAACGTCAATTGCTGGCTTCGCAACAGCGCAAACTGTTTGTGCTTGAAGAGCAGGCCATGCGCACGCGGGTGGAGTTGGCGACCTTGTTGGGCCGTACTGAAATCATGCCTGAACCGCAGGAAGATATTGCCAGTTTGCAGGTGCCGGAGCTGGAGGCAGGCTTGCCTTCACAATTGCTTTCGCAACGTCCTGACATTGCGCGCATCGAGGCCCAATTGTCAGCGGCGCATGCCGATGTGCGGGTGGCGCGCGCTGCCCTGTATCCCAGCCTGACTCTGGGGGCGCGGGCAGGGGCATCGGGCAATCATTGGGAAGAAAGCTTGCGCCATCCGGTCTACAGCCTGATCAGTGGACTGGTGGCTCCTATCTTCAATGCGGGTCGTCTGGAGGCGGGCAAGGATTTGAGCGACGCCCGTTTGCAGGAGTGGCTGGTGCAGTATCGTCAGACCATTGTGCAGGCCTATATGGATGTGGAAGGCGTGCTGGCGCAACTGCATAGCCTGGATGCTCAGGCGCAGATCATGGAACTGGAGTGGGAGCAAGCCAGGCTAGCGTTTCAACTGGCCGAAGCACGTTATCGCTCCGGCTCGGAAACCTTGCTGTCTTTATTGGATGCGCAGCGTACCTTGTACGCCGCTCAGGATGTGCGCGTCAGCTTGATGCAGTCGCGTTTGCAGTCCCGCGCGGCGCTGTTCAGAGCGCTGGGCGGGGGCTGGCAAGCCGGTTCAGGCGGCCTGGCTGATCAGGGGACGGTGGCACAGGCTGGGGTCTAGCAGGCTGGCAGCGGCCTCGTCCAGCAGGATGTGGGTGTTGGCGTGCTGCTTCAAGGCAGTGAACGGCAGCTCGGGCGTGATACCGCCTTCCTGATAATTGAGCATGGTGCGAGCCTTGTGCTCGCCGGTGACCACCAGGGCAATTTCACGGGCGCTCAGAATATCGGCAATCCCCATGGTGATGGCCGATGCTGGCACTTCGTCCATGGAGTCAAAAAAGCGGCTGTTGTCGATACGGGTGCGCTCGGACAGGGCCACCACATGCGTGCGGCTGTCAAAAGGGGTACCCGGTTCGTTAAAGCCAATGTGGCCGTTGGTGCCCACGCCCAGCAGTTGCAAGGCGACACCACCGCTGGCAGCAATCGCCGCAGAGTAGTCCTGGCAGTGCTGTTCCAGTTCTTTGGTCAGGCCATTGGGCAAGTGTAGGCGCGCGGCATCAAAAGGCAATTGGCTGAACAGGTGCTGGTGCATGTAGTAGGCGTAGCTTTGCTCGTGCTCAGCAGATAAACCGACATACTCGTCCAGATTGAAGCTATTGATCTTGGACACATCCAGCGCATTGTCACGCACGTCCTGCACGAAACGGGCGTAAATGGGTTCCATGGTCCCCCCGGTTGCCAGACCCAGCGTCGCTTGTGGATCCTGACGAATAATGTCCTGAAGACGGGCGCTCAGGTGTGTCGCAATGGCGGCGGAATCGGGGAAGACTAAAAACATGATTTTTTTCTTCGTATGGCTCAATAAGTTGAAAAAAAACTTCGCCGCAAGCACGGCGAAGTTTGATCTTTCGAGATTCTAATGGGACAAAAGCGTAACGTCAGTATTTTTTGCAAGCAAGTGACACCGGCTTAGACATCTTGTTTGCCGGTCTCTCCCAGGAATCCGCCGCTTTGACGAGCCCACAAACGGGCATACAACCCGCCTTTTTCCAGCAATTGCTGGTGGCTGCCTTGCTCGATGATGCGGCCCTGATCCAGCACAATCAAGCGGTCCAGTGCCGCAATGGTGGACAGGCGGTGGGCAATGGCGATCACTGTCTTGCCTTGCATCAGGGTGTTCAGGCTTTCCTGAATGGCGGCTTCGACTTCGGAGTCCAGTGCGCTGGTGGCTTCATCCAGTAACAGGATGGGGGCATCTTTCAGCATGACGCGGGCAATGGCCACACGCTGACGCTGTCCGCCGGACAGTTTCACACCACGTTCGCCCACATGCGCGTCCAGACCTTCACGGCCCTGGCGGTCGTGCAGTTGCGGGATGAAGTCGGCAGCGGCGGCACGCTCTACCGCCATATGCAGCAACTCGTCGTTGGCATCGGGGCGGCCATACAGAATGTTATCGCGCATGGAACGGTGCAGCAGGGAGGTATCCTGCGTCACCATGCCAATGGCAGCACGCAAACTGTCTTGCGTGACATGGGCAATGTCCTGGCCATCAATGCGGATGGTGCCGCTATCGACATCATGGAAACGCAGCAGCAGATTGACCAGCGTGGATTTGCCCGCGCCTGAACGGCCAATCAGGCCAACACGTTCGCCCGGTTTGATCACCAGATTGAGTTTGTCGATAACCTGACGGCTTTTATCGCGGTAAGCAAAGCTGACGTCCTGAAACTCGATACGGCCTTGCTCGATTTGCAGGGGCTTGGCATCGGGTGCATCCACCACGGTGGGTTTTTGCGTCAAGGTGTTGATGCCGTCCTGAATCGTACCCACGTTCTCGAACAGGTTGGTCAGCTCCCACATCAGCCAATGGGAATGGCCCGACAGCCGTAATGCCATGGCAATGACGGCCGCCACGACACCGGCAGTGGATTGATCAATCGACCACAAATACAAGGCCAGGCCCGCCGAGCTGATCAGCAAGACTGTGGCCAGGACGTGGTTGGTCACTTCAAACAGGCTGATCAGGCGCATCTGGGCGTGGCCAGTTTCCTGGAAACGGCGCATTGCGTTCTTGGCGTGATCTGCTTCACGACGCGTGTGGGCAAACAGCTTGACGGTATTGATATTGGTGTAGGCGTCGGTAATGCGGCCTGTCATCAAGGCGCGGGCATCGGCCTGCTCCGCCCCGACTTTGCCCAGACGGGGCACAAAGTAGACGCAGGCTAATGCGTAGCCCAGCAGCCAGAACAGAAAGGGCAGAATCAGCAAACGGTCAAAGCTGCCGGCCAGGATCAGAATACCGATCAGGTAGGCGCTCATGCCCACAACCACTTCCACAGCCATGAACAGGGTCTCGCGTACCGCCAGAGCGGTTTGCATGATTTTGGTGGTGATACGACCGGCAAACTCGTCGGCGTAAAAAGACATGCTCTGGTTCAGCATCAGTTTGTGAAACAGCCAGCGCAGACGCATGGGAAAGTTGATGGCCAGCACCTGGTGCATGACCAGCGTATGCAGGCTGATCAGGGCCACGCTGCTCAGTAAAACAGCGGCAATCGTCAACAGGGTGCCACCTTGCTGGCTCCAGAACTGGGCAGGTTCAATCGAGGGCAGCCAGTCCACGATATAGCTGAGCAGGGCAAACAGCATGGCTTCGTAGGCTGACAGGCCAATCGAGGTCACGGTCATCAAGCCAATCCAGCCACGCGAATTTTTCGTACAGGCCCAAATGAAGGGGAAAAAACCTGTTGGGGGAGGGGCGACGTGTTGTTCGGGGTAGGGGTTTAATCGACGTTCAAAAAATGACAGCACCGAATGGGCTCCAGCGGACGGCCTCAAGGATGACAGGGCCGTTTAGACAAATAGAAAACCGCTCCCGGGGGATGAAGCGGCCATTTTTGATGGTACAGCAGTCATTCTGCCTGGCTGAAGAAAACCTGATAAAAACACAGTCTTTGTGTCGTGGAGGTGTCAGATATTGACCACGGTGTACGTTTGGGCAGCGAGCAGGGCAGATGCCACGCAATCTTCTTTGTCAGAGCACGGGCTGCGTAGTGTCCGGCGCCTAGCGTTCGGGGAGGCTGAAAGGATGGGTACGCCAACGCCGCTGCTCGGACGAATTGTTTATCGAACAAGTCAGGGCGACTAAGAGGCATTTGGGCCCGGATCACTAAATCTAGGCCCGAAGCAGAGGCAATCATCTCTGGAAGGCAAGCAGGCTTAGTAAGCCACCACCTGCCCGTCTTTACGTGGGTCGGAGCCGCCCACGTAATGATTGCCCTGGCGCAGAATCAGTTGTGCCCCGCCAAAAGCGAACACACCGCTGCCGGGTTCAACGACGACTTCATGACCACGCTCGCGCAGGGCCTGCACCAGAGCGGGGTCAAAGCTAGGTTCTACCGCCACGCCACGGCCACCTGTTACACGCCAGCGTGGCGCATCGGCAGCAGCTTGCGGGTTCTGGCCGTACAGCAGAACACGCAGCGCCATTTGCATATGGCCTTGAGACTGGAAGGGGCCACCCATCACACCAAACGACATTTGCGGCGTGCCATCGGCATTCATGGCAAAGGCAGGAATGATGGTGTGAGAGGGGCGCTTGCCACCGGCCACTTCATTCACATGGCCGGGACGCAGGGTAAAGCCATGGCCACGGTTCTGCATACTGATGCCGGTGCCGGGGACCACCACCCCGGAACCAAAACCCATATAGTTGGACTGGATCAGGGACACCATCATGCCGCTGGAATCGGCCGCGGTGACATAGACCGTGCCCGAAGGACCGGGCAGGCCGTGCTTGGGGTCACCAGCCTTGTCCCTTTGAATCAGGGCAGCGCGCTCGCGCAGATAAGCCGGGTCCAGCAGATGCTCGGGCTGATGAATCATGTGCTCCAGATCGGCGTGGTGCTCGTACAGATCGGCAAAAGCCAGCTTCATGGCTTCAATGCTTAGGTGCACCGTGTCGATATGATCGAGCGGTTGCTGACCGACGCCGGCCTGCTCCATGATGCCCAGTGCCATCAAGGCCGCCAGACCCTGACCATTGGGGGGGATTTCATGAATGACCGATTGGGCAAAAGGATGGCTGATGGTGCCACACCAGTTGGCACGATGTTCGGCCAGATCCTGTTCGTCCATGGCACCGCCATGCAGGCGGGAGAAGTCGGCAATGCGCTTGGCCAGTTCACCCGTATAGAAGTCCTGGCCCTGGGTGGCGGCGATACGTTCCAGCGTATTGGCCTGGTCTTGATTCTGGTACCACTGGCCAGCCACAGGTGCTTTGCCATCGCGTAAAAAAGCGTCCGCAAAACCGGGCTGATCGCCCAGGCGCTGACGGCCCAGTTCCCACAAGCGTGCAATAACCGGCGAGACTGGAAAACCTTCTCGGGCGTAATGAATGGCGGGGGCGGCAACTTGCTCCAGACTCAGACGGCCCAGCTTGCTGGACAGCTCGGCCCAGGCAGAGACGGCACCGGGAACGGACACGCTTTCCCAGCCCTTGTCGGGGACAGTCGCGAGGCCTTTGAATCGATCCGGCGACCAGCCACGAGGCGAGCGCCCGGAAGCGTTCAAGCCATGTAACTCTTTGCCATCCCAAACGATAGCAAAGGCATCACTGCCTATGCCACAACCCGTGGGTTCAACGACCGTCAAGGCAATGGCAGCAGCCAACGCTGCGTCAACTGCATTGCCACCGGCTTGCAGCATGCGCAAGCCCGCTTGTGCGGCTAAAGGGTGGGAGGTGCTGACCATGTTTTGGCCAAGTACCGCAGAACGGGCGGACGGGTAGGGGTTGTTCCAGTCCATACAGGTGTCAGTCTTGTTCATTGAATCTGTATTCCAGTCAGTTGGATCAGGCCTTGCCAACGTGCGCTGTCCTCGCGAACCAAAGAGACAAACTCTTCCTGGCTGGTGCTGCGGGGCAGGTCCACGCCCAATGCTTGCAGGCGTGAGCGTACGTTGGGGTCCTGAGTGGCATGGGTGAAAGCCTCATAAGCTTTATCACGGATCTCATCGGGCAGGCCTGCGGGTGCGTACAGACCAAACCAGGTCACTGATTCATAGCCCGGCAGGCCGGACTCTTGAAAAGTGGGTAAATCGGGGGCCAGCGGCGAGCGTTGTGGGCCGGTCACCGCCAGGGCGCGCAATTGGCCGCTGTTTACATACGGCATTCCGGTGGGGATGGCGTCCAGTAAAACATGGATCGAGCCGCCCAGCATATCGTTAATGGCCTGACCGGTCCCCCGGTAAGGAACGTGCGACATGACGATATCGGCCTGATTCAAAAAGGCCTCAGTGCCCAGGTGCACGATGGTGCCATTGCCACTGCTGGCGTAGTTCAACTCATCGGGATGGGCACGGGTGTACTCAATCAGTTCCGGCAGGGTTTGTGCGGGGACGGACGGGTTCACCAGCAAGACACTGGCGGCATCACCCAAGTGGGCGATGGGGGTGAAGTCTTTGTCTGCATCGTAGGGTAGAGACTTGTACAGATGTGGCGCAATTGCGTGGGTACTGCTGGTGGTGAACAGGAGGGTGTAGCCATCGGGTTTGCTGCGGGCTACTTCGGCTGAACCAATGGTGCCGCCTGCGCCCGTGCGGTTGTCCACGATGATGTTGGTGTTCATCGCTTTGGCAGCGCTTTCGGCAATCAACCGGCTGATGACGTCAGTGGCACCACCAGTGGGAAAGGGGACGATCAGGCGAATGGGACGATCAGGCCAATCGCTGGCATGGGCCGCCGGCACGCTGCTGACGGCCAGAATGGCACCCAACAGGGTTTGGGCAAGACGTCGCCAGGGGCGGTGGATCGAAGGGGGGTGTGCGGTGCTTGCAGTGTTGCTGGGTGTTGTCATGGCTCTCTCCTCAATCAAGAGATGATAGAAAAGGCGATGATGCCGAACCAGCAACAAATAAGCAGGTCAGCGTTGCTATTTTGGCAAAGCCTGCGGGTCGACTTCAAGCTGCGGCAGCAACTCGTCCAGAAAGCGGCGAACAATAGAGGGCAAGCGGCGGCCAGCCAGGGCCTGTACTTCGATTTGGCGGTTCAGTAAGCCGCGTTCATGGATGAAACTGGCTTGCAGCAAACCTTGCTCAATCAGGTGACGGGCTGACAGCAGGGCCGACACGGTTACGCCTGCGCCGGACAATGCAAATTGATGCAGGGATTGCATGTGATTGCTGCTGAATACCGGGTCCAGGCTCAGATTTTGTGCGCTGCAGGCCACGTCCATCATTTGCCGCACCGTGGTGTCCGGACCGGGCAAGGCCAGGGGGTGGGCCAAGAGGCTTTTCAGGCTGATGCGTTCGGTGCGGGTGACGGGGTGGCCGGGAACAGCCAGAGCCATTACCGGGGCATCGCGGCGGAACAAGGTCTTGATGTCTTTTTCAGCCGTCTGGGTAAATTTGATGCCGATATCTATCTGGCCGCTTAACAGCAGCATGCTGATCCGCTGTGGTGGCAGCACGTCCAGCAAAAAGCGTATGCCTGGGTGTTTTTCACGAAACTGCGCGATGCACTGGGGCAGCAGTTGGGCGGCTAAACCTTCCGAGGAGGCAATGCGGATCAGGCCGGTTTGCAGCCCTTGCAAAGCGGCAATATCGTGCAAGGTGCGCTCGGCATCCATGGCGCTGCGGCGGGCATGGGCCAGCAGCAATTCGCCCGCCGCGGTCAGGTTCATGCCACGGGCATGGCGCTCGAATAAGGCCATGCCCAGGTTTTCTTCCAGCCCGCTGATCTGACGGCTGATGGCCGAGGTAGCCACATGCAGATTGCTGGCCGCCTGCGAGATAGAGCCACAACGCGCGACTTCCTGGAAGTAGCGCAGTGCGGTTTCTTGAAGGTGGCGTGGGTTCATATCAGACTGCCGCGCAACTGGGCGGCAATCTCGTAGGAGCGCAAGCGCTTGTTGTGATCAAAAATATTGGCGTTCAGCATCAGTTCGTTGGCGCCCGTTAGCTGAATGAACCCTTTCATCTGTTCAAGCACTTGCTCCGGATTGCCAATGGCTGTACAGCTGAGCAGGGAGTCCAGCAGGTGCTGGGCCGGTGGGCTGCATTGCTCGTAGTAATCGCGCACGGGTGGGGGCAGTTGGCCGGGGCGACCGCTGCGCAGGTTCACAAAAGACTGTTGCCAGGAGGAGGCCAGTAGCTTGGCCTCGTCTTGCGTATCGGCGGCAAAGACGTTGTAGCCCAGCATGACGTACGGTTTTTCCAGATGCACGGAGGGCTGGAACTGACGGCGGTAAACCTCAATAGCATCCATCAACTGAGCAGGCGCAAAATGCGAAGCAAAGGCATAGGGCAAGCCTAGCGCGGCAGCCAGTTGAGCACCAAAGAGGCTGGAGCCCAGAATCCAGACCGGCACATTCAGACCACGACCGGGCACGGCCATGATGCGGTTGCGCGGTTCGTCGGACATATAGTCCATCAGCTCCAGTACATCGCGTGGAAACTGGTCCGGGTCGCTGTTCAGATTGCGGCGCAAGGCGCGGGCGGTTTCGGGGTCGGAGCCAGGGGCACGGCCCAGGCCCAAATCGATACGGCCAGGGTACAGACAGGCCAGTGTTCCAAACTGCTCGGCAATCACCAGAGGAGAGTGGTTAGGCAACATGATGCCACCTGCGCCCACACGAATGCGGCTGGTTTGACCGGCAATGTGCCCGATCAGGACCGAAGTGGCTGCACTGGCAATACCGGGCATGCCGTGGTGTTCGGCCAGCCAGTAACGGTGGTAGCCCCATTGCTCGGCATGACGGGCAATATCCGCCGAACAGCGAAAGGACTGGGCCGGGGTGGAGCCCTGAACAATAGGGGATAGGTCTAGGACGGAGAGCGGATAGCTTGGCTTCATGGCATCGGATTCAAATTGGACTCGGGATATAGTCGATCCATCGTTAGGCAGCGTCAAGTAAACCCATAGCTTGGGCAAGGATGTTCAGATGAAAGAAACCAGTCGTCGCACCGTCAATCATTACCAGGATCATGCGCAGGCCTATCGGGACGGCACGTGGGACCATGACGTCAGTCAGAATCGCGACGCCTTGCTGGCGGCGATCGGTTTGCCGGGGCCTGTGGATATTCTGGATCTGGGCTGTGGGCCGGGGCGGGATCTGGTGGCGTTTCAGGCAATGGGCCATCGCCCTGTTGGTCTGGATGGTTGTGCCGCCTTTGTGGAAATGGCTCGTCAGCAAACCGGCCTGACTGTTTTGCATCAGGATTTCCTGGATTTGAACTTGCCTGCTGCTGCGTTTGATGGCGTGTTTGCCAACGCCGTGTTATTCCACATACCCAGTGCGGAGCTGTCCGCCGTGCTGACGGCCTTGCGGCACAGCCTGCGACCAGGCGGGGTGCTGTTTTCCTCCAATCCGCGCGGTCAGGGACAGGAAGGTTGGAATGGTCAGCGCTACGGTTGTTACTACAGTTGGGAGCAGTGGTCAGAGCGTCTGGAGCAAGCGGGCTTTGAATATATCAAGCACTTTTATCGCCCTACAGACAGGCCAGCGCAAGAGCAACATTGGTTGGCATCCTTGTGGCGCGTACCGGCCCGATGATGAGCGAATTGGTGAATCCCTGACCTGGCTACTTAGGGGATTGTTTTATAAGCCTATTTTTTGCTAATACAGGGGTTTTCCCTATTATTATGCACATCTTTTGTGGATAAGCCGGTTTTCAACAAACCGGTGCTTGCCCAAGGAAAAAAATGGTAAAGAATTGTCGATTCTCTGATCGCTTCGTGTAAGCGATTGATTATATTGAAATAAGTTCATTGATTCACGGTTTATCCTGTGACTTGTCCACATTTTATGGGGATAAGCGGGGCGCTGTTTCCGGATTTGGTTGATTTCTGTTCGCCGTTTTTAAGCCGCTGATACTACTGGAAGTTTTCCTGATTTGCCCAGTTTTTCCTATGAGCTATCCACAGTTTTCGGGGATAAGCTGGAAAGCTTAGTCCACTTGGGTTCATGTCCCCCCCAAGGCTATGATGCGCACTAGCAATGTTTACCCTTAGCGGCCAGTCCCTTCGGTGCTTTGCCTTTTAATTGAGGAGATTGAAACGTGGAAAAATTGCAAACCTGGATGACAGAGTTTCCCGCCGTTGTCGCGATTGCGCTTAATGTCGTGATCGCTTTGTTGATTCTGATCATTGGCTGGTGGCTGTCTGCCGTTGCCGGTCGTGCCATCAAGCGGATGGCAGCCCGCTCTCCCCGAGTGGACCCCACGATTGTGCCTATGGCCCAGTCTGTGACGGTTTGGACAATTCGTGTCTTTGTGCTGATCGCCGTACTGGCGCGTTTTGGCGTACAGACCGCCAGCATTATTGCGGTGTTGGGTGCTGCTGGTTTGGCCGTTGGTCTGGCCTTGCAGAACACACTGCAAAATATTGCCGCCGGCATCATGTTGCTGATGCTGCGTCCTTTGCGTGCCGGCGAGTTTGTGTCGGTAGTCGGTAAAGGCGACGGTACCGTGCAGGAAGTGGGGTTGTTCCTGACCCGTTTTGAACAAGTGGATGGCATTCAATTCACATTGCCTAACAGCCTGATCTGGGGTAACCCCATCATCAACTACAGCCGCAATGCGACGCGTCGTTTGGACTTTGGTGTGGGCGTGCGTTATGGCGATGATCTGGATCTGGCTATCAAGCTGTTGCAGGACTTGTTGAATGAACATCCGCAGGTGCTCAAGGACCCGGCCCCGGTGGTGATGGTCATGGAGTACAAGGACAGCGTGATTACGGTAAACCTGCGTGCCTGGATCAGTTCTGCTGATTTCTGGGATGCCCGTTTTGATCTGTTCCGCCGTGCGGTTCAGGTATTGAATCAGGCTGGTTTGCAGACTCCGGTTCCTGTGCGAGAAATCGTGCAATCGGGTGCGGAGAAAAAGGCCGCGTGATCCTGTTGGCTTCGGGCTTGGATGTCAGGTCTGCAAGCACATCATTCGGGCTTTTGACTCAGCTAAGTCTGAGATAAAGAAAAAATGTCCCAAGCCGTGTTGTTAGCGGCTTGGGGCATTTTTTTTGGGGTTAGCCTGAATTGGATTGATGTCAGGCTTGCTCCATACTGGTGGCCTTAGCGCTGTTTTTCTTCCCACCCCCACGATGTTTCTGATCGACGAAAAAATCACGGTACGACGCTTGGAAGTGTTGCTGGCTTTTCTGGAAGCTGGCACCATTGCCCGTGCCGCAGAACAGTTGGGCACCAGTGCGGTCAGTGTGCATCGGGCATTAAAGAGTCTGGAAGAAGGTTTGCGCTGCCCCTTGTTCTTGCAGGAAGGGCGCCACCTGGTGCCACAAGAGTCGGCACGTGAGCTGGCCGAGGCCGCCAAGGAAACCATCCGTACCTTACAGCATGGTATTGACGCAGCCCGTGAAGCCGGGGGCTATTCGTCGGATCAACTGCGCATTGGCTCCATGTATTCGCTAACAATACGTTTGGTGCCACGCCTTTTGGTAGAGCTTAAGGTCCACAAGCCTGCCATGCAGATTGATCTGGTGTTGGATTCCAACGAGAAGCTGCTGCAAAAGCTGCGGGGCGGTCATATTGATGCCGCCTTGATCGAGTTGCCTCAAAAGCAGCCTGATGACCTGGAAATGCTGCCTGTTTTTCATGATGAGCTGATGTTTGCCGCCCCTGTGGATTGGCAAGGTTCGGACTCGTCCGTGGTGAATCTGGAGCGTTGCTCCCAGGAGCGCTTTGTGTCGCTGACCGACGATTTTGCGACTGGCCGGGACATGCAGCGCATGTTGGCCAAAGCCGGGTTCGATGCCGATATTGTGATGCGCACCGGAGACATCTTTTCTTTGATGAGCCTGGTCAGCGGCGGGGTGGGGTGTTCCCTTTTGCCAGCCCGTGCCAAAGAGGTTTTCTCTGACAAGATTCAGTGGTTCAGTCTGGAGCCGCCGTATCGACATTTACAGCGCATCGGTCTGGTGTGTATGAAGTCGCGCGAGCGTAGCCCGAATGTGTTGAGCTTGTTACGGGCCTGCCGGATCGTACGCACGCAGATGGAAAAAGAAGGGCAGAAGTCTGCCTGATGTGGATCTGAAAACGGCGTCAGGTCCTTCTTTTGTTCTCTTTCTCTTGTGCATGGCTTCACAGGGCCGCTATTGAGCGCTGCTGGCACCCTCTGTCGCTTAGGTACTGGCCGATTACGGCGGCCCGAGTGTTGAATCCTGATCAGGGATGATGCATGTCCAGCGCACGATGTCGCGCTGCATTTATCCCGCCCAGCGTGACAGCCAGCGTTGCAAACCCTCCAGGGCTTGGAACTCGTCTACACTGCGTGCGGGAATCTCGGGATAGCGTTGATTCCACATGCTCGCCAGGCTACGGCCCGGACCAATTTCCAGCACCACATTAGGCTGTCGTTCTTCAATCTGCTCCATGCAGGAATCCCATTGCACAGTTTGCATTATTTGCGCCGATAAGGCCTGGGCAGCGGTAGTGGCATTATGCACCCACACTCCGGCATTGGTGGGCCACGGCACGTTCGGGGCAGCCAGTGCGCTTTGATTCAGTTGCTCCTGAAAGGCGTGAGCCGCGCTGCTCATCCAATGGGTATGGGACGCAATATTCACGGACAAGGGTGTGCAACGAGCCCCTTGTTCTTGAGCAAACTTTTCCAGGGCACAGAGCTTGTCACGCGGGCCCGCACACACCGCACTATCGGGGCCATTGCGTATGGCCAAGGCGGCGCCCTGTGCTTGGCACCATTGTTCAATCGTCCGAATTGAAACACCGCTTATCGCCAGCATGCTGCTGTCTTGCCCGGCTCCGGCCTGGTCCATCAAGGCGGCTCTTTGTCCGGCTAGGGTGACGGTATCGCTGACAGATAAAACCCCGGCGACACAAGCGGCTGCCAGCTCGCCAATGCTGTAGCCCGCCACGGCGGCCAAAGATTGACTGGAGGATTGCAGGGCAGGGACTTGCTCCTGCAATTGCTGCCAGGCGGCCAGTGCGCAAGCGGTCAGCACAACTTGGGCATGTGCATTGGTGCTGGCCCAATTGGCGTCGAGCATGGCAGCGCGCCAATCGGGGACGTGCAATTGCTCCTGCATTTGCAGTAACAAAGGATTTGTTGGATTTATCCAGGGCAGCATGTCTGCGTATTGCATGCCTTGCCCGGAAAACAGCAGGGCGATTTTCATGCTCAGGCTCCAGTAGGGCGGCGCTGGCTGGCCCCGCCGGGTGCATACGCTTGCAATCGGTCCAGCCAGCAGCAGGCCGACAAGGTGTCGGCTGCGCCTCCGGGGGACAGGCGGCGTTTCATGAAGGCTTGATGCAAGTCTTGGGCGCGTTGCATTGCGTCGGGGGTGAACGCACTGCCCGCTTGTAAGTATTGTGCGGCGCAGCGGCGCGCGTAGTGTAGTCCCTCCAGTCCGCCACGATGGGCCAGATTACTATCGTCAAGGACCGCCATAACAGAAAAGAAGGTATGCAAACCGACGGTCTGCAACTGCCGTTCTGCTACTGGTGTGCTGTGCGGAGACAAAATGTTGACAGCGACTTGCCAGGCGGGCCAGGCCGTTTCAAACAAGGTGGGAAAGCCTTGGGCGGCTTCCTGGTTCGCGCCTTGCAAGCCATAGCGGCGTACCGCCCGTCCGCCCGGCAGTGCGGACGACGCTTGCTGGCTGCGGGCCTGTAAAGCCGCCCCCCATAATGCTTGAAGTTGGTCCCGAATCGTGGCGGGAGTCAGGGAGCGAAAAGGAAGGCAGGCGCCTGCGGCTGCGCACAACAGGCCCAGCATGAAAATGGCGCCACGGTGGGTATTGATGCCCCCCGTGGCGGCCTGCATGCGAGCCTCCGCTGCAATCCCGCGAGTTTGCAGTTGGCTGAATGGAACACGCTGTTGGCCCAGGGCCGCCATGTCGGTGAAGTAGTGGCGCAAGGCAAACAGACTGCGATAAAAAGTGCTGGCATCCATATCGTCATGGCTGCCGCTGTCGATCAGGGAAACCAGCCCGGGTTTGGGGGCCAGAATCAGCTCGTCATACAGCGCCAGAACGGCTGCCCGGCCTATGGCCGTGCAACTCCAGGAACGAGATGGATCCATGTAGTCGGGGGCAGTGGGTAACTGCGCCAATGCCCTTGTTTCAATTGCATCAAGCAGCATGAGAGGACTCTAGGCTAGGGGCGTGCTCGGGCCAGTCCGAGTGCGCCTGAATACGTAAACCATGCGTGTGTTTGATCATGACTTTGCGGCTGGCACCGCTGCGCCATTGCTGCCATTCACGCCAGGCAATGGCGTCGTCGTTGGGAAACAGCAGCTCGCCATCCAGACGGGGGAAACCGGGCCATTCGTTGGCCGCACGTAATAGCTGCACCAGACGATCGGCCTGCGTGGCGCACTGCACGGGCAGCAGCAAATCCAGATCCGAGCCTTCACGTACATAGCCTTGTCCGGTGATCAGTTCCCAGCCATAACTACCATAAATTTGAGCGGTGCAGCCGTGTGCCTGCATCTGTTGGCATAAGCTCAGCCAGTCTTGTGCCAAGGAAACCGGCAGTAAGGTTTGGGCTTCATGGGCGGGGGGGAAACTGCCCCAGCTCACGCTCCGAGCCTGGGGAACGATCAGGGACAGCCTTTGCCGCCCCCAATCGGTCGGCAAAGGAATACCCACTTGCAGTTGCCCGCTACGCAGCTCGCCCGGCTGACGGCTGACGACCAGAGGCCAGTCACGGGCCTGCCATCTGCACAGGCATTGATAGGCGTGGCTGCTCGGCTCCAGATCAGCCAGCACCTGATCCCAGGCAGTGCTGTCCAGCGTGATCAGGTGGTGACGGCGAGCGGGCAGTGGGGCGGTCATCAGGATGCCTGCAAGACCTGTTCAATGATCTGCGCAGCCAGACGGCGGCCACCACGTTCGGCACCCTCGCTGGCGCGGCGATCCTGATTATTGGACTGGGCCAGTGCCGCACGTAAAGAAGCGCGCAGTTGCTCTGGCGAACTGCTCTCCCAGACAGACTCAATACCTCCCATGGCCACGTAGTTGCCGACGCCAGGCGCAAAGACCGGATTGGATTGCGCCAGCTCTTCCAACATGGCTTCGGGCAGTTTGGTGACGCGGGCCATGGCAGGGATGCGCATGACGCGGATCTCGGCTTCAGGCACGGCATAGCAGGCATCGGCAATCAGGCCGGAGGTGATGAAACCACCGGACAGAGCCTGGTCATATACCAGCCCAATGACTTTGTGGCCTTTGCGTCGGGCCAGATCCAGGCACATGCCCAAGTGAGCCATAGCGCGGTTGATGCCCAGCAGCTCATCGCGGCGGCGCAGTTGCTGGCCTTGGGTATCGACCAACAGCAGCAGGCTGCGGCCTGGATGGTTCTTGATGATGTCCAGCACGGCCTGTGCCTGGGTCAGGGCCAGAGCCACGCCGATGGGGGCGTGTTCGGTAGTCCCGATAACGGCCAGGGTCTGGCCATCAAACTCGGCATTGCCTTGCAAGAACAAACTCTGTTCGGTGATGCTGTGCTGCGTATCGAACAGCGATTGCACCAGTGTTTCCCATTTCATGACAGCACCTCCTGGCGGCGTAATGCTTTGACGGCGGCCGCGTCCATCTGCCCGACGTGATCGCTTTGTTCCAGCCCCAGCGCTTGCCACAAGGTCTGGGCCTGATTCTCGGTGTGATCCCATTGCTCTACGGGCAGCAGGGCCGCGCGGTGTGCCAGCAACTGATGTTCCTGCTCGAGCTCTTCCAGGGTGACCGGGCCACGGGCCGGGTTTTTCAATCCTTGTATGGCAGCGGCGCGGAAAGCGGCCACGGTATCGGACACGAGATCGTCGCAATCCGCCGTTAACCAGCGGTGTTTTCCGCCACTGGTTTGCCAGACCAAAGCACGATCTTTGGAGTCGTATTCTTCAACGCCGTGCGAGGCTTCAATCACCTCCGGGCCGGACATGGCCAGACGGCCTACGTCACTCATGATCAGGTGGTTGGTGCAGCGGGCCACAATGCCCATGCCACCAAAGCAACCGTTTTGCCCACCCACCAAGGCAATCACCGGCACACCGGCATTACGCGTATCCAGCAAGGCGCGCATCACTTCGGAGACGGCAATCAACCCGGCATTGGCTTCGTGCAAGCGCACACCACCGGACTCCAGCAGCAGTACCACACCCGCAGGGCGGTCGATCAAGGCTCGGCGCAGCAGGCCCACCAGTTTGGCGCCGTGAACTTCGCCCACGCCACCGCCCATGAACTCGCCCTCTTGTGCGGCCACATAAACGGTCTGTCCTTCCAGCAAGGCATGGCCGATGGCCACGCCATCATCAAAGGAAGAAGGCACCCCCAATTGGGCTAAGTGAGGGCTGCTCAAGCGTTGTGCGGGGGGCAGCCATTCGTGAAAGCTGTTCGCGTCAAACAGAGCCTGGACGCGCTGGCGGGCAGAACATTCCAGATAACTGCTCATGACGGTGTTCCTTGTGCTTGGCTGCGTGCCAGGGCTTCGCTGGCGGCCTGGTCCAGACGCAGGCTGACCACGGCCGGGGTGGCCCCCATATCGTTGATGTCAAAGTGAATACCGGCCAGCGGATGGCGCTGGTGAAAGTCCCGTACCACCGCATCCCAGATCGTGGAGAAGCCGCGTGCCGAGGTGTGAATATGGATGGTGCAGTCGGGGCTGTCCTTGGGCTCGGCCAGCACTTCCAGATTGCCCGAGCCTACGACGCCCACCAGCACTGGCTGGAAGGTGGCGATGGGCTCTTGTCCTTTGAAACGGTAGGCCAGGGTTTCCAGGCCATGAGGACGGTTTGTCATCGTGATCTCCTAATGCAAATAGCGTGGCGGGCCATTACCAGTTACGAAAGCGTGCCGGCGGTTGATACAGCCCGCCGGAGGCCTGAACCAGATCCCGCATGCTGCGTGCGGCTAACAGATTGCGTGTGGCCTGGCGTGGGTCTATGCCCAGATCCTGGGGGCGACGGATGATGCCGCGATCGCGCAGGTTCTCCACCATGCGGGTATCGCGGCCCAGGCCCACTTGTGTGTACCCCGCAACGCCGCGTATGGCTTGCTCGCGTTCTTCGTCGGTACGGCACAGCAAGAGATTGGCGATGCCTTCTTCAGTCAGGATGTGGGTGACATCGTCCCCGTACACCATGATGGGAGGCAGATCCATGCCGGTCTGTTCTTGCAGGGTCCAGGCGTCCAGAGTGTCTACAAAAGCGGGGGTCATGTGTTCGCGGAAGGTCTCCACAATTTGCACCACCAGCTTTTGACCACGCGGCGTACCGGCTGCACCCTGACGACCTTCGCGGGCTTGTTGACCGGCCTTCAACCAGGCGGGGCTGGTGTGGCGACGACCGCGTGCATCCGCGCCCATATTGGGTGCGCCACCAAAACCGGCAATACGGCCGAGCGTGGCGGTGGAGCTGTTGCCCTGCAGGTCGATCTGCAAGGTGGAGCCGATGAACAGGTCGCAGGCGTAGTGGCCGGCCGCCTGACAGAAAGCGCGGTTGCTGCGCATGCTGCCATCCGGGCCGGTGAAGAACACATCGGAGCGGGCACGCAGATAGTTTTCCATGCCCAGCTCGGAGCCGAAGGAGTGTACCGATTGCACCCAACCGGCTTCAATGGCCGGGATCAGGGCAGGGTGAGGATTCAAGGCCCAGTGCTGGCAAATCTTGCCTTTCAGGCCCAGCGACTCCCCGTAAGTGGGTAGCAGCAATTCAATGGCGGCGGTATCAAAACCGATGCCATGGTTCAGGCGTTGCACGCCGTACTCTGCGTAGATGCCTTTGATGGCCATCATGGCCATCAAGACCTGGATTTCGCTGATCTGGGCGGGGTCGCGGGTAAACAGCGGTTCAATAAAGTGTGGGCGCGGAGCAGGCACCACGAAGTTCACCCAGTCGGCGGGAATATCCACGCGCGGCAGGCGGGTGGTCTTGCTGTCGACCAGCTCGTTGACCTGGGCGATGACAATGCCGCCGGAAAACGCGGTGGCCTCCACAATGGCCGGGGTGTCTTCGGTATTGGGGCCGGTGTACAGATTGCCATGCTCATCGGCGGCCTGAGCCGCGATGAGCGCGACATTTGGGGTCAAATCGACAAAGTAACGGGCAAACAACTCCAGATAGGTATGAATGGCACCGATGTTCAGCCGCCCTGCCGAGGCCAGCCTGGCCAGGCGCGCACCTTGCGGGCCGGAAAAACTGAAGTCCAGGCGGCTGGCAATGCCTTTTTCAAACACATCCAGATGCTGGGGCAAAGCCAGCACGGATTGCACCATGTGCAGGTCGTGAATCTGCGCTGGGTCGACTCCTACCAGTGCGTCGGCCAGAAAATCGGCCTGCTTCTGGTTATTGCCTTCCAGGCAGACTCGATCTCCTACTTGTAATACGGCTTCCAGCAAGGCGCTGGCTTTATCCGTGCTGCATAGTTTGCCTTGCAAAGAGTCTCCCAGTGCGCGGCGGGCACGTTGCAGTCTTTGCTGGCGGGCTTGATTCTTAAGATTCCAGTTGCTGTCCGTCATTGGGTTTCCCTGTCATACCTCTGTCGATGTGATTCGTTAAACAAGCTGCCTGGCCCTTCAGGATCGTAGTTCAGGCAGCGCGATTGTTAAGGTGCCCAGACGATGGGCAATGCGGGTGGCCGCCTCGAGCAGTAGGTCGTCCTGCCCGGGGCGGGCGGCCACTTGCAGTCCTAACGGAAGCCCGTGGTTGCCAAAACCGAGTGGCAGGTTGATGCACGGAATGCCCAGCGCCGTCCAGGCACGGCACAGTACGGGATCGCCCGTGGTGTCGCGCGCAGGTGCCTCGCCCAGGGCAGCGGCGCTCAGGATCAGGTCCGCCTCGCCGAAGATCAGTTCGGGCTGACGCTTGACCTGGTTGATTACGGCTTGGGCCTGGGTCAGCTCGGCAGTCGGGATCTGTGCAGATTTCTCCAGATAGGTTTGTAAAGCCGGCGAGAGCTGTTCAAGGTGGTGCTGGCGTTCATGGCCTAAATGGATCAACACTTCAGCGCCCATGACGGTTTGCTGAGCGTGGGTCAGTTCTCCAAATAGCTTGTCCTTATCGCTAAGTTGAATCTCAAACTGGCCCTCGTCCCTTTTTAGGTGGGTGACGATGGCCTCCAGCCGATCGCGTAGGTCCTCGGCAATGTCGTCCCACCAGGGGGTGTGTAAAAAGCTCATGCGCAAAGGGGCTTGCAGCAGGACTTGCGACACTTCCGGCGTGCTGCGCAGGGCGTTAAAGACCCGGCGTACATCGTCCAGGCCTTGGCCAAGAATCCCCACGGTATCCAAAGAGGGGCTGATGGTTTTCAGCCCGCTGCTGGGCAGGGCACCAAAGCTGGGCTTGAAGCCATAAATTCCGCAGAAGGTGGCAGGACGCACCACGGACCCCGCTGTCTGGGTGCCCAAGGCCACCGGAACCACATTGGCGGCCACGGCAGCGGCCGAGCCGGACGAGGAACCGCCCGGGGTATGCTCCAGATTCCAGGGGTTGCGTGTCTTGGGCGGGCTGAACAAGGCAAACTCCGTGGTGACGGTTTTGCCAAATGGCACGGCACCGGCCGCCATCAGGGCTTGCACAATGGCGGCATCCTGGGTGGGGCGGTTGTCGCGATAAATGGGTGACCCATAGGTGGCTGGCGCGTCCTTGGTATTGATCAAATCCTTGATGCCGATGACCAGCCCCTTCAAGGGGCCCGTGTTGCTCTCCTGTTCTTGGGCGATGCGCCGTACCTGCTCCTTGTCCAGATGGGCAAAGGCCTGAATCAGATCCTCGGTTTGCTCGTAGCGGGCAATCGCTGCTTCTGCCGCCTTCTGGCTGGATGTCATGTTTCGGGTAGCGAAATCATTCACAGACATGGCAAGTCCTTAGAGCGTGAAGGGGGCAATAAGAATGGCAATCGTCAACACGACGGTGCCAATCAGAAAGGCCACGACGGTAAAGCCCATGACTTGCCGTACATTCAAGCGTGCAATGGCTAGCACAGGCAGGAGCCAGAAAGGCTGGATCATATTGGCCACTGCTTCGCCAAAGGCCACTGCCATGGACATCAGGCCCAGATAGGCGGGGCTGTCCTGACCCATGGCCAAGGCCGATTGCACGGCGATGGGGCCTTGCACCCCCCAGTGTCCGCCACCGGAAGGAACAAACAGCGAGATGATGATGGAGGCGATAAAGGTCAGAAAGGGCAGGGTGTATTCATTGGCCCCGGTCACCAGCGCCGAGGACAGTATTTCCTCTAGAGCATGACCTCCTTGCATGGGGATATAGGCCAGCAAGCCCATGATGCCGCCGTACAGTGGGTATTGCAAAATCAGCGGGCCTGCTGTTTTGGCGGACTCGACAAAGGACTTGATAAAACGGATAGGGGTCCAGTGCAGCAGAGCACCGGTAACGGTGAACAGCATGATCATGGATGAGATGTTCAGCGCAAAACCGCTGCGCACGAAGTAGTACATACCCGCAGAAAAGAACAGTACGTTCAGAATCCATAGGTTTTCCAGTTTTTCGGCTGGAGTGTTGGGTTTGGTTTTGGGTAGATCCTTTTCAATATCTGCAAAGACAGCGGGGTCGGGAGGCAAGGCGTAGTCGGGCTCCATGCGCCAGATTGTCAGAAACAGCAAGATGATCAGGGCCACGACCGGGATCCAGCTATAGGGCTGGAAAATGGTCAGGCTAAAAGGCACCGTCATGCTGGTCAGTTGATGGATGACGTTGATGGGGCTGTTGGGGTCAGTATTGGCCAGGGCAATCGAGCTGGACAGACCTTGAGTCCAGAGCAGGTAGCCCATATAGCCCGAGGCAATCAGATAACCAAAGTGGACATGGGGCAGGCGACGGGCAACCTGGCGTGCGACCAGGGCGCCAGCAACCAGCCCCAGGCCCCAGTTCAACAGGCAGAAGATTGAACCTACAGCAAAGCACAACAGGGCACCCTCAACTTGGGTTCGGGCACGGGATGCCAGCCAGATAATGGCGCGTTTTAGCGGTGGTGCTTCGGCCAGGGTGTAACCTGTCACCAGAATTAGCACCATTTGCAGAGCAAAGGTAAAAATACTTTTAGGCCCCCATACCCCGCGATACCAGGCATCCACCATTCCTCCGGGGGTGGCACCATCGACAAACAGGGCAATCAATCCAACAACCAGCAAACTCAGGATGACCGCAAATAAATACGGGTCGGGCATCCATTTTTCTACGTAACGCACGCAGATATTGGTGAAACGGGTCAGCAAGTTTGGCCTGGGTTTGGCCGAGATGGTAGCAGTGGTGTTCATAATGAACTTATCCTTGTTTTTGTCTCCCCGACCTGGCTAGTGGGTCGGCTTCTGGATTCGGATGCTGGATACACAGTCCCGCTAGCGCGTACTCCTCGGTGTTGACTGTTGCCTGTATCTCGCCTTCCTTGTTTTTATGGCGTGCCCCTTAGGGGGCTTATCGTTGTGCCCACAAGATAGCGACAGGCCCGGCAGGGGATCAATAAAGCAAATGTCGGTTTATTTACGCGCGGCGAAACGATGGCGCGTTAACCCTAGGGAAAGAGAGGGGGGTGAGCCTGTGGACAGGCAACGGCGGCTATAAGGCCGGCAGTTTTCCCTGGTGTGGAGATATTTAGCTAAAACGAACGGATTTGAGGATCAGTTTGAATGGGGGCAGGGCGCTGTTTGAAACTGGGCGGTTTTTTTTGTTTCACCATGACTCCAGTGCCGCATTTCGTTGGACTGCGCCGACGCGAACCGCGTCATTCGCCGCATGTTCAATCTGGTCGAAGTTTGGGGCTATCGGCCCGGCAGTACCAATCCGTGCCGCCACGTTCCGATACTCCCCAACGGCAAGGCCACCCACCTCAGCAGCGACCAGGGCATGGGCAAGTTGTTTCGCCAACTGGACAAGACTGAGGAGCTGGAGAACGCCGTCATCCTGCTGGCAGTGCGGCTGCAATTCGAGTTTGCGAGTCCTCTTTGGCTTTTTTATTGAGACCCGCCAAGCTAAGAAGTGGGCGCTTTTATTAATATCACCGGAATAAGACTGGCTGCCATTGCACTGCCAACAATGACCATCAATCCACTCAGGCTTGTCATGGACAGCACTATTCCTCCCAGCAGCGCACCTGCGCCAATAGCCGCGTTAAAAATGGCGACATAGATGGCTGAGGCGGGCATCGCTGACGATCCGGCCAATCTCAATATCCAGGTTTGAAAGCCGACAAAGACGATCGCGACGCCAGCACCCCATCCCAGCAGCAGCACACCGACGATGAAGGCAGAGCTTCCAACGGGTAGGCATCCGATTGCGAGTACGCTTGCGGTCATCAGTGCCAAGGAGATCAGAACCAGACGCTTGAGATGACGGTCAATCAACTTCCCGGAAATCAAGTTACCCACGATGCCTGCGATGCCGAACACCAGTAGTAGCGTGCTGATGAGATTGACACGAATGCGCAGAGCACTTGAAAGCAGAGGCTCGATAAACGTAAAGGCAGCGAAGTGAGCGGTGATTGCGCAAGCCGTCGTCAGATAGATTCCCTGGAATGTTCGATTTTTGAGAACGCTGGTCAGTGCATCCAGGCCGATGGATGTTGACGCCGACAAGCGTGGCACGCTCCAAGCGATGGCGATGGTCGCTACCAGAGACAGTGCCGCTATCACCATGAATGCCGTTCGCCATCCATCGAGTTGAGCCAGCAGGTTGACCAGTGGCACACCCAGCACACTGGCAACGGATACGCCACCGAAAATAATCGACGTTGCCAATCCAACCTGCCGTGCGGGCACTAATTGCGCACCAATGGAGCCAATCATTGCCCAGAAAGCGCCGTGTGCCAGCGCCCCTATCATCCGCGCCCCCAGAAGCATAGAAAACTGTGCACTGAAAGCTGCGATCGCGCAGGAGACGGTCAAGACCAGCATCAAGCCGACCAAGAGCGGTTTGCGTGGCACTCGCCCCAGGAAAATGGCGGATAGCAGCGCAGTAAGCGCTGCTATCCAGGCATACGCCGTCACGATCAATCCTGCCTAGCCTTCAGTTTGTCCAAACTCGGTCGCCAACGGCGAAAGCAAGCCAATCGGGGCTAGTTCAGTCGTCACGATAGCGAATGCGCTAATGCCAAGCGCAATGAGAGCCAGCCAGGTGCGCCATGAAATGCTCTCCTGATTTGGAGGAGACGCGAACTGATTCATGCTGTCCCTCCAGTTGCTGGGCTCTGCTGGGCCTGTGCATGTGAGGCAAACGCTTTCCGTGCTGCACTGATGCCATTCATGCATGCCGGGACACCTGCATAGACGGCAATCTGTAGTAGGATTTCCACGATTTCGTTCCTGCTGACACCGACATTCAGTGCGGCCCGGATATGGAATTCGAGTTGCCCCGGTGCGTTGCCCATCGCCATCAGTGCAGCGACGGTCAGCATTTCGCGGGTGCGCAAGTCGATGCCTGGGCGCGATACTACATCGGTAAAGGCGAACCCCAGCACCAGTTCGGCAAAGTCGTCAGACAGTTCGTCGAGGTTTCTGGCGACCTTTTCGGGGGCCTGCGGGTCAAGTTGGGCCAGCAACGCAAAAGCCTGCTCGCGCCGTTCAGAACGAGGGCTGCTCATGCGTTGACCCCTTTCATACCTTCTTCGGTATAGCGGTCTCCGGCGACTGGTACTGCGTCGAGCGCACGCCTCAGTTCAGCCAGATCCTCTGGCTCCAGGCGAACCGATAACGCGCCCAAGTTGTCCTGCAGATGGGCGACGCGACGCGTACCAGGAATGGGCACGATGTCATTGCCTTGAGCCAATAGCCATGCCAAAGCGATGTGTGCCGTCGTGCATGTCTTGCGCACGGCGATGGATGAAATGACATCGACCAGGGAACGGTTGGTGGTGATGTTCTCTGGCTGGAAGCGTGGCAGGCTAGCGCGAAAGTCGCCTTCCTCGAAGGTCGCATCTTGCTGGAACCGACCCGTCAGAAAGCCGCGCCCCAATGGCGAATAAGCCACCAGGCCTATACCCAGTTCGCGGCAGGTCGGGAGAACCTCGGTTTCCACGTCCCGTGTCCACAACGAATATTCGGTCTGGACTGCTGCCACTGGATGTATGGCATGCGCACGTCGCAGGGTGGCCGCGCTGACCTCACACAAGCCGATACGTGCGACTTTACCTTGCTGTACGAGTCGGGCCAGGCCCTCCATCGTTTCTTCAATCGCCTGTGCAGGGTCTATTCGATGGACGTAGTACAGGTCGATTTGCTCGACACCAAGGCGACGCAGCGAGGCTTCACAACATTTCTGTGCGTAATCTGGGCTGTTGTCGATGCTGCGTCGATATTCGCCGGGCCTGCGCACGATGCCAAACTTGGTCGCAATCTGCACCTTCGGTTTGCGTGTCGCAAGGAAGCGGCCTATCAACTCTTCGTTGTGATGTGGGCCATACATGTCGGCGGTATCGAGGAAGTCTACGCCCATGCCGATTGCCTGACCCAGCAGATGTAGCGCCTGCTCATCGTCGCGCGGGCCATAGAACTCGCTCATGCCCATGCAGCCAAGGCCGAGGGCGAAAACCTCCAGATCGTGTCCAAGCTTTCGTCTTTGCATTGCACTTCCCCTTACAAGATGGGGGAAGTATGATCTTCCAAAAGTGATTGGAAAATAGATAAAATAGGAAACTTATTTTCCACATTCGGAAAACAAATGAATGCTCAAATCCAATGGGATGACGCCCGTATCTTTTTGGCTATCGCGCGTGCAGGCACCTTGAGCGGTGCGGCCACCGCGCTTGAGATGGGCGTTGCTACCGTGTCACGGCGATTGGATCGCCTGGAAGCGGCGCTAGGCGTACCACTGTTCAGCCGACATCAGAGTGGCTACAGCCTCACGGATGATGGTGAAGCCCTGCTGGAGCATGCTGAAGCACTGGAACATGCCGGGCAGGCTTTCGGAGAAGCCGCACGGCAGCAAGGGCAAGTGGCTGGATGCGTGCGCCTTGCCACCGCAGAGAATCTGGCCAACGCGCTCATCGTCCCCTCGTTGCCGAAGCTGTTTGCCACCCATCCTGAGCTGCGTGTGGAGATCGTCAGCGGTGTACAGACCGTGAACTTGCACCGGCGAGATGCCGATCTGGCTGTGCGGATGGTCAAACCAGAAGCGGGTAACGTCACGATCAAGCGCCTGGGCACCCTGGGATTCGGCCTTTACGGCGCTCGTGGATACGTCGATGCGCGTAGCGCCGGAGCTGATGCGGCCACCTTCGATGACGATAGCTTCATTGGCTGGGCCGAGTCCCATAGCCATCTGCCGGCCGCAAAATGGATCGCTCGCATGTTGCGAGGACGACCGTGCCAAATGGAAGCCAACACGCTGTCAGCACAGATGGCTGCCGCGACGGCTGGCATTGGATTGGCGGTGCTCCCGCACTTTCTGGCCCGACAGGCGGGGCTTATCTGCCTGCTGTCCGAACTGGGGGCAGATCAGCCAATCTGGCTGGCTATCCATTCCAACCTGGCGCACTCAAGGCGCGTCCGAGCAGTCGCCGATCATTTAATCCATGTATTTGAAGAACAACGATCAGAACTCGTCGGCCGTGTCCCCGAGCGCTAGAGACTTCGACCACGTTGCTTTCCAACATCCCAGGACACCCCGCTGGCGCACACCGTCGCGGCGAGTTGCTGCCCCAGCCGTTGCTCGATCGTTGGCCGCCATGGCACAAGGATGAACCCATGTCGTAGCCCAGCATCGCGTAGCGCGCACGGGCTAGGCCGGCCACACGTTTAACCATCGGCGATAGGTCGATGTTTCCGACTTACTCCGGCGGCCATGTCCTGCGCGGCCTGCTCCAGAGTGCGTTGCTTCAAAGTTTCCTATCACGATGCCCCTATGTGGCACTCAGCACATTGAAGACAGAAAACGGGAAAGGGTCGGGAACTCGACTAACCCATTGCCCTGTATGAGCTATTGTTCCATTGCGCCAGCAAGAAAAATCTTGGCAGTGGACATTTTCCAGGAGTCATCTTGGAATGGGTGCTGCTTGGGAAGGGGCCAGGCTTGTCGTCGGCGTAGTTTCCCTCGTTTTGACAGGCTGGGCTTGGGGGAGCCATCTGTGTTGATTGGAAAAGCAAGCAGAGGGAATAAGGGCGGGAGAGTAAAAAAGCAGTAAAAAAGCACACAGGGAGCGCCGTGTGCTGATGAGGGTTTTAACGGTCCCGGCACCGCTCAGAGACGGAAATCCACCCAGACCTAAAATTTGTCGGCCACGGAATCCAGGGCCTCGCGCAGTAGACCGGCAATTTCTTTTTGACGCGGCGCAGGCATGCGTTCGGTAATCGCCGTGACACTCATGGCCAGAATGGGGCGGCCTTTGTGGTCGCACAGGGCGCAGCCCACACCCAAGGCACCGCGCACAGCGTAATTACCGACAACCGAGTAGCCGCGAATGCGGGTATTGGTGACCAGTTGGCGCATCTCGCGCTGGGTCATGCCGCCGTACTGGTCCAACTGATTGGCATTGCGCTCGATAATTTGCTCGATGGCCTCGTCTCCCAGTGTGGCCAGATAGGCCATGCCACCGGAACCTACGCCCAAGGGCTGACGCTTGCCGACATAAGTGGCCAGAATCTGTACCGGGTAGGGGCCGATTTCGCGCCATAGGCTAATGGAGTCGTCGCCATCGCGGCCCACCAGAAAAACGGCATCGCCGGTCAGTTGCGCTAGCTCTTGCATGATGGGCTGCATGATGGTGACTCGCGGGTCCAGCCCAAACAGGCCCTGATCCTGGCGCGTGGCACTGTAGCGACGGCTATGGCTGCTGTTCTGGACCAGCCCGTGATCGATCAGAGCGGCCAGCAGCCGGTAGATGGTGGGGCGCTGTAATTGCGTGGCGCGTGACAAGTCAGTGACGCTCAGCCCTTTGCCTTGATGATTTTGCAAAGTCTTGAGCACCAGCAAGCCGCGTTGCAGGGTACGCGGCCCAGCCTGATCCTGCGGTTCTACGGTCTCGGGAGTGTTCATGCTTGAAAACAGCTAATGCTTACCGAAAAGTAACTCAGTAAGAATATACGCCAGCCGAGAAAGTGTCCACTGTGTGATCGCTCATTTCCGGTAGAGCCCCCTGCAAGCAGCGGGCAAGTGGGGCGGAGCGCAAGCTTTAGCGCTGTTCCGGGCCGGCCGATTCGTCTTTACGCTGCTCGGGAATAGGGTGACCTGCCGTTTTCGCGGTCTTGATCATGGCGGTACACAGGCCGCGCAACATATCGACTTCGTCCAGGCTGAGTTGGGCTCGCCCAAACAAGTGCTGCATGCGGGGCACCAGTTTTTTGGGATGCTTGGGGTCCAGGAACTTGACGCTTTCGATAGCCTGTTCCCAGTGTTGCAGCAACGCTTGCACCTTGGCTTGAGGCGCCAGTTCCTTGCCGGGGTCTGCCTTGCCATCGGTATTGGGCAGGAGGCTGGCACCACTTTCAGCCAGCAGGGCGTAGCGCAATTCCCAGGCGGCCAGTTGCAAAGCCTGGGCGACATTGAGCGAACTGTATTCAGGATTGGCTGGAATATGGCAGACGTACTGGCACTGGCTGATGTGATCGTTGGTCAGGCCCACGCGTTCGGTACCCAGCACAATGGCCACTGTGCCGGCGTGCTGGCGCAGATGTTCACGGCTCAGTTCGGCGGTCTGGCGTATATCGGCGGCTGGCGGTCCCAGGTAGCGGGGGCGGGCTGTCAGGGCAAAAGCCAGGGTGACCGGCTCCAGCGCATGCGCCAGGGTAGGCACAATCGTGGCCTGCTCCAAAACGTCTACGGCACCGCTGGCCAGTGAGATTGCCTGAGGGTTTTGTGCAACGTCCGGGTCGAGCGGGTCAACCAGACATAAGTCGCCAAAGCCCATGGTTTTGATCGCTCGCGCCGCTGCGCCCACGTTTCCAGGGTGGCTGGGTTGCACCATAATGAAGCGAACCCGGTGAAAATTATCATCAAATGCCGATGCTTGCGTCTGAGTCATTTAAAATAGCTACTTTGAAGCTACGCTTCCTGTGTCTGCTCACGCGATTTTGCCCTGCAACAGGGCACGCCAGGCAGGCTCAATTATTGTTAAAAAAACGGAATTTCCATGCACCCGATGCTCAATACCGCCATCAAGGCGGCTCGCCGTGCCGGCACCATTATCTCTCGCGCCAGTCTAGACCTCCAGCACCTGTCGGTTGCGCGTAAAGGCCCTAAAGATTATGTCACGGAAGTGGATCGCGCAGCAGAGGAAGCCATCATTGAAGTGTTGAGCGAAGCCTACCCCGATCACGGTTTTATCGGAGAGGAAACGGGCGAGCGCCCACCGCTGGAACCCGCAGGCGAAGGCACTCCTGAATACCAATGGGTCATTGATCCGCTGGATGGCACCACCAACTTTATTCACGGCTTTCCGTGCTACGCGATTTCAATTGCATTGATGCACCGTGGTCAGGCTGCCCATGCCGTTATTTATGATACCAATCGCAATGAAATGTTCACGGCCAGCCGTGGCGGTGGTGCTTTCCTGAACGACCGTCGTATTCGTGTATCGGGCCAGACTCGTTATCACGATGCCTTGATCGGTGCGCACGTGCCAGATTCGGGCGCGGGCGTGAAACCCACCTCCCCATTTGCCGATATGCTGGCCGAATGTGCGGCTGTGCGTCGCGTGGGTGCAACGGTTTTGGATTTGGCTTATGTGGCCGCCGGCCGTCTGGATGGTTTCTGCGCCGTCAACCTGCAACCCTGGGATTTGGCCGCCGGCACCTTGCTGGTGACTGAAGCGGGTGGTCTGGTCGGCGACTTTGAAGGCGAGCAAACCTGGAAAGAAACCGGCAATGTGATTGCCGCCAGCCCGAAGATCTTTATCCAGATGCTGTCGCACCTGCAAGATTAAGAACCTAGACCCCGGCACCGCCGGGGTGTTCTTTTAGTCACAGCGCCAAGGAGCTGAGATGGAGTGGTTGATGGACCCGACCGTTTGGGTTGGGTTGCTCACACTGGTAATTCTGGAAATTGTGCTGGGCATCGATAACCTGGTGTTCATTGCAATTTTGGTCGATAAGTTGCCGCCCGCGCAGCGTGATCGTGCTCGTGTGCTGGGCCTGTCCTTGGCCCTGCTGATGCGTCTTGGCCTGTTAACGGTCATGTCCCATCTGGTGCAGTTGACTGATCCTTTGGTATCCGTGTTTGGTCTGGATTTCTCAGGTCGCGATCTGATCATGATAGTGGGCGGCTTTTTCTTGCTGCTCAAAGGTACGCTGGAGCTGCACGAGCGTATTGAAAACCGCAGTGCTCACGCCTCCGGGTCGCGCATGTATGCCAGCTTCTGGGTCATCGTGGCGCAGATTGTGGTGCTCGATGCCGTATTTTCTCTGGATGCGGTCATTACGGCTGTGGGGATGGTCGATCACCTGCCTGTCATGATGGCGGCGGTGATTATTGCCATTGGCATCATGCTGGTGGCCTCCAAACCGCTGACGGCTTATATCAACAGTCGGCCTACGGTAGTTATTTTGTGCCTGGGCTTTTTGTTGATGATTGGCTTTTCCTTGCTGGTCGAAGGCTTTGGCATACATGTACCCAAGGGTTACTTGTATGCGGCCATTTCCTTCTCCATCTTGATCGAAATGTTCAATCAGTTGGCGCGTCGCAAGCTGCGTATGTTGCAAGCGGGTCGCCCCATGCGCGAGCGTACGGCCGAGGCTGTGCTGCGCATGTTGGGCAAGCGCCCCGCTTCGGGAGAGGCGGCCATTGGGCCGGATTTGCCAGGGGCATCGGCACAAATGGTATTTGGCCAGGAAGAGCGCAATATGGTTAGCGGTGTGCTGACCTTGTCCGAGCGCACCGTGCATTCGGTGATGACGCCGCGTAATGCCATTACCTGGGTGAATATTCAGGACTCCCCCGAAGTTCTGCGCGACAAAATGACACAGGAACCTCATAGCATGGTGCCGGTCTGTCGTGGTTCGCTCGATGAGGTTATTGGCATTGGTCGAAGCAAAGAGTTACTGGCAGATCTGCTGATTCATGGTCATATCCGTGTGGATCAATTGCGTCAGCCAGTCTTTGTGTATGAGTCCATCGGAATTTTGGACTTGATGGAAACCATCAAGCAAAGCCGCGGTCAATTGGTCTTGGTAACGGACGAGTTTGGGGCGATTGAAGGGCTGGTGACGCCCTTGGATATTTTCGAAGCCATTGCGGGTGACTTTCCCAGCGAGGATGAAGCCCCCGATATTGTTCAGGAATCCCAGGACCACTGGCTATTGGATGGCTCCACGGACCTGCATCATCTGGAACAGATGCTGGGCGTGGATGGACTGGTGGATGAAGAGGAAGAATACGCCACCTTGGCCGGCTATTTGCTGACGCGTTTTGGACAGTTACCCAAGGTCGGTGATGTCTGTGAGCTTGAACAGCGCGATGCCGTGTATCGCTTCAAGGTTCAGGAGCTGGAGGGGCGTCGCATTTCCCAGGTCAGTTTGGAGCGCGTGCCCTACGACGATGAACAAATCGATCCCTTCTTGGCATCTTAATTTTTATTGGCTTTGATTCACACAACATGACCGAGCAAACCATTTATTTGTTGAAGGCCCTGTTTCTGGGGATTGTTGAAGGTATTACTGAATTTATTCCTGTCTCCAGTACGGCACACTTGCTGATACTGGGTTCCTGGATTGATTTTTCCTCGGGCGATGCCAAGGTGTTCGAGGTGGTTATTCAGTTTGGTTCGATTTTGGCCGTGGTCTGGATTTTCCGTGCGCGTCTGATTCAACTGTTCATGGGAACCTTGCGTGGTGATCGCACCGAGATGATGTTCACTCGCAATCTGCTGATCGCCTTTTTGCCCGCTGCGGTGATTGGTGCCTTGACGATTCAATACGTGAAAGCCTTGTTCCATCACCAGATTGTGTTTGTGTTCACACTGGTGCTGGGTGGCTTGTTGATGCTGTGGGTCGAGCGCAAGCCACAGTATGCAAAGCACACGGCAGACGGCGATCAGGGTGAAACTGCCACTTCGCAAAAGGCCACGGCTTTTGCCTTGGAGCAGATCACCTGGAAGCAGGCTTTGGTCGTTGGTTTTGCCCAGTGCATTGCCATGGTGCCAGGTACGTCGCGTTCGGGGGCGACGATTATCGGCGGTATGCTGGCCGGTATTCAGCGCAAGACGGCCACGGAATTTTCTTTCTTTCTGGCTATGCCAACGATGTTGGCCGCCACGGTCTATGACCTGTACCGCAACGGTGCGTCCTTGAGTACAGATCAGAGCAGCGCGATTATTGTGGGCTTTATTGCCGCTTTCTTTAGTGCGCTGTTCCTGGTGAAGGCGGTGCTGCGCTTTGTATCCAGCCGTACCTATCGTCCTTTTGCCTGGTATCGGATTGCCTTGGGTGGAGTGTTGTTTGTGTGGCTGATGACGTAGCCCGTTGTCGCTTTAGACGTTTGGAGATCCCCGCTTGGCTTAGCTGTCGGCGGGGATTTTTTTTCAGGGAAGTTCAGTAAATAGCCTCCTTCCACGCACACACTCTACCTACCTACCTACCTACCTACCTACCTACCTACCTACCTACCTACCTACCTACCTACCTACCTACCTACCTACCTACCTACCTATCTGTCTGTCTGTCTGTCTCTTGATTGGTGTGCTAACTGGATAGGCACTTTTTTGGCGATTGTTGTGTTCAAGGGTTAGTTAGCAAATAGCGGGTTTGTCGCCAGCTAGTTGGTCTGGCCTGGCTTGGCTTTTGATACGTGAGGAGAGCTTGGTCTCAGCAAGACTCCTCTCGGTTCGTCTCCCCCGGTGTCCGGGCTGACTACTTGCCGGTGCTGCGCACCGGTACCCTTGTCAGTGTTCGGATACGGGCGCGCCCTTAACTCGCGGGGTGTCTTGTCCCCTGGACAAGACACAAGCGCCCCGCTCAAACAGAAGGGCGCTTGCATCCCGTATCCGAACACCGCCTGCGGCAAGCTGTCTAAACCGCCCCGGATACCGGGGCAGACGAACCGAGAGGCTCACAGTGAGGTGGGGACAAGCAGCCTTGCGTTATTCATGGGCTGTTTTGTAGCAGGACTCCAGTTGTTGACTGTCACTTGATAGGAAGCAGGAGAAGGCATCTTGGCCGCAAGAAATATGGTCTCTTTTGTGTTTTTGAGGGGGCCGCTGGGCTCGATGGGCGAGTCAGGGCTCTGGCCGCAGGCTTTTGCAGTATCCAGGATGCAAGCCCTGTGCTGTTTGAGCGGGGCGCTTGTGGTTCGTCCGGGGGACGAGCCACCCCGCGAGTTCACAGGGCGCCTGGATACTGCAAGAGACCAGGGAACCCGTGCACAGCACGGGCCGGAGACCCGCCAAGTCGAGCCCAGCGGCCCCCTCAAAAATGCTTATGCAGCCACCTTGATTCCTGCGGCCTGTCGCTGTCGCTCACAAGAAATAAGCAGTTTCTCATCCCATGAACGGACGAAAAAACCCAACTTAAAACCAACTGCCTATAGCTGGAGTCAACGAAGTCAAACTTGCTGAGGTCCCAGTGTCTGGCACTGATCCTTTTTACCCCATTGGTGCAAACAAAGCTGCGTGCCTTCAATACTGATATAGCCGCCACGCCGTTCTTTTTCAGAGAAGTCAGACTCCCAGTCCGGCAGTACCCATCGGCGTACCGGTTCAAAGCCGGGAATGTCATGCACGGCGGGTCTATGTGTGTGGCCATGCACCATGGCGTGCACAGAGTGTGCCTCGCAGGCCGCGACAATCGCCGCAGGCTGCACATCCATAATCTCTTTGGATTTGTATTGCTTGCCGCGCTGGCTACCCGCACGGGCAGAGTCTGCAATACGCTGGCGCAGGCTTAACGGGCAGGCCAGGTACAGCTTTTGCAGCCAGGGTTTGCGTACCCAATAGCGAAAGCGTTGATAGGCCAGATCGTCCAGACAATACTCGTCACCGTGGGACATCAAAATCAAACCGGCAGAGGTATCCAGGATCACTTGATCCGGCAAGAGTGTGGCGTGGACATGATGGGCGTAGGCCTTGCCCAGCAGGAAGTCACGATTGCCACGCATTAAATAAAGCGGATGTTGCTGCGCAAAAGAGCGCAGCGCTTCACTGACTTGAGCAAGCCAGGGAGCAGGGTGGGCAATTTGATCGTCACCGATCCAGGCATTGAAAATATCACCGCCCAGAATCAAGACGTGTGCCTGATGCTGGGCGGAGTGCAGAAACTGCAGGAAATCCTGGACGGTGTCTGGATTGTCCGGACCCAGGTGCAGGTCCGCGGCAATCCAGATAGTGCCCGCAAGCGTGAGCTTATTCGACAAGCGTGGCTTTTTCCAGAACGACGTCTTCAACGGGCACGTCTTGGTGGAAGCCCTTGTTGCCCGTGCGCACGGTCTTGATTTTGTCGACCACATCCATGCCTTCGATCACGCGGCCAAATACGGCGTAACCCCAACCATTGGCGGTCGGTGCGGTGAAGTTCAGGAAGTCGTTGTCAGCCACGTTGATGAAGAACTGAGCCGTAGCCGAGTGTGGATCGGACGTACGAGCCATGGCCAGGGTGTACTTGTCGTTCTTCAAACCGTTGTCGGCTTCATTTTTGACAGGAGCATTGGTCGATTTTTGCTTCATGTCGGCCTCAAAGCCACCACCCTGGATCATGAAGTTGTTGATCACACGGTGAAACACGGTGCCGTCGTAAAAACCGCTGGACACATAGTCCACAAAGTTGGCAACGGTGTTGGGGGCTTTTTCTGCGTTCAGTTCGATCAGGATGGTGCCCTGATTCGTCTGCAGTTGGACGCGTGGGGAGGTGCTCATAGAAGTGCCTTCAGAAGAAGTGGAAGAATCTGCTGCCATAGCCGGACTGCTCATCATAGGCATAGCCATACAGGCAGCAATAAGCAGGGTGCGCAAGCGACGAGCCTGATCACACCATTGAAATGTGCTTGCAAACATAAGAGAGGGACAATCCCGTCAAATAAAAATCTTATTGTTGCAGAATTTGGCCAGTTTGTTGCGCGCGCTGGGCTGCTTTGGGCACACCGCTGGCGGCGGCTTGACGATAGGTGTCATTGGCCAGCATTAATTGGACTTCACCCATATTGGCGCGAGCCAGTGCGTAGGACGGATCGGCGGTCAAGGCCATTTTCAGGGCCTCCAGTGCCATATCCAGCTTGTCTTGTGCAATGTACTCAGCCGCCAGATTATTCCAGGGCTCGGGAAGCTCCGGATAATAGGTGGTCATATCCTGATAGAGGCGGATTGCGCCATTATGGTCACCACTGGCCGACAGGGCACGTGCTTTCAAAAACAGCAGTTGTACATTGGCACCGGGTTCGCCACGGTCTTTGCGCTGCTCCAGCTGTTTCTCAATAGCTTGCAAGGCGTCAGCATGACGGCCTTGGGCAATGAGGGTGCTGATGCGCTGACTGATTTGAGCTGAGCTAAGCGGCAACGAGGTATCCACACTGGGCGCGAGCACGTCCAGTGCACGGGCCAGTCCCTTCCAGCCACGTTCAGGTTCGGGGGCGATATCGAGCAGGGGATCGTTCACCCGCACGGCTGGCGGGGGTAAATCGGGCAAGGATTGGGCGCTCACGTTGAGACCGAGGGCCAGCAAAAAGGCCAGGGTGCACGGAGCGAAAAACCGAGTCCGTCTAGGTGTACTGAACACAGAGGGGGCGCCTATAAAATCTGGCTTGAAGACCAGGAAGGTTGGTAGATTGCTGCCTTTAACGAGGTCTGCTTGCTATACTTGTTGACCATCATTCTAACCTTGCCTCTTGCCGGGCGGGAAATACGGAACCTGATCCAAGGGCAAATTGTTCTGGCACAAGGTTCCGATTTTATGACGATTACAGGCCATGTTGCGCATTTATAACTCGTTGTCACGCTCTAAAGAGGTGTTTTCTCCGGTTGAACCGGGCCACGTACGTATGTACGTCTGTGGTATGACGGTGTACGACTTCTGTCATTTGGGGCATGCCCGTATGCTGGTCAGTTTTGACATCGTGCAGCGCTGGCTGCGAGCAAGCGGCTATCGCGTCTCGTATGTGCGCAACATTACCGATATTGATGACAAGATCATCCGCCGTGCCGTCGAGCGCAAGCAACTGATGTCACAGGTGACGGACTTTTATATTGCGGCCATGCATGCCGACGAAAAGGCCCTGGGTGTGCAAAGTCCCGATTCGGAGCCGCGTGCTACACAGTACGTGCCCGATATGCTGGGCATTATTGCCAAGCTGGAAGAGAACGGTCTGGCCTACCAGTCCGAGGACGGTGATGTGAACTATGCGGTGCGTCAGTTCCCCGGCTACGGCAAATTGTCGGGCCGCTCCCTGGACGATCTGCGTGCCGGTGAGCGTGTGGCCCTGAACTCGGCCAAGCGCGACCCCCTGGATTTTGTGCTGTGGAAGGCGGCAAAAGAAGACGAGCCTGCCGAATCCAAGTGGGAATCGTCCTATGGTCTGGGCCGTCCGGGCTGGCACATTGAGTGCTCGGCCATGAGCAAGGCACTGCTGGGTCAGCCCCTGGATATTCATGGCGGTGGCCCGGACTTGAAGTTCCCCCATCACGAAAACGAAATTGCCCAAACAGAAGGTGCTTTTGGCGGCCAGTTGGCCAATGTCTGGATGCACTGCGGTCCCCTGATGGTGGACTCGGAAAAAATGTCCAAGTCCCTGGGCAATTTCCGTCGCATCCGCGATACCGTGGCTCCTGAAGGTCTGGCCGACGAAGAAAGCAGCTACATCGCCAATCCGCGTGAAGCGGAAATGCTGCGCTTCTTTATTGTGCGCAACCATTACCGCAGTTTGCAAAACTACGCGCCGGACAATCTGCGCGACGCCCAACAGGCGCTGGATCGTCTGTACCAGACCTTGCAACACGTTCCTGCGGCCGAAGTGGACATTGATTGGACTCAAGGCCCCGCGCTGGCTTTTGCCGAAGCCATGAATGACGACTTCAATACCGCTGGAGCCATTGCCGTCCTGTTCGAGCTGGCTGGTCAGGCCAACCGTGACAAGGATGCGCAGGCCGCCGGCTTGATGCGTGCGCTCGGTGGGGTGATTGGTCTTTTGCAAGTGGAGCCGGCCGTTTATTGGCGCGCCAGCACACGCTTTGGCCAAGCGGGCAATGTGGCTGGTGCCGACTCCTTGAGTGATACCCAGATTGACGCGCTGCTGGCTGAACGCAGCCAGGCTAAACAGAACCGGGACTTTGCCCGTGCCGATGCCATTCGTGATCAGCTTAAAGAGCAGGGCGTTGAGCTGGAAGATCGGCCAGGTGGAGCAACACAATGGCGCAGGGCCTAAACGGCGTCCAATCCGGCCCCCAAGTTCGTTTGGTGGGCAAACCTGATTACTGGGACGACGCGTGCGCCCAGTTGATGAGGCGCGATCGTATCTTGCGCAAGCTCATCCCCCAGCACGGCGACTATTGTTTGCAACATCAGGCACCGGCTTTCACCACCTTGGTGCGCTCTATCGTGGGCCAGCAACTGGCCTCGCGTACAGCGGACCAGTTGTGGCGTAAGCTGCTGGACGGTTGCGGTCAGGCGCTCTCGCCCAAACTGATTGTGGAACTGGGCTACGAGGCCTTGCATGGTTTGGGTTTGCCCAAACGCAAGGCTGAATACATTGTTGATTTGGCGACGCACTTTGATGCTCGTAAAATCGACCCCCAGGCATGGCAGTCCCTGTCTGACGAAGCCGTTATTGCTGATCTGTGCGCCATTCGTGGCGTGGGTCGCTGGACGGCAGATATGTTTCTGATTTTCAACTTGCACAGACCCGATGTTCTCCCTTTGGATGATGCGGGCCTGCTCAAGGCAATCTCTCTGCACTATTTCAGCGGCGAGCCGGTATCCCGGTTCGAGGCGCGTGAAGTTGCCCAAGCGTGGGCACCGTGGTGCACGGTGGCCACCTGGCATCTGTGGCGCAGTCTGAACACAGTTGCGGTACGATATTAAATTAGGCCTAAACCTTAAGAACCGACATGCGAAATACATTCCTGGAATTTGAGCAGCCTTTGGCCGAGCTCGAAGGCAAAATCGAAGAGCTCCGCTACGTGCAATCTGATTCCGCTGTGGATATTTCAGAGGAACTCAGCCGTCTGCAGCAAAAAAGCCAGACGCTGGCCAAAAACATTTACGCCAAGCTCACGCCTTGGCAAACGGCCCTGGTTGCTCGCCATCCGCAACGTCCCTACACGCTGGACTATGTAAACCAGATCTTCTCGGACTTTCATGAGTTACATGGCGACCGCATGTACGCGGATGACCTGGCTATTGTGGGTGGTCTGGCCCGTTTCAACGGCACACCGTGCATGGTCATTGGTCATCAGAAAGGTCGTGATACCAAAGAGCGCGCCCGCCGCAACTTTGGCATGCCGCGCCCCGAAGGTTATCGCAAAGCCTTGCGCCTGATGCATCTGGCAGAAAAATTCGGTATTCCGGTTTTCACGTTCGTGGACACCCCCGGTGCTTACCCCGGTATTGGTGCTGAAGAGCGTGGCCAGTCCGAAGCGATCGGCCATAACCTGTTTGCCATGGCCAAACTGCGTGTGCCTATCATCTCCACCATTATTGGTGAAGGCGGTTCGGGCGGCGCGTTGGCCATTGCTGTGGGAGATGTGGTGTCCATGTTGCAATACTCCACCTACGCCGTCATCTCGCCCGAAGGTTGCGCCTCAATTTTGTGGCGTAGCGCGGACAAGGCTCCTGTGGCGGCTGAAGCGCTGGCCATCACTGCCCCGCGTTTGAAAGAACTGGGTCTGGTTGATCGCGTGATCAATGAACCTATTGGTGGTGCGCATCGCGACCCCACTATGATGGCACGCCAATTGGGCCGCGCTTTGGCTGACGCCTTGCGTCAGGTCTCAGGCCTGAGCACCGAACAATTGCTGGCGCAGCGTATGGAACGTCTCTTGGCCTACGGGCGTTATCAGGAAGTTCGTGCCTGATCCATTGTCTTCCAGTCAGCTGGGGGGCTTTAGCCCCTCAACCCCGCTGCTGGAGGCGCTTGATCATCACCTAAGTTTTAAAAGTGGCGATAGTGTCGCTGTTGCCTTAAGTGGTGGTGCGGACTCGGCAATGCTGGCGGTACATGCCCATCTTTGGGCCAGCCGCCGCAACGTCACACTTCATTTTTTCCATATTCATCATGGCCTGCAAGCCATTGCCGATCAATGGCAAGCGCATGTGCATGATTTGGCTGCGCGTTTGCAGCGACCCTGTCACAGCTTGCGGGTCCAGGTGCAATCCCGCCGTCTCAGCGCGGATGGTATGGAGTCTGCCGCGCGTGATGCCCGCTATCAGGGTCTGGCTGAACTGGCGCATTTTGTTGGCTTGCAGCATGTGCTGCTGGCTCATCATCAGGACGATCAGGCTGAAACCGTTTTGATGCGTTTGCTGCGAGGCACGGGCACAACCGGCCTGGGTGCGATGGCTCCCCATATGCAGCGCGATGATCTGAATTACTGGCGACCCTGGCTGGAACAGCCCAGGGCTCTTATTCTTCAAGCCAGTGAAAATTTTACAGCGGCCACAGGCTGGCACGCAGTGCAAGACCCTACCAATATCAATCCTGAGTACACCCGTGGTGCAGTGCGCGACTTGCTCACGCCCGTGCTGGATGCACGCTGGCCGGGTTGGCAACGCCGTTTGCAACGACAAGCCCAGTTAAGCCGTGAGACGCAGGACGTATTGGACAGTGTGGCCCGCCAGGATTGGCAAGCTCTGGAGCCGGATGAGGCAGGCCGCAGTTTCAGCCTGAGCGCCTGGCGTCAGTTGGAACCGGCCCGACAAAGCATGGTGATCCGTTATTGGTTGCAAGCGCAGGGTGCAGGTTTACCCACGCATGCACGTCTGGCGGAGTTGTTGCGCCAGCTGCGCGGTGTTCATGCCCAAGGTCACGACAGAAATTTGATATGGAAGCAAGGACCGAATCTGATCCGCTGTGTGCGTGGTCGGGTGCAAATTGAATCTGCCTGCTCAGGTGAGCAGAAAAACAGTCTGGGGGCAGATCAATCTAACAAGTAAGTAGTTTGGGGTGGCCTGTGGCAGGAGCGTGGGCTATGGTGTTGAGTCGGCAAAGTATGTGTTTTTTGCGTGCGTATCTGGTAGAGCCTGCGCTTGGGGCACAGAAAGTCGTTAAAATAGTTGGGTTTTGTGTCTATCCCAGACCTTAGCCCTTTGATGCAGAGTAAAAGATGTCCCTGATCGTACATAAATATGGCGGCACGTCGATGGGCTCGATCGAGCGCATCCAGAATGTGGCGCGTCGGGTTGCCAAATGGCATGCCGCCGGGCACCAAGTTGTGGTGGTTCCTTCGGCCATGTCCGGTGAAACCAACCGTTTGCTAGGCCTGGCCAAAGAACTGAGCATTCAGCCTGATCCGCGCGAGCTGGATATGCTGGCTGCCACGGGTGAACAAGCCAGTAGCGCTTTGTTGGCCATGGCTTTGGCTGCCCAGGGCGTTCCCGCCCGCAGCTACGCCGGTTGGCAAGTTCCCGTCAAAACCGACAATGCCTACACCCGTGCCCGCATTAGTTCTATTGATGACACCCGCATCCGCCAGGATTTGGACGCAGGCCGTGTGGTCGTTGTGACCGGATTCCAAGGTGTGGATGAAGAAGGCAACATCACGACCTTGGGTCGTGGCGGTTCGGACACCTCTGCGGTGGCGATGGCCGCTGCCATGAAGGCCAGTGAATGCCTGATCTTTACCGATGTGGACGGTGTCTACACAACTGACCCACGCGTTGTGCCAGAAGCTCGACGCATGAAAGTGCTGTCCTTTGAAGAGATGCTGGAAATGGCCTCCTTGGGCTCCAAAGTTCTTCAAATCCGGTCCGTGGAATTTGCTGGCAAGTACAAGGTGCCTGTGCGCGTCCTGTCCTCCATGACCGACCCCATGATTCCGCTCGAAGAAGAAATGTCTTCGGGCACGCTGATTACTTTCGAGGAAGACCAAAAAATGGAAGCTGCCGTTGTCTCTGGCATCGCCTTCAGCCGTGATGAAGCCAAATTCACCCTGCGCGCCGTCCCTGACACCCCCGGCGTGGCCTATTCCATTCTGGGCCCTATCGCCGCAGCCAACATCGAAGTCGATATGATTTTGCAGAACCTGTCGGTTCAAGGCACAACTGACTTCTCCTTTACCGTCAGCCGCAACGATGCGCTGCGCACCAAGGAACTGTTGATGAACCAGGTCGGTCCTGCTGTGGGCGCTGGCGAAATCGTGTTTGACGAAGCCGTGTGCAAGGTGTCCATCGTTGGTATCGGCATGCGTAACCATGCTGGTATTGCCAGCTCCATGTTCCGCGCCTTGTCCGAAGAGGGCATCAATATCCAGATGATCAGCACCAGCGAGATCAAGACCTCGGTCATCATTGCTGACAAGTACATGGAATTGGCCGTACGTGCTCTGCACAAGACGTTCGAGCTGGATCAGGAAAAATAATCCCTATAGCTATTTGCATTGGTTTTTTAAAAATGCTATAGTTACTTCTTTCCTAGAGCTGGAGACGTGGCCGAGAGGTTGAAGGTACTCCCCTGCTAAGGGAGCATACGGCTTATACCCGTATCGAGGGTTCGAATCCCTCCGTCTCCGCCAGCTGAAATTAAATTAAGCCCTTGTTTTCAAGGGCTTTTTTTATTGCCCGCCGCTTGTTCGCGTGTGCCCAAGCCTGCCGGGAAAGAGCGATCAGGCACGTTGTCGACGCTGCGTTCAAGCCTGTTCTGAAGCCAAAATAAAAAATAATTGTTACCTTTATTCTGGGACAGAGTGAAGCCAATTTCACGGATAGTCCGGCTGACAAATTTCAGACAGTATGGAATTCAAACAGGGCAAGTCTTTTTAGAGCAAGACTATTAAAGAGTGAAATGCTGTGTCGTTTTTGGCACAGGCCAAGAAAAGCAGTGAATCTCGTGCTTACAATCAAACAAAGTGTTTTGCGTCGTTCAAGACGGCTGTCTTGTTTTTTTAGGGCGAGCGATGATTAAACGAGTCCTCTGTATCTGTGGCATGGCCTTGATGGGCCTGCCGTTCTTGGCGTCCTCAACTGAGCTGGCATTGGATGACCAGGTCGTGACTCGTTATGTGCAAAGCCTGCACGATATTTTGCCAGTGCTCCAAACGGTAGAGCGCAGCGAGCCTGTTTGGGATGGGGGGCTGCCCGACGGTTTTCCTCCTGTGCTCGATGTCACTCAGATAAGGCGCGGTTCGGATCTGTACCGCCAATTAAACAGCCTGACGCAAAAGCATGGGTTTTCGGGGCTGGAGCAATGGGACGCTGTGGGGCAGCGTATTTGGCTGACGCGTCTGTATATTCAAGAGCGCGAAGATCTGGACTTGGTCTATGAACAGCTAGATGCGCTGGAGGCGGCTTTGCGTGATAATGCCCGCCAATACTCTACTGCCGAGCTGGAGCAGTTAATGCGTACTTTCCAGATCAGCAAAAATCATATTTTGCGCTTGATTGCCACTCGCAGTGATGTGCCTCCTGTGCAGGCGCATATGCCTGATCTGGATGCGGCCTTGGCTTCTTTGGAATAAAGGCGCAGGCCGCGTATCGCGCTGCCTAGGATGCTGCAAGGGCGTCCGTTGATGATTTCTTACCGGCAATATGGCTCATTTGTCATATTTTGACGCTTATTTTCTGAGCATGGCATAGGGAATCGGGGATAATTGCCGTCTGTTTGAAATCTAGTGGGAAGACTGAAGCGTCATGCGTATCATCTTGATTTTGTTGGGGGCCGCTGTGCTGGCCTACCTGATTGCCAAAGGCATACGGCAACTGATGGTGGAACGTCGTCAATTAAAAGACCAGACGCGTCAGCCACATAAAGGAAGCCGTGATGAGCACTGATAAAAATCCATTAACGAAACTGGCTGCTAAAGCGAAGTCAGAAGGTGGCACGACCAATTTCTCCAAGGGACTGGGCTTTCTGGGGGCCGCTGTTGTTATTTTCCTGATCCTGATTGTGGCCTCTATGGGGTCGTTCCTGCAGGTCGATCAGGGTGAACGTGGTGTGGTGCTGCGTAACGGTAAGCTGGTGCGTGTGGCCGAACCAGGATTGGACTTTAAGGTTCCGTTCTTTGATACGGTACGCAAGATTTCGGTGCGTGATCACACGGTTCGCATGCAGCTTGAGGCGTATAGTTTTGACCAGCAGTCTGCCTCCATGGTGGCCTCGGTAACGTATCGAGTGCCTGAAACCGATGTGGCCCAGTTGTACTCCGAATACGGTTCGCTGGAAGCGTTGGAGGCCCGCTTGCTGGAGCGCAAGGCTCTGGACGTAATCAAGAACGTGTTCGGTAAGTACACCGCCGCTCAGTCCATTCAGAATCGTGAAAAACTCGGTGCTGACATTAACGAGGCCATGCGCGTGACGCTGGAGTCTGCCCCCATGCAGATGATGGGTGTACAGGTTGAGGAAGTGTCTTTTTCCAAAGCGTACGAGCAGTCGATTGAAAACCGCATGTTGGCCCAGGTTCAAATTGAAACCACGCGCCAGCAAAAAGAAACCGCTTCTATTCAGGCTGAAATCCAGGTGGTGCAGGCCGAAGCAGAGGCTCGCGCTCAACGCGAACGCTACATGGCTGAAGCCGATGGTATTCGTCTGCGTGGTGAAGCTGAGGCCAAGGCGATTTCTGCCAAGGCCCAGGCATTGGCCCAGAACACCAATCTGGTCAACTTGAATGCAGTGGAAAAGTGGGACGGTAAACTACCAGAAAGTCTGGTTCCCGGTTCTGCCATGCCCTTTATCGGACTGCGTTAATTTACTGACAGTCGTTAGCCCGAACAGCGTTTCTCCGGTAGCGTTACAGCAAAGGTAACGCTACCGTTTGTTTTTCCAAGGAGTGATCAATGAATGATGATATGAATCCGGTTCCACAAGACGAGGGTACCAAGCAGTTGGTCAACCTACGTAACCTGACATTAATCAATTACGCCCTGTACATCTTGTCCATGTTTGGCGGTATTACCGCCTTGGTCGCCATCATCATCAATTACATCAAACGTGATGAGGTTCGCGGCACTTACCTGGAGTCGCACTTCGATTGGCAAATCCGTACTTTCTGGTGGGGCCTGGTTGGCGTGGTGCTGTCGTTCTTGCTGATGGCGATTCTGGTCGGTTTTGTGACCATCGTGATTGTGGGCGTGTGGATCGTGTACCGCCTGGTCAAAGGCCTGTTGGCATTGAATGACGGCAAGGCCATTGCCTGATTGCCTGATTGCCAGAACGCCGGGCCGTCTGATCAGATAGGCTTTGAGTCTGCTTGGGCCAGGGCCCGCATATTCTCGCGGACCTCTTTCGGCGGCACTCCGAAGTGCCGTCGAAATGCCCGGCTGAAATGGGCAGAGCTGCTGAACCCCCAGTGGTAAGCAATTTCTGTGATGGTCCTGTGCTGATGGGCCAGTTGGCGTAAATCCTGTTCAGCGCCTTGCAAGCGCATGGACCAGATCCAGCTTGTCAGTGAGTTGGCCTCGCCCTCCCAGGCGCGGTGTAAGGTGCTGGGCGTCAGGTCCAAGCGTTTGGCAATTTTGCCTATATTCAATTGAGGATCGCGCAGATTCTCCAGCACATAGGCTTTGATGCGGTCGCGTCGTACAGACCCTGTGTTGTCCTGTAAAGGCAGGCCGCCCAGATTCTCTGCGAGCGCCGCCACCAGAATGCTGACCAAGCTGTCAGCAAGCGACGTATCTACACTGGGGCCTCCGGAAGGGGGGCAGTCGGTTAGCTCGCTGACCATATGGGAGAGCAAGCGTGCCGTGCCCGATTGCGCGCTGGTGATTTTGCAGGCTGTCATGTCCTCGGCATTGTGCAAACGATTGCGCAAAATGGAGCCGGGCAAAGAAAGTACATACTGCTCAAAGTCCTGATCAAACAGAAGCTGATAGGGACGGGTGGAGTCGTACAAGGCCAACTCACCGGGTTGCAGGTAAGCGGTCTTGTCATCCTGAACCAGCTTTCCCGCTCCGGCCACTTGTATGCTGAGCAGAAAAATGTCCTCGGATGCTCTGGAGATTTGCAGCGGCGTGCGCAGGACTGTCTGTGTGGTCGAGGTGATATGAGAGAGGCTGACAGCGGCCAGTTCATGGCGCGTGATGGCACCGAAGAAGGGGGCAGAGGAACGGGAGGGGACGGTGCACTCCAGTTGTACATAGGCCTTATTGACGGCCTCCATCCAGTAGGGCGCGCGCCGGGTAGGGGGAATTGCCGTGGTGGACCATTGCTCCATTGATGACCTCTGCGTCGTGTATCCGAATGCTGACGGCAGGACTGCGATCAACTGGACTGACTAAGTATCGGGCAAGATCTTTGGTTTGCACCAGACCAGAAATAGCGGCGGGTGACGATAATTTCCGACCAGGATGAGGCGGTGACCGCAACGAGAAGGCAATAGAAAGCAAGGCCTGGGCAGTCTGTCCGGGCCTTGCTTTCTGGGCGATCAGGACGGTTCCTGCACCAACAGTGTGTCCGATTCCTGGATCTGGCTGACGGCAACTGGTGCAATCGTACTGGGTGTGAGTGGTTCGCAGGCCTCTTCCTTGATCAGGCTTTGGGAGTGAACCCGTGTCATGGGCTCACGGTGCCCCAAATCCAGTACCAAACGGGTAGCCTCAGGTTTGGAATAGTGACCTGCGGGGTCGTTGATTGCCTTGGCGAAGGCAATTTCTTCCATGTTCAGGTCGGCAATGATCAGGCCTTCGGCATCGTGCGGCAGGTAGGGGGCCAGTGTGCGTCCGTCTGGCGCAAAAATCATGGAACTGCCACCGCCCACGGTCAATAAGGAGGCGTTGTGCTCTCCCACTTCCAGCATGTCCAGCGTCTCTTGAGTGACCACACTGCTGGCGGCGATGGTAAAGCATTGGCCTTCGACCGAATAGATTTGCGAGGCAGCCATGTTTACTTTGGCGCTGAGAGCATGGGCCTGTTCGCTGTACAGCGAAAAAGACGGCCAGGCGGCAATGTGAATGGCTTCGTGCTGGGAGTACAGCGCGTACTTGCTCAAGGGAGACAGGTGCTCCCAGCAGCACAGCGCACCGACGCGGCCCAGCTCGGTGTCGGACACAATCAGATCACGGGCATAGCCTTCACCAAACACGGTGCGCTCGACATGTGTGGGTTTAAGTTTGCGGCGCGACCACAGCATCTCGCCTTTGTCGTCGATCAGGCATTGGCCCAGATACAGGCTGCCACCACTGCGTTCGCTATAGCCCAAGGCAATGAAAATGCCCAAGGTCCGTGCGGCCTGGGCAATGCGTTGAAATTCTGCACTGTCCAGCGAGAGCGAGTTGGCATAGTAGCGGGCACTGTATTTCAGCGACCAGGCCGGTGCGCCCAACCAGACGTGGAAGGGGTAGCCTGGCAGCCAGGTTTCACCAAACACGATCAGGTCGCAGCCCTCATCGCGGGCCTGACGAGCCAGCTCAATGGTTTTATCAACCCCTGTTGCCAGATCGTAGTTGGGAGAGGCGGCCTGTACGGCGGCTGCCCGGACGATTTTTCTTGTCTGCATATATCCTCCTTGTCGCGGTATCCGCGATTCTGATCGTCAGACCGCGCTGCTTACCGAGCCCGGCCATTTTGGTTTGCGTCAGTGTAGGAGGGGTGGGCGGCGCTGAATTGACTGACAGGCGCAGGATGCTTGACTGGGAGTCGCAAGCATGAGGTCAGGAGGGGTTCATCCTGATCTGGCCATCCATGCAGTGAACAAGCAGGGAGTGAACTATCCGGCCTAAGGTGCGAAGCTGTATTGCACCGTCAGCCCCATGCCCAAGACCCACAGAATCAGGGGAATGGGGCGCATCAGCAAGCCGGGAATGGCGCGCAGAATAAAGCCGATCAAGCGGGTGAACAGCCAGAGCAGGGGTGGCGATTGATCTTTCTCCTTCATATAGAGGATGCCTTGCGACAGCAAAAAGGACTGCGACAAGTAGGCGGCGTAAAACACCATGCCCAAGAAAAAAGCCAGCCAGTAATACAACATGCTCATAGGGTGCAAAAAGAAAGAGTACGGCGCATTATATCGGTCTGTAGCAGCTATGATCGTATTTTTGGCCGGACCTGGGGCCGGCTGTGGGTGCAGGCTTTTTGTACGAGGCAGGTATGCAAAATATTTATTCTATTGATGGGCTGGTGCCTGTGGTTCACCCCACGGCCTATGTTCATCCTACCGCTGTACTGATTGGTGACGTCATTATTGGTGAGGGCGTGTATATCGGCCCTCTGGCCAGTTTGCGAGGGGACTTCGGGCGCATCATCATGAAGGCCGGCTCCAATATTCAGGACACCTGTGTTATTCACGGCACGCCTTATCAGGATACGGTGGTGCATGAGGATGGCCACGTCGGACACGGCGCGGTGCTGCACGGCTGCGTCATTGGTCGCAACGTGTTGGTGGGCATGAATGCGGTCGTCATGGACGCGGCGGACATCGGTGCAGACAGCATTATTGGTGCCATGGCCTTTGTGAAAAAAGGCATGCAAGTGCCTCCCCGCAGTCTGGTGGCGGGGTCCCCGGCGACGGTGGTCAAAGAGCTGGATCAGAAAGCCATTGATGGCAAATTCTTCGGCACGCGTATGTACCAGCGATTGGCGCAGCGTTCTTTGGCAACGATGCAACGCGTGGAGCCCTTGACGGAAGTGGAAGCAGACCGCCCGCGTTTGCGTGAAGATCAGATTTATCCGGTTGATTAAGCGAAGCGGGGCTTGAATGGAGATTTGCTTCCATCAGGATCCCGTTCTTGTTGCTGATTTATGCGCCGATTTGCATCAGCACGGGGCTATTTATTGGCACTCCATGCGCCCTAATTTTCGGCTTGTGTTTGATATGGTGAAACAACAGGGGCTGGAGGTTCTGCCCTTGGCGGCCAATGTAGGCGGGGACTTTTTAAACTACATCATTCGTCTTGATTGTGTCGAGCAAGAGGGTTTGGAGGCTACAGGACAGCGAGTCTCGGCGGCGATGGCTCGATGGATGGAGCTTGGTGAGCCGGTGCCGCATATTGAACGACTCTGAGAGGGTTAGAGCGGATCTCGCTTCTTTTCTGGGCGTCGTTTTTTAGCGGTGATAAAAAACCCTTGGTGCGGAGCGAAGCCCACACCAAGGGTTTTGTCTTGAGTTCTGATCAAGCAACTGGTGGGGTAGGCCCACTTGGCGTCGCTGTTCAGTTCGGGGCTTGGCTGGTTTATTTACCCGCTGCTGCCAACGCCTGTTTCCAGGCCTCGATGACTGTTTCGTACTCGGCAGCGGCCTTCAAGGGGTCGGTGCTGGCAATCTTGATCTGATCCAGATTAGGTAGTTTGGTCAGTTCGGCCACATTGATGTCGCTGCGGGTGGGGCGGCGGAAGTTCTCAACCAGTTCGGCTTCCTGAACCTCTTTGGACAGTAGAACATCGACCAGTTTGCGCGCTGCTTCCTGGCCGTTCTTGGGGTTCTTGATGACAGCTACGCCTTCAGGGGCGATGAAGGTGCCGTCTTCAGGGTAGACCAGCTCAATGCCTTTCTGACCACCAGCCACATAGGCGTAAGCGGCGTATTCCATGGTCACGCCCAAGGGGTACTCGCCGTTTGCCACACTTTTGTAAACCTGGCCCGAGCTCTTGGACACGATCACGTTGGCCGCCAGCTTTTGCAGGCCTTCAGCGCCATACAGTTGGTAGATGCCGTAAACCTGGTCGTAAGCACTGCCCGACGAGGCGGGGTCACCAATAATGACTTTGCCTTTCCACTGGGGATCGAACAGATCAGCCCAGGTCTTGGGAGCAGCCAAGCCTTTGAGCTGACGGTCGTTGACCATGATGACCATGACGTGCGCGTTGGAGCTGGTCCACAGGCTGTCCTTGCCGTGGAAGGCTTCAGGAATGGCCTTGTTCTCGGGCGACTCGTAAGCCTCGAAGTTCTGCTGGAAAGCGGCCATGGTGCCGTAGCCAGTGCCCCATACCACGTCACCGAGCGGGTTCTGCGATTCGGCTTCGATACGCTTCATCAAGGCGCCAGCGCCCGAAGTCACTTGTTGAATGGACAGGTCAGAAGCAGTCTTTCGAGCGATTTCCAGCGCTGTATCAATGGTTTGCACATTGTTGGGCGTGTACATCACGGCATTGGCGGCCAGGGCAGCACCGGACAGGGACAGGGCGCCGACACTGAAGGAGAGTGCCAGACCAGTTTTCAAAAAACGTGTAGTCAGCATAGTGAGCCTTTTTAGATTAGCGGCTGGAAAACAAATCCAGCTTGAGAAAACGGATAGCCAGATAAATCGGCACCAGAATCACGACCATCAGGATCACCCCGTAAGCCGAAGCACGGGCCAGAAAGCCGGCGTCGATCTGACGGAACATCTGGATGGGCATGGTTTCCATACCACCGTAATACAGCACGATAGTGGCGGAAATTTCAGCCAGAGAAGTGACCCACATCAGGATGGCCGCGCCCAGAATGGCGGGCTTCATCAAGGGCAGAACCACTTTGAAGAAACTCTGGAAGGGGCTGACACCCAGATTGATGGAAGCCTCTTCGATAGAGTCGGGAATGTTGTAGAGCGAGGCCGAGGCCGAGCGAATGGAAAAAGGCACTTTACGCACAAAGTACGCACCGGCCATGATCACCCAAGTGCCGGTCAGCACCAGCATGCCGCTGTTGTAGGTCTGGATCAGGGCAATACCCAGCACGGTGCCGGAAATGGCCAAAGGCAGCATCACCATATAGTCCAGTGCAGTCACCACGAACAAACGTTTTTTCACGATCAGGTAACTGCAGATCGTGGCAAAGCAGGTGCCTGCAACGGTGGCAACACTGGCCAGCATCAGCGAGTTCAAGATGGGCTCGGGGGCGTAGCGCAGGGCACGCTCCATATTGTCCAGGGTGAAGGTGCCGTACTGCATGACCGGGCCGCTGGCTTTGGTGAAAGCACCCATCAGCACGATAAAGGCCGGGATCAGCGAGAAGGTGACAAACATCACCGCACCGATGGTCAGCAAGATACCGGCCAGACCTTGAGCGCGAACCGGACGCGGGGCACGGCCTTGCTGCATCTGGAAGGTCTTGCGCTCCAGTACCCGTTTCTGAATGAATAACACCGCACCGACCAGAATCACGGACACCACGGCCAGCACGCCTTGCATGGTGGGGTTGCCGCTCATCTCGGACAGGAAGGTGGTGTAGGTCAGCGAGGACAGAACATCAACCTGACCACCCAGAATCATGGGGATGGAGAAGTTGTCCACGGCCAGCGTGAACACAATCATGGCATTGACCAGCAAGGCAGGCATCAGCACCGGGAAGGTCACGCTCAGCGCTCGCTTGAAGTTGGTGGCACCCAGGTTCACGGCCGCTTCTTCCAGCGTGCCATCAATGGCTTTGAGCGCAGCCAGCATGCCGATATACACGTAGGTGTAATCGTTCAGGATCAGCACGTAGGACATGCCGAACCAGCCATAGAAGCTGGGCAGATCAATACCGATGCTTTCCAGGGCCAGACGCACCACGCCGTTATTGCCCAGCAGCATTAGCCAGGCTTGCGAGACGATAATGTCGGGTAGCACGATGGTGGTTAAAGGCAGGATCGCCACAATGGCTTTGCCGGGGAAGTCGTAGCGGGCTACCACATAGGCCAGCGGGGCGCCCAGCAGTAAGGTCCCAACGGTGGAGATCAGCCCCAGTTTGATGGTGTTGAAGAAAGCTTCAACATAGCGCGGGTCGCTGAAGAAGGTTTCAAAGCCATGCAGGCTGGGCATACCCGTTGCCGGGTTGATAATGCTTTGATAGAACAGAGAGGCGAGGGGCCAGACGACCCAGAACACCAGCACCACCAGACAAATCAGGGCGGGTAGGAACCAGGGGGAACGAAGGGCCAGGGGTCTTGCAGCAATAGCCATGGGTCTTAGGCCTCGACCAGACGGCATTCAGGACTAAAGCTCAGATTCACCGAGCCACCTGCAGACAGATGTGGGTCCTGGGCGGCAGCAACGTCAGCAATAATGGGTTTGCCGTCGCTCAACTTCAGGCTGTAGGCCGTTTTAGTCCCTAGGTACTGGCGTGCCACGACTTGAGCGGGGATGCTGCCAGCCTGGGCTTCGGTATGCAGGGTGATATTTTCGGGGCGTACTGCCAGCAGCACCTGACCATCAGGGGGCGGGCTGTTTACCAGAATGTGTCCGCCGGCAATACTGACGGTGGTGTGATCGGCGTCCACATGTACACCCAGAGTGTCGATCAGGTTGGCCGCGCCAATAAAGTCGGCGGCATAGGCGGTACGCGGTGTGGCGTACATGGCTTCGGGGGTATCGAGCTGATCGATACGGCCCTGGCGCAACAAGGCAATGCGATCCGACATGGACAGGGCTTCTTCCTGGTCATGCGTCACGAAAATAGCCGTGATGTTGGATTCCTGCTGCAATTCGCGGATGACCTGGCGCATTTGAATACGCAGCTTGGCATCCAGATTGGACAAGGGTTCATCCATCAACAAGACTCGAGGCTCGATCACCAGGGCGCGGGCCAGGGCCACACGCTGGCGCTGGCCGCCGGACAGCTCGGCCGGGTAGCGCTGGGCCATGCCGCCCAGCTCAACGCGGTCCAGGATATAGGCGACTTTTTTCTTGATGTCGCTGCTGCTGACCTTGCGCACCCGCAAGCCGTAAGCCACATTGTCAAATACGGTTTTATCGGGGAACAGCGCGTAGTCCTGGAACACCATGCCGGTCTCGCGTTTGTGCGCGGGCAGATAGGTAATATCTTCCTTGTCCAGAAACAGACGGCCTTCATCGGGGATGATGAAACCGGCAATCATACGCAGCAACGTGGTTTTCCCACAGCCGCTGGGCCCTAGTAACGTGAAGAACTCGCCATGCCGGATTTGCAGGCTCAATTCATTGATGATGGTGTTGCTGCCGTAGCGTTTCACTACGCGATCGATGTGGATTTCTGCCATGGGGATAGATCAGCCTGGGGCTCAAGAGTGCAGGTAAACCGACAAGCAGGGGAGCGCTTGCCTAGGCTTTAAAAAGAGGCAGCTCAGCGGCTATTGACGAGGTAAACCTAGCGGTAGCGGGATTCTGAGCGAACATTACAGATTAATGACAAGTTTTATAAGAAGTTGCTATCTTAGCAGCAGGCCAATACTTGTAGTTTTAATTATCAGGCGTCTAAGTCCAAGGCAAAGGCTGATTGGATCAGTGTTACCGGGCAGGCAAGCAAAAAAAATCCGTAGAACAAGCATCCTATTGCGATAATCAGGTGGTAGTAATGTGTCTTGCTTTTTCGTCTAAAGCGGTCTAGTGCGAGTTAGGGTTTCTTGTGTCAAATAAAGGCCCTTATAGTGAGTTCAAAAAGAATGGTGGTTTCCTGCAAAAGGCAGGGGTGGGAGAGGGATACAGCGGGGTAGGTATTTATCCTGTTCAAGCAGGTCTGCAATAGGCCTGCTCATGCACATCCGAATTTATAGATGGTGTTCCGGTGTTGTGGACAGACACAGACCGGGCCGGAGAGGTTGTTGGGTCGTGTCCCCTTGGGGGACAGACTCACCCATCCGGGTACTGCACGTCGTCAGAGATCATAGAAGTTAGTTAATTAACTGGAGATTGAAGATGCGACTGGGTGTACTAAGCCCCCGGGGGACCGGGGAAAAGAGGGTAGCGGCCACGCCCGATACCATCAAGGCTTACCGCAAGGCGGGCCATGAGGTGATTATCGAGGCGGGTGCCGGACAGGGTATTGCCAGCTCGGATGCTGACTACGAGGCAGCAGGGGCAACGATAGGCGATCCCTATCAAGCCACCGTGCTGCTGGTAGTGGGCCCGGCTGATGTTGATTCGGCACGTTTACGTGCCGAGCATGTGGTCGTCGGTATGCTGGACCCTTACGAGAGCGAGGGTCTGGACAGGCTGGCCTCTTCGGGCTGCCAGGCATTTGCCCTGGAGCTGATCCCGCGCACTACGCGGGCGCAAAGCATGGACGTTCTGTCCTCACAAGCCAATATTGCCGGTTATGCCGCAGTGCTGAAAGCGGCCACCTTATATCCCCGATTCTTCCCCATGATGATGACCGCGGCGGGCACCGTCAAAGCGGCCCGAGTTGTGGTGCTGGGCGCGGGTGTGGCCGGATTGCAGGCGATTGCGACAGCGCGTCGTCTGGGGGCGGTGGTGGAAGCCTCTGACGTGCGTCCTGCCGCGCGTGAGCAGATCGAGTCCTTGGGTGGCAAGTTTATTGACGTGCCCTATGAGACGGATGAAGAGCGTGAGGCGGCGCAAGGGGTAGGCGGTTATGCTCGTCCCATGCCCGCTTCCTGGTTGCAACGGCAGGCGGCGGTGGTGGCGGCACGTTGCGCCCAGGCCGACGTCATCATCACCACGGCATTGATTCCGGGGCGCCCTGCTCCGCGTCTGATTGCCGAGGATGTGGTGCAGTCCATGCGAGCGGGTTCGGTCATTGTTGATCTGGCCGCGGCCCGTGGCGGTAACTGCGCCTTGACCGAGGCGGATCAGATTGTGGAAAAACATGGCGTGACCCTGGTGGGCGAGACCAACTTCCCGGCCCGTGTGGCCGCGGATGCCTCTGCCTTGTACGCACGCAATATTCAACAGTTCCTGGGCTTGATGCTCAAGGATCAGTCTGACGAGCTGCATATCCCTGCGGACGACGACATTGTGAATGCCAGCCGCGTTGTACAGGGTGGCAAACGACTCTTTCCACAGCAGGGAGCCTGACGCCATGGATATTATTTCTCCCCTGGTCATTAACCTGATCATCTTTGTGCTGGCCATCTACGTGGGGTACCACGTGGTCTGGACAGTGACACCCGCTTTGCACACGCCCTTGATGGCGGTGACCAACGCGATCTCGGCCATCATTATTGTGGGCGGGATGTTGGCAGCGGCCCTGACCGAAAGCCCTTGGGCGCAGGCGATGGGCATTATTGCCACCGCGCTGGCCTCGGTCAACGTGTTTGGTGGTTTCCTGGTAACCCGCCGCATGTTGGAAATGTTCAAAAAGAAGGGCGCTAAAAATACGCCCAAGGAAGGGCAGTCATGATTTCCATGAATACCGTTACCTTGTGCTATTTGCTGGCCTCGGTGTGTTTCATTCAGGCCCTGAAAGGCTTGTCGCATCCGGCCAGCTCGCGTCGTGGCAACTTGTTCGGCATGGTGGGGATGGCCTTGGCCATTGCCACTACCGCTGTGCTTATTTATAGCCTGGCCCCTGAAGGTAAAGAGCTCTCTGGCCTGCTGCGGGTTCTGATTGGTTTGGTGATTGGTGGTGTGCTGGGCACCGTCATGGCGCGTCGTGTCGAGATGACCAAGATGCCGGAACTGGTGGCCTTCATGCACAGCATGATTGGTCTGGCTGCGGTGGCCATTGCGATTGCCGTGGTGCTGGAGCCGGTGGCCTTCGGGATTGGATCGGCCGAGGTGGCTCTGCCTATGGGTAACCGTGTGGAGCTGGCTTTGGGCGCGCTGGTCGGTGCCATTACCTTCTCCGGTTCGGTGATCGCGTTTGGCAAGCTGTCGGGCAAGTACAAGTTTCGACTGTTCCAGGGCGCACCTGTCACCTTCAAAGGTCAGCACATGCTGAACCTGCTGCTGGGGCTGTTGGCCCTGGCTTGCGGTGTGATCTTTGTGATGACCCAGGCATGGTGGGCCTTTGGCGTGCTGCTGGCCTTGTCCTTCCTGCTGGGCGTGATGCTGATCATCCCGATTGGCGGGGCAGACATGCCCGTGGTGGTGTCCATGCTGAACAGCTACTCGGGCTGGGCGGCCGCAGGGATTGGTTTCTCCCTGAACAACTCCATGCTGATCATCGCCGGTTCGCTGGTGGGCTCCTCCGGTGCGATTCTGTCCTACATCATGTGCAAGGCCATGAACCGTGCCTTCTTCAACGTGATCCTGGGCGGTTTTGGTGCCAATCCGGAAGCGGCTGCGGGTGCTGCGGATCAGGGCAGTCGTTCAGTGAAATCCGGTAGTGCTGAAGATGCCGCGTTCATGATGAGCAATGCTGAGTCCGTGGTGATTGTGCCCGGTTACGGTTTGGCCGTGGCTCGTGCTCAACACGCCTTGAAAGAGCTGTCGGACAAGCTGACCAGCCAGGGTGTGAATGTGCGCTACGCCATTCATCCGGTGGCCGGTCGTATGCCTGGCCATATGAACGTCTTGCTGGCCGAGGCGGAAATGCCTTACGAGCAAGTCTTTGAAATGGACGACATCAATAGCGAGTTTGCTCAGACCGATGTGGTGCTGGTGCTGGGGGCCAACGATGTGGTCAACCCAGCGGCTAAAAACGATCCGGCTTCGCCGATTGCGGGTATGCCAATTTTGGAGGCCTACAAAGCTCGAACCGTGATCGTGAACAAGCGTTCCATGGCTGCTGGTTATGCCGGTCTGGATAACGAACTGTTCTATATGGACAAGACCATGATGGTGTTTGGCGATGCCAAAAAGACCATCGAAGACATGGTCAAAGCGCTGTAAACCCTTTCAGTTTTAGCGCAGGCAGTAAAAAAGCGCTCTGGTTCCTTGCGGGCCAGAGCGCTTTCTTGTTGGGTAGGGTGAGCTCAGAACTTGGGGCCGGAGCGCAACTGCTCGCACATTTGCTGGCGTTGTTCGGCTGTGGCTTTCTGTAGATCCTGACGACCCCGGTCCACACCTTGCTCAAAAGCTTTGTCAAAGTCCTCGTCATTGAGCCCCATGCTTTGAATGGAGGATTTCTGCTGTTTTTTCATCTCATCAAGCTGGGCCTGGCTGTAGTCACCGCACACTTCGGCGGCAGCATGCATGGCTCCGCCCATTTGGGCCAGTTGAATGGCAGGGCTGCTGTCCCGGGCGTAGCTATTGGTGCTGGCCAGAAGGAGGGCCGCTAAAGGCAAAAGAAGTTTTGTGCGCTCAAACATGGTCAATCCTGTCGAATAAGAAGAGGTCCGCGCAGATTGTGTGGGCTGGCAGGGGCGGGGAGGTCCTATCTGGCGGAAGTCGCTACTTTACACCGCTTGGCCCTGTACGATTCAGGCCCTTGGGGGGCAAGTAAGTGCAATAGATATTGTGCCCGGTTTTCGGTGACAGGGATTTGATCTGTTGGTGGGTGAGTAGTGGGGGGAGAAAAGAAAGCGGGAGGCAAAGAAAAAGCCCTGATGACAATGTCATCAGGGCTGATCTTTTCAGAGTCTCATCCATTGGGTTTTATCCCACGAGTTCTAACTCTGGTCGTTAATTTCAGTAAAGAAACCAACTTGAATATGGCGCGGCTGGCAAGATTCGAACTCACGACCCCTTGGTTCGTAGCCAAGTACTCTATCCAACTGAGCTACAGCCGCTAAAGAAGTGAAACTATAGCAGATTATTTATCTGGATGACAAGCCTAAAAAGCGTTTTTCTTGAAATAAAGGCAAAATTTTTCTGAAAAGACCAGAAGATAAGGTGTTGGCGGGGTTGTGACGCAAGGTGAGGCGAATTTAACCTGACACTGTGTAGTGTTTTTAAGCTGCGGATGCCTTTGACGAGGACTATCTCCTCGCTGGAGCGTTTGACGGCCTGAGTATTGCCGCCAATACCATCAAAGCGTGGTTTGCAGAATGCTGGTGGAAAGCGGGTGGATGGAGCTATGCCGTTCCCGTGACGGCATGGGTGCACGACGGGTTTGGGGATGCTGCAGGTATTGCGTTGTCAGAAAGACGATAAGGCTGTGAAGGAGCCGTTCCTGGCTATATAAAGCCATGACCGGTAGTGCTCATTTTTTTGTTTAATCCTGCTCGTGTTGTTGTTGTTGTTGTTGTTGTTGTTGTTGTTGTTGTTGTTGTTGTTGTTGTTGTTGTTGTTGTTGTTGTGGGTGCAGGCATGAGTGCCGTTCGGCCGTGTAGTGAAACTTTTTGCCGCCTGATATCCGAGCAGAAAGCAAAAAAGCCATTTCCGAAGAAATGGCTTTTTTACTGAATATGGCGCGGCTGGCAGGATTCGAACCCACGACCCCTTGGTTCGTAGCCAAGTACTCTATCCAACTGAGCTACAGCCGCTAAAGAAGTAGAACTATAGCACGACCATTTTGACTTGTCACCAAAATATCTGTTCTTTTTAGCAAAATAGTCTCTTTTTGGATTTCTCGGTATAGGGAAACGCTGGAAAGCCGCCAGGCGCAAGGCTTGTAGCCCTGCCCGGGACTGGTCACGTTCATGATTGGGCTCACGCAGAAAAATAGAGAAGGAAGAAACTTCGAACAGTCTGCTTCGGATGACTTGCCCCACAGGAAACAAAGCCGCATTATTACGCCATTGTTTTGGAGCCCAATGTCATGGATCTGTCGAAAATTACCTGCACTGAAGATTTCCGCCTGGCGGCTAAACGCCGCGTGCCCAAGATGTTTTATGACTACGCTGATTCCGGCTCCTGGACGCAGGGAACGTATCATGCGAACGAGCAGGATTTTCACAAACTGAAATTCAAACAGCGCGTGGCGGTAGATATTGACCATCGCAGCCTCAAGACCAAGCTCTTGGGTCAGGATGTGGCCATGCCCGTGGCAATTTCTCCCACTGGTCTGACGGGTATGCAGCATGCTGATGGCGAAATGCTGGCAGCCTTGGCCGCACGGGATTTTGGCATTCCTTTCACCCTGTCCACCATGAGCGTGTGCTCGCTGGAAGATGTGGCTCAGGCGACCCGCGCCCCGTTCTGGTTTCAGCTTTATGTGATGCGTGATCGCAGCTTTATTGAGAACCTGATCGCGCGTGCCAAAGCCGCCAATTGCTCGGCTTTGGTGTTGACCTTGGATTTGCAAGTGCTGGGCCAGCGTCACAAGGACATCAAAAATGGCCTGACCACACCCCCGCGTCTGACCATTCCTAATTTGCTGAATCTGGCGACCAAGCCTTATTGGTGCCGCAATATGTTGCGTACGCACCGTCGCAGCTTTGGCAATATCGTCGGTCACGCCAAGGGCGTGTCGGATCTGCGCTCCTTGTCGACCTGGACTGCCGAGCAGTTCGACCCGACCTTGAACTGGAAAGACATTGAGTGGATCAAGAATGCCTGGGGCGGAAAGCTGATTGTGAAAGGCATTATGGATGCGGACGATGCCCGTTACGCCGTCGATAGCGGCGCCGATGCCTTGATCGTGTCCAATCACGGTGGCCGTCAGTTGGATGGCGCACCGTCATCAATTTCCTGCCTGCCTGCGATCAGCAAGGCGGTGGGCGACAAGATTGAGGTGCTGGTCGATGGGGGAATCCGCAGTGGTCAGGATGTGTTGCGCGCCCGAGCCCTGGGTGCCCAAGGCGCCATGATTGGCCGTGCTTTCCTGTATGCCTTGGGTGCAGCAGGTCAGGCGGGGGTGGCCCGCCTACTGAAACTGATGGCCAATGAGCTGGATGTATCCATGGCTTTTTGCGGTCGTACCGATATCAATCAGGTAGACCGCTCCATCTTGCTCAATCCCGATATTTTTGATCGTCCCGGTTACTGAAGACCGATATGCAAGGGCCCTGGCTGGACCGGCAAATGACCGCGTCCGTGGGGCCCGTTCAGGTCCAGCACCGGGCCGGCCGGCACGATACCGCTCGGGTTCAGTTGATGATGGCTGCGGTAGTAGTGGATCTTGATGTGATCCAGGTTGAACGTGCTGGCCACGCCGGGCATTTGGTACAGCTCCAGCATGTAATTCCATAGATTCGGATAATCAATCAGACGGCGCAGATTACATTTGAAGTGGCCGACATAAACGGGATCAAAGCGAATCAAGGTGGTAAACAGTCGCCAGTCGGCCTCGGTCAGTTGCGTACCGACCAGATAGCGTTGCTGGCTCAGGCGGGCTTCCAGTCCATCCAGGCTGTCAAACAGGGCGTGAACCGCGGTGTCGTAGGCCGCTTGTGAGCGGGCAAAACCTGCTTTGTAGACTCCGTTATTGACGGTGTCATAGACATGGGCATTGATCTGGTCGATTTCACCCAGCAGCTCGGCAGGTGCCATATCCAGACTGCGCGCCCCCAAGGTATCGAATGCGCTATTGAAAATACGCATGATCTCGGCCGACTCATTATTGATGATCGTGCCGCGCTGCTTGTCCCACAGCACGGGGACGGTAACGCGCCCGGTAAATTGTGGGTCTGCCTTGGCATAGAGCTGATGCAGGAATTGAGCATCCATGACTGGGTCCGGCACCACGCCATCGGCCGGTTCAAAGGTCCAGCCTTGATTGTCCATGATGGGGTTCACCACCGAGACCGAAATCAGCTTTTGCAGCCCCTTTAGTTCGCGCATGATCAAGGTGCGATGTGCCCAGGGGCAGGCCAGCGAAACATACAGGTGATAGCGGTTGGCCTGGGCAGGCTGCGCTGCCTGGCCGTCCGGGCCGGGGCCGCCATCGGCCGTAATCCAGTCCCGGAAGGCAGATTGGGCACGTTGAAAGGTATCGGACTGAGTGCTGCTGACAGGCTCGTTGCTATGCCATTGTCCATCTATCATCATGCCCATCTGTGTACTCCGTTTTAGCCTTTCAGCTTGATTGCAATTTCAGCGATATGGCGGCCCTGGTAGCGCGCGCCGTCCAGTTCGTTCTGGCTGGGCTGACGCGAACCATCGCCACCGGCAATGGTGGAGGCACCGTAAGGGCTGCCGCCAGTGACTTCATTGATCAGGGTCTGGCCTGCAAAGCTGTAGGGCAGGCCCACCACGATCATGCCAAAGTGCATCAGGTTATGAATAATGGACAGCAGCGTCAGCTCCTGCCCACCGTGTTGGGTGGCGGTAGAGGTAAAGGCACCGCCTACCTTGCCATTGAGTGCGCCACGCGCCCACAGACCACCGGCCTGATCCAGAAAACTGGCCATTTGCGAGCTGATGCGTCCGAAACGGGTACCGGTGCCCACAATAATGGCGTCGTAGTTTTCCAGGTCGGCAATGGTGGCGACCGGAGCGTCTTGATCCAGCTTGAAATTCGCTTTTTGGGCCACCGCTTCCGGGACCAGTTCGGGGACACGCTTGATGTCCACCGTCGCGCCAGCGCTTTGTGCACCTTCGGCTACCGCTTGAGCCATTTTTTCTACGTGGCCATAGGCGGAGTAATAGAGAACCAGGACTTTTGCCATTTGAACTTCTCCAGTAAAGCGATCAACAAGGAATCGGGCGGGGTAACGGCCCCACGGCTAGGCTGGGGCACATGTGCTATGACGATGATAGTCGGGCAAAGCCTGCTCTGACAAACCGTTGGGCGCACTGTTTTGTGTCAGAGTCTGTCTTGCTAAGCAAGCGGCAGTTCCGGGCAAAGTCAGCCTGGTAACAGGGCGTAGGTGGTGGTGGCGTGAGCCACCAGCTTGCCTTGTTCGTCCAGCAGTTTGATATCACCAAAGACCATGCTTTTGCCACGTTTCAGTACTTGGGCGTGAACCAGCACATCTCCTTGGCTGACCGGGCGTACAAAACTGGTGTTCAGCGAAACCGTGGTCATGGGGCGAAACTCGCCCAGGCTTTGGCTGACGGCCAGCACCATGGCGGTATCGGCCGCAGCCATATAGACCTGACCGCAAACCACGCCGGCCACGTGTGTCAGTTGATCCGAGAAAGGCAGGCGCAATACAACGCCGTCTTCGCCCAGGTTTTCTACGCGCAGCTTCAGGGCTTGCACCCAGGGGGCGAACAGCGTGTCCAGCAAATGTTGGCTTTGGTCGTGAGTCATTGGGGATCAGCCGCAGTAAACAGAAATAATGTTGTTTTGTTCGTCTACGCGGATGTTCAGGCGGCTTGGGTCGTAGTCGGTGGTGTACATGCGGTCTGGGGCCAGTACGCGAGCTTTCGCAGCACCGGCTTGTTTAACAAGGCGCTCGACCTGGCTTTGGCTGGCGGTCTGGCCAGCAGGGCTCAAGGCGTCCGCATTGCACAGGCCAACAGGGGCGTCGCTGAACGAAGAGGTCGAGCTTGTTTGTGCGCTATTACCCGTGGCCGTGCAAGCTGCCAGCAAAACGGCGGGAAGGACGCTAAGTAGTACGGAGAGTCGCATGAGAAATCCTTAAAAGCAGCTGATACGCATTCAGCGTGAAGGATTAATAATACCTGTTCTACGCGGGGCGTTTAAGGCCTTTGACACTGCGTTTTGTGGTGGTTTTGCCCGGCTTGACCGATACCTGCGGATGCCGGGCAATCGAGTAGCGCAGGGGGGCCTTGGCCCAGGTTCCTGCATAGTCCACGCCAATACGTGGGCCGATCAGGATTTGCTCTGGCGGCAGAGCAGGAGCGTCCAGTAGATGCAAGGTAGGGGCGCACGCATCGGCACCGTTATAGGCCTTGTCGATACCCAGTCCTTTGCACAGACGCCCCGGGCCAGACAGGGAGGGGCCATCCTGGGGCCAGGTCCATTGCGCTGCCCGCAGCAAGACGGCTGTGCCGTCGCCCGGCATGCCACTGACGATATTCATGCAGTGGTGCAGGCCATAAATCAAATACACGTAGGCATAGCCAGCCGGGCCAAACATCAGCCGTGTGCGCTCGGTAATGCCGCGCCGGCTGTGGGCAGCCTGATCTTGAGGGCCCAAATAAGCCTCGGTTTCCACAATGGTGGCACAGCGCCTGCCGCGTTCGTCATTCAAAACCAGGGTTTTGCCCAGCAATTCCAGGGCGACGTAACGTGGATCGCGGGCAAAGAAGGCTCTTGGCAGATGCAGCGCGGACTTAGTCATTGCCGGGAATCTGCTCCAGCTTGTTTAACCAGGTCTGTTTTTGCTCCTTGGGTAAAAAGGAGGAGCGCAGGCTATTGGCTGCCAGGGTACGCAAATCAGCCTGCTGCAGATTCAGGGCCTGGGCGCTTTGCATATAGTTGTCCAGTAGGTAGCCGCCAAAATAGGCCGGGTCGTCCGAGTTCACGCAGACATTCAGGCCGCGATCCAGCAAGTGCTTCAAGTTGTGCTGGTGCAGGCTGTCAAAAACCTTGAGCTTGATGTTGGACAGGGGACAGACTGTCAAGGAAATGGCGTGGTCGGCCAAGTATTGCATCAGGGCCAGGTCGTCCTGGCTGCGGACGCCATGATCGATGCGTTCCACGTTCAGCAGTTGCAGGGCATCGCGGACATAGCTGGCCGGGCCTTCTTCACCGGCATGGGCGACCAGCCGGAAACCCAGCTCTCGGCAACGGGCATAGACCTTCTCGAATTTGGCGGGCGGGTTGCCTTTTTCCGAGGAGTCCAGGCCAATCGCAATCCATAGGTCGGAATACTGATTACGTAAGGGCAGGGCGGCGTCCAACGTGGCAAAAGCATCGGCTTGGCTCAAGTGACGCAGGAAACTCAAGATCAGATAGCTACTGATACCCAGCTCGGACTTGGCCTGGCGGGCGGCGCGGGCAATTCCGGCAAACACGGTTTCCATGGCAATCCCGCGTGCGGTGTGTGTTTGCGGGTCAAACATGATTTCCGTATGGACAATGCCATCGGCCTGGGCGCGTAGAAAGTAGGCCCAAGTCATGTCAAAGAAATCCTGCTCGGTGATCAGGACGCCGGCCCCTGCGTAATACAGGTCCAGAAAGGACTGTAGATCGGTGAACTGATAGGCGGCTTGCAGGCTGGCCTGATCGGGATAGGGCAGCGTAATGTGATTGCGCTGGGCCAGCTTGAAAATCAAGTCCGGTTCCAGCGTGCCTTCAATATGAAGGTGCAGTTCAGCCTTGGGCAGTTGGCGGGTAAATTCGCGTAAAGAAAAAGCGGAATCAGACACGGGGCGCTCCTGTTAAGCACACGATGCGCCCCATTATACGAAGGCCTAGGCTCTGGGGTCAGGTGTCCTTGCCACGCCAGGCGGCTATTGCCAGAAAGAGCCAGGCCAGGATCATGGCCACCCCGCCAAGAGGGGTAATAGCCCCCAGCCATTTCACGCCGCTGAGCACCAGAATGTACAAGCTGCCGCTAAAAATCAGCACGCCAGCCAGCATCAGAATGGCGCTGCGGGATTGCCAGACTGTATTTAGCTGCGAGCCTAACGCGGCAATCAGCAGCAGGCCCAGGCCATGTAGTAATTGATACAGCACGGCGGTATGCCAGGTCGCCAGGGCCGATGCGTCAACCATGGCACGCAAGGCGTGAGCACCAAACGCGCCCAGGCCGACGCCCAGAGCCAGAATCAGTGCGCCCAGGCACAGGATGGATCGTGATTTCATGTCTTTCCTTGCAAGTCGCTGCCGTCGCAGCGCGCAGGCAGGCCAGTGCTATTATCGAACAAAAAAACGCGCTTTGTCTGTAAGGAGACAGCATGCAAGAAATAGCTCCGGTCCCACCAGAGGCACAAGATGTTGTGGTGGCCGCGTATCGCTATCAGTCTGGCCAGCCAGCTCAGGTTTTGGATATTCATCACCTTGCTGCGCATGACCCCTTGCAGGATGGTTTTATCTGGATTGGCTTGAAAGACCCCAGTGAGGCCACCTTGCGCGAGGTGGGGGCGCAACTGGGTCTGCCAGACAATGCTGTTGAAGAATTGATTGCTCCTCATCGCCGTCCCAAGCTGCTGGAGTTCAGTAATTGCCTGATTGTGGTTGCGGTGACGCTGGGCCTGAAGGATTTGCGCCCGCTGTTGGGTACGACACAGATTTTGATTGCCCACGGTTTGTTGCTGACGGTGCGCCGTGGTTCCAACAGCAATTACCTGCCCTTGCGCGCCCGCCTGGAAAGTACGCCCGCTTTGCTGGCGCGGGGCAGCGACTTTGTGGCCTCGGAGCTGCTGGACTTGATTGTGGACCAGTATCAGACTTCGTTGGAGCAAACCGAAAAAGCCGTAGAAGCCATTGAGCAGCAATTCCTGATTCGAGGTTTCAAGGAAAACGATGTACGGCGTATTTATCGCTTACGGCGCGACTTGCTGCGTGTCCATACGGCGGTGTCGCCGCTGGCCGAATTGACGCGTCGCTTGTCGCGTATCGAACTTGAATATGTCGATGCGGAAAGCAGGGCCTATTTTGCTGAGGTTTCAGACCGTATTGCGCGCACGGCCGAGTTTATTAATAGTCAGCGACAAGCCCTGGCTTTTGCCTTTGAAGGCGGGTTGATGATCGGGCAGATGCAGCAAACCGATACCACCCGCAAGCTGGCCGCTTGGGCCGCTATCCTGGCCGTGCCAACTGCCGTGGCGGGGATTTATGGCATGAACTTCAAGTACATGCCGGAACTGGAGTGGACGCTGGGTTACCCCCTGGCCTTGGGCTTGATGGGCAGCGTGTGCGGATTTTTGTACTGGAAATTCAAAAAGGCCAAATGGCTCTAGCCTGAAGCAAAGAGCGACAAGGCCGAAATCAAGGAGGCGAGATGGCTCTGGAACAGCAGTTACAGAATCAGGTGCCGGATTTGATGGATGATGATCTGTTTGGCGAGGATCCGGCCCTACAACATTGGCAATCTCAATTGGCCTGCCAAGAGGCCCGGCAAAGTCTGGCCGACTATGGTCAGAAACTGGGCTCTGCCTATTGGCGTGAGCAAGGAGCCTTGGCCAATCGGCAGCCGCCGCAATGGCGAGGTTGGTCTGCTCAAGGGCAGCGAATTGACCAAGTGGATTTTCATCCCGCCTGGCATCATTTGCTGAGCCTGGGCATGGAGCAGGGCTTGCATATCTGGCCCCATCAGCCCCAGCCCGGCCAGCACCTGCTACGGGCCATGGGTTTTTACCTGCATGGTCAGATCGAGGCGGGTACTTTGTGTCCCTTGACCATGACGCGCGCCGCTGCGCCTTTATTGCAGTCTGACCCGTTTCAGGAGTGGGCGGCCAAGCTGGATATCAATCAGTACGATTCGTCCAGCCAACAGATGGTAGAAAAGAGCAGTGTGCTGCTGGGCATGGGCATGACAGAAAGGCAGGGCGGCTCTGATCTGCGTGGTTGCACCACCGAAGCGCACCCCGATGGGCAGGCTTTTCGTGTTTATGGCCATAAATGGTTTTTATCTGTGCCACAAGCGGACGGACATCTGGTGCTGGCCCGTGAGCACGAGCAGTTCTCCTGCTTCCTGATGCCGCGCTATACCGAAGACGGTTTGAATCGCCGCTATATACGCAGGCTGAAAGATAAGTTGGGTAATCGTTCCAATGCCAGTGCCGAGATTGATTTTGATGGCGCTCTGGCCTGGCGTGTGGGCCAGGCCGGTCGTGGTATTGCTTTGTTGGCAGCAATGGCAGCTCGTACCCGTATTGATTGCGTGCTGGGCAGTGCGGCCCTGATGCGCCAGGCGTTGGTGCAATCTTTGCACTACTGCCAGCATCGACGCTGCTTTGGTAAACAATTGATCGATCAGCCCATGATGCAGGCGGTATTGCTGGATATGAGTCTGGAAAGCGAAGCCGCCACCCATCTGGCCCTGTTTCTGGTGGACCTGCAAGAGCGGGTCAACGATCCTGTCGCGCAGTCCGTGTTGCGTGTCCTGGCTCCAGCCGCCAAGTTCTGGGTATGCCGTCGGGCCATCGCCCTGTGTGCCGAAGCCATGGAAACCTGGGGCGGCAACGGTTATATCGAGGATGGCCCCATGCCGCGCTTGTTGCGCGAGGCTCCCGTCAATTCCATTTGGGAAGGCTCAGGCAATGTGATGTGCCTGGATGTGCAGCGCGCCTTGAGTCAGGAAGGCGTATGGGAGGCCTTGCAGGCGGACTTGCGTGCCCGCACGGGGGATGATGCGGAACTGGGGCAGGCGGCGCAGGAGGTGTTGAGCGCAGTCTCCCAGGCTGGCGGCCGTGTCTGGACGCAAAAACTGCTTACCCTGTATCAATCCTGCTTGATGCGCCAAGTAGCACCCGATGCCGTCGCAGACTTGTTCACGACTCATCGTTTACAACAAGGGCCCGCTGCCGTATTCGGGGTGGAGGGCGTGGAGCAGGCTTGCTGGTATTTGCACCGCAGCTGGCCCCGCCTGCAAGCGTCTTGACGCGGGCCTGCCTACTAGGGACATTGCTCTGGACAGGCGGTGCGCAGTATCTATAATTTGTTAGCCTAGTTTCTGCTACTCGCCTGGAGTGTTGTCCGCATCATGACTGTGTTTTCCCTGTCCGGCTTTTCTTCTTTGACTCGGCGCACAGCCGTTTGTGCTGGCATGGCGGCTGTGATGGCTGTCTGGGCCTTGCCTGTTCAGGCTCAACACTTCGAGTTGACTGGGCGCGTGGTGCGGGTGGCGGATGGCGATACGCTGACAATTCTGCCCAGTAATAACAAGCAGGTGCGTGTGCGCCTGGCCAGTATTGATGCCCCTGAAACCACGAAAGACAGCCGTCGCCCTGGCCAGCCCTTTGCGGTGGCCTCGCGACGCTTCTTGTCGGATTTAGTGTCCGGCAAGCAATTGACCCTGTCTTGCTATGAGAGCGATCGCCATGGTCGTGCGGTATGCGATGTACCCTTGGCCGATGGTGAAACCGCTAATCAGAAACTGGTGCGTGCCGGTATGGCAATGGCGAACCGGGAAAAGCGTGGCCGCTTCCTGCGTGACCCGCGCATTGACGGGCTGGAGCGCGAAGCCCAAGAGGAGCGCGTTGGCATCTGGTCCGAACCCAATCCTGTGCCGCCATGGAAATGGCGCTATGACTGCTGGCGGCAAGGGCAATGTTAAGCCCTTGGCGGTGGGTCGGGCTGGCCCTGCTGTGTGTCGGATTGGCAGCCTGCTCCAAGCCCGTGAACAGCCCTTATCACGAAGAAAGCGCAGCGGAAAACACGCTGTACAGCGCATTCACGACTCGTTCTCCCAATCACCTGGATCCGGCTTTGTCCTATTCCGGTGACGAGACCCCATTTACCTATTCGATTTACGAGCCGCTGTACGGCTACCACTATCTGGATCGGCCGTATCGCCTGATCCCCAAGACGGCGGCCGAGCTGGTAGACCCGGTGTATCTGGACGCGCAAGGTCATCGTCTGCCAGCCGATGCGCCGGGTGAGCAGGTGGCCATCAGCCGTTACGACATTCCGATCAAGCAAGGCATTCGCTTTCAGCCACATCCGGCCTTTGCCTTGGATGAGCAGGGTGAGTTCCGTTACTACCCCATGCGGGCGCCGGATTTGAGTGACGCCTTTAGCATTGCCGACTTTGCCCATACCGGCTCGCGAGAGCTGACGGCTCACGATTACGTTTATGCCTTCAAGCGTCTGGCCAGTCCGCGTTTGGCCTCGCCTGCCTTGGGGGTGATGGCCGAGCATATCCGGGGCTTCAAGGAATTCAGTGAAGAACTGGCCCGTATTGACAAGCAGGAGCCGCGTCCTCAATGGCTGGATTTGCGCCCCTTTACCTTGCCGGGTGTGCGCGCCCTGGACAAGCACACGCTGCGTATTGAGGTCAATGGCAAGTATCCGCAGTTCAAGTACTGGCTAGCCATGACTTTTACTGCTCCTATGGCTTGGGAGGCCGAGCGTTTCTATAGCCAGCCACGCATGGCACAGCACAACCTGACGCTGGATAGTTGGCCGGTGGGTACGGGCCCATTCATGCTGACGGAGTCCCTGACCAACCGCCGCCATGTGTTGAGCCGCAACCCCAATTACCGGGGTGAGCCCTACCCGTGCGTGGGCGAGCCGGGTGATCAAGTAGCCGGTTTGCTGGAAGATTGTGGTAAACCCATGCCTTTCCTGGACAAAGTGGTGTTCTCTTTGGAAAAAGAGGGCGTACCTTTGATGGGCAAGTTCCTGCAAGGTTATTACGACATTCCGCAGGTGGAGCGGGGCGAGTATGGCGTGGCCATGACCGTAGCGGCACAGGATTCCGTCGACAAAGCCAATCTGTATCAGGAGCGCGGTTTGCAATTGCGTACGGCTCCCGAAGCGCAATTGTTTTATATGGGCTTTAACTGGCACGACCCAGTGGTCGGCCAGGGCGACACACCCGAGCAGTTCGAGAAAAACCGCAAGCTGCGTTTGGCTATCAGCATTGTGTTCGACTGGGAGCAGTACGTCTCCATTTTCATGAATGACCAAGGGCAAGCCGCGCATGGCCCCTTGCCGCCGGGCGTGCCGGGTTATCAGCCCTTGCCCCAGGGCGCCAACCCTTATGTCTACACCAGGGACAATGGTGTGGTGAAACGCCGCAGCCTGGACGAAGCCCGTGATTTGTTGCGGCAGGCCGGTTATCCCGATGGACGGGACAGTCGAACCGGTAAGCCCTTGATCCTGTATTACGACTCCATGATGGGGATGGGTTCGGATGCCACGGTGGACTGGATGCGCCGTCAATTAGCCCAAGTGGGCCTGCAATTGGAAGTACGTGCCACCGACTACAACCGTTTTCAGGACAAGATGAAGCGTGGCGCGGCGCAGATATTCCTGTGGGGTTGGGTAGCCGACTACCCGGATGCCGAAAACTTTTTCACCTTGTTGTACGGCCCTCAAGCCAAGAAAGATTTTGGGGGTGAAAACGCTGCCAATTATCAAAGTGCAGAGTTTGATCGTCTGTACGAGCAAATGCGTTTTTTGAATGATGGCCCGGACAAGCAGGCGGTGGTGCAGCAGATGATTCATTTGGTTCAGCACGATGCTCCCTGGATGTTTGGCTATGTCCCCAATGCGGGCGGTGCCTACCAAAGCTGGGTACGCAATGCCAAGCCGTCCATGATGGTGCGCGACAGCATCCAGTATTACCGTATCGACCCTGAACAGCGCGTCGAGCGCATTGACCTTTGGAATCGCCCCGTCTGGTGGCCTGCTATTCCGTTGGGCTTGCTGGCTTTGATTCTGGCGTGGGTGGTGCGCTCGCAGGCTCAGGCGCGTCGTCGCCGTGTGGCTTTGCGCAAGGAGAAAGACTGATGTTTTCCTATATGCTGCGGCGCATTCTGTATGGCGTGCTGATTCTGATCGGGGTCAATCTGCTGACCTTTGTGCTGTTTTTTGCCGTGAATACGCCCGATGATATGGCCCGTTTGTCCATTGGCGGGCAGCGCGTCAGCCAGACGGCGATTGAAAACTGGAAGGCAGAGCGCGGATATAACAAGCCGCTGTTTTATAACGCTCAAGCCGAGGGCAGCAAAGCGTTGACCGACACGATCTTCTACGAACGCTCGGTTCCCTTGCTGCGTCTGGACTTTGGCTTGTCTGATCAAGGGCAGGATATTGCCTATCAGATCAAACAGCGCATGGGCCCCAGTCTGGCCTTGGCCCTGCCCACCTTCTTTTTGGGTTTATGGGTGTGCATCAGCTTTGCCTTGCTGATGGTGTTTTTCCGGGGAACCCGACTGGACTTTTCAGCCGTCGTGCTGTGCGTAGTACTGATGTCCATTTCGGGGCTGTTCTACATCATTGCCGGGCAGTGGCTGTTTGCGCGGGTGCTCCGTTGGGTGCCGTTCTCGGGCTGGGTGCAAGGGATGGATAACTGGCGCTTTTTGGTTTTGCCGGTACTGGTGGGAATTTTGTCACGCATCGGGGCGGAATCGCGTTTTTATCGCAGCCTGTTCCTGGAGGAGGCCAGCCGTGACTATGTTCGTACGGCGCGCTCCAAGGGCTTGACCGAATCTACAGTTTTGTTCCGTCACGTGTTGCCCAATGCGCTATTGCCCATTTTGACGGGCACCGTATCGGCCTTGCCTTTGTTGTTCATGGGTAGTCTGATTTCCGAGTCTTTTTTTGGTATTCCGGGTCTGGGTAGTTTCACTATTGATGCCATCAATGCCCAGGACTTTTCCATTGTGCGTGCCATGGTGTTTTTAGGATCGATGCTTTATATCGCCGGTTTGATTCTGGCCGATATCTCCTACACCCTGGTCGACCCCCGCATTCGTTTCAGCTGAGCCCGCCATGCCACAGTTCGTCTTTCTCTGGACCGATACCTTTGTGCTGGCACTGTTTCTGGCCATGGCGGTCTATACCTGGCGTGTCGTCAAGCGTCCCGCCTTGCGCTCGGCCTGGGCCAGTGTGGCACGTACGCCATCGGCCATGTGTGCCGCTGTTTTTCTGGTCTTTTTTCTGCTGCTTGGTCTGCTGGACTCCATTCACTATCGGCCGCTTTTGCCAGCGGCCCCGGGGCAGGAGGCCAGCACACCCAGTTATGCGCCTGTAGCTCGTTCGGCACTGGATGATGTTTTGAAAGCGGCGGGTCTGACAAAAGTTGAAAAGACGTATTCGGCTCCCTTGGCCCGCTTTCAGTTGACCAAGGAAAGCATGTTGATTGACGGCAAGCCCGTGCGCGACTTCCCGCGCCTGGTCAATGCCGGGGTTGGGATGGACACGCCTCAGGAGCACCGACAGGACCTTCTCCGACTCAGTCTGAAAGGCCTGTCTTGGGGGCTGCTGGCCAGTGTGGTGCTGGCTTTCTTGTTGACGCTTTGGGGGCGCAAGCAATCGATGGAAGCAGGCTGGGGGGCGGCATGGCGTTATTGGTGGCAGGGGCAGGGTTTGGTGAATTGGCGGCTTGTCTGGTTCAGCGCTTGCGCACTGGTGATACTGCTGTGTCTGGTTCTGAGCCTGAGCACGAATTACTACGTGCTGGGTACGGACCGCACAGGTAACGACATCATCTGGCAAGCCTTGAAAAGCGTGCGTACCGCGTTGGTGATTGGCACCTTGACCACCTTTGCCATGCTGCCGCCTGCCATTATCCTGGGCTTGGCCGCCGGATACTTCCGGGGCTGGGTCGATGATGTCATTCAATACATTTACACCACGCTGACCTCCATTCCCGGCGTCTTGTTGATTGCCGCCTGCGTGTTGATGATGCAAGTTTATATCGACACCCATCCCGATAGCTTCGACACCGTGGCTGCCCGTGCCGACCTGCGTTTGTTCATGTTGTGTCTGATTCTGGGCCTGACCGGCTGGGCGGGCCTGTGCCGCCTGCTGCGTGCCGAGGTGTTGAAACTGCGCGAGCTGGACTATGTGCAGGCCGCTCAGGCTTTTGGCGTAGGCCATTTGCGCATCATGTTTCGTCACCTCCTGCCCAATGTGATGCACATTGTGCTGATCACTCTGATTCTGGAGTTCTCCGGTCTGGTGCTGTACGAGGCGGTGCTGTCCTATCTGGGCATAGGCGTGGACCCCAGCATGCCTTCCTTTGGACGCATGATTGATGCCGCCCGCAGCGAACTGTCCCGCGACCCGATTATCTGGTGGGGTTTGGCCGGGGCTTTTGTGATGATGCTGGGGCTGGTTCTGTCCGCGAACATTTTTGCCGATGCGGTGCAAACGGCTTTTGATCCTCGTACCCGCCGATTCAAGACGTTGCGAGTCCGTCGCCCAGGAGGAGCCAAAGTATGAGTGAGCTTGAGAACGACTGCGCCGTGAAGCCCTCTACAACGCCTGCCGTGCTCAATATCGAGGGCTTGGAACTGCGCGTGCAGTCTGATGCCGGTGTGCAAAGCGTGGTACGCAATCTGTCTTTGGCTGTGCAGCGTGGTGAAACCTTTGCCTTGGTGGGGGAGTCCGGCTGCGGCAAAAGCATGACAGCGATGGCGATCCTGCGTCTCTTGCCGGAAGCTGCCTGGATGCAGTCCGGTCACATTGCCTTGGATGGACTGGAGTTGCCGCCTTTGCCTGAGCAACACATGCAGGATGTGCGCGGCAAACGCATCAGTGTGATTTTTCAGGAGCCGTCCACCAGCCTGAATCCGGTCATGTCCATTGGCCGGCAGATCAGCGAGGTGATTCGTCGTCATGCTGTAGCTCCTGCGGGGCAGGAAAGGGCAAGGGCTATCCAATGGCTGGAGCGTGTCGGCATCCCCGGTGCTGCCCAGCGCTACGATGATTTTCCGTTCCAGTTTTCCGGTGGCCAGAAGCAACGCATCATGATTGCGATTGCCTTGGCGGCAGAGCCCGATTTGCTGGTGGCCGATGAGCCAACTACTGCGCTGGATGTGACGGTTCAGGCACAGATTTTGCAGTTGCTGGCCGATATACAGAAAGAGATGGGCCTGGCTATTTTGCTGATTACGCACGACTTGCTGCTGGTGAAGCAATACGCCGACTATGTGGCCTTGATGCGGCACGGGCAAATTGTGGAAGCCGGGTTGGCCAGCCAGTTCTTTCTGCGTCCCAGCCATCCGTATGCTCGTGAATTGCTCGATGCCATTCCCACTTTTGAAAAACGTGGGCAGCCCTTGTCCCGCGCCATTGCGCCTATTGAAGCCGTAGCGCCGCGCAGTAGCGGCAAAGAGCTGGTTCTGGATATTCAGAACCTGTCTGTGTCCTACAAACAGGCCGGTTCCTGGTGGCGACGCTTGCCCGTAATCCCCGTGGTCAAAGACTTGAGTCTGCAACTGCACAAGGGCGAAACCCTGGCTTTGGTTGGTGAATCGGGTTGCGGTAAAAGCACGGTTGCACGTACCTTGATGCGTTTGCTGGATCACCAGGCGCAGATCAGTGGTCAGGTGCACATGCAGGGGCAGAATATTCTGCAAGTAAAAGGCAAGGCCTTGCGGCAATTGCGCTCACGTCTGCAGATCATTTTTCAGGACCCATATGGATCGTTGGACCCGCGCATGATGGTGGGCGATATTCTCTTGGAAGGCCTGACTGCCTTGCGCCCCGAGCTGGATGCCAAGGCGCGTCGCAAACGAATTGAAACGTTGGTGGAGCAAGTCGGTCTACCCAAGAACGCCCTGGATCGTTACGCGCATGAGTTCTCAGGTGGACAACGCCAGCGCATTGCGATTGCGCGCGCCTTGGCGGTTGAACCTGCCGTTCTGATTTGCGATGAACCGACCTCGGCCCTGGACGTGTCCGTGCAGGCGCAGATTCTGGATTTGATGCGTGAATTGCAAATGGAGCTGGGGTTAGCTTATTTGTTCATTACCCATAATTTCGGGGTTGTGGAGTATCTAGCCGATCGAATTGCTATTATGGCCAAGGGGTGTATCGTAGAGCAGGGCAGTGCGCAGCAGGTTCTGTTCCATCCACAGGAAGAGTTGACGCAGCGTCTGCTGGCCGCTGTGCCCCGTTAAGCCGCGCATGCCGTACTTGCCATAATTGGTTCGCCACTTCCATGTCACAATATGGCGGTTTATTCGCCCATTGATATACACATTATGAGCTTGAAGGTTTTTGATCTTGAGTGTGAACACGGCCATGTGTTCGAGGGTTGGTTTAGCTCACGCGAAAGTTACGATGAGCAGATCAGTCGTGGGCTGTTGTGTTGCCCCGTCTGCAACAGCCATGAGGTCAAACGCAAACTGTCGGCTCCACGTATCAATGTGGGTGCGCAAGAAAGCAGCACCGCTTCTGACTCTGCTCCCGTTCCGCCGCCTTTGCCCTCAACCATGCCCACCGAAGAGCAAATGCGGGTGATTCAAGGCCAGCTCTTGCAGGAGCTACGCTCGGTGATACGCAAGTCGGATAATGTGGGCACCCAGTTTGCCCAGGAAGCACGCCGTATGCACGAAGGCGATATTGAACCGCGTGCCATCCGCGGTCAGGCCACGGCGCAGGAGTATCAGGAACTGGCCGACGACGGCATTATTGCCATGCCGATTCCTGACTTTCTGGATGATGACCGCTTGCAGTAATGAGCGGCGACATTTCTTTCAGTCTGCGATGCAAGGTGCTGCGATGCAGCCCCAAGGCGCGCGCCGCTTGTGAAATATTTCCCTGATGTTGTTCCAAAGCCTGCTGCACAGCGGCGTATTCCTGTTCCTTCAGGGTTTGTGGCTTGGGGACGGCAGGGGGGCTTGTTTTCGTGATATTTCGGGCTGCTGGGGCGTCTGGCTCTTGAGCCAGCAGCGGATGCTCGACATGTAAACATGGCAGGGCAGGCAGATCCTGAGCCAACCACAGACGCCCAGGAGAATCTTGCACAATGATTTGCAGCAGTACCGATCGCAGCTGGCGATAATTACCCGGCCAGTCGTAGTTCTGCAGTGTTTGCAAGGCGTCGGGATGGAGCTGGGGTGCCATCTGGCCTTGTGCCAGAACGGCCAGCTCTCTGGAAATATAATCGCCCAGATCGTTGCGCTCTCTAAGACTGGGGACTGTGCAGACATAGTCTTGCAGCCGGAAGTACAAGTCAGCACGGAAGCGGCCATCACGTACCAGTTTTTCCAGCGGCTGATGGCTGGCACTGATCAACTGGAAGTCTAGACGGTGTGTGCGCTCCGAACCCAGTGCCTGAACTTCGCGTTCTTGCAGAACCCGCAGCAGACGGCTTTGCAAAGTGACCGGCATATCACCAATTTCATCCAGAAACAGCACACCGCCGTGTGCTTGACGCAATTTGCCGGCATAACCCTGACGACGCGCACCGGTAAATGCACCGGCTTCATAGCCAAACAGCTCGGCTTCAATCAGGGTTTCGGGCAGGGCGGCGCAGTTAATTGCCACAAAAGGGCCGGACTGCGACTGGCGGCGGCGATGCAGTTCACGTGCCATACGCTCCTTGCCGGAGCCACTGGGGCCACTTAGCAAGATGGACAAGCCCATTTGCATGGCCCGCAACGCTGGTTCCAGCGCCTTTTCCTGCTGTGGAGACAACTGAGTTGTGTCTGCTGTCTCCGTTTGAACGTGTACCGCGCGGGCGGGGGCCGGGGCTTTAGTTGCCGTGCTCAGGTGTAGCGTGACAGGCTGACTTGTGCTTTTCGCCTGCTCCAGTACCGAACGTAAATCCTGGCCGGGCAGCTCCTGCCAGTCCTGGCGCAACATGCGGGCGGCCAGCTCATCGGCGGCCACAATCATGTCGTCTTCCAGAACCAGTCGACCACTGAAAGCGCTATTGAGCAGGCCAGGGTCGGTATGTAGATGCAGCAGGCGGCGGGATGGCGTGCACAGCGACTCCAGCATTTGGCGGCTGATCTGGCGGGCGTACAACTGCGCCAAATCCAGGGCGTAGTGATGCTCCAGCTCTGAAGGCCCGGAAATATCCAGCACCCCAATAATCTGACCATAAGGGTCATAAATGGGGGCGGCGTGGCAGCTTAGAATCCGGTTGTCAGGCAAATAGTGCTGACTGCCGTGAATCTTGATGGGCTGTGCGCAGAACAGGGCGGTGCCTATGGCATTGGTGCCGCGATGGTTCTCGGCCCAGCTTACACCCGCACGCAAGGCAACCTGCTCGGCCCGTTGCAGAAAATGCGGATCGCCCGCTTGTTGTAACACCGTGCCTTGGGCGTCGCACAATAAAACCAGACTGCGATGCGGATGCACCAGCGCGGCCAAATCCTGTACGGCTGCCGAAGAGTGATGCAATAAGTGATGCTGCTGTTCCAGCAACTGTCGCAGCGCACCTTGGCTCATGTCTCTGGGCTCTGCACTTAAGTCCGACTCCATCGTTTGGCAGCGCTCCCAGGATTGACGCCACATGGTTTCGTTGGTTTGCGGGCAAAACGCGTGTAGAGAAGTCATGAATGTGCTCCGGGAGGGGTGTCGCATCCTGCGACAGTGCTCACTTTTTGCGACAGTCGCTGTCGCAGCCTGCGACTGGAGGTTGTTCCATTATGGAGGCGGGCGGGCTTAGGATCGAGTCGGGACAATCGCTAGCTAGTTTGGCACGTTATTTGCTTTAGTTAAATCAGGATAAAGGCACCCCTAACCTTTCCCTGCGGTGTACGTCTGGTGACACCGAACTAAATCAATAAGGAGACATCATGAATCTGTCCGATCTCAAATCCATGGGCCTGGATCTGGAATTTCCCTTCAAGTCCCGTTACGACAACTACATTGGTGGACGTTGGGTGCCGCCGGTCGAGGGTGAGTATTTCGATAACGTCTCCCCCGTTACCGGGCAGGTGTTTTGCCAGGTCGCCCGCTCGGGTGCCGCCGATATCGACCTGGCGCTGGATGCCGCGCACAAGGTACGACACCAGTGGGCCAATACTGCGCCTGCCGAGCGCTCCGCTGTTTTGCTGCGCATTGCCGACCGTATTGAACAAAACCTGGAACGTCTGGCGGTGGCAGAAACCATCGACAACGGTAAACCTATCCGTGAAACCCGCGCGGCTGACTTGCCTTTGGCGGTCGACCATTTCCGCTACTTTGCCGGTTGCCTGCGTGCTCAGGAAGGCAGTCTCTCGGATATCGATGGCACCACGGTTGCTTACCACTTTCACGAGCCTATCGGCGTCGTCGGTCAGATCATCCCCTGGAACTTTCCGCTGTTGATGGCTGCCTGGAAATTGGCACCGGCCCTGGCTGCCGGTTGCCCCATTGTCCTGAAACCCGCCGAGCAAACCCCCGCTTCCATCCTGCTGCTGATGGAAATCATTGGTGACCTGCTACCGGCTGGTGTGCTGAACGTTGTCACCGGCTACGGGAAAGAAGCCGGCCATGCCTTGGCCAACTCCAAGCGTATCGCCAAAATCGCCTTCACCGGCTCCACACCTGTAGGCCGAGAAATCCTGCACGCCGCCGCTGATCGCCTGATCCCCGCGACTGTGGAGCTGGGCGGCAAGAGCCCCAACATCTTCTTTGAAGACGTGATGCAGGCTGATGATGCTTTCCTGGATAAAGCTCTGGAAGGCTTGAGCATGTTCGCCTTGAATCAAGGCGAGATCTGCACATGCCCATCGCGCATTCTGATTCAGGAGTCCATCTACGAACGCTTTATTGAACGCGCCGTTGAGCGAGTCAAACGTATTCAGACTGGCAATCCACTCAATGCCGGGACGATGGTGGGTGCACAGGTTTCCGAGAAGCAGATGGAGCGTATTTTGGGTTACATCAATATCGGTCGTGAGGAGGGCGCACAAGCCCTGACCGGTGGTGAGCGTAATCGTCTGGGCCAGGGCCTGGACAATGGCTATTACATCAGCCCCACGATGCTGCTGGGTAAAAATAGCATGCGTACCTTCCAGGAAGAAATCTTCGGACCCGTGGCCGCAGTGACCACCTTCAAGGACGAAGAAGAAGCCATCGCCATTGCCAACGATACCGAGTTCGGCCTGGGTGCTGGCGTCTGGAGCCGCGACGGCTCGCGTGCCTACCGCGTAGGCCGTGGTGTTGAGGCAGGTCGAGTCTGGACCAACTGCTATCACCTGTATCCTGCTCACGCTGCTTTCGGTGGCTACAAGCAATCCGGCATCGGCCGCGAAACTCACAAGATGGCTCTCAATAACTACCAGCAAACCAAGTGCCTGCTGGTCAGCTACAGCCCGAACGCCCTGGGCTTTTTCTGATCTCTTGATCTATTCGTAGTGCTGTTAGACCTCCCCCCATGCAATATGGGGGGATCCCTTCCTTGCGCGCTTTCAATGCGTATTGCCTTGAAGCGGCAAGGAGCTTCTTCTATCGTTAATTAGGAGTACGCACAATGACTGTCTCTGAGTTTTTCATGACCCCACACAATGTTCTGGGCCCCGGCGCCTTGGATCAGGCTATGCCGATTGTTGGGAGGATGGGCTTCAAAAAGGCCTTGATCATCACAGACTCTGATCTGGCCAAATTAGGTATGGCTAAACTGGTGGCAGACAAGCTGATTGCGCAGGGTATCGATACAGCGATTTTTGATCAGGTACAGCCCAATCCCACCGTAGGTAACGTCAATGCAGGCTTGGAAGCGCTGAAAGCACACGGTGCAGATATGATTGTCTCCCTGGGCGGCGGCTCCTCCCACGACTGTGCCAAAGGTGTGGCCCTGGTTGCCAGTAACGGTGGCAAGATTGCCGACTATGAAGGGGTCGATAAATCCGCCAAGCCGCAACTGCCGCTGCTAGCCATCAATACCACCGCTGGCACAGCGTCAGAGATGACACGCTTTACCATCATTACCGACGAAACCCGCCACGTGAAGATGGCGATCATCGACCGTCACATTACTCCGTTCTTGTCAGTGAATGACTCAGAACTGATGGAAGGCATGCCCGCCTCGCTAACCGCTGCCACCGGCATGGATGCCCTGACTCACGCAGTCGAAGCCTATGTATCGACCATTGCCACTCCCATTACCGACGCCTGTGCGGTGAAAGTTGTCGAGCTGGTTGCTAAATACTTGCCTATCGCGGTGCGTGAGCCACATAACAAAAAAGCCCGTGAACAGATGGCGTATGCCCAGTTTTTGGGAGGGATGGCATTCAATAATGCGTCGCTGGGCTATGTGCATGCCATGGCTCACCAGTTAGGTGGTTTCTACGACCTGCCGCATGGTGTTTGCAATGCCCTGCTGCTGCCGCATGTGCAGGCTTTCAATATGCAAGCGGTAAAAGGGCGTTTGGACGAACTGGGTAAGATATTGTCGGACAACAATCCTGACCTCAAAGGTCTGGATGTGATTGCAGCAATTAAAAAGCTGGCCGATATTGTGGGGATTCCGAAGTCGCTGGAAGAGCTGGGAGTGAAGCGGGAAGATTTCTCAGTTCTGGCTGAGAACGCACTCAAGGATGTGTGTGGAGCGACTAATCCGATTCAGACGGATAAGAAGACGATTGTGGGTATTTTTGAAGAGGCGTTTGGGGCGAGGTAAGAGCTGGCGGACTGAATACTGTGTTCGTTAAAGTTAGTGGTATCAAGTCTGCCGTTGCCCTGCCCAGAAGGCCACTCGGTGAATCTGACACGCAGGAAAAAGGGGCTGTAAAAACAGCCCCTTTTTTGCGCGTACCGCACTGGGCGGCACGACGTCTTTCTTACATCACGCGGCTGCGGTATTCGCCAGTGCGGGTGTCGATTTCGATCTTGTCGCCGATGTTGCAGAACAGAGGCACGCTGATTTCGGTACCTGTGTTGATCTTGGCAGGCTTTAACACTTTACCGGAGGTATCGCCTTTCACAGCAGGTTCGGTGTAGGTGATTTCGCGCACGATGATGGTGGGCAGTTCAACCGAGATGGCACGACCTTCGTAGAAAACGGCCTCAACGGACATGTTTTCTTCCAGGTAGTCCAGAGCGTCGCCCATGCTTTCGGCTTCGATTTCGTACTGGTTGTACTCTTCGTCCATGAAAACATACATGGGGTCAGCGAAGTAGGAGTAAGTGCATTCGCGCTTTTCAAGCTGGACAACTTCAAATTTTTCGTCAGCTTTGTGCACGGCTTCGCTGTTCGAGCCGGTCAGCAGGTTCTTGAACTTCAGTTTGACAACGGCGGAGTTGCGACCGGATTTGTTGTATTCCGTTTTCTGAACGACCAGAGGGTCGCCATTGACCATCGCGACGTTACCAACGCGCAGTTCTTGTGCGGTTTTCATTAAAAAAACTCCGAATGGGACAGGCTCCGCCAAACGCAGTGTCAGGGAGCTTTTAAGAAGTAATCTGTTATTTTAGCGTTTTCGGGCGACTTGGGTGTAAAAACTCAGCAAACTGCTGGCCAAATCGGCTTGTTCAGCCAGTTTTGTACTATATGCACGGGCTTCTTGTTGCCATAGACGCAACACCTGCGGTTCCAGACTGCGGCGCAAGGCGGCGGCAGCACCGGCCTGATCCGCACTGCTCCAGGCCAGATGCAGGGCTTGAACCGGCTCGGGTAGATTGCCGGTATCCAGCCAGGCTTGCAGCTTGTCCAGATGGGCCTGTTCTTCCTGTACGTAGGGCTGCCACAGCATGGGTTGCCCGGCCCAGATGGCACGCACCAGAGAGTCCTCGCCGCGCACGATATTGAGCGCACTGCGCCAGAGCAAGGCATCAAAGTCGGCCTGATTCACAGCGGGGATGCGTTGGGTCAGCAGGTGGCCTTTGGCTAATTCCGGGAGGTGCTGGGCAACGGACTCGGGCACCAGCAGCAGGGTTTTCTGCTGTAGCGAGGACAGCACTTCGGGCAGAGCCAGCACGGGTGCATCGGGATAGCAGAACAAGAACATTTGCTGCATCTCGCCCTGGAGCAGGGCTTGGACGTGTTTCTGCGATACGCCCAGACGGTTCAGCATGGCCTGATAGGCCGTATCGTCCTTCAAGAAGGTGTCACGGCGGGCCAGCAGATCGCTTTCACGCAGCAGGCCCCCTGTTTGCGGGACAAAGCCGGGAAAGAAGAAATATTTGTTCGCCCCACCTGCTTGCGGGGAGGGCAGGCCGTGGCAGCCCTGTACCCAGGGCTCGGCGCTTAGGTAATCCAGATTGATCCACACATGGCTGTCGGCCTTCAGTTGCCGAGTCATGGTCTCGGGCGGTTCGCAGGCAAAGGCCTCGATGACGAAGGGGTGTGGCGCGGGGTAGTCTTGGCGCGCGTCGTGCCAATGTTCGATATCTACACCTTGTAGACGCTGGCTTTGCAGGCTGCTTTGGATTTCGGACTGGATGCGGCTAAAGCTGTGCAGATCATCCACCCACAGGCGTAGCTGGGCGACCTCGGGTCTGGCAGCCAACTGACGGGCCAGCCGCCAGCACACGCCTATATCCCCCAGATTGTCGATAACACGGCAAAACAGGTCTATGGATACAGGCTGGGAAACAGTAGCGGTGTTCAATTTAGTGCAGTTGTACGGGGTCCAGATCGATTTCGTCCGGCAGTTCCGGGTGCTGCATCTCGCCGTTAATGTCCGGAAAGAAAGGCGCGTTGCAATCGTCGCAGGTCTCGGTGGAGTGTAGGCCCGGCAGGCGCTGAATCTGGACCAGGCCCAGGGTACTGAGCAGGGCAGCAATGACGTCCGGGATGTCGACATGGTCATCGCTGTGGAAAGAGGACTCGGCCTCTTCCTGACTTAATACAGGCCAGATACAACCATAAATGACGGTAGGCGAGGAAATGGTGCTAAAGCCCACGCGGTACTCTTCAATCTGCTCTTCACCGCAGGCGACGATGACGGCACGCAGTTGGTCGGGCGAGAGCTTGACCGCCGTTTGCAGCCAGGTGATGCCAGCCTTCAGAGCCAGTGGGCGAATCTCACGGTCCGACTCGCGGTTGTTCATGTAATACGCGTTAGGAGCCAGAAACTGCAGTTGGCAGCCGGTAAACAAAGGCGTGACGATGGCGGAATAACGCGCTACCCATTGTTCGACGCAACGCAGGTGCTCAGCTTGCAGATTGTCGCTGGATTGCTGCCAGCGAAACAGGGCTTGGCCTACCGGAGCCATGACTACGCCAATCAGAAAGCGGGCGTCGGCCAGCAGGCTGCTGGCTTCTTCTGGCTTGTTTACAGGGGCAGGGTCTTGGCTGCGGCCCAAGGCTTGCGCGGTCAGGCTGCGCGTCCACGCGTAGGCTTGCTGATAGGTTTGCGGCATCTCGTCGTAATTGACCAGATTGGGCAGCAGGGCGCACATCGTGCCTTCGGCCAGAACGGTGGCGCGTAAGGACTCTTCCAGTTCCTTGTGCTGTTGGGGCTTGAGTTCGCCTTGGGGTAATTGATAGCGTGTCCAGGCGGTCAGCGGAGCTGAAAACAGCAAGGCGTCGTACAACACACCTTCATGCTCGATTTGCTGACATTCGGCGTGGGACTCGGCCAGTTCCATTAAAATTTCGTAATGCTGACTTTGCTGTTGGCTGCCCAGCAGTTCCAGCGTCTGTTCAACAGCCGTATTACGTCGTCCGCTATAGAGCTTGTCCAGCAATTTGGCGGTCAGCCCTTGCCAGTAGCGGTCTTCGATCTGCGAGCCAGAACGAACCAGCGCGTCCGTGTAATTGAGCAGCCGCTGGATTTCTTTGGGTTGTTGGGCGAGCAGTTTGGAGTTGAGTTGCGACATGGACATACAAAACCGGTAGAGGGACAGCTTAGTTTACCCTTTGCTACGACCGGGGTGTGTGAATGAGGGAAGCTCCCTAGAAAGGAGCGTGAGGCAAAAAACCGCCGCATCCGGAAATGCGGCGGCTTCTGTTGTGATGCGACTTGGCTGAGATCAGTACAGTACCCTGGGCAGCCAGAGGCCGATGTCAGGGAACAGGTACAGGACGATAATCGCCAGGATCTGGATCCCCATGAAGGGCAGCATGCCCAGGAAAATCTGGTTCAGGGTGACATGGGGTGGCGAGACGCCTTTCAGGTAGAAGGCCGACATGGCAACCGGCGGCGACAGAAATGCCGTCTGCAGGTTCAGTGCGACCAGCAGACCGAAGAACAGCGGATCGATCTGGTAGTGCGCCAGCAGCGGCAGGAAAATGGGCATGAAGATAATGATGATCTCCGTCCATTCCAGTGGCCAGCCCAGCAGGAAAATAACAACTTGAGCCAGGATCATGAACTGGATGGGCGTCAGATCCATCGACAGCACCCAGTTATTGATCAGTTCTTGGCCGCCCAGCAAGGCGAAGGCGGCCGAGAAGATACTGGAGCCGACGAACAGCCAGCAGACCATGGCACTGGTCTTGGCGCTGAGGTACACCGATTCGCGCACCATGGAAAAGTTCAAGCGGCGATAGGCGAAGGCCAGCAGGATGCCGCCCAAGGCACCCAAGGCCGCCGCCTCGGTGGGGGTACAAAGGCCGACGATGATACTGCCCAGCACGGCAAGAATCAGCATGGTCAGCGGAAAGAAAGAGCTGAGCAGCATCTTGAAAATTTCCAGCCGAGCGAAATTCAGCATGGCGTAGTAGAACAGCAAGGCCAGACTGCCCACGATCAGAAAGATCCAGAAGGTCATCGGCGCAGCCTGGCGCTCTGCTGTCCTGGCTTCTTCGGTGGCTGCTGCCTGCGGGGCGGGAGCCTCTGTACCCAGCTCGTTTGTACCCAGCGAAACGAGTGGCTCACTACCTTCGGGTTCGGACAGACCGCCAGCCCCCGGAGGTTCTGCCAGCCCGCCGCCACTGTAGTCATTGTCGAAACTACTGAAACCGCCGCCCATTTCCTGCAGCTCGTAGTGCTCGGCGGTCTTGGGCGCGGTGACCGATTGATAGCTAAAGCCCATGACAGCGAGGAAGATTGCAGCGGGCAGCAGGGCGACTGCCAGATTTTTTAACAGCAGCTTCATGGGTATATCGACATTGCGAGGCCCCTTCATGGCGCTGATCAGGCCGGGCACAGCACGGTCCGTGATGGTTTCTTTGATGGTTTGCGCGAAGGCGGGCAGTGGCACAATGCGGTCTTCCGCCGAAAGAGGGGGCGCGACGCTGGGCTTGAGCTTGGCCAGGATGATCACGTACAGCACGTACATTACGGCCAGCAAGAGGCCTGGGAAGAAGGCCCCAGCATACAGTTTCACGACCGAGACACCGGCGACAGCGCCATACAGGATTAGCAGCACGGAGGGGGGCAGCAAAATACCCAGGCAGCCTCCCGCAGTAATGGAGCCGGCTGTCAGTTGTACGCTGTAGCCCGCCCGCAGCATCGCGGGCATGGCCAGCAACCCCATCAGAGTCACCACCGCACCTACAATGCCAGTGGCTGTGGCAAAGATGGCGCAGGTGGCAATAGTGGCCACCGCCAGCGAACCAGGGATTCGTGCCATGGCCAGGTGCATGCCCTGGAACAGGCTCTGGATCAGATTTGCGCGTTCAACCAGATAGCCCATGAAGATGAACAGGGGCACCGCAATCAGGACATCGTTGGTCATGACGGCGTAGGTGCGCAGAACCATTAGGTCCAGGGTCTGCTGGATAGCTTGCTGTGTGCCCATGTTGCGGTACGCAAGCCAGGTAAAGATCACTCCCATCCCCATCAGCGTAAAGGCTGTGGGAAAGCCCAGCATGATGGTGACGACAATCAGGGCCAGCATGAGCAGGCCCAAATGACCATTGGTCATGTCCGCAGGTGCCGGCATGAACACGGCAATGCTCAGAACAATGCCGATCAGGATGGTAAGCCCGAACCAGATTTCTTTTCTCATGTCGGACTCCCTTTTTTGCCGCCGACTTTGACAAAGGCATCCAGTTTTTTAATATCGTCGCTGTTGACGTCCACCATGTCCATGAGCTTGTCCACATCGACTTCTTCAACGTCCTTGTCGCGCGAAGGCCATTTCCCGTCCCGCAGACAGCGTACGCAGTACACCATTTCCACAAAGCTTTGCAGTAGAAGGCACAAGCCTGCCAGCGGGATGATGGCTTTGAACGGGTAGATGGGCGGTCCGTTGGCCGTAATGTTCGAGTGCTCCATGATGGCCCACGACTCGGCAGCGAAGTAGTAGCCGGCCCAGAACATGGCGACCACACCGGGAATAAAAAACAGGATGTACAGGACCAAGTCCAGGCCCGCCTGCAGGCGGGGCGGGAAAAAACCGTACAGCACATCCCCACGGACATGGCCGTTCTTGGAGAGCGTATAGGCACCGGCCATCATAAACAGGCTGCCATACAGCATGTTCATCATGTCAAAGGCCCAGGCGTGCGGGTTGGATAAAACGTATCGAGAGAAAACCTCGAAGGAAACGAACAGGGTCAATGCCAGGATTAGCCAGCCGAACAACTGGCCTATCCACGTATTGAACCGGTCGATAAAGGCCAGGATTTTCTGCATGGTCGGGTCACCTTGCTGGCGCGGAAAGGGTCTGATGTGTGTCGACTGCGGCTTTGGGCGCGGCCGGCCTGGAGTCAGGGAGGAGACGTCATCCACATCCGAGTAGACGGGATGACGCGGTACGATTGCCGATAGGAGCTAGCTTTAGGCTTGGGGGGCCTTGCGGCCGAAGTAGTGGTTGTAGGCCATACGACGGTTATTGTTGGTGTCCATGTCCCACGCCATGGCACGTGCCGCGAATGCGCGTTGCGACGCGTCGATTTCCTTGAAGAGGGGGTTGGTCTCCGCCTTTTTGGCGATGATCTGGTCCCAAACAACCAGTTGTTGCTGCAAGATGGCGTCGGGCGTTTTGTAAAATTTGACGCCGTCTTCCTTTTGCAGGCGCTGGTAGTCTTGCGAGTAACGGTCAACCGCCTTCCAGGACATGTCGGCCGATGAGGCCTCGACCGCGTTGTCGACAATGGCTTTCAGTTGTGTCGGCAAGGCGTTGTACTTGTCCTTGTTGAACATGATCTCGAAGGTTTCGGAGGCCTGGTGAAAGCTTTGCAGCATGCAGACCTTGGACACGTCCGGAAAACCCAGGGCGCGGTCTGATGCGGCATTGTTGAACTCGGCACCATCGAGCAGGCCGCGGTCCAGGGCGGGGACAATTTCACCGCCTGGCAGCGCGTTGACGGCAGCCCCCATTTCGGTGAACAGGTCGATAGCCAGGCCATTGGTACGGAATTTCAGGCCCTTGAGGTCTTCGGTCTTGGCGATGGGTTTTTTGAACCAGCCGAACGGTTGTGTGGGCATCGGGCCGGTCAGGAACGAGACGACATTGCCACCGATGGCATCGTACAGCTTGGCCAGCAACTCCTTGCCGCCACCGTATTTGTGCCATGCCAGCACCATATTGGCGTCCATGCCGAAGGCCGGACCAGACGAAAATAAAGCCAGGGCATTTTGCTTGCCGTAGTTGTAACCCAGTACGCCGTGGCCGCCGTCCAGCGTTCCCTTGGAGACGGCATCCAGCAGGCCAAAGGCCGGTACCACTGCCCCGGCGGGCAAGACTTCGATTTTCAGGTCTCCACCGGTCATATCATTGATTTTCTTGGCAAAATCGAGGGCGAATTCGTGGAAGATGTCGACGGTGGGCCAAGTGCTTTGAAAGCGGAAGTTGATGGGACCCTGCGCGCGAGCGATGGCAGGAAAGCCCATCGTTGCTGCAGCCGCGGTGCCGACTGCCGCACCGCCCAGGAACTTGCGCCGAGATGCGCCAGTGTGTTCGTGTGGCGCGGTGCTTTTTTTGATCCTGTTTCTCATGAGGTGTGTCTCCGAAGTGGCTGTAAGCGTTCGAGAGCAAACTGCAGCAATCCGATACTGTTTTTCAGCTTTTCTTCAGTTTGCTTTCAGCTTTATAGGCGATTCAAACGCCAGACGTACATAAGGAGTAACCACAATGATAATAGGGGTATACCCGTGGGCAGCCAATCGTGCATATGTGCACGGCCAACGTCGGCTGACGCTTGATACCCAGGCTTTTTTGTCTGTGTCTTGACAGGGGGATCATTTCAAAGGGGCAAAGAAAAACGCCTTCGCCGCATGAAGCGGCGAAGGCGTTTTTTGCAAGCGCTAGGGCTTACAGACCTACGGAGTCAGCAATTTCCTTGAACTCTTCGATCTGGTCGAAGTTCATGTAGCGATAGATGTCTTCGCTATTGGCTTGCAGGACACCCATGTCGGCCAGGTACTCTTCGCGGGTCGGGATGCGACCCAGACGCGAGCAGATGGCGGCCAGTTCAGCCGAACCCAGGAACACATTGGTGTTCTTGCCCAGACGGTTGGGGAAGTTACGGGTACTGGTGGACATGACGGTGGCGCCTTCGCGAACCTGTGCCTGGTTACCCATGCACAGCGAGCAACCGGGCATTTCCATACGAGCACCAGCCACGCCCAGAACGCCGTAGTGGCCTTCTTCGCTCAACTGTTGCTGGTCCATCTTGGTCGGAGGAGCGACCCACAGACGGGTTGGAATGTCGCGCTTGCCTTCCAGCAGCTTGGAGGCAGCACGGAAGTGACCGATGTTGGTCATGCAGCTACCGATAAACACTTCGTCGATCACGGTGCCGGACACGTCGGACATGGTTTTCACGTCGTCAGGGTCGTTGGGGCAAGCGACGATAGGTTCGTGGATTTCAGCCAGGTCGATGTCGATAACAGCCGCGTACTCAGCGTCTGCATCGGGTTCCAGCAGCTCAGGGTTGGCCAGCCAGGCTTCCATGTTCTTGATACGACGCGAGATAGTGCGCTCGTCCTCGTAGCCATTGGCAATCATCCACTTGAGCAGCGTGATGTTGCTGTTCAGGTATTCGATGATGGGCTCTTTGTTCAGACGAACGGTACATGCAGCGGCGGAACGCTCAGCCGACGCGTCGGACAGCTCGAAAGCCTGTTCGATCTTCAGGTTAGGCAGACCTTCGATTTCCAGGATGCGACCGGAGAAGATGTTCTTCTTGCCGGCTTTTTCCACGGTCAGCAAGCCTTGCTTGATGGCGTACAGAGGAATGGCGTTAACCAGGTCACGCAGCGTGACGCCGGGCTGCATTTCGCCCTTGAAGCGCACCAGTACGGATTCTGGCATGTCCAGAGGCATCACACCGGTAGCCGCAGCAAAGGCCACCAGACCGGAACCGGCGGGGAAGCTGATGCCGATAGGGAAACGGGTGTGCGAGTCGCCACCAGTTCCCACGGTATCGGGCAACAACATGCGGTTCAACCAGGAGTGGATGATACCGTCGCCTGGACGCAGGGAAACACCACCACGCGTGCTGATGAAAGCAGGCAGTTCGTGGTGAGTTTTAACGTCCACAGGTTTGGGGTAAGCGGCGGTGTGGCAGAAGGACTGCATCACCAGATCGGACGAGAAACCCAGGCAAGCCAGGTCTTTCAGTTCGTCGCGAGTCATTGGGCCTGTGGTGTCCTGGCTGCCAACGGTGGTCATGCGTGGTTCGCAGTAAGTACCGGGGCGCACGCCTTGACCTTCAGGCAGGCCGCAAGCACGGCCAACCATCTTCTGGGCCAGGGAGAAGCCTTTACCGGAGTCGGCAGGGCTTTGTGGCAGGCGGAACAGGGTGGTTGGGGGCAGACCCAGTGCTTCACGAGCACGGGTGGTCAGGCCACGGCCAATAATCAGGGGAATACGGCCACCAGCACGCACTTCGTCGAACAGCACGTCGGACTTGACCTGGAATTCGGAGATCAGTTCGCCATTTTTGAAGGCTTTGCCTTCGTAGGGACGCAGCTCAACCACGTCGCCCATTTCCATGTTGGAAACGTCCAGCTCGATAGGCAAGGCACCGGCATCTTCCATTGTGTTGTAGAAGATAGGAGCAATCTTGCTGCCCAGACACACGCCACCAAAGCGCTTGTTGGGAACGAAAGGAATGTCTTGGCCGGTGAACCACAACACGGAGTTGGTAGCCGATTTACGCGAAGAGCCGGTACCGACCACGTCGCCTACGTAGGCAACCAGGTGGCCCTTTTCTTTCAGGGATTCGATAAAGCTGACAGGGCCTTTCTTGCCGGGCTCTTCAGGTTCGATACCTGGGCGTGGGTTCTTCAGCATGGCCAGCGCGTGCAGCGGAATGTCCGGGCGGCTCCAGGCGTCAGGGGCGGGGGACAGATCGTCCGTGTTGGTCTCGCCGGTGACTTTGAAAACAGTGACGGTCAGGCTTTCGGGGACTTCAGGACGGCTGGTGAACCACTCGCCGTCGGCCCAGCTTTGCAGCACTTCTTTTGCAAAGGCATTGCCCTTTTCGGCTTTTTCCTGGACGTCGTGGAACGAGTCAAACATCAACAGGGTGTTTTTCAGACCGTTGGCAGCGATCTGGCCCAGTTCGGGCGAATCCAGCAGATCGATCAGAGGGCTGATGTTGTAGCCACCCAGCATGGTTCCCAGCAGCTCAGTGGCACGCTCGCGGCTGATCAAGGCACAGGTTTCTGTGCCCAGCGCGATAGCGGCCAGGTAAGAGGCTTTGACTTTGGCAGCATCGTCTACACCGGCGGGGACGCGGTGCGTCAGCAGGTCGACCAGAAATGCTTCCTCACCGGCAGGTGGGTTCTTGATGAGCTCGATCAGCTCGGCGGTCTGCTGAGCTGACAAAGGCAGCGGGGGAATGCCCAGAGCAGCGCGCTCGGCAACATGTTCGCGGTAAGAGTCCAGCATAGTGCGGGTGCCTATCGGTAAATGGTTGATATGAAAATGCAATAAATCGCGTGTTGCCCCAATTGTAATTTGAAGCGCACAGCGAAGCAATGGTCTTATATCTTATATAAGACTTGCGAAAGGCTGAATATTGCTGGGTTCAGGCCTGCAAGTCGGCGTATTCAGGGTGGCGGCGTAGATAGACCACGGCATAGCTGCAAATCGGGCGTACTTTCCACTGTTGGTTTTTCGCCGTCTCCAGTGCAAAGCGGGTCAGTTGCCCTGCAATGCCGCGGCCTTCCAGTTCGGGTGGCACGCGCGTATGGGTGATGCTCATGATGGCATCATCCAGTTCGTATTCGATCACGCTGCGCAGGTTTTCAACATCGCAGTAAAACAGATGTGCTTGCGGGTCGTGGTGGATCTCGGTGGTCAAGGCGGGCTCCTTCAAGTGGGGTTGGAGTGCAGGGCGATTAGAATCCAAACGGCCAGCATGCTGATCATGCCCAGAAAGCAACCGCCCCACAGTCCCATCAGGGGCCATTTGACGCCCATGGGAACCTCGTCGGGCTGGACGTGCCTGAGCAAACGGTTGGCATTGCCAAACAGCGAGCTTTGGCGTTTGGGAAAATTCAGCCGTAAAAAATAATCCAGCAGTATGCCGGCCTTCAGGGGGAAACTGAGTTTTTCCCAGGGGTACTGGTCCAGATAAGGGTGGCGTAGCACCTGGTTGCTGCGGCGCAGATTGAACAGCAATAAATAAGCACCGGACACTAGTGTGGTCAGGGCACAGGCAATCATCAGAGTGCCGGCTAGCGGCAGGGCGTAGCGTACAAATTCAGAGAGCATGGAAGTCACCAGCAAGACGGCCCCGCGTGCGTAATGCAGCGGGGCCGTGAGTTAGATCACAGGCGAATAATAGCCCAGGATCTGTGACTTATGGGCGCTGGTCCAGAGGCACAAAGCTTTGGTTTTCAGGGCCAATGTAGTTGGCGGTAGGACGAATAATCTTGTTGTCCACGCGCTGCTCAATCACGTGAGCCGCCCAGCCAGCCGTACGCGCGATCACGAACAAAGGCGTGAACATGGCGGTAGGCACGCCCATGGTGTGGTAGGACACGGCCGAGAACCAGTCCAGGTTGGGGAACATTTTTTTCACTTCCCACATCACGCTTTCCAGACGTTCGGCAATGTCGTACATGCGGGTGTTGCCATCGGCCACGGCCAGCTCTTTGGCCACCGATTTGATGACTTCGTTGCGTGGGTCGGAGATGGTGTAGACGGGGTGACCGAAGCCAATAATGACTTCCTTGTTTTCCACGCGCTTGCGGATGTCTTCTTCAGCCTGGTCAGGTGTCTCGTAGCGCTTCTGGATTTCAAAAGCCACTTCGTTGGCACCGCCGTGCTTGGGACCGCGCAGAGCGCCGATCGCACCGGCAATCGCGGAGTAGAAGTCCGAACCCGTACCGGCGATCACGCGGCTGGTAAAGGTGGAGGCGTTGAACTCGTGCTCGGCGTACAGGTTCAGCGACACATGCATGGCTTTTTCCCACTCGGCCGAGGGCTTTTCGCCATGCAGCAGGTGCAGGAAGTGCGCGCCGATGCTGTCATCGTCGGTTTGCACATCAATCATTTCGCCGTTGTGGCTGTAGTGGTACCAGTACAGCAGGGCTGAACCCAGGCAAGCCATCAGACGGTCGGCAATGTCGCGCGCGTCGGGCAGGTTGTGGTCGTCTTTTTCAGGCAGCACGCAGCCCAGAACCGATACGGCGGTGCGCATCACGTCCATGGGGTGGCTGTGGGCAGGCAGGGTTTCCAGAGCGGTTTGCAGGGCCAGGGGCAGGCCGCGCAGGCGCTTGAGCTTTTGCTTGTACGCGCGCAGTTCGTCGCGGTTGGGCAATTTGCCGTGAATCAGCAAATGCGCCACTTCCTCAAATTCGCAAGCCTGGGCCAGATCCAAGATATCGTAGCCGCGGTAGTGCAGATCATTGCCACTGCGACCGACCGTGCACAAGGCGGTATTGCCTGCCACAACGCCAGACAGGGCAACAGATTTCTTGGGCTTGAAGCCAGTGCTAGGGGTGTTCTCAGTACTGCTCATAAAGGTCTCCTGGTTGCTGGGCAGCCAGCACGAGGCTGGCTGCTAAATGGGGTTTTACCCGCGTAAAGGCCCTGTCAAAGGGCCGGGCGGGAGCCTGTGGGGGCTCAGGACTTCTTGTTTTTCTGGAACAGTTTGTCGAGGCTTTGCTCGTAAGCATGGTAGCCGATACGATCGTACAGTTCTTCACGAGTCTGCATCAAATCGATGACATTTTTTTGATGTCCGTCACGACGGATCGCCTGGTAGACAGTTTCGGCGGCCTTGTTCATGGCGCGGAAGGCGGACAGGGGGTAGAGCACCATGGCCACATTGGCCGAAGCCAGTTCTTGCACGGTGAACAAGGGGGTTTGACCGAACTCGGTAATGTTGGCCAGCACAGGCACATCCAGCGTTTCGGTAAAGCGGCGGTATGTGTCCAGGTCGTAGCAGGCTTCAGCAAAAATGCCGTCTGCACCCGCTTGCACGCAAGCCTGGGCACGCTCCAGGGCGGCGTCCACACCTTCAACCGCAATCGCGTCGGTACGAGCCATGATGAAAAATTCTGGGTCGGTACGGGCGTCAACAGCGGCCTTTACACGGTCTGCCATTTCGCCGGTACTGACGATTTCTTTGCCGGGGCGGTGACCGCAACGCTTGGCACCCACCTGGTCCTCGATGTGGCAAGCGGCGGCGCCGAACTTGATCAGGCTTTTGATCGTGCGGGCGATGTTAAAGGCCGAAGCACCAAAGCCGGTATCAATGTCCACCATCAATGGCAGATCGCATACATCGGTGATGCGGCGAATGTCAGTCAGCACGTCATCCAGGGTGTTGATGCCCAGGTCAGGCAAGCCCAAAGAGCCAGCCGCTACACCGCCACCCGACAAGTAGATGGCGCGGTAGCCGGCGCGTTGGGCCAACAAAGCGTGGTTGGCGTTGATGGCGCCGATGATTTGCAAAGGCTGTTCTTCACGCAGGGCCTGGCGAAAACGGGCGCCTGCCGATGTCAGTTGGTTTTGGCTCATTTGGGGCTCCAGATCACAAGATAAGAAAATGTCGTCAGCGTGATGCTGCGATGGGTTGTTGCTACTAAAGCAAATGCTGTGCCAAGTTCAGCCGGTGAAGATGATGAAAGCTCTGAAGCCAGACGAGGCGGGAATGTCTTGATCGCTCGCAGGTGTCCCTCTTTTTTGCAAATACGGTATTTCATTGTTTTGTGTTTCAATATTGAAACGTAATTTGAAACAATGTCGCATTGTTGATGCCTGGGTGAAATCACATGCCTTATCCTTCCCCCCTTCCTGCTCGGCTGCGTCTGGTGGCTTTTGGCCTGCATGGACTGCGTTCTCTCTTGGAAGAGTTGGTGCCGCAGTTCCGCGCCCAGGCCGAAATCCTGATCGTGGACAAAGCCTATGGCGAGGCTGTGCAAGCCGTGCAGGTTTTGCGACAAACCGGTGCAATCGACGTTCTGGTGTCCGCTGGTTCCAACGGCAGTTATTTGCGTGAGCATCTGGACTTGCCGGTGGTGCTGGTGCATCCGGGTGGCTTTGACATTATGGGCAGTCTGGCCTCGGCACAGGCCGAGCGTAAAGCCGTGGTGACCTATGGCGAAATGCCGCTGGAACTAATGGAGTTCGTGCAGCGTTTTGATCTGCCCGTGGAGCTACGCAGCTATCGCAGCGAGGCTGATGCACGTAGCTGTGTTCAGGATTTGAAAGAGCTGGGCGTGGAGTGGGTGCTGGCCCCCGGTCTGGTGGTGGATCTGGCGCGTGAGAATCAAATGGAGGGCGTGCTGCTGTATTCACAAGGAGCCGTTCGCCAGGCGCTGGAATCCGCTATCGAACTGGCCCGTGTTGCGCGCGCTGAAGCGGCCCGTCGGGATCGCTTGAATACGATTCTGGCGCAGTTGCGTGACGGTGTGGTGTCAGTGGACAGGGACGAGCGGATTGAAACCGTTAACCCGGCCATGGAGGCCTGGTTGGGCCAACCCGCCCAAGCCGTGATTGGCCGCCGCTTGGGCTCCTTGTACCCCGAACTGGATCTGGCCGGTACGCTGCGCAGCCTGGAAGTGCAACTGGATACGGTGCAGCAAGTGGCTGGTCGCACCGCGATTGTGACCCGTATGCCGATTTTGGAGCAGGGGCGCTTGAGCGGGGCCGTGCTGCTATGCCAGGACCCGGCTGCGATTCAGCGATTGGACCGCAGTTTGCGTTCACGCAGTCAGCAAGTGGCATCGCGTCATGCCCGGTACGAGTTATCCGATCTGGTGGGGCAAAGTTCGCCCATGTACAAGCTGCGTGCCCAGGCTCAGGCGTGTGCACAAAGCACGGCGACCACCCTGATTATCGGCGAGAGTGGTACAGGTAAGGAGCTGCTGGCTCAAGGGATTCATAGTGCCAGTGCCAGACGCGCACAGCCCTTTGTAGCGGTGAACTGTGCCGCTTTCCCCGACAGCCTGCTGGAAAGCGAGCTGTTCGGCTATGTAGAAGGCGCATTTACAGGCTCCAGCCGGGGCGGCAAAGTCGGGCTGGTAGAAGCGGCTCACACTGGCACCCTGTTTCTGGACGAGATCGGGGAAATGCCCTTGCCCTTGCAAACTCGTTTGCTGCGTGTGCTGCAAGAAAAAGAAGTCCTGCGTATTGGGGCGATTGAACCCACGCCGGTGGATGTACGTGTGATTGCGGCCACTCACCGGGATCTGGCCGCGCAAGTTAAAGAAGGCGTGTTCCGTCAGGACCTGTTTTATCGTTTGAATATTCTGGTGCTGCGTTTGCCGCCCTTGCGTCAGCGTACCCAGGATTTGCCGGAACTGGTGGAGCATCTCTTGGCAAAAGTGGCCCAGCGTCTGGGTGGGGCTGTAACACTGAATCCGGATTGGCTGGCTGAGTTGTTGGAGCTGGGTCGTCACTACTCCTGGCCCGGCAATATCCGCGAGCTGGAAAACCTGATCGAACGTTTGATGGTCCTGGGCACAGTGCAAGGCGATCAGGCTGTGGTGCTGGAAGATATTGCGCCGGAGTTGCGGGCGGTGGTGGCCGAGCCTGCCATGCCAGCGCTGCGCGATCAGCAAGAGCGCAGCGAACAGGAGCATCTGGCCAAGGTGCTGGAAGAGTGTGGTGGGAATCGCGCCCTGGCCGCCCAGCAACTAGGGATCAGTCGCAGCACTTTGTGGCGGAAGTTGCGCAAAATGTGATGTCGGCCCCTGTGTGCCAGAGGGGGGGGCACAGAAGGCCGTTTTTTAGGTCTGTTGCGCGTCTTGATGAGCCCTGCTTAAAGCCAGTAATAGAAGACTGATCAGTACGGAGGCCAGCAGGTTGTAGCTCAGGCCGATTACAAAGGCAGAGGCATATTGTTCCGCCTGGGATGAGGCAGCGCTGCTAGCGTTTTGTCCTGCATTAAAGAGTAGTCCAACGACGGCAACCCCAAGGGCGGCTCCCACCTGCTGGATGCTGGAAATGACGCCTGATGCCATGCCTGCCTGGGCCTCGTTTACAAAACCCAGAACCAGATTCAACAAGGGGGTCATGATCAAACCTTGGCAGGCTCCTAAAAAAATTAAGGCCGGAATCAGGTGGACAGGTTCTGTCTGTGCGCCTGCCCAGGCAACTTGGCCGATCAGCCAGGCAAACGAGACGGCGTAGCCAGCAGCGCCAAGCGTAATCACACGGGTGCCGTAGCGTGTAACAAGTCGTGGTGCACTGAGAGAGGCTGCAACAAAGCCCACGCTGGCGGGGGCGAAAATACTGCCCGCGTGGAACGGACTTAAGCCCAGCCCACTTTGCAGTAAAAGAGCAAAGCAGAGAAAGAAAGAGCTGGCGGTGGAGTACACCAACAAGACCAGTAGGGCTCCCAAGGCAAAACGGGGCTGTGCCAGAAGCTGCATATCCACCAAGGGTGGGTGTCCTGCGCATCGGCGCCTTTCTTGTTGCTTGTAAAAAATGACGAATAACAAGCCGGCTGCGGCCAGAGCGGCTAGGCTGGAGACAGGCCAGCCGTGCTCCGAACTTTGGATCAGGGGGATCAGTAGCAGGCCCAGGGCAAGGCTGATCAGGACTACGCCTGTACTATCTAGCCCTTGGCCGTGCGGGGCTCGGGTTTCAGGGATATAGCGGGCCAAGGCAATGGCCAGCAGCCCTATGGGGATATTGATCAGGAAAATGCTGCGCCAACCCAGGCCGAACAGGTCGGCATGAATTAGCCAGCCTCCCAGTATTTGCCCGGCAATGGCGGCTAGCCCCAGGGTCATGCCCAGCAAGCCAAAGGCGCGGCGGCTGTGATCTCCCTCAAAGTTGACCCGAATGGAAGCATAGACCTGGGGAAAGAGTAGGGCGGCAGCCAGGCCCTGCAATACCCTGGCGATGATCAATAAAAAAGCGGTGGGTGCCAGACCGCATAGGGCCGACGCCAGCGTAAAACTCGCCATGCCGATGATAAAGAGTCTGCGTCGGCCAAATAGATCGCCCAGCCGTCCGCCTGTAATGAGCAGCACGCCAAAAGCCAGTTCGTAGCCCGCCACGATAAAGCCGATCTGGCTAAAGCTGGCGCCCAGTTGGCTCTGAATATTGGGGATAGCGACATTGACGACGAATAGATCAAAAATGGTGACGAAGCCCGCCAGAAGTAATACCGACAGGCCCAGCCAGGCAGGAGTGTGGGAGGCGCCGGAGGGGGAGTGTGGAGAGTGAGTCTTGGAGTTCATGATGTGTGCTTCAGGTAAAAACCTGTGTATTCTTGAACTCTTTTTAAGCCATTACAATTTAACTGCTTATGCTATTACTGAAAGCAATGGGGTTCTGGTCATGAGAACGCTGGAACGAACGCGCCCGGACCTGTCAGCCTTTTTGCGGGCTTGTCGTGAACGGCTTTTGCCCGAGGAGGTGGGCTTGCCCAGCGGCGGGCGCCGTCGGACTCCGGGGCTGCGTCGTGAGGAAGTCGCCGCGTTGGCAGGGGTCGGGCTGACCTGGTACACCTGGCTGGAACAAGGGCGTGATATCGGAGTGTCGGCCCGCTTTTTGGATAATCTGGCTCGTGTCTTGAAACTGGACGCCGCCGAACGGCGCCACTTGTTTTTGCTGGCGCATGAGCGCCTGCCTGCCGAGCCAGGAGTCACCTGGTGTGTTTTGCCGCCCTTGGTGCGACGCTTGATGCATGATTTGCCTCATCCAGCGTTTGTTTTGAATCTGCGCTGGGATGTCCTGGGTTCTAATTCTTTGGCCGATGAGGTGCTGGGCTTGGGGGCGTATCCGCAGGGGCAGCGCAATCTGCTGTGGCAGATGTTTACGAACCCCGCTTTGCACGCACGCTTTGTACCCTGGGAGGCACAGGCTTTGGCGATGTTGTCTAGTTTTCGCCGCGATTTTGCCCGCGCAACGGAAGGCACGGATATTCATGAGCTGGCCGATGAGCTCAAGCGTGTGTCACCCGAGTTCAAAATGGGATGGGAGCAGCATGATGTGCAGCCGCCTTGCGGTGGACGGCTTTGCTTGACGGTGCAAGGAGAGCGGCGCGAGTTTGAGCAAACCTCGCTCATCATTGATGAGAGCCGCCATTTGCGTCTGGTGGTGTATGTACCCGCTTTGCAGGACGGTAAAGGCGATGGAAGCGGTCCAGGCTAGTGTTGTATAGGGCTTGTAAAGTGCAAGCCGTAAGTGCTCAGTCGTGCTCTGATAGTGATGGCAGGGCACTGACCGTACGTGCCGGGTTTCAAGCACTTGGCACCAAGGACTTGGCATCGAGCATCAGATAGCGGGCAGCAGGCATCAGGCAAAAAAAATCCCCGCCGATCAGGCGGGGATTGCAGACACTGACGGCTTAATTAGCCCAGCAGGTCTTTCACACCGTCACGCTCTTCCAGCAGCTCGTTCAGGGTGTGGTCCATGCGCTCACGCGAGAAGGCGTCGATTTCCAGACCTTCAACACGCTTGTACTCACCGTTTTCGGTGGTGACAGGGACGCCGTAGATGATGCCTTCAGGAATACCGTAGGAGCCGTCCGAAGGAACACCCATGGTGACCCATTTGCCGTTGGAGCCCAGGACCCAGTCACGCACGTGGTCGATGGCCGCGTTGGCAGCCGAAGCAGCCGAGGACAGGCCACGGGCTTCGATAATGGCAGCGCCGCGTTTGCCCACGGTGGGGATGAAGGTTTCGCGGTTCCAGGCCTGATCGTTGATGATGGCGTCAATCTTCTCACCGTTCACCGTGGCAAAGCGGGTGTCAGGGTACATGGTGGGCGAGTGGTTGCCCCAAACAATCAGGTTTTCGATGTCAGCAACAGCCTTGCCGGATTTGGTGGCCAACTGCGACAGGGCGCGGTTGTGGTCCAGACGCAGCATGGCGGTGAAGTTCTTCGCTGGCAGATCAGGAGCGGACTTCATGGCGATGTAGGCGTTGGTGTTGGCAGGGTTGCCGACAACCAGAACCTTGACGTCGCGGCTGGCCACTTTGTTCAGGGCACGGCCTTGGGCGGTGAAGATCTGGGCGTTGAAGGCCAGCAGGTCTTTGCGCTCCATACCTGGGCCGCGAGGACGGGCACCGACCAGCAGGGCGATATCAGCATCTTTGAATGCGGTTTCAGGGTCGCTGTGGGCGGACATGCCTTGCAGCAGCGGGAAGGCGCAATCGTCCAGTTCCATCATGACGCCCTTCAGGGCCTTTTGGGCTTTCTCGTCGGCGAGTTCCAGCAACTGCAAGATTACAGGCTGGTCTTTGCCCAGCATTTCGCCAGAAGCGATGCGAAACAGCAGGGCGTAGCCAATCTGGCCAGCAGCGCCGGTAACGGCGACGCGCATTGCGGGTTTGGACATGAGAGTGAGACTCCGTTTTTGGGTTTGAAGACGGTGACGAAAAACACAGTTTAAATCTTTTGCAGACCGGACGGCTGGCGTGGAAAATGGTTTTTCGCAAGAGGAAAAGCCTCTTTTTTCACTGCGCAGACTAGACCAAAACGATAGCGGCGTCAAACGTCTTATATCTTATATAAGACATAAGAGCGTTAGACATTCGGGGCCGGTCATGCGAAAATTAGTGCACTGTCTATTTTATGAACAAATGCGCGCTGCAGGCTGTATTGATCGCGCATTTTTTATGAGCCTCATGTCTGATAACGTGCCGCCGCTACGCGCCCAGGAAATCGAAAAATCCGCTCCTAGCGCGGCCTATAGCCCTCTGTACCAACAGATTAAGGCTTTGTTGCTGCAGGGGCTGGATCGTGGCGAATGGAAGCCCGGCGAGGCCATCCCCAGCGAGCTGGAGCTGGCCGCCCGTTTTCAGGTCAGCCAAGGGACGGTACGCAAGGCCATTGACGAATTGGCGGCTGACAATCTCCTGATTCGTCGCCAGGGCAAGGGTACTTTTGTGGCCACCCATCACGAGGCCCGCGTGCGCTTTCGCTTTTTGCGCCTGGCCCCGGACGATGGCAAACCCGTTGCTTCCCAAAGCCGTATTCTGGATGTCCGCCGCATGAAAGCGCCCACGGATGTGGCTGTGCTGCTGGATTTGCGCACCTCCGATATGGTGGTGAACCTGCGTCGTGTCCTGTCCTTTGATCAGGCCCCGACTATTTTTGACGATATCTGGCTTCCCGGCTCTGTCTTTAAGGGGCTGACCCTGGAAGCTGTTGAGCAGAACAGGGGGCCGATGTATGCCTGGTTCGAGAGCAAGTTTGGCGTGAGCATGGTGCGCGCCGATGAAAAGATTGGTGCTGTCAGTGCGACCGCAGAGGCCGCCTCGGTCCTGCAGGTCGCTGTCGGCTCGCCGCTCCTGCACGTGGAACGCGTGTCCTATACCTATGGTGATCGACCGATGGAATTGCGCCGGGGTTTGTACCTGACCGAGCGCTTTCATTACCGAAACACGCTTAGCTAGTTCGGCGGCATACGGTATTTGATACTGCACCGTAGTGTCAAATAGGTGAAAATACCAAGGTTAAAAATTTTATGACTTTTTTTTATCTACTTCGAGGCCATCATGTCTGATACCGCACCCAAGCAGCGTCCGCAGTATCGCAATGTCAGCTTGCCGCAGATATTGAGCTACCGCATGCCCCTGGCTGCAAAATCGTCGATTTTGCATCGTGTCAGTGGTGCATTGCTGTTTCTTTGCCTGCCGCTCGTTTTATTGCCACTGTTCTCTTTGAGCGTCAGCTCTCCAGAGTCTTTCGAGACCTTGCGCAGCTACGTCGACAACCCTGTCTGTAAGCTGATTCTTCTGGTCCTCATCTGGGGTTACCTGCACCACTTCTGTGCCGGTATCCGCTATCTGACCTTGGACCTGCACCTGGGTAACGACAAAGAGTCCGCCAAGAAATCGGCCGGTCTGGTGTTCGGGGTTAGCTTGGCGCTGACCGTTGTGTTTGGTTTGAAACTGTTTGGGGTGTGGTAATGGCTAATCGTGAGCGCATTGGCGTAAACCGCCTGGTAGTGGGTGCCCACTACGGTACCTTGGACTTTCTGGCGCAGCGTGTCACCGCAGTCATCATGGCCATCTACACCGTGGTCATCATCGGCGGCATTCTGTTTAGCAGTGAACTGAATTTCGAGACCTGGCGCGGCCTGTTCTCGTTCACGGTCGGCTCCCTGCCTCTGGGTCAGTTGCTGGCAACCTTGTTCTTTCTGTCCTTGTCCTGGCACGCCTGGATCGGTGTGCGTGACATCTGGATGGATTACGTCAAGCCCGCTGGCCTGCGCTTGTTTCTGCAAGTGTTGACCTTGCTGTGGCTGGTCGCCAGTGTCGTCTTTTTTGCAAAAATTATCTGGAGTCTCTAAACCGTGGCTTCCATCACAAAATCTTTGCCCCGCCGTCAGTTTGACGTAGTGGTGGTCGGTGCCGGTGGCGCCGGTATGCGTTGTTCCCTGCAATTGGCTCAGGCCGGCTTGTCCGTTGCCGTGCTCAGCAAGGTGTTCCCAACCCGCTCCCACACCGTGGCGGCTCAAGGTGGTGTCAGTGCCTCTTTGGGTAACATGAGCGAGGACCACTGGTACTGGCACATGTACGACACCGTTAAGGGTTCGGACTGGCTGGGCGACCAAGACGCCATCGAATTCATGTGCCGTGAAGCTCCTCACGCTGTGTACGAGCTCGAGCACTTCGGTATGCCGTTTGACCGTAACCAGGACGGTACGATTTACCAGCGTCCATTTGGTGGTCACACTGCCAACTTCGGTGAAAAACCGGTTCAACGTGCCTGTGCCGCTGCTGACCGTACCGGTCACGCCATGTTGCACACCCTGTATCAGCGTAACGTGGCTGCCCGTACCCAGTTCTTCGTGGAATGGATGGCGCTGGATCTGCTGCGTAACGAAGCTGGCGACGTTCTGGGCGTGACCGCTCTGGAAATGGAAACCGGCGAAATCTACATTCTGGAAGGCAAGCGCGTGGTGCTGGCGACCGGTGGCGCTGGCCGTATCTGGGCGGCTTCCACCAACGCTTTCATCAACACCGGTGACGGCCTGGGTATGGCTGCTCGTGCCGGCCTGCCTTTGCAAGACATGGAATTCTGGCAATTCCACCCCACTGGCGTTGCCGGTGCTGGTGTGCTGATTACCGAAGGTGTGCGTGGTGAAGGCGGTATCTTGCTGAACAAAGACGGCGAGCGCTTCATGGAGCGTTACGCTCCCACCCTGAAAGACTTGGCCCCACGTGACTTCGTGTCCCGTTCCATGGACCAGGAAATCAAGGAAGGCCGCGGTTGTGGCGATGGCAGCTACGTGGTTCTGAAACTGGATCACTTGGGTGCCGACGTCATCAAGAAACGTCTGCCCTCGATTCGCGAAATCGCGATCAAGTTCGGTAATGTGGACCCCATCAAAGACCCGATCCCCGTGGTTCCAACCATCCACTACCAGATGGGCGGTATCCCCACGAACTATTACGGTCAGGTTGTAACCCAGACACCTACAGGCGAGAGCAAGATCGTCAACGGTCTGTACGCTATCGGTGAATGTGCCGCGACTTCCGTGCACGGTGCCAACCGTCTGGGTACGAACTCCCTGCTGGACCTGATCGTGTTCGGTCGTGCTGCGGGCAACCATATTGTGGATTCGCACCCCGAGAAAGATCACTCCCACCAGGAAATCAACGAGTCCTCTATCGAGTTCTCGCTGGAGCGCGTCAACCGTCTGGAGTCCCGTACGTCGGGCGAAAAGGCGCAGGACGTGGGCAACAAGATCCGTGTGGCCATGCAGGCCCACTGCGGCGTGTTCCGTACTCTGGATCTGCTGCACAAGGGGGTCGACCAGATCGATTCCCTGGTTCCCGAAGTCAAGGATATCTACTTCAAAGACAAGTCCAAGGTGTTCAATACCGCCCGTATTGAAGCGCTGGAAGTGGCCAACATGATCGAAGTGGCTCGTGCTACGACGAAGTCGGCCGCCAATCGTACGGAAAGTCGCGGTGCTCATGCCCTGAACGACCACCCAGAACGTGACGACGAAAACTGGCTGCGTCACACCTTGTGGTTCTCGGAAGGCAGCCGTCTGGAGTACAAGCCTGTCCAGATGAAGCCTCTGACAGCCGAAACGATTCCGCCCAAGGCCCGGACTTTCTAAGCAGGATACTGACATGAGCCAAAAACGTAAGGTCAAATTTGAAATCTATCGCTACGATCCTGATAAGGACGAGCGTCCCTACATGCAGAAAATCGAAGTCGAGCTGGAACCTACCGACAAGATGCTGCTCGATGCGATCCTGCGCATTAAAAACGACATGGACGACAGCCTGGCGCTGCGTCGCTCCTGCCGTGAAGGTGTGTGCGGTTCCGATGCCATGAACATCAATGGCAAGAACGGTCTGGCCTGCACCACCAACATGCGCGACTTGAAAGAACCTGTGGTCTTGCGCCCACTGCCAGGTCTGCCGGTTATCCGTGACCTGATCGTGGACATGACCCACTTTTTCGATCAGTACCATTCGGTCAAGCCGTTCCTGATCAACGATGCGCCTCCTCCAGAGAAAGAGCGTTTGCAAACGCCTGAAGCCCGTGAGGAGCTTGATGGTCTGTACGAGTGCATTCTGTGCGCCTGCTGCTCGACCTCTTGCCCATCGTTCTGGTGGAATCCTGACAAGTTCGTCGGTCCTGCTGGTTTGTTGCAAGCCTATCGTTTCATTGCTGACTCGCGTGACGAAGCAACGGGTGAGCGTCTGGATAATCTGGAAGATCCATACCGCTTGTTCCGCTGCCACACGATCATGAATTGCACGGACGTCTGTCCAAAAGGACTGAACCCATCGCATGCCATCGGCAAGATCAAAGAAATGCTGGTGCGTCGCGGTATCTAAAAAGGTGGGTATGTACCGATGAGAACATTGACGGAATTGGAGCGTGCGCGCCTGCGTTGGCGTGCGCGCCGGGGCTTGCTTGAAAACGACTTGATGATCACCCGTTTTCTGGATCAATACGAAAACGAGCTGACTGATCAGGACGTCTCGGCCCTGACCCGCTTGTTCGAAATGGACGATACAGTTTTGCTGGATGTCCTTCTGGCTCGCTCCGAGCCAGAAGGGCAGTACGCCACACCGGACATTCAGCGACTAGTAGACATTATGCGAAAGCTATAACCATTGAGGAAAAAAGTGATGGAATTGTCAGATAAAAAAGCCACGCTATCCTTCTCCGACGGTAGCCCTTCGGTTGAGTTCCCTGTACACAAGGGCACCGTAGGTCCGGACGTGATCGATATCCGTAAGCTCTACGGTCAGACAGGTATGTTTACCTATGACCCCGGCTTTATGGCAACGGCGGCTTGCGAATCCGGTATCACCTACATTGATGGCGACAAAGGCCAGTTGATGTACCGTGGTTACCCGATCGACCAGTTGGCACAAAAGTGCGATTTCATGGATGTGTGCTACCTGATCCTGAACGGCGACTTGCCAAACGCAGATCAGAAGCAGGAGTTTGATTCCCTGGTCACGAACCACACCATGGTTCAGGAACAGATGCAGCATTTCCTGCGTGGCTTCCGTCCGGACGCTCACCCCATGGCAATACTGACTGGCCTGGTCGGTGCCCTGTCGGCGTTCTACCATGACTCCACAGACATCACCAATCCTCATCACCGTCATGTGTCGGCTATCCGCTTGATCGCCAAGCTGCCTACTTTGGTTGCGATGGCGTACAAGTATTCTTTGGGACAGCCTTTCATCTATCCCAAGAATGATTTGTCCTACACCGGCAACTTCTTGCGCATGATGTTCGCTACCCCTTGCGAAGATTACAAGGTCAACGAAGTGGTTGAGCGTGCTCTGGATCGTATCTTCATCCTGCATGCAGATCACGAGCAAAACGCCTCGACTTCCACCGTGCGTCTGTGCGGTTCGTCTGGCACCAATCCTTTCGCTGCGATTGCTGCGGGTGTTGCCTGCTTGTGGGGTCCTGCCCACGGTGGTGCAAACGAAGCTTGCCTGAACATGCTCGAAGAGTTGCAAGCCAACGGCGGCATCGACAAGGTTGGCGAGTTCATGGAGAAGGTCAAGGACAAGAACTCGGGCGTTCGCTTGATGGGCTTTGGTCACCGTGTCTACAAGAACTACGACCCACGCGCCAAGCTGATGCAAGAGACTTGCAAGGAAGTTCTGGAGGCCCTGGGCCTGGAGAACGATCCTCTGTTCAAACTGGCCATGGAACTGGAGCGTATTGCTCTGGAAGATCCGTACTTCGTCGAACGCAAGCTGTACCCCAACGTAGACTTCTACTCGGGTATTGTTCAGCGTGCTATTGGTATTCCAACATCCTTGTTCACCGCTATCTTCGCCCTGGCTCGTACCGTAGGCTGGATCGCTCAGTGGAACGAAATGTTGTCCGATCCAGATTACAAGATCGGTCGTCCACGTCAGCTGTACGTGGGCCCAACCCAGCGCGACGTACCTGATCAGCGTTAATCACGGTGGGCTCAGAGGCCTGGATCAATCCAGGTATCAGTAGTCATTGTGCTAACTGAGCCCCTGGTTTTACGCAAGTGCACCAATATGTGGTGCACTTTTTTTTCGCCCTTTTTTTCTTTATCGGGGCACTGTTCAGACATGCTCTTGATACAACGAATCCAGTACAGACCAGGGTTCAGGGCTGCAGGAGCTGGTGGTTGAAACGGGAGAGCCGCTGCTCGCGGGCACTATTTTCTTCCGACTGCCGGACTTTGGCCTGCACATGATCCAGATGCCTGTTGATCTGGTCTCGGGCCAGATCAGCATTGCCTTCCAAAATAGCGTTCATTACGGCTTCATGCTGTTGGGTCAGTATCTCTACTTCGCGTGCATTGTCGAACTCGAACATGGCACGGCGGTTTTCCTTGACGGTGGAAAAGACCAGTTGGAACAAGCCATTCATGATCTGCAAGAGCACCACGTTGTGAGAGGCTTGGGCAATCGCCAAGTGAAAATGTGCATCAGCGCGGGCTGATAGCTCGGTATCCTGATTTTGTTGGTGCTCAACCATGATGTCAAAGCACTGCTTGATCCGTTTTTTATCCTCTTGTGTGGCCCGCATGGCAGCGTGCCAAACCGTACTGGCCTCCAAGGCTCGCCGTGCCTCCAGCACATCGTAGCGATACAAGGGGTCCTGGCTAAGGAGCTGCTCCAAAGGAGCGATGGCTTGGGCGGGCCAATTGATCAAGTCGCTTTTCTGCACGAAGGTGCCGCCTCCTCGACGCGTAAACAAGACACCCTGTGAACTGAGTGTGCGTAGCGCTTCCCGTATGGGTACGCGGGACACATTCAGTTGGTCGGCTAACTGGCGCTCGGAGGGAATCCGGTCACCAGGCTGCAGTTGCTCTTGCTGGATGAGCTGGATAATTTTTTCCGTAATCTGGTCTGAGAGACGTGTTTTAGCGTGTGTAGTCATAAATCAATTCTAAGTGGTAAGACCAATTATTGTTTTTAGTGCCAGTATAGGGGTGAAAAAGGCTAAAAATATCAGGGTTTATGCCGGTAAATAAAAAGTGGTAATACCTCTATCATTCTCCAAGCGACAACAAGAGGGGGGCTGCACCAAGCCGAGGATGACACCATGGTCTTAGGGCGCTTTCCACACAACGTGCGATCGATACGAAGGAGAACTGGAGATGAATCTTTTATACACCCTGATGGCCCTGGCGCCATTGTTGGTTGTGTTTTTGTTGATGGTGGTGCTGGGGCGCTCGGCGAAACTGTCTATGGGTACGGCCTATATTGTGACAGCCTTGCTGGCTTTGTTCGCGTGGGGCAGCCAGGCCGAGGTTGTTGCTGCAGCCACGCTCAACGGGGTGATGATCGCTCTGACCTTGCTGTTCATTGTCTTTGGAGCCATCCTGCTGCTGAACACCCTCAAGGTGGGCGGCGCGCTAGCAGCCATTCGCCAGGGCTTTATGGATATTTCACCTGACCGTCGTGTGCAGGTCATTATTGTGGCGTGGTTATTTGGATCCCTGATTGAGGGTTCATCGGGTTTTGGAACACCGTCTGCTGTCGGTGCCCCTTTGCTGCTGGCTTTGGGATTTCCCGCGATGGCGGCCGTGATGTCGGTTCTGGTCATTCAGTCCACACCGGTTTCGTTTGGCGCGGTTGGCACACCCATGCTGGTCGGTGTGCGCTCGGGGGTCGATAACAAGCTTGATGTAGCCGCGGCCATCGCTCCTATGCAGCCGATGGAGTATTTGCAGCAGATTGTCGAGAACGTGGCACTGATTCATGCCTTGACCGGCTTTGTGATTCCTTTGTTACTGTGCGGCTTGTTGACGCGTTTCTTTGGTGAGCGTCGGTCCTTCGCGGAAGGCTTGGGCGCATGGAAATTTGCCTTGTTTGCCGGCGTGGCCTTCACTGTTCCTTATTACTTGATCGCAGTGGTTTTGGGGCCAGAGTTTCCGTCCATGCTGGGCGCGATGGTAGGGCTGGTGATTGTCGTGACGGCAGCACGCAAGGGCTGGTTTGCGCCATCCAAGACCTTTGACTTCCCCGATCGCAGTCAGTGGCCTTCCCATTGGCTGGGCACGGTTGCCATGGACAATGTTGAAAGCAAGCAGACGTTTTCTGTGCTGCGAGCCTTCTCGCCCTATGTGCTGGTTGTGTTGCTGCTGATTTTTACCCGGACTGTCCCTGCTGTGAAAGCCTGGTTGACCGGTCCGTCTGCGACGATCAAGATTGAAGCGTTGTTTGGTACGAATATTACAACGTCGGTACAGTTGTTGTTTTCACCAGGTGCGATCTTGATTCTGGTGTCCCTGGCATGTATCGCCATCTTTCGCATGAATGGACAGCAGTATATGCAAGGGGTCACGCAATCGCTGCGCACCATGGGCAGTGCTGCGCCTGCCTTGTTGCTGGCTGTGCCTATGGTGCAAGTGTTCATCAATTCGGCTGCTGCCGATGGCTCGATTGCCAGCATGCCCTTGGTCCTGGCCCAAGGTGCGGCTGCTGCTGCCGGTCAAGCGTGGCCAACGATTTCACCCTGGGTAGGTGGCTTGGGGGCCTTTATCGCTGGCTCTAATACGGTCAGCAATATGATGTTCTCGTACTTCCAGTTCTCGACAGCCCAGCAAATTGGTTTGAGTGTGGATCAGTCTGCCATCGTTGTGGCCCTGCAAGCAGTCGGCGGCGCGGCTGGCAATATGATTTGTGTGCATAACGTCGTGGCGGCGGGCGCCGTGGTTGGCATGTTGGGACGAGAAGGGGAAATTGTGCGCAAGACCCTGATTCCCATGGTTTATTACGTTATTCAGGCCGGCTTGATTGGGCAGGCTTTGATTACAGGTGCCGTAGGTTGGTGGCTGGCTGCCGCTGTTTTTCTGGCCGTGACCATCGGTGGTTTGAGCTTGTCTCGGGGCCGTCAAATGGCTCCGGCGATGGCGTAACGCGAGCGCCTGTCGTACATAACAGGGCTTGAATAAGGAATAAAAAACCGGATGTCGCTTTATGCGACATCCGGTTTTTTTATAGCTAAACAGGATTAGCTGTTTTGCTGGGCTTCTTGCTGGGCATCCACAACAGCCAGGGCTGTCATGTTGATGATGCGACGCACCGTGGCGCTGGTGGTCAGGATGTGGATGGGGCGAGCTGCACCCAGCAGGATGGGGCCCATGGCCACACCGTTGCTACCGGTCATCTTCAGCATGTTGTAGGTGATGTTGCCGGCGTCCAGGTTAGGCGTGATCAGCAGGTTGGCCGAACCGCGCAGCGTGCTGTCGGGGAAGGCTTTCAGGCGGATCTTCTCGGACAAGGCGGAGTCAGCGTGCATTTCGCCGTCCACTTCCAGGTCGGGAGCGCGTTCAGCCAGGATCTGACGAGCCTTGGCCATCTTGCGCGAGGACTCGGTCTGGCGGCTGCCAAAGTTCGAGTGCGACAAGAGCGCAACGCGAGGCACCACGCCAAAACGGCGAACTTCCTCAGCAGCCTGGATCGTCATGTCGGCGATTTGCTCGGCTGTAGGGTTCTCGTTCACGTGGGTGTCGCACACAAACAGGGTTTGTGTAGGCAGCATCAGCACGTTCATGGCTGCGAAGGTTTGGGCTTCTTTTTTCAGACCAATGACTTGTTCGACATAGTTCAGTTGGCTGTCGTAGTTGCTGGCCACGCCGCAGATCATGCCGTCGGCGTCACCGCGTTGCAGCAGCATCACGCCGATCAGCGAGTTGTGCTTGCGAATCATGGCCTTGGCGATGTCTGGAGTGACGCCTTCACGTGCTTTGAGCTTGTAGTAGGCGGTCCAGGTTTCGGTGAAGCGATCGTCGTCTTCCGGGTCCACGATTTGCACGTTCTTGCCCGCTTCCAGGCGCAGGCCTGCTTTCTTGACGCGCATGTCGATCACGCTGGGGCGGCCAACCAAAATTGGCTGAGCCAGCTTTTCGTCCACCACGGTTTGCACGGCACGCAATACGCGCTCGTCTTCGCCGTCAGCGTAAATGATGCGCTTGGGCGCGGCCTTGGCCTGCATGTACAACGGACGCATCAGCGGGCCGGTGTGGTAGGTCATGGCGATCAGTTTCTGACGGTAGGCATCCATGTCTTCGATAGGACGGGCGGCAACGCCGGAGTCCATCGCCGCTTGGGCCACGGCCGGAGCGATCTGAACGATCAGACGGGAATCAAACGGTTTGGGGATGATGTACTCAGGACCAAAACGCAGATCTTCGCCGCCGTAAGCGGTTGCCATATCGTCGCTTTGCTCGACCTGGGCCAGCTCGGCAATGGCTTTCACGCAAGCCAGCTTCATTTCCTCGTTGATCACGCTGGCACCAACGTCCAGGGCACCACGGAAGATGAAGGGAAAGCACAGCACGTTGTTGACCTGGTTCGGGTAGTCCGAACGGCCGGTCGCGATGATGCAGTCAGGGCGGGCAGCCTTGGCCACTTCAGGGCGAATTTCAGGCTCGGGGTTGGCCAGGGCCAGAATCAGCGGCTTGTCGGCCATGGTCTTGACCATATCGGCGCTCAGAACGCCAGGAGCCGAGCAACCCAGGAACACGTCAGCATCCACCATGGCATCGGCCAGCGTGCGGGCATCGGTTTCTTGAGCGTAACGAGCCTTGTTGGGCTCCATGTTTTCGTCGCGACCTTTCCAGATGATGCCGCGCGAGTCAGCCACGAAAATGTTGCTTTGTTTCACGCCCAGGGCCACCAGCAGGTCCAGGCAGGCAATGGCAGCAGCGCCCGCACCCGAGCAAACCAGCTTGATGTCGGCGATGCTCTTGTTGACGACCTTCAGGCCGTTCAGGACAGCGGAGGACGAGATGATGGCTGTACCGTGCTGGTCGTCGTGGAACACGGGAATGCTCATGCGCTCGCGCAGCTTCTTCTCAATATAGAAGCACTCGGGGGCCTTGATATCTTCCAGGTTCACACCACCGAGGGTGGGCTCCAGCGCAGCAATGATGTCGACCAGCTTGTCCGGATCGGTTTCATTCAGCTCGATATCGAACACATCGATGCCAGCGAATTTCTTGAACAGGCAGCCTTTGCCTTCCATGACGGGCTTGGCGGCCAGCGGGCCGATATTGCCCAGACCCAGCACGGCGGTACCGTTGGTGACCACGGCAACCAGGTTGGCGCGCGAGGTGTACTTGGCGGCGGCTTCTTCGCCTTCGGCGTGGATGGCCATGCAAGCAGATGCGACGCCGGGGGAGTAGGCTAGCGAGAGGTCATCTTGATTGGCTAGGGTCTTGGTGGGGACCACCGAGATTTTCCCGGGCGTGGGATACGCGTGATAGTCCAGCGCAAGTTTGGCCAGATCGGCGTTGGCATCCATGTTGGTAAAGCTCCTGATAGGATTTTCTAGTGTAAAAGTGAATCTAATTTATAAGAAATACAGTCACCAGGTAGGTGCTGATTTGTTATAGACAGCATATGTGATGGCAACGCTGGCTGCCTGCCTCAAGGTGACCAAGGGCAGGCAGGGCTCAGTTTGGTGGAAAAGGGGCCCGCGAAGCGCGTACTTGCTGCACCCGTTTAGCATATCGGAATTTTTCCTTCATGTGGGGCGGGCCAGAGGTGTCAATCATGATTTGAGGCGCTTCTTTTGTAAGAATTCGCCCCTGTGATAGATCGATGTGTTTGTTAATGCCAACGGTCTGATGTAGTCCCTAAGCATTTTAGATGTCATTAATTGCGCCTTTTGTGTGCGGCGTTATACTAGATCGATACGGCTTGTATAAGGCGTCCTACGTTGCCTTCTGCTCCTGCTATCCGCTAACCGGCGAGGTCCGTGTCGCGGAAGGTTTTCCTGCATCTCAACACGAGTGAAACACTCGGATAGGTGAAGCGTAATAATGTCATCGCAAAAAGAACTGCTCAGTAACTCTTATCTGTTCGGGAGCAATGCTCCTTACGTCGAAGAACTCTACGAGTCCTACCTCGACAACCCAGGCTCTGTCGCCGACCAATGGCGCGAGTACTTCGATCAACTACAGCATCAGCCAGCTACTGACGGCCGCGACAGCACCCGCGATCAAGCTCACGCGCCTATTGTCGAGTCCTTCGCCCAACGAGCCAAAGCCAATGCCTTCCTGACCAGCGCGCAAGCACCGGACCTGACGGTTGCCATGAAGCAAGTGTCGATTCAGTCCATGATTGCTGCTTACCGCTCCCTGGGTGCACGCATTGCTGATCTGGATCCTCTGAAGCGCTCCGAACGCCCCAGCATCCCTGAACTGGACCCTGCTTTCTACGGCTTGACCGAAGCAGATCTGGACCAGGTCTACTCCGCCACCAACACCTACTTCACCAAAGCCGACACCATGACGCTGCGCGACATGCTCAAGGCCTTGCGTGACACGTATTCCCGTTCGGTGGGCGCAGAGTTCATGTATATCACCGACCCGGTGGTCAAGCGTTGGATCCAGCAGCGCCTGGAATCAGTGCATGGCACAGGCTCTTTCAACGTTGAGCAAAAACGCAATATCTTGAAGCAGCTGACCGAGGCCGAAGGCCTGGAGCGCTTCCTGCACACCAAATACGTAGGTCAGAAACGCTTCTCCCTGGAAGGGGGTGAAAGCTTCATCGCTTGTATGGATGAAGTCGTCAACCACGCAGGCGAGAACGGCGTTCAGGAAATCATCGTGGGTATGGCTCACCGTGGTCGTCTGAACATGTTGGTCAACATCATGGGCAAAATGCCCGGTGATCTGTTTGCCGAATTTGAAGGCCGTCACGCTGAAGGTCTGACCGACGGCGACGTGAAATACCACAACGGTTTCTCCAGTGACTTGTCCACCCGTGGCGGTCCGGTTCACTTGTCCTTGGCCTTTAACCCCTCCCACCTGGAAATTGTTAACCCAGTGGTCGAAGGTTCGGTTCGTGCCCGTCAGGATCGTCGTAGCGACGAGGACGGCAGCCAGGTTCTGCCTGTGCTGGTTCACGGCGACGCGGCTTTTGCCGGTCAGGGTGTGGTCATGGAAACACTGAACCTGGCCCAGACCCGTGGCTACGGTACCGGTGGCACGCTGCACATCGTGATTAACAACCAGATCGGTTTCACCACCTCTGACCCACGCGATACACGTTCCACACTGTATTGCACGGATGTGGTCAAGATGATTGAAGCCCCTGTCTTCCACGTCAACGGCGACGATCCGGAAGCCGTGGTGTTCGTGACTCAGCTGGCTCTGGATTTCCGCCGCGAGTTCAAGCACGACGTCGTGGTTGATATCGTCTGCTTCCGTAAACTGGGCCACAACGAGCAAGACACTCCCTCGATGACCCAGCCGCTGATGTACAAGAAAATTGGTCAGCACAACGGTACGCGCAAGCTGTACGCCGACAAGCTGGTTGCTCAAGGCATTCTGTCCGAGAACGAGCCCGAAGATCTGGTCAAGAGCTACCGTCAATTGATGGAAGACGGCAAGCGCACGGTTGAACCTGTTCTGACAGACTACAAGAACAAGTACGCCACCGACTGGTCCGCTTTCCTGGGCGCCAAATGGACTGACCAGGCTGACACCGCCTTGCCGATGTCCGAGCTGACACGCATCGGTGAAAAACTGACTACCGTGCCAGAGGGCTTTACTGTTCACCCACTGGTTAACCGCATGCTGAACGATCGTCGTGCCATGGCACGCGGTGAAGCTCAAGTGGACTGGGGCATGGGCGAGCACTTGGCCTTTGCAACCTTGGTGAACAATGGCTACGCCATCCGTATTACCGGCCAGGACTCGGGCCGTGGTACGTTCACGCACCGTCACGCTGTGCTGCACGATCAAAAACGTGAGCGCTGGAACGACGGTACCTACATTCCTTTGCAAAACGTCTCCGAAGGTCAAGCCACCTTCACGGTGATCGACTCGGTCTTGTCCGAAGAAGCCGTGCTGGCCTTTGAATACGGTTATGCTTCGGCAGAACCTAATATTTTGACTATCTGGGAAGCCCAGTTCGGCGACTTTGCCAACGGTGCCCAGGTTGTTATTGACCAGTTCATTACGTCGGGTGAAGCCAAGTGGGGCCGTCATTGCGGTCTGACTCTGATGCTGCCACACGGCTACGAAGGTCAGGGTCCTGAGCACTCCTCGGCCCGTATCGAGCGTTTCTTGCAACTGTGCGCAGACAACAATATCCAGGTTGTTCAGCCCACCAACGGCGCCCAGATCTTCCACGTTCTGCGTCGTCAGATGATCCGTCCTTTCCGCAAGCCCTTGGTCATCATGACGCCCAAGTCCTTGCTGCGTAATAAAGATGCTACTTCGCCCTTGAGCGATCTGGCTGAAGGCCACTTCATGCCTGTGATCGGTGAAACGGATCAGGCGATTGATGCAGCCGCTGTCAAACGTGTTCTGGCTTGCTCGGGCAAGGTTTACTACGATCTGGTGAACCACCGCAAAGAGCTGGAGCGCAACGATATTGCCATTATCCGTGTGGAGCAGTTGTATCCATTTGCCCACAAAGCCTTCCAGGCTGAGCTGGCCAAGTACAGCAACGCCAAGGAAGTTATCTGGGTTCAGGACGAACCTCAAAACCAAGGTGCATGGTTCTACGTTCAGCATCACATCTACGAGAACATGACCGAAGGTCAGAAGTTGGGTTACGCCGGCCGCGCCGCGTCCGCTTCGCCCGCTGTTGGTTACCTGGCCAAACACCAGGAACAGCACAAAGCACTGCTGGAGCAGGCTTTCGGCGCTCGCAAAGGCTTCATGCTGACCAAATAACGCACCCCAAATTTTAAATACGGAAAATATAATCATGGCAATTACTGACGTTCTGGTTCCCCAACTTTCTGAATCCATCTCCGAAGCAACCTTGTTGGAGTGGAAAAAACAACCTGGCGAAATGGTTCAGGCTGATGAAATCCTGATCGAAGTCGAAACCGACAAGGTTGTCCTGGAAGTTCCCGCTCCTGCCTCGGGCGTGCTGAGCGAAATCGTCAAGGCCAACGGCAGCACCGTTACCTCCGGCGACGTGCTGGCTCGTATCGACTCCGAAGGCAAGGCCAGCGCTGCTGCTCCTGCCGCTGCCGCTGAAGAAGCTGCTCCTGCGGCTGCCCCAGCCGCTGCTGCTCCTGCCGCCAGCTCCGCCGCTTCCTCGGTTGCTTCGCCTGCCGCTGCCAAGATCCTGGCTGAGAAAGGTGTGGAAGCCAGCTCCGTGGAAGGTTCCGGTCGTGGCGGTCGCATCACCAAGGGTGACGCTCTGGAAGCCAACGCCGCTGCTGCCAGCAAGCCTGCTGCCGCTCCTGTTGCTCCTGCTACGTTGTCCCTGGACGGCCGCCCAGAGCAGCGCGTGCCCATGAGCCGTCTGCGTGCTCGTATCGCCGAGCGTTTGCTGCAATCGCAATCCGAAAACGCCATGCTGACCACGTTCAACGAAGTGAACATGCAAGCGGTGCTGGATTTGCGCAAGAAGTACAAGGATCAGTTCGAGAAAGAGCACGGCGTCAAGCTGGGCTTCATGTCCTTCTTCGTGAAAGCCGCTGTGGCCGCTTTGAAGAAATACCCCGTGCTGAACGCTTCGGTCGATGGCAAAGACGTGATCTACCACGGTTACTTCGACATCGGTGTGGCCGTTGGTAGCCCACGCGGTCTGGTGGTGCCTATCCTGCGTAACGCTGATCAAATGTCGATTGCTGACATCGAAAAGCAAATCGCTGACTTCGGTGCCCGTGCTCGCGACGGTAAACTGACCCTGGAAGAAATGACAGGCGGTACCTTCTCGATCTCCAACGGTGGTGTGTTCGGCTCCATGCTGTCCACCCCGATCATCAACCCACCTCAGTCCGCCATTCTGGGCATTCACGCCACCAAGGACCGTGCTGTGGTTGAGAACGGTCAGATCGTGGTTCGCCCCATGAACTACCTGGCTATGTCCTACGATCACCGCATCATCGACGGCCGCGAAGCCGTTCTGGGTCTGGTAGCCATGAAAGAAGCGCTGGAAGATCCTCAGCGTTTGTTGCTGAACGTCTAAGCACGTGGTCGTTTCAGTCTAGTATGTTTACGGCCAAGTGCTTGTTTCTAAGCCTTGGCCGGCTTTGTTTAAGGCCCTGGGGGCGGGTTTACACCGCCTGATTCTTTCCCGCCTGACTTCTGGACGGTCCAGTCTGCCTTTTTCACATTTATGGAATTTTTATGGCTAAGCAATTTGATGTTGTTGTAATTGGTGCCGGCCCTGGTGGCTACATCGCCGCTATCCGTGCTGCTCAACTGGGTATGAGCGTCGCTTGCGTGGACGCCTGGTCCACCGCTGAAGGCAAACCTGCTCCTGGCGGTACATGCACCAACGTAGGTTGCATTCCTTCCAAAGCCTTGTTGCAGTCGTCCGAGCACTTCGAGCATGCCAATCTACATCTGGCCGAGCACGGCGTGGATGTCAAAGGTGTGTCACTGAACCTGGACAAGCTGGTCGGTCGCAAAGACGTCGTCGTCAAGCAAAACAACGACGGTATCTTGTACCTGTTCAAAAAGAACAAAGTTAACTTCTTCCACGGTACCGCCTCCTTTGGCGGCAAGGTTGACGGCGGCTGGTCGGTGAACGTGGCCGGTGCCAACGCCGAAGAGCTGGTTGCCAAGAACGTCATCATCGCTACGGGTAGTTCGGCTCGTGCCTTGCCGGGCGCCGAGTTCGACGAAGAGCAGATTCTGTCCAACGACGGCGCTCTGCGTCTGCCCAAGGTTCCCAAGAAGCTGGCCGTTATCGGCGCCGGTGTGATTGGTCTGGAACTGGGTAGCGTGTGGCGTCGCCTGGGTGCCGAAGTCACTATTCTGGAAGGGGCTCCCGAGTTCCTGTCCGCTGTGGATCGCGATGTTGCCAAGGAAGCCCTGAAAGCGTTCACCAAGCAAGGTCTGAAGATCAATGTGGGCGTGAAAGTTGGCGAAATCAAAAAGACGGCCAAACAGGTCACCATCAATTACGTGGACGCCGCTGGTGCCGAGCACAAGCTGGAAGCCGACAAGCTGATCGTCTCCATTGGCCGTGTGCCTAATACCGCTGGTCTGGGTGCAGATACTATTGGTCTGAAACTGGATGAGCGTGGTTTCGTGGTTGTGGACGACGATTGCGCCACCAGCCTGCCAGGTATCTGGGCGGTGGGTGACGTGGTCCGTGGCCCTATGCTGGCCCACAAAGCCGAAGAAGAAGGTGTGGCGGTGGCCGAGCGTCTGGCTGGTCAGCAACCTCACGTCAACTTCGATACCGTGCCTTGGGTTATCTACACCTCCCCCGAAATTGCTTGGGTTGGCAAAACCGAGCAGCAGTTGAAAACCGAAGGCCGTGCATACCGTGCGGGCAGCTTCCCCTTCCTGGCCAACGGCCGTGCCCGCGCACTGGGTGACACCACCGGCTTTGTGAAGGTTCTGGCTGATGCCAAGACTGACGAAGTCCTGGGCGTACATTTTGTGGGCCCTGTGGCTTCTGAGCTGGTGGCTGAAGCCGTAGCAATCATGGAATTCCGTGGCGCGTCTGAAGATATCGCCCGTATTTGCCATGCTCACCCAACCCTGTCCGAAGCCCTGAAAGAAGCGGCCTTGGCAGTGGACAAACGCGCTCTGAACTTCTGATAGACTTTCAGGGTGTTGTTGGAAAAGGGCGGGCACAGGCTCGCCCTTTTTTTCGTCACGAAAGGCTGATCAAAGCAGTCTGTACAGGCTGTGATGCGTGAGATAATTGACCGCGCAGTATGCTCAGGCCCTGCATCAAAAGCAGTACTGCTGTGGACCGCAGTGCATGCTGGCAGACCACCACCTGTCCTGGACAGGTTCTTTTATTTTCAGTGATATGAATGTTCGCGAGTATTACCATCAGGCTTTAGCGGAAAAAGGCTATCGTGCCGACCAGGCACAGGAGCAAGCTATAGACCGGTTGCAACGCTATTACGACGAGTGGGTGGAGTTTCGCAAAATGCGCTCCGGTGCCTTGCGTCGTATGTTTTCCCGCCCGGAAGTGCCGCGTGGTGTGTACCTGTGGGGTGGCGTAGGGCGCGGCAAGAGCTTCCTGATGGACGCCTTCTACCTGACGGTGCCACTCAAGCGCAAAACCCGGATTCACTTCCACGAGTTCATGCGCGGCGTACACAAGGAGCTGAATCAGGTCAAAGGCATGAGCGACCCATTGGATGAGGTCGCCAAGCGTATCGCCAAGCGTTATCGTCTGATCTGTTTTGACGAGTTCCATGTCTCGGATGTGGCCGATGCCATGATTCTGTACAAGCTGTTGCTGGGCCTGTTCGAGCGCGGTACGTCCTTTGTGATGACGTCCAACTACGAGCCCTCCACGCTGTATCCGGAAGGTTTGCATCGCGACCGCATTTTGCCCGCCATTGCGCTGATCCAGAAGAATATGGACATCATGAACGTGGACACCGGTGTGGATTACCGCCGCCGTGCGCTGGAGCAGGTGAAAACCTATCTGACGCCATTGGGGCCAGAGACCACCGCCGAGCTGCAATCCATGTTTACGGCCTTATCGGACACCGCCCCCCAAGAGCCTGTACTTAGCATCGAGAATCGTGATGTGAAAGCGGTGGCCTTGTCAGGCTCGGCTGTGTGGTTTGATTTCGAGACCCTGTGCGTTAGCGCACGTTCGCAGAACGATTATCTGGAACTGGCCAACCGTTTCCAGACCGTGATCCTGTCCGACGTTCCCCGTATGACAGCCCGTGATGCTTCTGCTGCACGGCGCTTCACCTGGCTGGTGGACGTTTTTTACGATCACAAAGTCAAATTTATTATGTCCGCGGCGGTGCCCGAGGAAGAGTTGTATGTAGATGGCCCCATGGCCAATGAGTTCCACCGTACTGTCTCGCGGTTGATGGAAATGCAATCGCGCGAGTACCTGGAGTCAGAACGGCGCCAGGCAGTTATTTTGTAGGTCTTGGGCGCGGCCGGTGGCCAATGCACCTGATACCTGACCCTGACACGTAGTTTTATAAGCGTATTTTTTATCATGACGACACGAGTACTGACCGGCGTTACAACGACCGGTATTCCACACTTGGGTAACTATGCCGGGGCGATTCGTCCTGCTATCCGTGCTAGCCAGCAAGCCGATGTCGACGCATTTTTCTTCATGGCGGACTACCACGCCCTGATCAAATGTGACGACCCGGAGCGCGTAGCCATTTCGCGCCGTGCGATTGCCGCCACCTGGATAGCCTGCGGCCTGGATGTGGAAAAGGTAACGTTCTATCGCCAATCTGATATTCCTGAAATTCCCGAACTGTCCTGGATGCTGGGCTGCGTGACGGGCAAGGGTTTGATGAACCGTGCGCACGCGTATAAAGCCTCCGTGGATAAAAACGAGGCGGCTGGCATGGAGCCGGACGACGGCGTGACCATGGGCTTGTTCAGCTATCCCGTGTTGATGGCGGCTGACATCTTGATGTTCAACGCGCATAAAGTGCCTGTGGGCCGTGATCAGGTTCAGCATCTGGAAATGGCGCGTGATATCGCCAAGAGCTTCAACCATTTGTATGGTCGCGGCAAAGAGCTGTTTGTACTGCCTGAGGTGCAGGTCGAGGAAGATGTGGCTCTGTTGCCGGGCCTGGACGGTCGCAAGATGTCCAAGAGCTATGACAACACGATTCCCCTGTTTGAAGGTGGTGCCAAAGCGCTGAAGTCCGCCATCGCCCGCATTGTGACGGACTCCAAAGGCCCGGGTGAACCCAAGAACCCGGATGACTCCCACCTGACCGCCTTGTACAAGGCCTTTGCGACGCCAGAGCAGACTCAGATCTTCCGCCAACAACTGATCGAAGGGATGGCCTGGGGCGAGGCCAAAGAAGCTTTGCATCAGATTCTGGAAACCATGATCGCCCCCATGCGCGAGCGTTATGAATCTCTGATGGCTCGCCCTCAGGACATTGAAGAACTGCTGCAAGTGGGTGCCCGCAAGGCTCGTGCCTATGCAACGCCTTTTATTCACGAACTGAAGGCTGCTGTGGGCCTGCGTGACCCGATCAGCGTGGCGGCTACCAAGACTGAAACCAAGGCCCGTAAAGCCCGGTTTGTGAATTTCCGCGACGAAGACGGCACGTTCCGTTTCCGCCTGCAGGATGCGGCCGGACATGAGTTGTTCCTGTCGCGTTCCTACGCTGATCCCAAACAGGCGGGCGTGGCAATCAAAGGTTTGCAGACTGAGGCGTTCGCCGAGGTCGTCAAACAAGATGGCTCGGAACTGCAAATCCATTGTGCCGGAGAGGAAGTCGCTCGCGTATCGGCAGATCTGCGTGATGCACTCGAAGCCGCTTTGGATTCGATGCGAGACTAAGTCGTGTGCCGGTGGCAGGATTGATTCTTTGCAAAGAACTTGCCCAGGATTGATCCTAGGTTGGATGCAGTAAGTCTCTTTGTGCCACCGCACCCTACCTTGAAGCACGTTTGAAAATAAACAGCCCCAAAAACGAGATGTTCATCTCACGTTTGGGGCTGTTTTGTTTTTTACTTTTTTATCAATACCTTGAAAGGTTGTTGAGGATAAAACCTGTGGCAGAGATATCTTGGGTATTGGCTTCAGCTACAAAGGCTACTCTGCATTTGCAGTTCCCTAAGGCAAGGGTTCAGGTCTGAGTCGTAGACCGCTGATCCCAGTTCTGGCTGGCCAGCTCCAATGCTGCAATATCTTCTGCACAGATCACGTCGCGCAAGGCCGTGAATTTTTCCTCTGGCCAGTCATATATTCTCAAGGCCAGCAGCCGCTCAATGCTTGCCTCATCAAAGCGTTTTCGCACGGGCACAGCCGGATTCCCGGCCACGATGGTATACGGTGCCACGCTCTTGGTCACAATCGCCCCCGAGGCCACCACAGCGCCTTCACCAACCTCGACACCGGGCATGATCATGGCCCGCATACCGATCCAGGCACCGTCCTGGATGTGGGTGTCACCTTTGCCCACATAGGCGTCCGTAATCTTGTCCACGAAGGGATACAGGCTGAACCAGTCCATGCGATGGGTATGGTTGCCGCCCATCAGAATCACGGCCTCGGCACCGATACATACGTAGTCGCCAATATGTAGCTGGTCCACCGGCCATTGAGAGTCCCAGGTCTTGCGGCTGTATTCGTCCCCGTACAAGTAACGCACCACGCTTTCTTCAAAACTGCCGGTCCAGGCATGGCTGTAGTAGCTGTGTGTGCCACGTATATGGATATTGGGATTGGATACGGTTTCGTGCAGGAGTTCGACCTGCGACCAGTGCTTTTGCACCATGCTTCTCCTTCTGGACCTTGCCGTGCTGGTTCTGGCTTTGCGCCAGTAAGGGCAAAGTGGGCTGTTCGTATTGAAGCCAAGCGAGGCTAGGAGGCTCGCTTGGTTGACCTTGATGGCGCGACTCGTTCAGTGCGCGTTGAGGCGCTTTGTATTCAAACCAGCCATAAAGCATCAAGCCCTGCGTAAACATTCATGCAGGGCTTGATGATGGGCTTGGGCCGGCAGGAATAGCCGCCTTATTCGGCTGGCTGCGCCGGAATATCCAGCTTTTCACACAGGCTCAGAATTTCTTCCAGGCTCTCGCGTTTGACCACGATCAGTTGAAACTCCTCGTCATAGCTTTGGGCAAACTCTAGCAGACAGTAGGAGGGGTGAAACTCCTGCAACTGCTCGTTCGCCCATTGGAAAAAGCCATCTACGTCCTGAAAAGGCATGTCGTCGTAAGGAAAGGCGGGCAGGTCCTGATTTTCAAACGCGGCCAGAATTTCTTCCCACAGTTCATCGACGGTATCGGCCAGGGCCAGATAATCATCCAGTTCGTAGCTGATGGCCAGGATCAGAGCACCATCCGGATCGTGTTCCATCAGGTTCTGCGCGTGCTTTCCATACGCCTCACCCATCGCTGCCGGGCTGGCGCTGGCAGTCAGCACGGACCGGCTGATGGCTGCAATATCCTCTTCCTTCTGATCAAATCCGGTCAGCAGATTGAGCAGACGCGTCAGTTGGGAAAGGCGCTCGGTCTCAGTCATGGCTTATCTCCGAAGTTTGCTAAAGGCCGCTGCCATGGCACCGGTTGGTGCTGGTTCAGCTTGCCGGTTGGGGCGATTGTTTCCAGAGCGGCGTTGGGGAGCGTTGCTCGTGCTGTTGGAACCACGCACTGGGGCGCTGTCGTCGTTCAGGCGCATGGTCAAACCGATACGCTTGCGGGCGACATCCACTTCCTGGACTTTAACCTTAACCGTCTGACCCACGCGAACCACATCACGCGGATCTTTCACAAAGGTATCAGACAGAGCCGAGATATGCACCAGACCGTCCTGGTGTACCCCTACGTCCACAAAGGCACCAAAGTTGGCTACGTTGGTGACCACGCCTTCCAGAATCATGCCGGGCGTCAAATCGTTCAGGGAGTTGATGCCTTCCTGGAACTTGGCCGTCGTAAATTCAGGACGAGGGTCGCGACCGGGCTTTTCAATTTCGTTAAAAATATCACGCACGGTGGGCAAACCAAAGCGTTCATCCGTGAAGTCTGAAGGGGACAAACCTTTCAGTGCGCCGGATTTACCCATGACATCGCTGGCTTCGGTCTGCAGACGCTCCAGAATACGGGCGGCAACCGGATAGGCTTCGGGGTGAACCGCCGAGGCGTCCAGAGGGTTGGCTGCGCCGGGAATACGCAAAAAGCCCGCTGCCTGCTCAAAGGCTTTTTCACCAAAGCGGGGCACGTCACGCAACTGCTTGCGGCTTTGGAAGGCACCATTTTCGTCACGCCAGGTGACGATGTTTTTGGCCAGCGTGTTGTTCAGGCCGGAGACGCGCGCCAGCAGGGGAGCAGAAGCGGTGTTGACGTCCACACCCACCGCGTTAACACAATCTTCGACCACGGCATCCAGGCTGCGAGCCAGTTCGCGCTGGTTCACGTCGTGCTGGTATTGGCCAACGCCAATGGATTTGGGGTCGATCTTGACCAGTTCGGCCAACGGATCTTGCAGGCGGCGGGCGATGGAGACGGCACCACGCAGGCTGACATCCATATCAGGAAATTCCTGGGCAGCCATTTCCGAAGCAGAGTACACCGATGCCCCTGCCTCGGACACGACGACGCGGGTCAGCGGCAGTTGCGGGAAGGCCGACTGCAGGTCAGCCACCAGTTTCTCGGTTTCGCGCGACGCTGTGCCGTTACCAATCGCGACCAGTTCAACTTGGTGGCGAGTAGCCAGACCGGCCAGGGTACGAATCGCGCCTTCGCGGTCACGACGGGGCTCAAAGGGGTAGACGGTGGCCGTATCCAGCACCTTGCCGGTTGCATCGATCACAGCGGCTTTCACGCCGGTGCGAATGCCTGGGTCCAGGCCCAGAACGGCTTTATTGCCCGCAGGGGCGGCCAAGAGTAAATCGCGCAGATTGGCGGCAAACACGCGGGTGGATTCCTGCTCAGCTTGTTCGCGCAGACGACCAATCAGCTCGGATTCAAACGCCGTCAGCAACTTGACGCGCCAGGTCCAGCGGCAGACCTCGGCCAACCAGTGGTCACGTGGGCTGGCGTCGGCGGAAAAGTCAGCGCCAATATCGGTCAGCTCTGCCACTTTCAGCACACAAGGGTGGGGCAAGAGCTGATCCTGTTCGGGGTTCAGGCCCAGGCGCAGGTCCAGCGCACCTTGCTGACGGCCGCGCAACAAAGCCAGCACGCGGTGAGAAGGCAGTTGGCGCAGCGCTTCGTTAAAGTCGAACCAGTCGCGGAATTTGTCACCTTCCTGCTCCTTGCCTTCGGCAACCTTGGAGTACAGGTGGGCGGACTTCCACAGATAGTCGCGCATGGCTTCCAGCAGGTCGGCTTGCTCGGCAAAGCGTTCAGCCAGAATGTCGCGGGCACCGTCCAGAGCAGCTTTGGTCGTGTCGATCTTGGCTTCGGCATTCAGATAGCCTTCGGCCAACGCCACAGGGTCGGCATCCTTCTGGGCCAGAATGGCGTCCGCCAGCGGCTCCAGACCGGCCTCGCGGGCAATCTGGGCACGGGTACGACGCTTGGGCTTGTACGGCGCGTACAAGTCTTCCAGACGCTGCTTGGTGTCCGCCGCCAAAATGGCTTGCTCCAGCTCGGGCGTCAGTTTTTCTTGCTGGCGGATCGATTCCAGAATGGCATGACGACGCGATTGCATATCGCGCAAATAGATCAGGCGCACTTCCAGATCGCGCAGGACATTATCGTCCAGGCCACCGGTGGCTTCCTTGCGGTAACGGGCAATAAAAGGGACCGTGGCCCCGTTGTCCAAGAGCTCAACCGTCGAGGCGGCTTGTTGGATGCGGATGTTCAGTTCAGAGGCCAGTAGCGCCAGAATCTGTTGGTGATCCTGTTGCTGGGCGAGGGTTTCCACAGTCATTTCAGTTATGGGTCCATCGTTGTAAAAGGGTCTGCAAGCGCCGCATTTTGCCATAAAGACCGGCAGCGACCCAGAATTGGCAGGTATCATCTTGTATGTATTCCACTGTGATTGTAGACAGTTCTGTCATTCGTCACCTCTCCCTGAGCGGTTTTGCCCCATGTTGTTGCAGGATTATTCCGATATCTTTTCTCCCCAAGGCCCTCTGGCAGAGTCTGTCCCGCACTATCGTCCGCGGCAGGCTCAGCTGGAGCTGGCCCAAGCCATCAGCGAGACGGTCGCCGATTCTGGCGTACTGATCGCCGAGGCGGGCACAGGCACAGGCAAGACCTGGGCCTACTTGGTTCCGGTGTTCATGCAAGGCGGTAAAGCGCTGGTCTCGACCGGAACGCGTACCTTGCAGGACCAATTGTTCCGTCGGGATATTCCCCACCTGCGTAAAGCGCTGGCTTTGCCGGTCGATGTGGCCTTGCTCAAGGGCAGAAGTAATTACGTCTGTCATTACCATTTGGAACGGTTGGGGCAGGATGACCGGGCTCTGAAGTCTCGTGCGGAAATCGCTTATCTGCGTGCTATCCAGCTCTTTACGGAGCGCAGCCGTAGCGGCGACAAGGGGGAGCTGGCCGAAGTCCCCGAAGATGCGGATATTTGGCACCGGGTCACCTCAACGCGGGATAACTGCCTGGGGCAGGACTGTCCCTTTGTGCGCGACTGCTTTGTGATGAAGGCCCGCCGTCATGCTCAGGATGCCGATGTGGTGGTGGTGAACCACGCCTTGTTCATGGCCGATTTGGCCTTGCGCGAAGAGGGTGTGACGGATTTGCTGCCCAGCGTGGATCTGGTGGTGTTTGACGAAGCGCACCAACTGCCCGACGTGGCCACCCGTTTTTTGGGTAGTAGCGTGTCCTTGTATCAACTGACGGATTTGTGTCGGCAGATAGAAGCGGCGGGTCTGGCCCAGGCCCGTGAGGCCGTGGACTGGAGCCAGGTCGCCCGCAAGCTGGAGCAAGCGGCTCGGGATTTGCATTTGCGAACCGCGTCGCTGGCGGCTCAAGGTGGCCGCGCCACTTTCCAGGCCTTGCCCGAGCCTGAGCTTTTTGATGAGGCGCTGGAGAATTTGCTGGAGACCTTCGATAAGGTCATCAAGATGCTGGCTATGGTGGCTGAGCGCCATCCTGATCTGGCAGCAGCGCATAAAAGTGCCTTGGAGATACGTGCACGCTTGTTCCAGTGGAGTCAGCCAGATCGCCAGGGCCGCCACGCCTATCTGCCAGAAAGTGAAAAAGATGAAGACCAGCCCGACGAATTCGTGCGTTGGGTAGAAAGTGGCCAGCACTATTTGCGTTTGCACAGTGCGCCTTTATCGGTGGCCAAGATTTTCTCGCGTTACAGAGGCAAGGAGCAGTCCTGGGTGCTGACCTCGGCGACCTTGTCGGTACATGGGGATTTCAATCATTTCAAGCGGCAACTGGGCTTGTTCGATGCCCGCACCGAAGCCTGGGCTTCACCGTTCGACTATCCGAATCAGGCACTGTTCTATGTGCCCAGCACCTTGCCGCTTCCCAGCCATCCGAATTTCAACCAGGCGTTCGTGGATGCGCTCATTCCGCTGATCAAGGCGGGTCAGGGCGGTGTGCTGGTGCTCTGTACGACCTTGCGTTCGGTAGAGCGGATTGCGGATATGCTGCGAGACCGATTTGATCGGGAAGACATAGAGCGCAATGTGCTACGCCAAGGGGAGCGTTCGCGCCAGGTTCTGCTGGATGAGTTCCGTGCGCGTGGCAATGCGGTGTTGGTGGGCAGTGCCAGCTTCTGGGAAGGGATTGACCTGCCCGGTGATGCCTTGACACTGGTTGCGATCGACAAGCTACCCTTTGCTCCGCCGGATGATCCGGTGCTGGAGGCCCGTATCAAAGAATGCAAAGACAGAGGCGGTAATCCCTTTATGGAATACCAGTTGCCCGAAGCGGCCATTGCCTTGAAACAAGGGGCTGGGCGCCTGATCCGTACCGAGCGCGACTGGGGCGTGCTGATGGTGGGCGATACCCGCATTGTCGAGAAACCCTACGGCAAATTGCTGTGGCGTGGTTTGCCACCTTTCGCTCGGACTCGTGATCCTGCTCGTGCGCTGGCGTTTTTGCGGGAGCAAAAGGCCAAGCGGCAGAGCGATGAAGCAGGGCAAGTGACGATGGAGGACGGCCTGGAGCAGCCGTAAGGAGACAGTCGACCGACTGGTTTCTTGCCCCCAAACATAGTCCAGGCCAATCCTGGTGAGGTGTCTGTTCCCAAGGGCAGGGAATGCGTTTTGTTTTCTGAGTACAATCACGGCCATGGCTAACCTTGCTTACCTCACACTGAAACCGGTTAATTACCGGGGCGCAGCCATGCCTCGCGGACACTTTCATTCCGTCACACCCCCTTAGGGGGCACTAGCGCGGCAAGAGCGCTCTTTCCTTGCTTTGTCCTTTTCTTTGTCTGTCGCTGTTTGCCGCGACGGGCATGCCCATGTTTTTGCCTTGCGTGTCCAGACGGTGACTGTTTAGCTGGATACGGTAAGCGCGTCTCTCTTCTTTGCTAAATGCGGTGTTTATGTTTATTGAAAAAATCAGAACGGAATGGTTCTCCAACGTTCGGGGTGATTTGCTGGCTGGCCTGGTGGTGGCATTAGCGTTGATTCCGGAAGCCATTGCGTTCTCCATTATTGCCGGTGTGGATCCTAAAGTCGGCCTGTATGCCTCTTTTTCTATCGCGACGCTCATCGCTTTTGTCGGTGGCCGACCAGGCATGATTTCGGCTGCGACCGGGGCGATGGCCTTAGTGATGGTGACGCTGGTGAAAGAGCATGGGCTCGACTACTTGTTGGCGGCGACCATTCTTGCAGGGATACTGCAAATGTTGGCTGGCTTTTTTCGCCTTGGGCAGCTTATGCAGTTTGTCTCGCGCTCGGTCATCACTGGCTTTGTCAATGCCCTGGCGATCTTGATTTTTATGGCTCAATTGCCGGAGTTGACGAATGTCACCTGGCCCGTTTATGCCATGACGGCGGCTGGGCTGGTCATCATTTATGGATTGCCTTATATCACCAGGGCAGTGCCTTCGCCCTTGGTGGCCATTGTCGTTCTAAGCATTGTCTATATGGTTTTTGAGCTGGATATCCGCACCGTGGGTGATATGGGGGCCTTGCCTGACAGCCTGCCCAGCTTTTTGATCCCGCAGGTTCCTTGGACATGGGAAACACTGCAAATCATTTTTCCTTACTCTGTCACCTTATGTGTTGTGGGTCTATTGGAATCCTTGATGACGGCCACTATCGTGGACGATATGACCGATACCACGAGCAACAAAGACAGAGAGTGTGTAGGACAGGGTATTGCCAATATCGCCACGGGCTTTGTAGGAGGGATGGCTGGCTGTGCCATGATTGGGCAATCGGTGATCAATGTGAAATCAGGTGGGCGTGGCCGACTGTCCACCTTAACAGCGGGTGTTGTGCTGTTGATACTGGTTGTCTTTCTGGGGGAGTGGGTCAAGCAGATACCGATGGCTGCCTTGGTTGCCGTGATGGTGATGGTGTCCATCAGCACATTCAATTGGCGTTCAATCAAAGACCTGGTCGTGCATCCCAGAACATCCAGTGTTGTCATGTTGGCGACGGTGGTGGTCACTGTTGCCACCCACGACCTGGCCAAAGGAGTGCTGACAGGTGTCCTGTTCTCCGGGGTATTCTTTGCACACAAGGTGCGCCGTATTTTGCACATCACCTCAAGCCTTAGCCAAGATGGCCAGACACGTACTTATATTGTTTTCGGGCAGGTGTTTTTTGCCTCGGCAGAGAACTTTTTTTCAAAGTTCGACTATCAAGAGAAAGTGCCGCATATCTGTATTGATGTGAGCCAGACACGATTTTGGGACTTAAGCTCGGTTGCGGCCTTGGATCGGGTTGTGTTGAAGTTGCGTCGTGGCGGTGCCCAGGTGCAGGTGCAGGGGCTCGATGCCAGTAGCACGACAATGATCGAACAGTTTGCTCGTTACCCCAGCAGTGACGGTGCGAGTCCCGTAAACCCTCATTAAATAGCGTGGCCGGCGCTGGATGCGCCGGCCTTAACTGCCATCGTCTGCTCCTTCCTGGGTTCTGAAGGGGACATTTCAGTCCCGGTCGTGCACCTCCAGCCCCACGCAATTGCCTGGAAATAATAATTCAAGCTTAAACAAGAATCTGGGTGCGACGCAGGGTAATCCCCATCCTTCAAGACATTGACGCTCTACATCAAGCTAACTACCATCACAACATACAGATATGTATGTTATGAATCCACTTATGTTTGGTGAAGCGAATGACGACAGAAAAAACGATGCCGCGGGTGATGCGTTTCAATGATTTGGCGTTCCAGCCTCGACAGGAAAAGCCCGAGATGGCGCAGTTGGCGGAGATTGTGGGTGAACAAGATGGCACGCCTCTCAGTGCTGGTTATGCCCGTCTGAGCAAGGCGCGAATTGAATGGACTGTGCTTTACGACGAAGTGGTCACGGTAATTGAAGGCAGCATCAATATTCATACCCCGCAAGGTGTTTTGAAAGCAGGGCCCCTTGACTGCGTTTGGCTACCCGCAGGTACTCCCCTGATCTACGAAGCAGAGTCTGCTCTGATCCATTATTGCCTGCATCCCAGCAACTGGGCCAGCGCACGGACGGCCGCATGAGCACCAAGAAAATTACGCGCCTGCCGGAGAACGACAAGACCAATGGGTGGAGTCGGCTTCTGGCGCCTCGCATGGCCAAGCCAGCCTTAGGTAAAGATATACAAGCCGATTGGGTGATTGTTGGCGGTGGTCTGGCCGGTTTGGCCGCAGCTCGTCGCCTGGCAGAGAATCGTCCCGATGACAGCATCGTGGTGCTGGAAGCGGATCAGGTGGGTGAAGGGGCTCAAGGCCGAAACTCCGGCTTTGCGATTGATAGCCCGCATAACGTTGGTAGTTCCATGGGCGAACTGGACGCCGCCCGCTCGCACGTGCGCTTGGCGCGTACGGCAATTGCTTATCTAAGAACCCAGGTCGAGCGTTACGGTATCGAGTGCGACTGGAGCCCCATCGGGAAATTCCATGCGGCGGTTTCCGAGGAAGGCGTAAGCACAACCCTGAAGCCCACGCTTCAGGTGCTGGAGTCCTTGAAGGAACCGCATGAGTGGCTGGACGGGAAGGCTTTGCACGATAAGCTGGGATTCAAGCATTTCCGTACAGGTATTTACACCCCAGGCACGGTGCTGCTGAACCCGGCTGCTTTATCGCGTGGCCTGGCTGACAATATGCCTCCCAACGTCACCGTCTACGAAAAAACGCCGGTGTTGTCTTTGCAGCAAGGTGATGGCGTCACGCTGGACACCCCCGGCGGCAAAGTTCGTGCAGGAAAGATGATTCTGGCCGTGAACGTGTTCGCGGAGCAGTTTGGGTTTTATAGCGGCAAGCTGATGCCGATGGCCGCTCATGCCAGCTTGACTCGTTGCCTGACCGAAAGCGAACAGCGTGAATTGGGCGGTTTGCCCAGCTGGGGTTTGACGCCCGCCAATGCGTTTGTAGGTATCACCATGCGCCGCACCAATGACCAGCGCATTCTGATTCGCCAGCACATGACGTACGCCCCTAATTTGCGTAGCGATGACCAGAGCCGTCGCCGTGTTCGCATCGAGCACAAAGCCCTGTTTGATGAGCGTTTCCCGAATCTGAAGAACGTGGAAATGGAGCACACCTGGACGGGCTTTATCTGCTTGTCCCGTAACGGCTCGCCCGGCTTTGGGCAGGTGGCGCCACATGTGTACTGCGCGGTGTGTCAGAACGGGGTGGGGCTGACCAAAGGTACGATCTCCGGCATGTTGGTGGCGGATCTGGCCTGTGGCGTGGATAACCCTTTGATTGCTGACATGCAGGCTCTGGGGCAACCCGATGCTTTGCCGCCACGGCCGTTTCTGGATGTGGGGGTCCGGGCCCGTTTGGGCTGGGAGTTGTGGCGACACCGAGCAGAAGCCTGACAAGTGAAGTTTGAACAACAAATTTAAAAGAGATACCCAGGAGGAGTTATGACGCTTTTGAGCAAGACTTTGCTGACGGTGATGTTCAGCCTGAGTGTGGCCACCGTGTCCGCACAAACCATGCGCATTGCAACAGACTCGGGCGCGCAGGGTTCGCCTAGCGGTGACGCTATCGAAAAATGGGCCGCGTTGATTAAAGAGGGCACGCAAGGCGCTTTGTCGCCACGCGTTTTTTATCAGAACCAGTTAGGAGGTCAGGAAGAGGTGTTCGATCAGCACATAGCGGGGGATGTGCAGTTGATGTTGAACTGGCCCATGACTTCCTATGACAAGCGCATTGCGGTGATCTATACGCCTTATATGTTCACCACCTGGGAAGAAGCCCTGGCTGCTTACCAGCCTGGTGGCTGGCTGAATGAAACGCTGGATAGTGTTTACAAGGAAAATGGTCTGAAGTTCTTTGGTGCCTGGCCTGAAGGCTTTAATGGCGTTGCTACCAAAGGCAAACATGCGTTGACGGTGGAGGATGCCAAGAGCATCAAGGTACGGGTACCTCCAATCTCCATAATGCAGCAGTCTGTGCAAGCCATGGGTTACCAAACGGCCGCCATTGATTGGGGGGAGGTGTTCACTTCCATTCAAACTGGCGTGGTCGATGGCGACGCGGCCAATGTCATTTATTACGACTACGAGTATTTCCGCGACACCTTGGATTATTACGTGCGCAGCAAGCAGCAATTCATTACTGGTGTGCTGTCCATGAACCTGGAAGCTTGGGAGGCCCTGAAACCCGAACAACAGGAAGTGATTCAAGCCTCCGCCACCAGCATCATGCAAGAGCAGTTTGCCAAGGCCCAGCTAGCGGACGCGGCTATTGTGGAGAAGTGGAAGGCGCTGGGCAAAAACTACATTGAACTCGACAAGGATCAGCTGGCCGCATTGGGTACGCATGTCCGCGCCAAAGTCTGGCCATCGATGCACGCTGAAGTAGGCGAGAACATCATGGCGCATATCGAGAAAAACGCCTCGGCTCTTAAGTGAACACCTTGGATCAAGGGAGTATGAGCGTGAGTGAGGGTATCCCAATGAAGCGCGGGCCGACCCTGGTTGCCCTGGAATGGCTGGCCATTGTGTCAAGCATCGTGGTGGCGGCAGGTTTGGCCTATGTGGTGGCAGCACGTTACTACCTGAACTGGCCGGCAACAGGAGTGCACACCATTGTGATGGTGGCGGCGATCTGGCTGTACATGACCGGGGCGCTGATCGCCAGTCAGTCCCGTCAGCATCTGGTGGTGGACTATCTGTCACATCGTTTGAAAACGCCACAAGCGCGTGCCATTCACCGTTTTATTGTGTCGGTACTGGTACTGATTATTGTGGTGGCCTTCGCTTATTGGACCTTGCGCATGTTCATGTGGGGCTCCCGCTTCTCCGCCACCATGGCGGAGCTGTCGATTCCTGTCTGGGTGCCTCAGTCTGCAATTGGCCTGAACGCAGTCGGTAGCCTGTTGTATGCCTTGCGCGATGTTTATCAGTCTTTGATGGCCTTGCGCCAGGGAGACGATTGATTATGCATGCTGGATTTTCTGTTCTCTTGCTGCTGTTCCTGCTGGGGGTGGGGGTGCCGGTGGCCTGGTCCTTTGCTGGCACGTTGTTAATGTTGACCTTGGTCTATGACGTCAATTTGAACACCTTGATGCTGCAAGGATTCCGTTCCTTGAACTCCCTGGTTCTGCTGGCCTTGCCCTTGTTCATCATGGCAGGTTATTTGATGCAGGCAGGCGGGATTGCTCATCGTTTGGTGGGTTTTGCCGAAATGCTGGTCAAGAATCGTCGTGGTGGCATGGGGGCCAGCATGGTTCTGGCTTCCGGGGTGTTCGGGGCGATTTCGGGGACTGCCTCGGCGGCAGTGGCTTCCATTGGCACCATCTTGGTCGACCCCATGGAACAACGTGGTTATCCTCGTCAGTATTCGGCGGCCTTGTTGGGTATTTCCTCCTTGCTGGGCATTCTGATCCCGCCGTCCATTACCATGATTTTGTTTGCCGTGGTGACCCAGCAATCCGTGGTGGCCTGCTTTGCAGCGACGATCGGACCGGGCTTGCTCTTGATGTTTGGTTTGATTTTGTTCAATTACGTCGTGGCTGGACGCTGGTTCAAGGAGTCGCCTGCTCAGCCTGCGCACGAAACTCAAGGGCGTTACTCGCTCAAAACCTTGTTCTATGCCATCCCCGCCTTATGTATTCCTGCCTTGATTCTGGGCGGGATTTATGGGGGAGTCTTCACGCCCACAGAAGCGGCTGCGGTAGCTGTTGTGCTGGTCATCGGTATTGGCTGCTTTGTGTACCGTGAGCTGACCTTGCGCAAGCTGTGCGACAGTTTTGTACGTACGGCAGAGACCACGGGGACGGTCATCCTGATCTTGCTGTTCTCTTTCCTGATTGGCCGAATTCTGGTTGCGCAAGGCGTGCCACAGGACCTGGCCACTTTTGTGACCGGTCTGGTCGATAGTCCCATCGGAATTCTTTTGATGGTGAATATCTTTCTGGTTCTGGTGGGCATGATTATTGATGACGTGTCCTTGACCGTGGTGGTGGCTCCCTTGCTGCTGCCGTTGGTGGGGGCGGCAGAGGTCAACCCGGTACAGTTTGCCGCGATTGTGGCATGTGCAGTAATCGTAGGTTCCAACAGTCCGCCGATGGCACCTGTGCTGTATATGTCCTGCCGTATCAGTAAAGTAGCGGTACACCGCTCTTTTAGTCCGGCCATTGCCATGATTGTGTTTGTAGCCATTCCGGTTCAGTTGATTACCACCTTTGTGCCCGCCGTTTCCTTGGCGTTTCCACGAATGCTGGGCCTGTTGTAAGAGGAGCGCCGGTATACTTTGGCGATTAAAGCGACTCTACAAGCAAGCGATATGAGCGATAAGGAATTGATTGAACGTGTGGCCCAAGCCGGGGCGTTGAGCGAGCCTAATGTGCATTTGACGCGGGCGGATTGGCTGGAGGCCGCCATTCGCTTGTTTATGCAAGAAGGTGTGGAGGCGGTGCGCATCACCCGTCTGGCCCAGGTTATGGCCGTCACACGGGGAAGTTTTTATTGGCATTTCAAGGACAGGGACGATCTGCTTGATGGGCTGGTCGGTTTTTGGGAGCAAAAGAATATGCACTCTACCATGCTGGCGCTAGAGAATGTGGACAATTTGCAAGATGGCATGTTGTCGCTGTTCTCCACCTGGCTGGACGTGTCCCGTTTCGAACCGGGTCTGGATATGGCCATGCGTGATTGGGCAAGGCGCTCCGAGCGGGTGCGTCAGGCGGTAGCGCGGGCGGACAAGGCTTGCATGAATGCCTTGGCTAATTTCTTTCAGCGTATGGGGTTGGAACAGATAGAAGCTCAGACCCGAGCACGGACAACGTACTTTTGTCAGATTGGCTATTACTTGATTGGCCTGCAGGAAAATCTGGAAGATCGTATGGTGTATTTGAATGACACCATGAAGATCTTGGGTGGCCAGCCTTTGGATCCGGCCAAGGCCAAGGCTTTTGCAGAGCGCATGTATAGCGTGCAAAAGGACAATGCCAAGAAAGTGGTGGGATAGTTGGATGCTCTGGAGCCGGTGGGCGTCAGGCGTGCCTAGGGGCCACAGAGGAAGGAGCGTCCTGACTGATAGTTCTTGCTCTGAGGAGCAGGGCAAAGCGAGTTGCCAAGGAATATCAGTTTGAAGTCGGGAAACTAAAAGGGCCGAATCCTGAAGAGGATTCGGCCCTTTTTGGGATTGCGTTCAGTGAGACGTTTTATTGCCGCTTCACAAAGGCAGTCCGTATCTTGTGCTGCTTTGCTGCAAGGCTTAGAACCAGTTGATGGGGTTCCAGTAGTTAACCTTGGTATCCAAGCCTTCCGTGAAGTATTTTGAGTCAGGGAAGTTTTGGTCCATCACGCGTTTGGTGGTGTCGCGCAACTCGGTCTGGCCCATCTTGTCGTAAGACAGGTACATCAGGTACAGCGCACGTTCGGCGATGGGCACACCCTTGAAGTCCGTAATAACGGTTTGGGCACGGTTAACAGCGGCAACGTAGGCGCCACGTTTGTAGTAGTACTCGGCCACATGTACTTCGTTCTGAGCGATGGTGCTGACCAGCCAGGTTAAACGTTTGGCGGCATCGGGTGCGTATCGGCTGTCGGGGTAGCGTTGCAGCAGATCGTTAAAGGCTTCGTAGGATTCACGCAGACCTTTAGGGTCACGCTCGCTGGGGTCCTGCTGGGTAATGTTGGACAGGGCAGCGCTAGGAGGCGTAAAAGAGATCAGTCCTTTCAGGTACAGCATATAGTCGGTGCCGGGGTGGCTGGGGTACTGCTTCTGGAAGCGGTCAATAGCGGCCAGGGCTTTGCCAGGCTCTTCGTCTTTCCAGTTAATGTAAGCCTGGTCGATCAGCGATTGCTGTGCATATGTGCCGAAGGGGTAGCGGGACTCGACGGCTTCCAGGCGGGTACGCGCGTCTTTCCAGTTGCCGGCCGACATTTCTTCACGGGCGTCTTTATACAAACGCTCGGCGGTCCAACCCGAGGTGGGGTCAACTTCTTTTTTGGTAGTGCCGCAGCCAGCAAGCAAAGTGGCAGCCAGCATTAATGCGGCTACTTGGGCCAGCTTGGTACCACGAATACGTGGCAAGTTCAGGTTCAGGCGAGTCACAAAAGCGTCCTTGGTGTTAGCATTGCTGCTCAATTATATGATTTGTCGCCATGCCTGACACAGATACTGAAAAAGATAGTGTTGTTTCTTCCGACGCACTGCGTTTTATCCTTCCCATCACTGCGTCTCCCGATCGTCTGGACAAGACTTTAGCGCGGTTACTGCCTCAGCATTCGCGCAGCCGTCTACAGTCCTGGGTCGAGAGCGGGCATGTTCTCGTCAACGGCCAGGCCGTCAAGGTCAAGCATACGGTTTACCCCGGTGATACCGTGCTGGTCTGGGAGCAACAGGCCCCAGAAGACATGGCTTTTGAGCCCGATGACGTGGACTTCGAGATTGTGGCTCAAAGTGACTCCTGGCTGGTGGTAAACAAGCCAGTCGGTCTGGTCACGCACCCTGGCGCGGGTAACTGGCGCGGCACCTTGCTCAATGGTTTGCTGTTTCGCTTTCCCACTTTGCGACAGGTGCCCCGTGCCGGTGTTGTACACCGGCTGGACAAAGACACTTCCGGCTTGCTGGTGGTGGCTCGCACAGAAGTCGCACAAACTCACTTTGTCCGACAACTGCAAGAGCGTAGCATGGGACGCCAGTATCTGGCGTTGGTCCATGGTGTCTTGCCGGGCCAGGGCTCGGTAGATGAGCCAATTGGACGCGATTTGCGCGTGCCAGTGCGCATGAGCACTGGACCATCCGTTGCCCCCAAGCATGCCGTAACGCATTATCAAATGTTGCGTCAGGGTTATGCGGGTGAAGAAGCGGTGACCGAAGTGGCTTGCCGACTGGAGACAGGGCGTACCCACCAGATTCGTGTCCATCTCAGTTCGATCAAGCATCCCCTGCTGGCCGATACCCTCTATGGTGGCCGCGTGGTTGCGGGGGCACAGCGTCAAATGCTGCATGCGCACGTGCTGGAGTTTGAAGATCCCGATACGGGCGAGCGCCGCAGCTTCTCGGCAGAGCCACCGGCTGATTATCAGTCTGTTGTAGAGTCTATTGAATGGCACACTCAACGTTGATTTCTACGGTTAGCGGCCCCGCACAAGCGGGGCTGCTTTATTTTTGTACGACTCGGGCCGGTGGCGTCAGCCAGGACGAGCGCGACAGCCTGAACCTGGGCTTGAATACCGGCGACGATCCGCAGCGGGTGCAGGTCAATCGGCAACGGCTTGCGGACTTTTTGAGTGCGGAGCCCATCTGGTTGGCACAGGTACATGGTACAGACGTGCTGGATGCGGATCAGGAGGTCCTGCCTGCCGTGCCCAGGCAGTTTGATGCCGCTATCACCACGCGCCGGGATCGCACTTTGGCCATCTTGACGGCGGATTGCCTGCCGGTTGTCATTTGGGATGAGCATGCCCAGGTGCTCGGTGTGGCCCATGCCGGTTGGCGTGGGCTGCAAGCCGGAGTCTTGGAAAATACCTGGCAGGCGATGGCCGCCCGTTGTCCCCAAGCGCAATCCTGGCAAGCCTGGATTGGGCCGGCGATTAGCCAGGAGCACTTCGAGGTCGGGCAGGAGGTCTTTGATGCCTATGTTCTGGACGAGCCTGAATTGGCCGCCTTTTTTATTCGGGGAAAACGCCCTGGAAAATGGCAGGCGGATTTGCCCGGTATTGCACGCCACCGATTGGAAAAATTGAGCCTCGGAAAAATAACTGTGCATTTAAGTGGCCTGTGCACGTTTCAAGATAATGATTTGTTTTATTCTTATCGGCGCTCGCCCTTGACTGGCCGACAAGCCACGATTGCTCGCCTGAACCCGCGTTAACGGTTTTTTGCTCGTTTTTAAATACCATATGGAATTTTTAATTCCGTCTATTGGCGCGCCAGCCTAATTAATTACCCCAATTGACTGCCTTTGTGACGAACGTCATGCTCTAAGCGTATTTGCAATTCGTTTACAGGTGGCAGATGTCGAGTAATAACAGTGCTTTTCAAGGTTTTGGCAAACCGATGGATGCTACCGGCTGTGCTGAACTCCAGGCTCGTTACATGCAGCAGTGGCAGGAGCTGTGGGACCAGGCTCAACGGGGAGCCTTGCCTGCCCCGCAGGATCGTCGGTTTGCGGATGCCGCCTGGCAGCGTAATCCTACCGCCTTGTTCAATGCCCATGTCTGGCAGCTTAGCGTTCAGGCCATGAACGAGATGCTGGACCTGATGGAGCTGGACACCGCACAGCGGGAGCGTCTGAGCTTTTCCATGATGCAGTGGGCCGAGGCCATGTCGCCCAGCAATTACTTGATGCTCAACCCCCAGGCTCTACAAACCATGATGGACACGGGCGGCCAGTCGGTGCTGGAAGGCATGTCCAACTTTATGGATGACTGGCAAAAGGGGCGCATGACCCAAACGGATGAAAGCCAGTTTCAGTTGGGGCAAAACGTGGGCACCACTGCAGGTGCCGTGGTGTTCCAGAATGATATTTTCCAGCTGATTCAGTACTCACCCACCACCAGCATGGTGCATGCCGTGCCTTTGCTGATCGTGCCCCCGTGTATTAACAAGTTCTACATTCTGGACTTGCAACCCGAGAACTCGTTCGTACGCCATGCCCTGGATCAGGGGCTGACGGTGTATCTGATGTCCTGGCGCAATCCCCAGCCGAACGATGCAGCCCATATCCATGCCCTGAGCTGGCAGGACTATCTGGAGCAAGGCGTGCTGGAGGCGATTCGCGTCAGCCAGGAACTGTCGGGACAGGAAAAAATCAATACGCTGGGCTTTTGTATTGGCGGCACCTTGCTGGCCAGTGCCTTGGCACTGGCGCGCAATAAAGGCCAGGATCTGGCCGCTTCCATGACCTTGTTGACCACCATGTTGGACTTTACTGACGTGGGTATGCTGAACGTCTTCATCGACGAGGCACAGGTCGCGTTTCGGGAGTGGCAGTTGGGGCAGGGCGGTTTGCTCAATGCCCGCGAACTGGCCAGTACCTTTTCTTTCTTGCGCCCCGCCGAGCTGGTTTGGAACTATGTGAACAGCAATTACTTGCAGGGCAAAAAACCGCCTGCATTTGATCTGCTGTACTGGAATTCCGACGGCACCCATTTGCCCGGTCCTTTCTTTACCTGGTATTTGCGTAATACCTATCTGGAAAATCGCCTGATTCAGAAGGGGGGCGTCCCCGTGGGAGAGCACCGTGCCGATCTGAGTCAGCTCGATTTGCCTGTGTACCTGTATGGCTCCAAAGATGACCATATCGTGCCCTGGCAGTCTGCCTATGCGTCCTTGCGGGCATTGCCGGCGGCCCAGCATCGGTTTGTGTTGGGAGCGTCTGGCCATATTGCGGGCGTGATCAATCCGCCTGCCAAGCAGCGTCGTAATTATTGGGTGCTGCAAGACGGCGAGCCGGTCGCCACGCTGGATGCCCAGCAGTATATGGAACGGGCTCAGTCCGTACCCGGTAGCTGGTGGTCGGACTGGATTGCTTGGCTTGCGCCCTTGTCGGGCTCACGGCGTCGCGCAAAACGTCGATTGGGCCATGCGCGTTATCCCGTGCTGGAAGAGGCGCCCGGCAGTTATGTGAAAGTGCGCGCCAGTTAATTCTTCAGTTTTTCAGGTTTCGGGAGCAGGGTAATCAGCCTGCTTCCTTGATCCCGACGCCAGGCTTTTTCATTGCCCGGGCCGGCACAGGGATTCGAGCGTTGTCACCCCTTTCAGGAGATGGATATGAGCAGCAAAGTAGCTTACGTAACTGGTGGTATGGGAGGGATAGGGACAGTCATTTGTCAGCGCCTGGCCAAAGACGGGTTTACCGTAATTGCAGGTTGTGGCCCCAACCGTGATTTTCAGAAATGGTTGGGCGAGCAAGCCGAGCTGGGCTACACATTTCATGCTTCGGTGGGCAACGTGGCAGACTGGGATTCGACCGTCGAGACCTTTAAGAAAGTATTTTCCGATTTTGGCCGTGTCGATGTGCTGGTCAATAATGCCGGGATTACACGCGACGGAACCTTCCGTAAAATGAGCCAGGAAGATTGGCGCGCAGTGATCGACACCAACCTGAATAGCTTGTTCAACGTGACCAAACAAGTGATTGATGGCATGGTAGAGCGCCAATGGGGCCGCATCATCAACATCAGTTCGGTGAACGGGCAAAAAGGGCAATTTGGCCAGACCAACTACTCGACGGCCAAAGCCGGGATCCACGGCTTTACCATGGCCCTGGCTCAGGAGGTTGCCAATAAGGGGGTGACGGTCAATACTATTTCCCCCGGTTATATTGGTACGGACATGGTCCGCGCGATTCGTCCCGATGTGCTGGAGAAAATCGTGGCTACCATTCCGGTGGGGCGCTTGGGCACGCCCGATGAAATCGGGTCTATGGTCGCTTGGCTGGCCTCGGGTGATTCCGGCTTTGCCACTGGCGCGGATTTCTCCCTGAACGGTGGCTTGCACATGAGCTAAGGCTTGTTGCAGTGCATAGCGCGTGTTTTTGTTTTATTGATTAGGAAGTAAGCACCAGCATGGGATCCCCTCGACTCATCAAGAAATACCCCAATCGTCGCTTGTACGACACACAGGCCAGTGCTTACATCACGATGGTCGATGTCAAGCAACTGGTTCTGTCAGGCGAGGAGTTCGCGGTTGTCGATGCCAAAAGCGGCGAGGACCTGACGCGCAGTATTTTGCTGCAGATCATTCTTGAGGAAGAAAGCGGGGGTATCCCGATGTTTTCCACTCCGGTGCTGATGCAGATCATCCGCTTTTATGGCAATGCCATGCAGGGGGTCATGGGCTCGTATCTGGAAAAAAACATTCAGGCTTTCATGGAGATTCAGGAGCGCATGACCGAACAGTCCAAGGGCGTGTATGGCGGGCAGTTCGGCCCCGAGGCCTGGGCGCAATTCATGAGTCTACAGGCCCCTGTGATGCAAACCGTCATGAACAGCTACATCGACCAAAGCAAGAATCTGTTCGTGCAAATGCAGGACCAGATGCAGGATCAGACTCGGCAGATGTTCTCGGTCTTTCCCTTTGTGCCACCGGGCAAAGACAAGAAAGACTGATTTTTTTAGCCTGCCAGCGTTTTAAACGGGGTATGGCTGCTGAGAGTTTCCTGATAGCGGGCCACATGGCCCGCTTCTTCATGCACAAACGCTTCAATGGCGTGGGCAAAGCGAGGATCTGCAATCCAGTGTGCCGAGCTGGTGGGCGTGGGCAACAAGCCACGCGAGAGCTTGTGCTCGCCTTGAGCGCCACCTTCAAAAACACGCAGTTGCTGTGTAATGCAAAACTGGATTGCCTGGTTGTAGCAGGTCTCAAAGTGCAGGCCAGGCACGTAGCGGGTACAGCCCCAGTAACGTCCATAAAGCGTGTGTCCGTCCCGTAGCGACAGGGCGCAGGCGACTTCTTGTCCATGTTGTTGTGCCAGAATCAATACCAGGGATTCGGGTAACTGCTCGTGCAGGCGGGCAAAGAAATCCCGGTTTAGATAAGGATGTTGCCCGCGCTCTTGGTAGGTGTTGGCGTAGCACTGGTAAAAGTAGTCCAGATTTTGTTCGCTAATTTCTTGACCCTGCTTGTGTTCAAAGGACAGGCCTTGTTCGTACACCTTGCGGCTGTCCTGTCGCATTTTTTTGCGCTTTTGCTGGGTCAGCGAAGCTAGAAAGTCCTCGTAGCTGGCGTAGTCCTGGTTCTGCCAGTGAAATTGCACATCATGGCGAATCATGAAGCCAGCCTGCTCCAGAGCTTGCCTGTCGTCCGGATTGGGAAAGAGCACATGTACGGAGGACAACTGATTGTTCTGTGTCAGTTGAATCAGTTGTCGGGCCAGCAGAACCCGATCTTCATGAGAGTGAGCCAAAAGACGCGGGCCACTGACGGGCGTAAAAGGGATGGCGCACAAGAGCTTGGGGTAATAGTCCAGGCCGTGACGTTGATAGGCCTGAGCCCAGCCTTGGTCAAACACATATTCTCCCCGGGAATGGTGTTTCAGATACAGGGGCACGGCGCCACACAGCGTCTGTCCACGATGCATCAACAGGTAATGCGGTGACCAGCCTGTTTGTGGGGTAACGCAGCCAGCGTCGTCCAACGACCTTAGAAAGGCATGGCGGAGCAAGAGGTGATGACCCGATAGCGCATCCCAGCTTGCTGAGTCGAGCTTGTTCAGTTGGGTGCAAAGTGAAAACTGGATCGGTTCAGTGCTGACCATAGCAGTGGGGCCTATCTTGAAACAGGGGTAGGGCATAGGCCCTGACGGCTTTGTATACTAGCCAGCGTTTCATGCAAAGGGAAGGCTTGTTTGGCAGGGTTGCCGGCGCTTGCCCACTATGAGGGGTTCATGAAGAAAAAGATTGCCTTGATGTTGGGCAGCGCGATGGTGCTGGCCAGTTCGGTTCAAGCGGGGCCGGCTTGTGAGTATTTGCGTAATTATGTCGCTTTGCAGCCGCAATCTGGTGATGAGTTGCAGATGCAGGATGAGGATGGGGTTTGTCGAGTTCAGAATGGGCAGTGGTCGGCTGGTTTTTCGTCCATGCTGTTGGCTTTTGACGAGCTGGTGTTGCGCGATGAGGGATTAGCCTCCTATTCTGAGCAGCAAGAGATTCCTGACTCCATGGATTTAAGAATAAGCGGGATCTATGTTCTGACCGGGCTGCTGCCAGGGCAAGATTACATTATGCGTCTACAGGCAAAGCCGATGGATTTCTCCCTTACCTACAAGTGGGACTCAGCGTCAGCGCAATTGTCTCTGGAGCAAGCGCGATTGCGTAGCCAGCACCTGAGGGAGGTTCGTGTTCAGGCTCAGTTTGGTGTTGAGTCTGCAGTAGGGCGCGCCTTGGGGGCAGACGATCTTGAACAGGCGGAGCTTAAAAGCCTGAATCTGTATCTGGATAATCAAAATCTGATCCAGTCCATGGTCATGCCCGCAGTGGTCTTGAGCATGAGTATGCACGAGGACCCGCGCCCCGCTATTGAAAAGGCCTTGTTGGCAGCACGCAGTGCGGTACAACTGATGCCCGATTCGGTGGCGGATCGAGACAGTCGTGATGCCTTGCTGGCATTCATCGCCCAACTGCCCGCACCCCATGGGCGCTTGTCGTTGGAGATGAACATGGATCCCTCCTGGCCAGTGGTACGCCTGGAGCCTGGCGTGTCTGTTGATCAAGCGCGTAAATTATTAGCTGGCCTGAGCTTGCAAGCCAGATTTGATACAGGACAGGTTCCTGCAGCCTATGTCTGGTTGCGTGATCATTTGCGCTATGGTTTGCATTTGTTCAGCCTTGGCCGAGCAGAGGCATCGAATTAGTTGACGTCAAGCACGGGGTTTTTAGGGGCCGGAGGTTCTCTTCCGGCTTTTGTGATTAGCCGTGTGAGCGCTGTTCAAGCTATAGGTATGGCTTGGGAGGACTGAACGTATCCAGGCCATGTCGCTTAACGTGTCGCAAGCAGCAACGCCTGATAAGGCGAGCACCTTGGAGCAGGACGAAAAAAAACCGCCGCATAAGCGACGGTTTTTTAAATTTGGTTGCGGGGGCAGGATTTGAACCTACGACCTTCGGGTTATGAGCCCGACGAGCTACCATGCTGCTCCACCCCGCGTCAGAAAAGTAACTATAACATAGTTTTTGATTATGTACATAGTGTGGCGTGTTTATTTCATTAATATTTGTCGATGGCTACTGGGAAGGGCGTGAGGGCAGGATAAAACGGCCCTCAATTTTCTTGCGTCTTGCCGGTCGCAATGGTGTAATACAGACTGTGCTTACAGGTTCAGCCGGACTGGCATTTCTAAAAGCTCAAACGCGCAAGCGGCTCCCTGTATAGCGACCAGCTCGTATTGGCTGGCATCTAGCTGTGATAGCAGTCGGCTCCCCTACTAGGCGGGATGTCCCGGCAAAACGAATTTCTCTGTTTCTGGCTTTGCTTCAGGTTTAGGCAATCGATAACCCCTGCGGTGGTCTGTTGGTGCCTTGATGTTGGCATTCGACACTATAGACCTGCATTGCCCCGATCAGTTATTGCCCCAAATGTTGTTGTGCTGTTTTCGCGCCCTGTAAATCTCAGAAGCGCCAATTCAAATCCAGTCCGATAGGGCTTGCGGACATACTCATCATCAGCATGTGTGCTTACACAAATTTTTTAATTGCGTTTAATGCTGCTGTTTCTGGCGTTGGCCAGGGCGGTGTGTTTGCGTGCGCGTCCGCTCCGGTACAAAGCTCGGTGGCGAGTCGGATGCATGCAGTGCTTGTGATTTTTGCTACGGTGTTGAAGGCTGGCCTGCGTGTTCTGGCGCTGGACTGCGCCGAGCGCAAGATTGAAGATCAAAACGGCGGGCAACAAAAAAGCCAGCGCGAATTGGCTGGCTTGTTTGATTCTGCTAAGCAGTTCCGGATGATGGTTGCGGGGGCAGGATTTGAACCTACGACCTTCGGGTTATGAGCCCGACGAGCTACCATGCTGCTCCACCCCGCGCCGGAAAAGATAAATACTAACATGGAATTTTTGTTTTATGCAAGTATCGCCAGAAAGTGAGGCTTCCCAGTAGTGACTGAAAGTGAAATAATCCGAGTCCTGGAGACGGCTTTGCTGTGTGCGCAGCAGCCCATGAACAGCGCCGAGTTGCGCAAAATGTTTGTCTCCCCGCCGCTGAGCGCGGATGATCTGCGCCGTTATCTGGCTATCTTGCAACTGGATTGGAAAGAGCGTGGCCTGGAATTGGTTCAGGTTGCCTCGGGTTGGCGCTTTCAAAGTCGCCCGGCCATGCAAGTATTTTTGTCCCGTCTTAGTCTGGAGCGCGCGCCCAAGTATTCGCGGGCCGTGCTGGAAACCTTGGCGATTATTGCTTGGCGGCAACCTGTTACCCGTGGGGACATTGAGGACATACGTGGTGTTAGTGTGTCGACTCAAATTGTGCGTACCCTGGAAGATCGGGGCTGGATTGAAGTTCTTGGCTATCGTGACGCACCCGGACGCCCGGCATTGCTGGGAACGACCCGTCAGTTTTTGAATGATCTGGGGCTGCGTTCTTTGGATGAGTTGCCCGCAGTTGAAGCTCTGGATTCCCTGGATGTGCTGTCGTCCTTGCCCAGCGAGCAAGCGGCTGCGTCGGCAGAGCAGGGCAATGCATCGGATCAAGGGCTGGGTCATCAGCAGGGTGAAGATCATCAGGATCAGAGCCGGGAGCAGGCGGCACAGCAGGCTGCAGAGCAAGCGTTTGCATCTGTGGCAACGCAGCAGGCTGGTTCTGAGGCAGGGCAAGAAATAGAACAAGAAGCAGAACAAGACGCTGCTTTGGAAGTGGGCATGGAGCCGCTGCAGGCTTCTGTTGCTCAGCTTGAGCTGGGGTCCGAAGCGGATTCCAAGTCAGGCAGTCAGGACAATTTGCTTGGGGCAGTTTCAGAAGCGGAGCTGCCACAAACTGAACAAGCTGAAGTGAATACGACACCGGACCCCGTGGATGAGGCCCAGGCTGCGGCTGGCCTATCGGATGTACAGGTACCGGATGAAATAAAAAACTCTGGAGTAAATGATTAAAAATGACTGATTCGCACGAGACGAACACAGCCTCTACGTCGGACGCCTCAGGCGCGGCCGACCCCAAGAATCCCCGCGCGAAAGGCCAAGGGCGTAAGTTGCGCACCCCGTTTCGCCGCCGTCGTGGCGATGCTGCACAAGAGTCGGCCCCTCGCCAGAATGAACAGGCTTTGGCTGCCGCTCCTGACGAGGCCAAAGCCCGTCCGGCCCGCCCACAGAATAATCGACGCAAACCTGCGCCGGCGGGTCGTCGCCAAGATGCACGCGGTGGCGCCGGCAAGCGCCCTGGCAGCGCTCAGGATGCTCGCTATTCAAACGCGGCTGACGAGGCACCAGTTGTGATTCTGGATGGTGATGATGACATCGCATTCAGCCACCTGGACAAGCAAAATCGTCTGTCGCAGCGTCTGGGTAAATACATGGGTAGCGATTTGGTGCAGCCCAAATTGCACAAAGTGCTGGCTGAGGCTGGTATTGGTTCGCGCCGCGATATGGAGGAGCTGATTGTTGCGGGCCGTGTCTCTGTCAATGGCGAGCCTGCTCATATCGGGCAACGTGTCAGCGCAGACGACAAGGTGCGTATTAATGGTCAGTTGATCAATCGTGCCAACACCAAGCGCCCCCCACGCGTGATTCTGTATCACAAGCCTGCTGGGGAAATCGTGACGCACGATGATCCCGAAGGTCGCGCCACGGTGTTCGGTCGCCTGCCGTCTCTGAAAGTGGGCAAGTGGTTGTCCGTCGGTCGTCTGGATCTGAATACTGAGGGTTTGTTGATTTTTACTACCTCGGGCGATATTGCTAACCGCATGATGCATCCACGCTACGGCGCCGAACGTGAATACGCAGTACGTGTTCTGGGCGAACTCAGCGAAGAGCAAATGCAGTCCATGCGCGATGGCGTGCAGTTGGAAGACGGCGTGGCCAAGTTCGGCCTGATCGAGTTCCTGGGAGGCGAGGGCAGCAATCGTTGGTATCGCGTCACGATCCACGAAGGTCGTAACCGCGAAGTGCGCCGTATGTTTGAGGCGATGGGTGTGACGGTTAGCCGTTTGATCCGGACACGTTTTGGTGATGTGGGCCTGCCTAAGAACTTGCGCCGTGGTCGTTGGGAGGAGCTGGACGCTGATGTGGTGATGGCATTTATGCTGCGTCTGGGTTTGGTGAAAGAATCGGATGACGAGGGTGGTCACCAGCGTCGTGAGCGTCAGCCTCTGTCTCATGACAGTGCCTTGCCCCCCGGCTTCGGTACGCTGGAGCATAACGGCCTGAGCGGTGCCCGCATGGGCCGTGGTGGTCGTGTGGCAGGTCGCGGTCGCTCCTCGAACAATGTACGTGTGAATGAGTCCGTCAGCGGCGCCTTGTTCATCAGCGGTGGTTTGGCCAATGGCCATCCCGATGGTGGTCGTCGTGAGCACGGTGGTCAAGGGCGTGGTACTGCGCGCAGCGGGCAGGGTGTTCGTGGTCAGCAGCGCGGTCGTTCGGCAGAAGGGCGCTCTTCAGAGGGGCGTACACACGAAGGCCGCGGTCGCGAGGGGCGTTCGCAGGAAGGTGCGCGCGTACACAATGGCCGCCGCCCAGCGCGTGGCGATCAGGCGCGCGGTGAACCGGGGCGTAATGAGCAAGCCCGTGGCCAGGCTCGTGGAGGCCAGGAGGGGCGTGCGCCTTCGGCCCGCCGCAGTGCTTCCGATCGCGCCGGTGCCGGGCAAGCGCCTAAGGCACATGTGAAGAAAACAACAGTGGTGCGCCGTGTCAGCCGTCGTGATGATGACTGGCAGCCAGCCGGCTCGGCCGCTCATGAGTCCCACCTGGGACGCGGGCGTCGGTAAAGCCAAGTCGCGCGGACTTTGAGTTTGTGGCCCAAACCCTGCGGTTTGGGCCTGTAAGGCCGTGTGAATGCACGTATTTTCCGGTTTTCTGGTAGAATATAGAACTTGGCTCAGAGACGTTTGTGTCGGCTGGGTCTTTTTTGATGCTGCGCGCCAGCGAATAGGGCGGTCTTTCAAAGAAAAGACCGCGTGGATCATCCGGTTCGGTTGCGCCTGCAACTATCCCGAGTTTGACGTTGGCAATGCGCAAGACCAGGGCCCGCTTGACCCTCAAGTGAGCATGGTGACCATGGGCTGGCGTACAGCCCATTTTTTTTGGATTTTATGGCAGACATTCTGGCTTTGGCACAAGAGACCCTGGCGGGTACCGAGTACGAACTGGTGGACGTGGAGCGTGCGCCGCTAGGCTTGTTACGCATCGTCATTGATCACCCGGAAGGGGTGCGTATCGAACACTGTGAATGGGTGTCTAAACAATTATCGCGCGTTTTCGAAGTGGAAAACGTGGACTATAACCGCATGGAAGTGACTTCGCCGGGGATAGATCGCCCCTTGCTGCGCATTGGTGATTACGTGCGTTTTGCGGGCAGTCGGGTGCAGGTGCGCCTGCACGAAGCACTCGATAATCGGAAAGTGTTTGTGGGTACGCTCCACGCTCCTGAAGGGGCGCTACCGACTAGTGTTCCGCTGGATACCGTTTTTAGGCTGGAACTGGACGAAGCATCGGGCAAGCTGACGCAGGTCGAATTCACCTATGACCAGGTGGATCGTGCCAAATTGGATCCCGTTCTTGATTTCAAGGGTAAGAAGCGATGAGTCGCGAAATTCTATTGCTGGTCGATGCGCTGGCGCGTGAAAAATCCGTAGCGCGTGATGTCGTGTTCACCGCGCTCGAAAGCGCCCTGGCCTCGGCCATGAAAAAGCGCTTCAAAGAGGATGTCGATATCCGTGTGGAAATCGACAGGGAGACCGGCGCCCACGAAGGGTTCCGGCGTTGGTTGGTCGTGCCCGACGAGGCCGGCCTGCAAGAGCCCGATAAACAGGAAATGTTGTCGGACGCCCAGGAAATCGATCCCGAGCTGCAAGTGGACGATTACATCGAAGAGCCGCTCGAACCTATCGAGTTCGGTCGTATCGGTGCCCAGGCGGCCAAACAGGCCATTTTGCAAAAAATCCGCGACGCTGAGCGCGAGCAGGTTCTGAACGACTTCCTGGAGCGCGGTGAAACGATTGTTTCCGGTACGGTCAAGCGCATGGATAAGGGCGATGCCATTATCGAAATGGGCAAGATCGAGGCGCGTTTGCCTCGTTCGGAAATGATCCCCAAGGAAAATATCCGTGTGGGCGATCGCGTTCGTGCCTGGGTACAGAAAGTGGATTACGCCGCTCGTGGCCAACAGGTCATCTTGTCGCGTACCGCTCCTGACTTTATTAAAGAACTGTTCGAGAACGAAGTACCCGAGATCGAACAGGGTCTGCTGGAAATCAAGGCCGCTGCCCGTGATGCGGGTGTGCGTGCCAAGATCGCCGTTATTGCTTACGACAAGCGTATCGATCCTATCGGTACTTGCGTGGGCATGCGAGGTTCGCGCGTTACTGCCGTGCGTAACGAGCTGGGCGGCGAACAGGTCGATATCGTGTTGTGGGCCGATGATCCGGCCGAGTTTGTGATCGGTGCCTTGGCCCCGGCACATGTTGAATCCATTTTGGTGGACGAAGACAAACACGCCATGGACGTGGTGGTAGACGAAGAAAATCTGCCCAAGGCGATTGGTTCGCGTGGTCAGAACGTGCGTCTGGCATCGGAGTTGACCGGCTGGCAGATCAACATCATGACACCGGAAGAAAGCCGCAACCGACAGGATGAAGAGCGCGAAGAATTGCGCGCCATGTTCATGTCCCGTCTGGATGTGGACGAAGCCGTGGCCGATATTCTGATCGACGAAGGGTTTACCGGTTTGGAGGAAATCGCTTACGTGCCTATGCAGGAATTGCAGGATATCGAGGCCTTTGACGAGGAAACCGTCAACGAGCTGCGTGCCCGCGCCCGCAATGCACTGCTGAGCGAGGCCATTGCCAAGGAAGAATTGGTACAGACCGCGGTCAAGGAACTGGCAGGAATCGAGGGCATGACGCCCGAGCTGATCGCCGTACTGGCTGAAAACGAGATTACAACGCTGGATGAACTGGCGGAACTGGCAACGGACGAACTGTCCGAGATGACCGGCCTGGCGCAAGATGCAGCCAGCGACCTGATCATGCGTGCCCGTGCCCACTGGTTTGACGACGAGGCCTGATATGTCTAGCTAGGTCCCGCGCGTTGTATTCATTAAGAATAGTTGTAGTAAAGCAAGAGAGAGTCGAATGTCGAGTAACACTGTCGCCCAGTTCGCTCAAGAACTGAAAATGCCTGCGAATGTTCTGCTGGAGCAGTTGCGTAGCGCAGGTATTGAGCTCAAATCAGTTGATGACGCCATCACTGATTCGGATAAGGCGAAGCTGCTTGAATCGTTGCGCCGCTCGCACGGCAGTCAGGAAGGTCAGAAGATCACCCTGACTCGTCGTCAAACATCGGAGATCCGTCAGGATGACGGGTCGGGTCGTTCCCGCACGATTCAGGTGGAAACACGCAAAAAACGTGTGTTTGTAAAGCGTGATCCCTCCGAGCTGGTGGCAGAAGCCAATGCGGCATTGGCACAGGAAAATGCAAAGGAGCAAGCTGCTCAGGCCCAAGCGGCCAGTCAGGAAAAGCAGGCTGTTGAGCAGGCGCCCGCCGCGCCTGTCAGCGAGCCCGTGGCTCCTGTGGTCGCCGCTCCCGAGACCCCTGTGCAAGAGCAAGCCCCTGTTGAGTCCAAGCCTGAGCCCAAGCCAGAGCCTGAGCCCGAGGTGGTCGCCGCTCCTGAGCCGACTCCTGTTGTTGAGCCCGCGCCCGAACCTGCTGCTCCTGCAGAGCCCGTTGTGGCTGCGCAGGAAAACCCAAGCCAACCCGAGCCCCAGCCTCAGGAACAAGCCCCTGCGGCATCGGAACCCTCCGAAGCCGCTGCAGAGCCTGTTCAGGAAAGGGTCGAATCGGCTCCCTCTCCTACGGCCCAAGAAAAGCCTGTGGAACCTACTAAATCTGTGAACGACGCCCGTCAAGCTAACTCTGTGAATAAAAATCAGCACCCTCAAGGGACAAAAACGCCCACTTCGACTGGAAAACCTCGGGATATGGCCACCAATAGCCAGCGCCGTGCCGTGCGTGGCCCGGTGATTCCTCCTGTTGCCGCCGATGTGGAGCAAGACCAGGATCGTGATCGCGCCCGTAAGGCAGCAGAGGCGGAAGCCGCTGCGTTGCGCGATATGTTGAACCGTCCTCGTAAAGTCTTGCGTGCTCCCGAGCCAGAGGCTGATAGCAAGGCAGGTGCCAAGGGCGCTCAGAAAAAAGAGGTCAAAGGCGCCAAGGCTGAGAAGGTTCCAGGCAAACCCGTCAAGACTGACAGTACGCCTGGCTGGACCAGCGATGCCAGCCGCAAGAAGCAGCCTTCCAAGGCTGATGTGGCCTCCGCCGGTGCCGGTGGTGGTCGTGAAGGCTGGAAAGCCAATGCCAAGGCAGGCCGTGGCAAGGGTGGCCGTGGTGGCCGCAATGCTCAGGCCGAGCGTCGCGAACCACAAGTGGCAGAATTCATTGCCCGTGAAGTACACGTGCCTGAAACCATTTCGGTCAGCGACCTGGCTCACCGTATGGCCGTCAAGGCAGCCGAGGTGATCAAGCACCTGATGAAACTGGGTCAGATGGTCACCATCAACCAGGTGCTGGATCAGGAAACGGCCATGATTTTGGTCGAAGAGCTGGGTCACAAGGCCATTGCCGCCAAGCTGGACGATCCTGAAGCCTTCCTGGTGGATACGGATGCCCAAAACGATGCTGAACTGAAGCCTCGTGCTCCAGTGGTAACCGTGATGGGTCACGTTGACCACGGTAAAACGTCGCTGCTGGACTACATCCGTCGCGCCAAGATCGCGTCGGGCGAAGCCGGTGGTATTACGCAGCACATCGGTGCTTACAACGTGAAAACGGATCGCGGCACTGCCACTTTCCTGGATACCCCCGGTCACGAAGCCTTTACGGCCATGCGTGCTCGCGGTACCAAGGCTACGGACATCGTGATTTTGGTGGTGGCTGCAGATGACGGCGTGATGCCTCAGACTCGTGAAGCCATTCACCACGCTCGCGCCGCTGGCGTGCCACTGGTGGTGGCGATCAACAAGATCGACAAGCCCGAAGCTAACCCAGAGCGCGTCAAGCAAGAGCTGGTAGCCGAGGAAGTGGTGCCCGAAGAATACGGTGGCGATGTGCCCTTTATTCCTGTGTCGGCCAAGAGCGGCCAGGGCATCGACGAGTTGCTGGAAAACGTCCTGTTGCAAGCGGAAATGCTGGAGTTGAAGGCTCCGATTGATGCGCCTGCCAAGGGTACAGTGATCGAGGCCCGTCTGGACAAGGGTCGCGGTCCAGTGGCCACCATTCTGGTGCAAAGCGGTACCTTGAACCGCGGTGACAGCGTACTGGTTGGCGCTTCCTTTGGTCGCGTTCGCGCCATGTTGAACGAAACCGGCAAGTCGCTGAACTCGGCTGGCCCATCGATTCCAGTGGAAATCCAGGGTCTGACCGAAGTGCCAGCAGCGGGTGACGAACTGGTTGTGATGGCTGACGAGCGTAAGGCCCGTGAGATCGCCCTGTTCCGTCAAGGCAAGTTCCGTGATGTGAAACTGTCGCGTCAACAGGCCGCCAAGCTGGAGTCCATGTTCGACAACCTGGGTGAAGGTACGCAAACCCTGTCGCTGATCATCAAAACCGACGTGCAAGGTTCGCAAGAAGCTCTGGTGCAGTCGCTGGTCAAGTTGTCTACCGACGAAGTGCGCGTGGTGGTGGTACACGCGGCTGTGGGTGGCATCTCCGAGAGCGACGTCAACCTGGCTATTGCATCGAACGCGGTGGTAATCGGCTTTAACGTCCGTGCCGAGCAAAGCGCCAAAAAACTGGCCGAAGCCAACGGCATTGATCTGCGTTACTACAACATCATTTACGATGCGGTGGACGAGGTCAAAGCGGCTCTGTCCGGCATGCTGGCTCCCGAGCAGCGCGAAGAAGTCATCGGCATGGTTGAAATTCGCGAAGTCTACAACGTGTCACGTATTGGTAACATCGCCGGGTGTATGGTTACCGAAGGCGTGGTCCGTCGCGACTCGCAAGTTCGCTTGCTGCGCAACAACGTGGTGCATTGGAGTGGCTACCTGGATTCCCTGCGCCGCTTCAAGGACGATGTCAAGGAAGTGCGTTCCGGCTTCGATTGCGGTATCACACTGCGTGGCAACAACGACATCCAAGTGGGCGACCAGCTTGAGATCTTCGAGATCAAAGAGATCGCCCGGACACTGTAATTTATGGCACGACACAAGTCCAAACCAAACCCAGGGCGCAACCTGCGCCTGGCCGACCAGATCCAGAAGGATCTGGCGGTCCTGATCCAGCGCGAGATCGACATGACCCGCGCTGGTTTGATTACCTTGACCGGCGTGGAGCTGTCTCCTGACTACGCACACGCCAAAGTGTATTACTCGGTGCTGGGCGCCGAGCCCGAAGTCGCTCAGGCGGCTTTGACCGAGAAGGCCGGTTGGTTGCACTCGCTGCTGTTCAAGCTGCTGCACATCCATACCGTTCCAACTTTGCATTTTCATCACGACCGACAGTTGGAACGCGGCATGGAGCTCTCCAAGCTCATCGACAGCGCCAACCAGGCCGATAGCCAATTGACTGGCTCCGCGTCCAAGTCGGACGAACCAGACGAACAGCCCTGACGCGGCTGTTGTTTCTTCACGGATTGACACACAATGGCTACGCGAAAACGCGGGCAGTTGATTGATGGTGTGCTGCTACTGGACAAGTCCGACGGAATGTCCAGCAACCACGCTTTGCAGCGTGCCCGCCGCACTCTGGATGCCCGCAAAGCTGGCCATACCGGAACCTTGGACCCGTTTGCGACGGGTCTGCTGGTTTGCTGTTTTGGCCGGGCTACCAAAATTTCTGCCACGATGCTGGAAGCAGACAAAGCCTATGAAGCTACCTTGCAGTTTGGACAAGAAACCGATTCAGGCGACTTGACCGGCAATGTGGTGTCTCAGGCTCCGGCAGATTTTGCCGGCGTCACCCTCGAGGCGCTGGAAGCAGTATTGCCTGCTTTCCGAGGACCCATTACGCAGGTGCCGCCCATGTATTCCGCGCTCAAGCGCGATGGCAAGCCCCTGTATGAATATGCCCGTCAGGGTATAGAGCTGGAACGTGAGGCACGACATCTCGTGATTCACGATTTGCAGGTGCAAGACTTTACGCCGCAATCGGCGCGTTTGTTTGTACGTTGCAGCAAGGGAACCTATATCCGGACCCTGGCGCAAGACATTGGACGTGCTCTGGGGTGTTTTGCCCATCTGACGGCCTTGCGCCGGACAGAATTAGGACCTTTTCATATCGACGACGCCTACACCCTGGATGGGTTGCAGGCGATGGAAGACCCGATGTCGGCCTTGCTGGCCATCGAGAGCTTGCCTACCGAGATTTTGCCCAAAAAACTTCAATCAGAAGGATGAGTTATGAGACGCGCATTGCGCAATGTGGCCATTATTGCCCACGTTGACCACGGGAAGACCACCCTGGTCGATCAATTGTTGAGACAGGCAGGTACGTTCCGTGACAACGAACATATCTCCGAACGTGTCATGGACTCGGGCGATATCGAGAAAGAACGCGGTATTACCATTCTGGCGAAGAACTGTGCCGTCGAATACGAAGGCACCCACATCAACATTATCGACACCCCCGGTCACGCTGACTTCGGTGGTGAGGTCGAGCGCGTGCTGTCCATGGTTGATGGCGTGCTGTTGCTGGTGGACGCGGTGGAAGGCCCTATGCCTCAAACCCGTTTCGTGACTCGTAAAGCGCTGGAACTGGGTTTGCGTCCGATTGTGGTGGTCAACAAAGTTGACCGCCCTGGCGCCCGTCCTGACTTCGCGATCAACGCCACCTTTGATTTGTTCGACAAATTGGGCGCTACCGACGAACAGTTGGACTTCCCCATCATTTACGCATCGGGTCTGTCGGGCTACGCCGGTTTGACCGAAGACGTGCGCGAAGGCGATATGCGTCCTTTGTTCGACGCTATTTTGGAACACGTGCCCCAACGTGAAGACGACGTCAACGCACCCCTGCAACTGCAGATCTGTTCCCTGGATTACAGCTCCTACGTGGGCAAGATCGGTGTAGGCCGTGTGAACCGTGGCCGCGTGCGCGCTGCTCAGGATGTAGTCGTGAAATTTGGTCCTGATGGCGAAGTCATCAAGGGCCGCATCAACCAGGTTCTGAAGTTCAAGGGTCTGGAGCGTGTGTCGGTAGATGAAGCCGAAGCCGGTGACATCGTGCTGATCAACGGTATTGAAGAGTTGGGCATTGGTTGCACGGTAACCGATCCTGCTCACCAGGACGCCTTGCCTTTGCTGCGCATTGACGAGCCTACCCTGACCATGAATTTCATGGTGAACACCTCGCCATTGGCTGGCCGTGAAGGCAAGTTCGTGACCAGCCGTCAGCTGCGCGACCGTCTGGATCGCGAGCTGAAATCCAATGTGGCGCTGCGCGTTAACGAAACCGACGACGATACCGTGTTTGAAGTGTGCGGTCGTGGTGAGTTGCACCTGACCATTCTGATCGAAAACATGCGTCGTGAAGGTTACGAAATGGCCGTATCGCGTCCACGCGTGCTGATTCGTGAAGAAAACGGCGTCAAGATGGAGCCCTACGAGCAACTGACCGTGGACGTCGAAGACGGTCACCAAGGTGGCGTGATGGAAGAGCTGGGTCGCCGTCGTGGTGACTTGCAGGATATGGTTGCCGATGGCCGTGGTCGTACCCGTTTGGAGTACCGTATTCCCGCTCGTGGCCTGATTGGCTTTCAGGGCGAGTTCATGACGCTGACACGTGGTACTGGCCTGATGAGCCACACCTTTGACGAGTTCCGCCCCATGCGTGAAGGCGCGGTTGGCGAGCGTCGTAACGGCGTGCTGATCAGCCAGGACGACGGTGATGCCGTGGCCTACGCCTTGTGGAAACTGCAGGATCGCGGTCGCATGTTTGTGTCTCCCGGTGATGCCCTGTACGAAGGCATGATCATTGGTATTCACAGCCGCGACAACGACCTGGTGGTTAACCCCATCAAGGAAAAGAAACTGACCAACGTGCGTGCTTCCGGCAAGGACGAGCACATTGATCTGGTTCCACCTATCCGCTTGAGCCTGGAATACGCCGTGGACTTCCTGGATGACGATGAGCTGGTTGAAGTGACTCCCAAGTCCATTCGCCTGCGCAAGCGTTACCTGAAAGAACACGAGCGCCGTCGCAGTCAACGCGAAAGTTAATTCTTCGGGTTTTGCGATAGGAGAAAACGCCTGCTTGATGCAGGCGTTTTTTTTATTCTATATTGGCAGGGTTGGGCCATATGTGAGAAAGTTATTAAGAAGCTGGGGTGTATGCATAATCGCCCCGGCTTGTTTTTTAAATCGGCAAAGGGTGTGAGATAAATAAATTTGATTGGATAACTCATCAAAAAAGAAACGGCCGTTTTAATTTCTGCTTAATACTTATTTGATACAAATTGGCTGGACACATTACCAAGCTCGCTTTGCATAGTCTCAGTGATTGCTGTGTACCATCCTGTTTTTGCTTGATTTTTCTGTGAATCAGGGTGCGCTTCACAGTTTCCCCCATTAAGGAGAATACTGATGGTGCAGCATATTGTGATTGTAGGTGGTGGTATTGGCGGTACGATGACCGCCAATCATCTGGTGACCAAGCTATACCCGGAAATTCGTTCGGGCAAAGTCCGCGTTACTCTGTTGTCCAATTCCCCTTGGCATTATTACAAGCCCGCTTTTATGTATGTGGCTTTTGATGCCTTTTTCCGGGACGAGCTGCGGCGACCGCAAATTTCCCTTTTACGCCCTGAAATTGATTTCCAGCTGGAGGAGGTCAGTGGCTTTGATTTCTCAGCCAGCCGTTTGCACTGCGCCAGCGGTAAGAAGATCGATTACGACTATCTGGTGCTGTCTACGGGTTGCGTGCCATCACCGGAAAAAATCGAGGGCCTGAAAGAGGGCGGTGATCATTTCTATCAGCACGCCCCTGCCCGTCAGTTGGCTGACCGTCTGAGCAGGCTGGAGAAAGGCCGCGTGCTGGTTACCGTCACCTTCCCCAAAACCCATAATGTTCCGCATCAGTGCGGCATCGCGCCGGTAGAAACTACCTTGATGCTGGATGAATACCTGCGTCGTCGTGGCGTACGGGACAAGGTGGAGATTGCCTATACCTATCCCACCACGTCCCAGCTCCTGCGTAATTGCCTGTTCATGCAGAACGAGGTTTGCCAGGTCTTGCCGCCAATTTTTGAGGATAGGGATATCAAGCATCAACGCGGTTTTACCTTGAGCCGAGTGGACCCTGAACGCAAGATTGCGTATTCCGAGGAAGGGGCGGAAGAGCCATTTGACCTTTTGATGGCAACACCGCCAATTACGGCAGTTGCAGCGGTTCGTGATTCGGGGATCTCTCAAGCCGCCGACAACGAGGGCTGGGTCCCCACCGATCATCAAACCATGAAGGTGCTGGGCCTGGACAATGTGTACGTGCTGGGTGACACGGTGGACCTGCCCATCAGTAAAGCAGGTGGCTCATGTCACAACCAGTCGCCTGTGGTGGTCAATAATCTGGCCTCCGAGCTGCGATTCGGGCGTACTTGTGACGAATACGACGGCCGTGTGGTTGCGGTAGCCCAAATGGGTCTGGAGGGGGGGATGCCGCTCTGGTATGACTACAAGGAGGATGTGCATCCTACGCCGCCCACCAAGCTGGGGGGCCTGCTGCGCAAGGGCTTTAATCGGGGTATTTACTGGGCCGTGGCCCGTGGCTTGGTCTAAGTCAGGAGAGACAGATGAATTCGGTATCGGATAAATCCTTGAACCCCGGCGATGCGGGTGCGGCTCAGAAGTCCCCCTCTGCCCTGGAAAGCCTGCTTGGAGAGGATCCGGGCATCAAGGGCCTGGATGAGTTGATCGGCAAGATCGAACCCTTATTGGCTGGTGGTCGTTTGAATCGGGTGGTGGATGCCGTGTCCCTGCTGGCCGATCTGGTGGACATGACGGACGACTATATGCTTGAGAAGCTCATGAAGGGCTTTGAGGAGGGCGTAGGAGCCGCCTGGTCAGTTGGAAACGCGGCCCGTATGGCTGCGGATCAAGTGCGAGCGACGGAGACGACCCCGACTCTGATGGGCCTGATACGCCTGGCCAAGGAGCCAGAAGTGCGTCGCGGTCTGACTTTCTTTTTGATGATGGCCGGTGTGATGGGACGTCAGATGCGCTATCAGAACCTGGATCATACAGGCGATTGACAGGGCGCTTGTGTCGCTAAAGAAAAATGGGCCGCTTTTGCAAGCGGCCCATTTTTTTGCTCAGCACCTCAGCACCTCAGCACCTCAGCACCTCAGCACCTCAGCACCTCAGCACCTCAGCGTTTAGTGATTCAAGAACGCCATTTGGCGCTTTTCCACAATCCGGAAGGCACCCACCAAAATGAAAGACACGCACAGGTAAATCAATGCGGCAATCCCGTAGGAGGTGAAGGTCTGATAGGTGGCTGCATTGGCATCACGCGCGATCTTGAGCAGGTCGGGAACCGTGGCGGTAAAGGCCAGTGAGGTGGCATGCAGCATCAGGACCACTTCATTGCTGTAAGCCGGTAGGACACGACGCAGGGCTTGCGGCAAGATCACGCGGCGGTACAAGGTCCAGCCGGACATGCCATAGGCACGGGCCGACTCGACTTCACCAGAAGGCATGGAGCGGATGGCACCGGCAAAAATTTCGGTGGTGTAGCCGACTGTATTCAAGGTCAGCGCCAGAATCATGCAGTTAAAGCCGCTCATGAAGAAAGCTTCCAGTGCAGGCACCGATTTGACAATGGCCAGCTTGTACATGGCGGTGTAGATCAGCAGGATCTGCACATACAAGGGCGTACCACGGAAAAAATAAGTGAAGGCACCGATAGGGCGCGACAGCCAGGCTTTGCCGGAAACGCGGCCAATGGCCATGAAAATCGACAGGAAAAAGCCGATCACGACCGAAATCACCAGCAGCCACAGGGTCATGGCCAGGCCCGAGAGCTGACCATTGCTTTGGTACAGATAGGCGCGCCAGAATTCGTTCAGAACATCCATTAGAACTGCGCTCCTTTCACGCCAATGTTGTAGCGTCGTTCCAGGTAGCCCAGCCCGATATTGCTCACAGCGGTCAGGCCCAGATAGATCAGGGCGGTGATACCCACAAACAAGAAGGAATTGAAGGTCGCGTTCCCCGCGTTTTGGGCAATCTTGACCACATCGCTCAGGCCGATCAAAGACACCAGTGCGGTGGATTTGAGCAGGATTTGCCAGTTATTGCCCAGTCCGGGCAGCGCGTAGCGCATCATTTGCGGGATCTGGATGCGGTGCAGAACTTGCCAGGCGCTCCAGCCACAGGCCTTGCCCGCCTCCATCTGGCCTTTGGGGATGGCCATCAGGGCACCGCGAAAGGTCTCGGCAAAGTAGGCACCATAAATAAAGCCCAGGGTGACCACACCGGCACCGAAGGGATCGATCTCGATCATGTCCCATTCCAGCCAGTCTGTCAGTTCGTTCAACCAGATTTGCAGGCTGAAAAAGAACAACATCAAGAGCACCAGGTCCGGGACGCCCCGAATCAAGGTGGTATACAAACCGCCCACCCAACGCAGCAGCGAAGCGCGAGACAGTTTCATCAGGGCAGCGACCAGACCGAGCACCAGGGAAACCAGCAGCGAGAGCACAGCTAGTTTGATGGTTTCCCAGGTGCCGACCAGCAACTGTGGCCCATAACCGTAAAGCAACATGGTTCAGGTATCCAGGTCAGGGCGCAATGCGAATGTTTTCTTTTTGGAAGTATTTGTCGGCAAAGGTCTGCATGGTGCCATCGGCCTTCATTTCGCGCAGAACTTCATCAATAGTTTTTTTGAGTTTTTTGTTGCCTTTACGAATGCCCATGGCAATGGGTTCGTTCAAAATGGGGCTGTCGTCCACGGTGCTGCCGGTCAGCTCAAAATCGGCGCCGGCCGGTTTGCTCAAAAAGCCTTCGATGGCGTTCTGGGCTTCCTGGAAAGTGGCGTCAACCCGGCCGCCGGCCAGGTCATTGAAGGCATCGGTATAGCTGGGGTAGGCGACAATGGTGACGCCGTTATTGGCCCAGTTCTGGCGCGCATAGGTTTCCATGGTGGTGCCTTGCTGCACGCCCACACGCTTGCCTTTCAGGGATTCGGCGGTGGGCTCCAGGCCGCTGCCTTTGCGTGCGGCCAGGCGCACCGGCACGATGTACATGGGCTCGCTAAAGTCGATGACCCTGGCGCGCGCCTCAGTAGCTGTCATGGTGGAGTTGGCCAGATCGAACTTGCGGGCTTGCAGGCCGGGGATCAAGCTGTCAAAAGACTGGTCGATCCACACGCACTTGGCCTGCAGGCGTTTACAGATTTCGTTGCCGATATCGATATCAAAGCCTTGCAGCTCGCCACTGGGGTCCAGAAACTCGAAAGGGGGATAGCCCGCTTCCGTGGCAAAACGGATTTCGGATGGTTCGTCTGCGTGAGCGGCAGCGGGTACTAAAGCACTGCAAAAAGCCACCATCAGGAGGCGGGCAAGCATTTTGTTCATGTGAAGGACTCCGGCAAATATCGACTAGCTTGTGGCATTCAATACAAATTCGGCCCTGCTGATGGAGGGCCGAAGAAAGACTGCAAATTTAACCCGTACGCCTTACTGGGGCAATGCGGGTTCCGCCCTAGGCAGCACGCAGCATTGGTTGATGTAGCCCATGACCTCGTCCAAATCGTCGGTCAGGACCAGTAAATTCAGGTCTTTGGGGCCAATCAGCCCCATCTCCATTAAATGCTCACCAATCCAGTCGATCAGGCCGGACCAAAAGGAAGTGCCGATCAGTACAATGGGGGCGGGTGGGACTTTGCCTGTTTGAACCAGGGTCATGACTTCAAACAGCTCGTCCAGGGTGCCAAAGCCGCCAGGCAGGGCAATGTAGGCCCAGCTGTGCATGAAAAAGGTCGCCTTGCGCGAGTAGAAGTATTCGAACTGAAGACTGTGCGTCTGGTAAGGATTGTTGGTGGTTTCGTGGGGCAAGCGTATATTCAGGCCAACACTTTGCCCGCCTGCTTCGTATGCGCCTTTATTGGCGGCTTCCATCAGGCCAGGGCCGCCGCCCGCAATCAGGGTGACGCCCGCTTCGGCCAGCCGACGGCCCAGTTTCTGGGCCAGTTCGTAGTAAGGATGGCCGGGTTTGATGCGTGCGCTACCGAAAACACTTACGCCAGCACCCATTTCTTTTAATGTATCGACCGCAGTTTGCAGCTCCTTCATGATGGTAGGAATCTGCTCAGAGGCCGGTAAACGGACGATTTTATTGTTAGACATGAAAAAAACCTTGTTGCTCGTTGATGGTTCCAGCTATCTGTACCGAGCGTACCATGCGATGCCTGATCTGCGAAACGCGCAAGGCCAGCCTACAGGCGCCTTGTACGGGGTCATCAATATGTTGCGCCGCCTGCTACAGGATTATCAGGCCGACTATATGGTATGCGTTTTCGATGCCAAGGGCCGCACCTTCCGGGACGATCTGTACGATCAATACAAGGCTAACCGGCCCTCCATGCCCGAAGATATGGCGGAGCAAATAGAGCCTATTCACAAAGCGGTACGCGCCATGGGCTGGCATCTGATTTGTCAGTCCGGCGTGGAGGCTGACGATATCATCGGCACACTTTCTCGTCTGGCGGCCGAAAACGGCATCGAGACGGTGGTCTCTACCGGAGATAAGGACTTGGCCCAGCTGGTCAATGAGCATGTGCAGCTGGTCAACACCATGAGTAACGAAAAGCTGGATATAGAGGGGGTCACCAATAAGTACGGAGTACGCCCAGATCAGATTATCGATTATTTGATGCTGATTGGCGACACCTCGGACAATATTCCGGGCGTACCCAAGGTGGGCCCCAAGACAGCCGCCAAGTGGTTAGGTGAATATGGCAGCCTGGATGAGTTGTTGCAGCATGCCGACAAAATCAAGGGTGTGGCTGGCCAGAATCTGCGCGATTTCAGCGCTAACTTTGAAATGACGCGCAAGCTGGTGACGGTCAAGCTCGATTGTGAGGTGCCTGGTTTTACGGGTGACTTCGGTGCGCTGGAGCCGGAGCCTCGTGACAATGCCGTGTTGCAGGATATCTATGAAACCTATGGTTTTCGCAGCTGGTTGCGTGAATTGACGGATGATCCCAAGCGCGTGCCTGCCCAGGATGCCCGCGTCCAGGCTGAAACGCCTGCGGCACCCGCTGAGCTGGATTATCAGACCGTCACGACGAAAGAGCAATTGCAGTCCTTGCTAAGCCTGCTGGAGAAGGCCGAGCTGGTGGCGCTGGATACGGAAACCACGTCCTTGGACCCTTTGATGGCGCGTCTGGTGGGTTTGTCTGTATCGGTCAAGGCGGGTCAGGCTTTTTATGTGCCGGTTGCTCACCGTGGTTCGCTGGATGTAGAGCAGTTGAATAAAGACGATGTGCTGGAAACTCTACGTCCCTGGCTGGAAAACGCAGAGGCGGCCAAGGTCCTGCACAATGCCAAATACGATACGCATGTCCTGCTCAATGAAAAAGTCAGCTTGCGCGGTATCCGCGAGGACACCATGTTGCAGGCGTATGTCTTGCAGTCGCACAAGCGCGTCAGCATGGATGAGCTGGCCTTGCAATGGCTGGGTTTGAAAGGCACGTCTTACGAGGATATTTGCGGCAAGGGTGCCAAGCAGATCGGTTTTGACGAGGTGGACATCCCTGTTGCGTCTCACTATGCCTGTGAAGATGCGGACTACACCTTGCGTTTGCATCAGTGCCTGCGTCCTCAAGTGGCCAAGCAAGAAGGTCTGGAGCGTATTTATTTGCTGGAAGTGCAGGCTTCGGATGTGCTGACGATTGTGGAGCGCAATGGCGTCAAGATTGATGTGCCTACCTTGGCGCGTCAAAGCCACGAGCTGGGCCAAAAAATGCTGGAGCTGGAAAACAAGGCTTACGAGTTGGCCGACCAGCCTTTCAACATGAACTCCCCCAAGCAAGTGGGCGAGATTCTGTTCGGCAAGCTCGGTATTCCAGTGGTTCGTAAAACGGCCAGTGGTGCTCCGTCTACTGACGAGGACGTCCTGACCCGCTTGGCTCAGGATTACCCCTTGCCGCAGGTGCTGCTGGAGTACCGTGGTCTGGCCAAGCTCAAGTCCACTTATACGGACAAGCTACCCAAAATGGTGAATCCGGACAGTGGCCGTGTGCATACCCGTTATGCACAGGCTGCCGTGATAACTGGGCGTCTGGCCTCCTCCGATCCTAACTTGCAGAACATTCCGGTGCGTACGGCAGAAGGGCGTCGTGTTCGTGCCGCCTTCGTGTCCGAGTTGGGCAAAGTGGTCTCGGCTGACTATTCCCAGATCGAATTGCGTGTGATGGCGCATGTATCGGGCGACGCCAATTTGCAGCAGGTCTTTGAGCAGGGTGGGGACGTGCACACAGCGACCGCTGCCGAGATTTTTGGTGTGGATGCCAAAGATGTTAGCTCTGACCAGCGCCGTGCCGCCAAGGCGATTAACTTCGGTCTGATCTACGGCATGGGTGAGTTTGGTCTGGCCAGCAACCTGGGCATTACCCGTGATGCTGCCCGTGCTTATATTGATCGCTACTTCGCTCGCTATCCTGGCGTGGCCAGCTATATGACTCGCATCAAAGCCCAGGCTCATGAGCAAGGTTATGTGGAAACCGTGTTTGGTCGCCGCCTATGGCTGCCGGAACTGAAAGGTGCAAAAGGGCCGCGCATGGCCGGTGCAGAGCGTGCCGCCATTAATGCACCGATGCAGGGCACGTCGGCTGACCTGATCAAGATGGCCATGGTGGCTGTGCAGCGTTGGCTGGAAGAAAAGGGCCTGCGCACGCAGATGGTGATGCAGGTCCATGACGAACTGGTATTCGATGTACCTGAGGACGAGCTGGATATTTTGCGTGAAAACCTGCCTGGCCTGATGTGCAATGTGGCCAAGCTGGATGTCCCACTGGTTGCCGAGGTGGGGGTGGGCGATAACTGGGAACAGGCGCACTAAAGGCTTCTGATAGACTCAACAGCAAGGCGACCTGATGGTCGCCTTGCTTGTTTTCGAGTCGCTGGAGTTTCGCGGGCCGGGTGTGGCACGCTTTGATGATGTATCTAGTCCTCGTTGGAGCGTACCCGGTTGGGAAGCAGCTCGTCGTGCTTGGCTAGAATCGGATAGGCTGCCGCGCTGACCAGATAGGAGTTAATGGTGCGCACGTCACGCAAGATCTCCAGATACAAGGAGCCTTGCTCGGCAACGTCCAACTGACCGGCCTTGATCTGGCGAAGATGACGGTCCGCAGCTGCAACTTCCAGTTCGCGGAAAAAGTCTTTTTCAAACGCCAGGAAGCGGGCCGTTTTGACGTCCTCGGCTACAAACAGGGCTGCGGCCTGACGTTGGTTGCGAATTAGCCTGTCCATGACCTTGCCGATCTCGGCTTGCTCTTCCGTTTGCAGTATCCAGCCCTGTTTGCGCAGCTTGGCCGTATGGCTGAGCAAGCCATTGACGCTGATGGTGGCGGCGTGCGAGATATTGGTGGAAAAAGTCAGAATATCGTTCAGGCGACGCGTATCTTTCTTGTTCAGGTTTTCCTGATCCATGCTGGCCAGATATGTAGTGATCAATGGCTCCAGACGGTTGACGGCATTGCTGATATAGCGCGCATGGTTAATGCTTTGGGCACTATTGCTCAGCATGTTCTGGCGGGCCGTGTCCAGGATCTCTTGCAACATATCAGACAGGCGCAGTGCTTCCCGCGCCGCATTGCCCAGGGCCACCGCAGGGACTTCCTGGGCAGATTGGTCCAGATACAAAGGCAGGCCAGGATCATCCGGGTCGGTGCGACGGGGCAGATAACGGCTCAGCAGGCGCGAATAGGGTTTGAGCAAAGGCAGGAACAAGGCCGCCACGGCCAGATTGAAGAAGGTGTGGAAGTTGGCCACGGCACGGGCGGGTTCATCGGTGAACCAGCTCATCAAATCCGGAATCCAGGGCAACACAATCATGCCAATCAGACAGCCAAACACACGTGTGCCTAAGTTGCCTATGGGCACACGTTTGTTGGCTGGGTCTTTCGTGCTGCCAGCCCCTTCCAGAATCGGATTGATGGCGGTACCCACGTTAGCACCCAGCACCAGCGCGTAGGTTAGCTGCGGGTCCATATGCTGATGGCTGGCCAGCGAGATGATCAGCACCACAATAGCCACACTGGAGTGCGCGGCCCAGGTCAGCAGTGCCGCCAGCAACATTCCCGTCATGGGACTGCCTGCCAGAGCTTCCAGAATGGTTTGCAGCAGGGGGGCGTCCTGAATGGGCGAGAACAGGCCCACTAACTCATGCAAGGACAGCAGCAAAAGGCCCAGGCCAATAAAGACGCGGCCCAGGTCGCGTCGGCGTCCAGGCTCTTGCGAGCGGAACAACCAAACACCCAGAAGAATCAGGGCAGGAGCCAGCGCGGTCATCTTGAAGGACAGCAGTTGCACGATCAGCGTCGTGCCCACATTGGCGCCCAACATGGCGGCCAGGGCCGGAACCAGGGCAACCATGCCGGTGGCGGCAAAGCTGGTAATCATCAGACCGGTGGCGGTACTGCTTTGAATGGCGGCGGTAATGGCCGCACCCGCAAAAAAGGCGCGACGGGGGCGACCCAATGCGTGACCCATCCAGATGCCCAGTTCGGCACCGAAGGCGCGTTGCACACCGCTTTGCACCATGTGGATACCCCACAGGAGCAAAGCGATATATCCCCCGAAATCGAGAAGTGCGAAGATTTCTTTCATGGCTAAATAATAGCCCAGCGCATCTTACAAGCGTGAGTCTCAGAATTCGGGGGAGCACACTCAGGTCTTGGGATTATGCCGCGCTTGGACTACAGGGGCAGACTGACTCTGGTTAGTCTGATATTTTCAGGGGAACTATGCATGGCAAGGAGGCAGTTTGCACTAAGAAATGAAAACGCCCCAAAAGCACACAGGCTTTTGAGGCGTTTTGTTGGGTTGTGCCGTTCAGGCTGCCGGTGTGCTTAGACCGATTGGGCGTTTTGCAAAGCCTGGATACGTGCCGCGATAGGAGGGTGGGATGCAAAGATCGCGCTGATCGAACGACTACCCGAAATACCGGAGGCCTCAAAGTTCTTGGGCAGCTCACCAGGAGCCATGCCACCCAGACGGGCCAGAGCATGGATCATGGGCTGGCGCGAACCCAGCAACTGGGCGGAACCGGCATCGGCGCGGTATTCACGCTGACGGGAGAACCAGGCCACGATGATGGAGGCCAGCACGCCAAAAATCAGCTCAAACACAAAAACCGAGGCGTAGTAACCCATGCCCACGTCGCGATCGTTGCGCAACAGCACGCGGTCCACAAAGTAGCCAGCCAGACGGGCCAGGAAGATCACAAAGGTATTCACCACGCCCTGGATCAAGGTCAGGGTGACCATGTCGCCGTTGGCAATGTGGGCAACCTCATGACCGAGCACCGCCATGACTTCTTCTTCGGTCATGCCGCGCAACAAGCCTGTGGACACGGCGACCAGAGCATCGTTCTTGAAGGCGCCAGTGGCAAACGCGTTGGGCTCGCCGTCGTAAATAGCCACTTCTGGGCGGCCAATACCGGCGCGGTCCGCCAGTTGGTGCACGGTATCGACCAGCCACGCTTCTTCCGCGTTGGCGGGGGCGTTGGGATCAATGACACGCGCGTTCACGCTTTGCTTGGCCATCCACTTGCTCATCAGCAAGGAAATGATGGCGCCGGTGAAACCGACCAAGGCCGAGAAAATCAGCAATTGAGTCAGATCCAGACCTTGCGCGTTCAGGTAACGTCCCACACCCAAAATATTCATGGAGGCGCTGAGCACCAGCATGACGGCCAAGTTGGTTATTAAAAAAAGGACAATTCGTTTCATGAATGCGGATTCCGGTATGACAAAAGAAATCGTGACCGTGGAAAGACGATCGGCCCGAATTTTAGCCTTGATTCCAGGCGTGATAATAAAAGATTCAGCCTTTAGTCAGCTTTTGATCAAGATAGTTTCTTGAGCTGTCTTTCAAGCTGTGGTCTAACTGGTCTGGATATGGGGTTACCGAGCCACTTTTGCAAGGCGGAGAGTATAGTAGTGGCTTTCCCTTATTACTGATTTGGTCTGATCACATGCAGTCATTGTGGATGCTGGTAGCCTGCGCCATGTTTGCCATTATGGGGGCCTGTGTCAAAGTGTCCGCCGATGCTGGGGCGTCGATGGCACAAATCGTTTTGTTCCGGGGTGTGCCCTCGGTCCTGCTGTTAGTGTTCTGGGCCAAGAGCCGTGGTTTGCGGCTGGCCCCTCAAAGTTGGAAGCTGCATATCCGGCGTAACGTTTCCGGGGTCAGTTCCATGTGGTTGGGTTTTCTGGCCCTGGCAAATCTGCCCTTGTCCACGGCCGTCAGCCTGAATTACACCGCTCCCTTATTTATTGCTTTCTGGATGCTGGCCTGGGGTGGCACCCAGCGCGACCCTGTGCGTCTGATTGCGGTGCTCTTGGGTTTTATGGGTGTGATCGGTGTGCTGCGTCCCAGTATTACGCCCGATCAATGGTGGGCTGCCATGCTGGGCCTATGCGCCGGCGCTTTGAGCGCGGTGGCCATGATGCAGGTACGTGCTCTAGGACGTTCAGGTGAGCCTGAATGGCGCACCGTGCTGCTGTTTTCCTGTTTTGTCGTATGCTCCAGTCTGGTTGGCCTTTTGTGGGAAGGTTGGCGCGAACTGAGCTGGCGCGCCTGGCTGTCCCTGTTGGGCGTAGGCTTGTCTGGTTTGTTTGGGCAACTGACCATGACGCGTGCTTTTGGACTGGGTTCGGCCTTGTTGACCGCAGCCTTGCAATACACCACCATTATTTTCGCCGCCCTGATTGGTATCGCTTTCTGGGGGGATGTGCCTGACGGGGTAGCCTGGGCAGGTATGGCATTGATTATCGGGTCTGGCCTGTTGTCAGCCTGGCGCACCTACAGCGAGGATCGTATCTTGCGAGGTCAGGCCGCGGCAGCCGAGCGGGCTCCCGTCAAGGAGGCAGAACGTGTTTGAATTTCTGATTAGCGCAGAACAAGTCCAGGCCAATCTGAATAACTCAGAGTGCTTGATTCTGGATGTACGCCATGACTTGATCGACCATCAAGCAGGACGACGCGCTTATGAGCAGGGGCATATTCCAGGTGCGGTGTTTCTGGATCACGAGGTTGATCTGGCTGCTCCCAAGACCGGGCTGAATGGCCGTCATCCTTTGCCCAGTCGTCAGGTGCTGGCCCAGCTTTTGCAGCAAAGCGGCTTGCGTGACGGCATGCAGGTTGTGGTCTACGATGCCCAGGGTTCCTTGTTTGCCAGCCATATGTGGTGGATGCTGCGTTGGTTGGGGCATCCCCAGGTCGCCATTCTGGATGGTGGCTGGCAGGCCTGGCAACAACTGGGCGGAGCCCAAGAAAGCGGCCCGGCTAGGCCCGCCCCGGCAGCGGCTGAATTGAGCATCCCTGAACAGGCGGCCATGCCTACCGTGCAAACGGATCAGGTACTGAAGAACCTGTCCAAACCTATTTTCACTGTGCTGGATGCGCGCGCTGCCGAACGATATCGCGGAGATGTGGAACCGATGGACCCGGTCGCAGGTCATATCCCCGACGCGTTGAACCGTTCGCACCTTAATAATCTGGATGAACAAGGGCGCTTCAAGCCGGCTGAGCAGCTACGTCAGGAGTATCAGGACTTGCTGGGGACGATTTCGGCAGAGATGGTGGTCCATCAGTGTGGTTCGGGTATTACGGCTTGTCACAATCTTTTTGCCATGGAATTGGCGGGGCTGTCCGGCTCCAGCATTTATCCAGGCTCCTGGAGTGAATGGGTCAGTGACGCCAGCCGGCCTGTTGCGCGCAGCTAGTCAAAGGCAAGAGACTTCTGGTGCTGAGAAAGCCGCCCCAAAGCGGCTTTTTTACTGTCAGGTGACTCTAAGGCTCGGCGCCCCCGGTAAAAAGCGTCCTCGTGGGAGGGCAGCAAGCCACAGGCTCCCGTACAATGCCACATCCAATTGTGGCCTCAGGTAGTCCGGACGGCCCTCATTGATCAGGAATAGTTATGGTTAAATCTCGCGATGATAATCAAAGTGCCCAGGCGCCAGACCAGCAGGATTTTGAGTCCGCTCTGGCGCAATTGGAAGCGCTGGTCGCTCGCATGGAAAGCGGGGCGCTGCCGCTGGAGCAGGCTTTGCAGGCTTACGAGCAGGGTGTGGAGTTAGCCCAATTGTGTCAGCGCAAACTGGACCTTGCCCAGGAACAGGTCAGTGTATTGCAGGGCAATCTGCTGCGTCCCTTGTCGGGGGATGAGGCTGTTGGAGATAGTTAAGATGAGTTCTACCAGTTTTTCTGATTGGCTGCAGGCGCGGGTTGAGCAAACTGAGACCGTACTGGATCAGTCCTTGCCCCCTGTCAGCCAGGAACCTGCTCGTTTGCACGAAGCCATGCGCTATAGTGTGCTGGGTGGTGGCAAGCGTGTGCGTGCTGCCTTGGTCTATGCCGCAGGCGAGGCCGCCCTGCAAGGCAAGCCTATGGCGGCTGCCCAACTGAAAGCATTGGAGCTGGCTGCGGCGGCGGTGGAGTTGATTCACGCCTACTCGCTGGTTCATGATGATTTGCCTTGCATGGACGACGATAAATTGCGTCGTGGTCGCCCAACTACCCATGTCCAGTTTGATGAAGCCTGCGCCATGCTGGCAGGCGATGCCTTACAGCCCTTGGCCTTCGAGCTGTTGGCGCAAATGCCGATTGCCCCTGCCTTGATCGTGCAAGCCATTACCCAATTGGCTCAGGCTGCGGGCAGTGCCGGCATGGCTGGTGGTCAGGCGATTGATTGTGAAAGCGTGGGCATTGCCCTGGACCGCGATCAACTGCAAGAAATGCACAGCATGAAAACCGGCGCCATGTTGCAGGCCAGCGTGTTGTTGGGTGGTATTGTGGCGGGTGCCTCATCCACTGTGCGTAATGGTTTGGAAGAGTATGCCCAGGCCGTCGGTCTGGCTTTCCAGGTCGTGGACGATATTCTGGATGTGACAGCCGATACCGCCACGCTGGGCAAGACAGCCGGTAAAGATGCGGCCGATAACAAGCCTACCTATGTCTCCATCCTGGGTATGGACGGATCGCGCGAGTTGCTCGGTGCCCTGAATGAGCAGGCTCAGTTGGCTTTGCGTCCCTTGGGGCCTGCCGCTGCGCGCCTGATGCAACTGGCTGACTATATCGTGGGCCGCAATCATTAAGCGACGTGGGCCTGTGCTACTTTGGCACAGGCCGCGAAGCGTTTTACAATAGCCGATTGGCGATTGTCTTTGGACAGTCGTTTCACTTATTTGCCCGGATAGACGTCTTTAGTATGACAACCGTTTCCCTAGAGCAGATTCAGTCTCCCGCCGACTTGCGCCAGCTTGATCAACGTGATCTTCCTGAGCTGGCACGACAACTGCGCGAGTTTGTTCTGCAATCCGTATCCAAAACCGGTGGGCATTTGTCGTCCAATCTGGGCACGGTTGAATTGACCACCGCCTTGCACTATGTGTTCGAGACGCCCCACGACCGTATCGTGTGGGATGTGGGTCATCAGTCCTATCCGCACAAGATTCTGACTGGCCGGCGCGATCAGATGGGAAGCTTGCGTCAGCAAGATGGCATCTCCGGTTTCCCCAAGCGTTCCGAGTCCGAGTACGACGACTTTGGCACCGCACATTCCTCGACCTCGATTTCCGCCGTATTGGGCATGGCCGTGGCTTCGCGCAATGCCGGGATCGAGCGTCAGCACATTGCCGTGATCGGCGATGGCGCGATGACCGCTGGCATGGCCTTTGAAGCCCTGAACAATGCCGGTGTCACCCCCGATGTGAATGTGCTGGTGGTGCTGAACGACAATGACATGTCGATCTCCCCGCCGGTAGGTGCCCTGAACCATTATCTGGCTCGCCTGATGTCGGGCCGCTTTTACGCCGCTGCCAAGAATGTGGGCCGTGCTGTTTTGCAGCATGTGCCGCCCGTTCTGGATCTGGCGCGCAAGTTTGAAGGCCATGCCAAGGGGATTTTGTCTCCGGCCACGCTATTTGAAGAGCTGGGCTTTAATTACGTAGGCCCGATTGACGGCCATGATCTGGACGCGCTGGTCTCTACCTTGAGCAATCTGCGTGATCTGGGTGGTTTGCAGTTCCTGCATGTGGTGACCCGTAAAGGGCAGGGTTACAAGCTGGCCGAGGCAGACCCGGTGCTCTACCACGGCCCTGGCAAGTTCGATCCCTCGGTGGGTTTGGTTAAGCCAACGACCAAGCCGCGTCCGACGTTTACGCAGATCTTTGGCCAGTGGTTGTGCGATATGGCCAAGCAGGACCAGCGCCTGTACGGTATTACCCCTGCCATGCGTGAAGGCAGTGGCATGGTGGAGTTCGAGCAGCAGTTTCCCCGTCGTTATTTTGATGTGGGTATCGCCGAACAGCACGCCGTCACGTTTGCGGGTGGCTTGGCCTGTGAAGGACAAAAACCTGTTGTGGCGATTTACTCCACTTTCTTGCAGCGTGGCTACGATCAACTGATTCACGACGTGGCTTTGCAGAATCTGGATGTTACGTTTGCGTTGGACCGTGCCGGTATTGTGGGCGCAGACGGGGCAACGCACGCCGGTAATTACGACATCGCCTTTTTGCGCTGCATTCCAAACATGGTGGTCGCCGCCCCGTCGGACGAGAACGAAACCCGCTTGTTGCTGACCTGTTGCTACCAGCATCCAGGCCCCAGCTCGGTGCGCTATCCTCGTGGAGCAGGTATCGGTGCTGAAGTAGACCAGGCGCTGAACACTGTGCCGCTGGGCAAGGCCAATTTGCGTCGCCAAGGCAAGAATCTGGCCATTTTGGCTTTCGGACCCGTGTTGCACGAGGCCCTGAAAGCGGCCGAGGTTCTGGACGCTACCGTGGTGGATATGCGTTTTGTGAAACCCATGGACGAAGCCTTGCTGCAAGAGCTGGCACAAAGCCATCAGGCTTTTGTGACGGTGGAAGAAGGCTGTTTGATGGGTGGCGCAGGCAGCGCGGTACTGGAGTTTGTCAGCCGTGATGCGCTGGTGATGCCCGTGCTGCAACTGGGCTACCCTGACGAGTTCATTGACCACGGTGACCAGAAGAAAATAGCTCAGGATCTGGGTCTGGATGCCGCAGGCATCGAGCGTTCAATTCGTGAGCGTTTCTCAAGTTTGTTTGAGGTGTAAGGCAATTGCGACGTATTTGAGGTGTTAAATACCCCAATATGCGTGTTATTGCTAAGGTTATCGAAGCTCGCTTGCTATAAGCGTAAGATAATAATTCATTATTGTTTTTATTTGCGGTTGCGGCTTTGTCGTGGCTGAACCTGATGGATATGAATACAGTGTCGGAATCGCCTTTGGCCATGCCAGATGTGCAAAGCAGCATGGATACACGCCGTGTTGCGATTCAGCGCGTGGGTGTGCGCGGGGTGCGGCATCCGATGATGCTGGACCTGCAGGGGCAGGCCGTGCCCACCGTGGCGCAATGGGAGTTGACGGTGGCCTTGCCGCCCGAAGAAAAAGGCACCCATATGTCGCGCTTTGTGGCTTTGCTGGAAGAGTATCGTCGTCAAGCCATGACGCCTGCCGGTTTTGTGCAGATGGCCCAGACCATGTTGCCCTTGCTCGGTGCCGGGCGTGGCGACATGACGGCCACCTTCCCCGTGTTTCTGGAAAAAGTGGCGCCCGTATCGGGAGTAGCCAGCCTGATGGACTACACCGTTAGCTGGACGGCGCGCGTCGGTGTGGATGCCCAGCCTGAATTTGAATTATCTGTGCTGGTTCCCGTCACCAGCCTGTGCCCGTGCTCCAAGGCAATTTCAGAGTACGGTGCCCATAATCAACGCTCGCACGTCACTGTGCAGGCCGTGTTTGCGGATCCGGCTGCGCTGGATTTGCCTACGCTGATCAAGTCGGTTGAAGAACAGGCGTCCTGTCAGCTGTGGGGCTTGCTCAAGCGCACTGACGAAAAATACGTCACCGAATACGCTTACGACAATCCTAAGTTTGTCGAAGACCTGGTGCGTGATGTTGCCGTCAGTGTGCGTAGCCTGCCCGGAGTGTTGCGTTATAGCATCGAAGCCGAGAACTTTGAGTCGATTCATAATCACTCTGCCTACGCAAGCGTGCAGGGTTAAGGCTTTTGGCTTGTCAGCCAGCCTTTCTTGGTGCTAGTATCTATGGTTTCTTGCTCGACCCGGATTGAATGGGCGGGCTGTCGCGCTTGGTGCCTGACTGTGTTTGCAGTAGGTAGTAGGCGATATCCACAAGGAGTTGTTCCATGCGTCACTACGAAGTAGTGTTCATTGTGCATCCCGATCAAAGCGAGCAAGTGCCCGCCATGATCGAGCGCTATTCGGCGATTGTTACTTCCGAAGGCGGTGCTATTCATCGTCTGGAAGACTGGGGCCGCCGTCAACTGGCTTACCCAATCCAGAAACTGGTCAAGGCTCACTACGTGTGCCTGAACATCGAATGCGGTCAGTCCACCTTGGACGAACTGGAGCATTCCTTCCGCTACAACGACGCTATCTTGCGTTACCTCGTCGCTGGCACGAAGAAAGCCCCTGAAGGCGCTTCGGTCATGATGAAGTCCGTCGAACGCGAAGAAGCACGTAAAGCAAGTACTGAAGCCAGCGCTCCTGCAGCCGCTGACGCTGAAGCTCAAGCTGAAGAGTAATAGCTCCGACTGCGTGAACCAGTTCTCTCTTGCCGGTCAGCTTATCGACATCAAGCCCTTGCGTTATACGCCGGCGGGTGTCCCAGCTCTGGAGTTGGTTCTGGAACACGAATCTTCCGTAATGGAAGCCGGTCACTCCCGGCAAATCGCTTTGACGATGCAGGCAGTGGCTCTGGGAAATAATGCATTGGGTCTGGCAGACACTCCTTTGGGAGCCCGTTTGCAACTACAAGGTTTTATTGCTCCCGCCCGTAAAGGCTCGACGCGTCTGGTGTTGCATATACAGCACTACCAGCGCCACTTTCCGGGACAAGGCTCTGTTACGGTTTGACTGGTCTGGCTCGATCGTCGCGAAGTGTTCAACACCTCGCTTCACACTGAATTCTTCCGGGTATAGCCCGGTTACTAACGAGGCACAAAATGGCTTTCCGTAGAGGCAAAGACAAAAAACGCAAATTTGCACAACAGAACCCACTGTTCAAACGCCGCAAGTTCTGCCGCTTCACCGTCGCTGGCGTTGAAGAAATTGATTACAAAGATCTGGACACCCTGCGTGATTTCATCCAGGAAAATGGCAAGATCATCCCTGCACGTTTGACGGGCACCAAAGCCCACTACCAGCGTCAGCTGGACACCGCTGTCAAGCGCGCTCGTTTCCTGGCTCTGTTGCCGTACACCGACAACCACAAATAATCCAGAGGAACCTTAGTCATGCAAGTTATTTTGCTCGAAAAAGTCGCCAACCTGGGTAATCTGGGTGACGTTGTGCGCGTACGTGATGGTTACGCCCGTAATTTCCTGCTGCCACGCAAAGTTGCCCGCCGTGCTACGGCTGCTGCTCTGCAAGAGTTCGAAGCACGTCGTGCCGAACTGGAGAAGCTGCAAGCTGAAAAGCTGGCCGCTGCTCAGGCTCAAAACGAAAAGCTGAACGGCCAAACTTTCACCCTGGTTCAAAAAGCCGGCGTGGACGGTCGTCTGTTCGGTTCCGTGACCACCATGGACATCGCCAATGCATTGCAAAATGCGGGCTTTGCCGACCTGGTCAAGACTCAGGTTCGTCTGCCCGACGGCCACCTGAAAGCCGTTGGCGAGTACTCCGTTCAGGTTGCTCTGCACCCTGACGTGACTGCTGAAATCAACGTTGTGGTTCAAGGCGACGTAGCCTAAGACTAGTGCGTTGACGCATGGTACATTCCTTCATGGGGTGTATCTGCCAAGCTAAGAAAAAGCCGGTGCAAGCCGGCTTTTTTGTTTTCTCTTCGTTCAGTCCGAGTAGCGCCAGCACGCCTGCCGCGTGGCTGTGTCCTCGTCTTCGGTCTTGTCAGCCCACTACGCTGTTGAGCCTGACTGTTCTGCCCCCAGATACACGTTTAAGACCGCACAACAGATCCTGTTGGCTGCGGCGTCGATTTTTTTCCTTGATTTGAAGGTATATGCATGGAAAGCAAGTCAGCCAAATCCGATTCAACATTGGATTACCTGAGGGTCCCGCCTCATTCCATTGAGGCGGAGCAGTCGGTGCTCGGTGGCTTGTTGCTCGATAATGCCGCGTTTGACCGAGTGGCCGACATTGTCACCGACGAGGACTTTTATCGTTTTGATCACAAGCTGATCTGGCAACACATTACCCGTTTGATTGGTCTGGCTCGTCCTGCCGACGTGGTCACGGTGTTCGAGTCCCTGTCGGTTGCGGGCAAGCAGGAAGAGGTGGGCGGCCTGGCGTATCTGAATGCCCTGGCCCACAACACGCCATCGGCTGCCAACATTCGTCGCTACGCCGAAATCGTGCGCGAGCGCTCCACGCTGCGCAAGCTGGTCACAGTAGCTGATGATATTTCCTCAGCTGCGTTTAACCCTCAGGGCAAGGAAGCCCGCCAGATTCTGGATGAAGCGGAAACCCGCGTGTTTCAGATCGCTCAGGAAGGGGCGCGCGGCTCTCAGGGTTTTCTGGAAATCCAGCCTTTGCTCAGCCAAGTGGTAGAGCGTATTGACGAGCTCTACCATCGTGAAGGCGACTCGGAAGTGACCGGGGTGCCTACGGGTTTTGTGGATCTGGACAAGATGACCTCGGGCCTGCAAGCCGGTGACCTGGTGATTGTGGCGGGTCGTCCTTCCATGGGTAAAACCTCGTTCTCCATGAACATTGGCGAACACGTAGCCATTGCCCAGGGTTTGCCGGTGGCCGTGTTTTCCATGGAAATGGGCGCGGTGCAGTTGGCTATGCGTATGGTGGGCTCGGTCGGTTTGCTGGACCAGCACCGCATGCGTACCGGCAAGCTGACTGCCGATGATTGGCCGCGCTTGACGCACGCGGTGCAGCAGGTGCAGGAAGCCCAGATTTACATTGATGAAACGCCCGGTCTGTCCTCCATGGAAGTGCGGGCGCGGGCTCGACGATTGGCGCGGCAGTGTGGCCAGCTTGGCTTGATCATCATCGATTATTTGCAGCTGATGTCCTCAAGCGGTGGCGAAAACCGGGCAACGGAAATTTCTGAAATCAGTCGTTCCTTGAAAGGTTTGGCTAAAGAGCTGAACTGTCCCTTGATTGCCTTGTCGCAGTTGAACCGAAGTCTGGAACAACGGCCCAACAAGCGTCCTGTGATGAGTGACTTGCGGGAGTCGGGTGCTATTGAGCAGGATGCGGACTTGATCTTGTTTATTTACCGTGACGAGGTCTACAACCCTGACTCACCCGACAAGGGCACGGCAGAAATCATTATTGGTAAGCAGCGTAACGGTCCTATTGGTTCGGTTCGTCTGACCTTTGCTGGCGCCAGTACGCGCTTTTTGGATTACATGCCGACGTAGTAAAGATTGGTATGCGATGCCTACTCGCTGGTGAGTGTTGCTAGGCATCGGGAGCGGGCTACCGCAGAAGAATCAAGGGGAGGCATTTGCCTCCCCTTTGTTATGTTTTACCGGACCAGAGGTAGACCATCAGCAGCAAACGCCACCGGCTCGGCTGGGAGTGGGCTTGTTCTGGCCCTGGAAGGGTGGATCTGAGTTTTGTTGTCCACAGCCTGCAAGCAGGGGAGAAGCCGGCGCGCTGGAGGTTTGGCGATTGATGGGCATAGATAGGCATTGAGGCTGTTTAAACAGCCTCAATGCCTTTTTAATCTCCGCTGCGGGCAGCTAGTCTTTTCGCCAGCCACGCGCACACCAGTAGTTGCCACTGGTGAAACAGCATGATCGGCAAGATGATGGGCCCGACCATAGCACTGGGGAAAATGACATTGGCAATCGGGATGCCGCTGCTCAGGCTTTTATTGGAGCCGCACATCAGCAGGCTGACTCGGTCCTCAAAGGCAAAGCCCAGCCAACGCCCAAGGTTCCAGGCCAGCACTTGCGCCAAGGTCAGCAGAACGGCGTTGGACAGCACAATCAGCCCTAGGGCACTGAGCGGGGTGGAGGACCACAGACCGCCCACCACCGCGCCTGAAAAGGCCGTATACACCACCAGCAGGATGGATCCCTGATCCACGACTTTCAGCAGTTGCTGACGTTTCATCACCCAGGCCCCTATCAAGGGACGCAGCAGATGCCCGAAGACAAAGGGGAAAAACAGTTGCAGCATGATCTTCCCCACCGCCTCCAGCGACACCGTTGCCTGGGCGCTGGTCGCGCCGGCCAACATGATGCCGACCAGCAGGGGAGTGATGAATACGCCCAGCAAGGTAGAAGCAGAGGCACTGCAAATTGAAACCGGTACGTTGCCACGTGCCATTGCTGTCAGGGCTACCGCAGACTGCACGGTGCTGGGCAGACAAGCCAGAAACAGAACTCCCAGGTACAGATTGTCTGTCAGCCAGGGACGCAGTACGGCGGCCACGCCACTACCCAGAATAGGGAAGAGCACAAAGGTGACGGACAGAATCAGCAGGTGCAAACGCCAGTGGGACAAGCCACCCCAGATAGCCTCGCGTGATAGGCGGGCACCATGCAGAAAGAACAGCAGGGCAATCGCAATCTGTGTGATGTGTTGAAACAAAGGCACGCCCCAGCCTTGGGCGGGCAGCAGACTGGCAAGCGCAACCGTGGCAAACAGTTTCAGCAAAAACGGGTCAATCGGTAAACGCTTGATCATGCTTGGTGGGCGCTCATGGAAAGCGCCATACGGTAGGCATAGCCCAGGGAGGAGGCATCAGCCTTGCCCTGTCCGGCAATGTCGTATGCCGTGCCATGGTCCACACTGGTGCGGATAAATGGCAGGCCGACGGTTACGTTCACGCCTTCGTCCAGACCCAGCAGCTTGATGGGGATCAGACCTTGGTCATGGTATTGGGCCACCACAATATCGAACTCCCCCTGACGTGCTCGCATGAAAATCGTATCGCCGGGCCAGGGGCCGCTGGCCTGGATGCCTTCGGCGCGGGCTTGTTCAATCGCTGGGCTGATCTGTTCTTTATCTTCCAGGCCAAATTTGCCGCCTTCACCAGCATGGGGGTTTAAACCGGCCACCGCCACACGGGGTTTGGCGATTCCGGCCTGGGTGCAGGCCAGTTGTGCCAGCCGTATGGTTTGCAGCACGCGCGCTTTCGTAATCAGGGAGGGGACGCGTGCCAGCGGTTCATGAATGGTGACCAGAATGGAGCGCAAGTGCTCGTTGGCCAGCATCATGGCGTAGTGCTCGGTGTGGCTGCGCTCGGCCAGAATCTCGGTATGGCCGGGGGCATCGATACCGCCTTTTTGCATGGCCAGCTTATTCAGCGGGGCGGTGACGATGGCACGGATCAGGCCAGCCTGGGCATCATCAATGGCGTGGCACAAGTATTCGTAGGCACCACGTCCAGCCAGGGCGTGAACTTCGCCATAGGGCAGATCTTCGGGCAGGGCTTGCCAGCGATTCAGTACGGCAATGACCCCTTTGGGCGTGCAAATGGGCTGCTTTACTTCCTCGACCCGCCAGTCCTGGGCAGCGCCAATCAGAGTCAAGGCACGACGCATTGCACCCGGATCGCCATACACGACGGCCGGGTGGGGTAAACCTTCAACCATCAGACGGGCGATAATTTCCGGGCCTATGCCAGCGGCATCGCCCATGGTAAGCCCGATGGGCTGTGCGGTACGTTTCATAACAGTCATTAAAAATCCCCCATGCTGCGTCTTCGATCGGCTTGTTGATCGTGGTGTAGCCTGGCGGTAAAAAAAAACCGGGTTCAAGACCCGGTTTGAGTGAGTAGAGATTCGGTTTAGAGTGCGTCGCTGGCGTAATCGGCCAGACGGGAGCGCTCACCACGTTGCAAGGTAATGTGGCCTGCATGCGGCCAGCCTTTGAATCGGTCTACTACGTAGGTCAGTCCCGAACTGCCCTCGGTCAGGTAGGGCGTGTCGATCTGGGCAATATTGCCCAGGCAGACGATTTTAGTTCCAGGGCCGGCCCGCGTCACCAGTGTTTTCATCTGCTTGGGTGTCAGGTTCTGCGCCTCGTCGATGATCAGGAACTTGTTCATGAAGGTACGGCCACGCATGAAGCTCAGGGATTTGACCTTGATCTTGGAGCGCACCAGTTCCATGGTGGAGTTGCGCGGAGCCTCAGTGCCTTGGGGATTGCTCAGGTTGCCGGAGGACTTGCCGGTGCCCAGGTGCAGGACTTCCAGGTTGTCTTCCAGGGCCCCCATCCAGGGCTGCATTTTCTCTTCTTCAGTACCAGGCAGAAAACCGATGTCATCACCCACGGGCACCGTGGCACGGGTAATGATGATTTCGTTGTAGCGCTTGGTCTCCAGGGTCTGGGTCAACGCACTGGCCAGGGCCAACAGCGTTTTACCCGTACCGGCATGACCGAGCAGGGAGATGAAATCAAAATCCGGGTTCATCAACAGGTTCAGGGCAAAGTTCTGTTCGCGGTTGCGAGCAGTAATACCCCAGACATTGTTTTTGCCGTGGCTGTAGTCGCGCAAGGTCGCCAGTACTGCAGTATTGCCGGCGGTCTCACGTACCTGGGCATACAAGGGATCATCGCCTTCGGTAAACACGAACTGGTTGACCATGAACTGGCTGCATAGCGGCCCGCTGATGCGGTAGAAGGTGGTGCCACCCTGTTGCCAGGACTCCATATTCTTGCCGTGTTTGGTCCAGAAGTTGTCCGGCAAGGGCATGACACCGTCATACAGCAAGTCGGAATCATCCAGCACGTGATCGTGGCGGTAGTCTTCGGCCAGCAGGCCCAGGGCCTTGGCTTTCAGGCGCATATTGATGTCTTTGGACACCAGGACCACTTCGCGCTTGGGCATGCTTTGGGTCAGGGCATTGACCACGGCCAAAATCGCGTTGTCAGCCTTGCCCAGCGGCAGTTGGATGGGCAGGCTGGTATCCAGGGCACTGGTCTGGAAGGTAACGGCGCCCAGCGCTTCGGTATTGCCGATGCCATCCAGATTAATGGGTTTGTCCAGACCATGATCGCCCACCAGACCTTCCAGGGATCGGCTAACCTGGCGCGCATTGCGAGCCACTTCTGACAGGCCTTTTTTCTGGTGATCCAGCTCTTCGAGCACCATCATGGGCAAGAAGATGTCGTGCTCTTCAAACTTGAACAGCGAATTGGAGTCGTGCAGCAAAACGTTGGTATCCAGCACAAACAGTTTGCGCTGAGTAGGGGCCAGACGAGTGCGTTTGCCCGACGTGTTGGTCGTGGGCTTGGGCTGCTGGACCGGACTGGCGGCGGCACTTTTGCTGGGAGCTGGCTTGGCGGCGCTGGCGGGAGCTGTTTTGGCCGCCGGGGCTGCCGGCGCTGTCTTGGCAGGCGCCGTCTTTTTTGCACGTGGCTCAACAGCGGCTTTGCGGGCTGGAGCGTTGGGGCTGGCAGGAGGAGATTCGGGTTCGTCTAGTGGTACGGGTGGATCGGCAAGGATGACACTGTCATCTTTTTCGCTAAGCAGGGTTCCCAGCTTGGTGGGCAACGTTGGTAGCGGCATATAACACGTACTCCTGGTTGTGTGCCGACCCGCAGGCCGGCACGGTAAGGTTTCAGGCGGCTTGCTGGACAGCCTGTAATACAGCTTGGACGTGGCCGGGCACTTTGATGCCACGCCATTCTTGAATCAACACACCTTGGGCGTCGATCAAAAAGGTGCTGCGCTCGATGCCACGTACCTGTTTACCGTACATGTTTTTCATTTTCATGACCCCAAACAGTTCGCACAAGCGCTCGTCGGTGTCGGCAAGCAAAGGAAACGTCAGGGCTTGTTTGTCGATAAAACGTTCGTGCGAGCTGAGCGAGTCGCGCGAGGCGCCAATAATTTGCGCGCCCGCCGCCTGGAACTCGGGCAGAGCGTCGCGGAAATCTTGGGACTCGGTGGTGCAGCCTGGCGTGTTGTCTTTGGGGTAAAAGTACAACACTGTCATTTTACCTTTCAGGTCAGCCGCGCTGAACTCGCCCTGGGTGGAGGGCACGGAAAAGTCGGGGATAGGGGCACCAATTTGTACGGCAGTCATGCTTTTTCCTGTATCAGTAAGGCCGCAACAACTTTGCGGCCTTCAGCCATGAGGATATTGTAGGTTCTGGCAGCGGCCTGGGTATCCATGATTTCCACACCTATGCCCCACTGCAGCATTTCCTGCGTGACAGCGGGGTGCAAAAAGTGCTGGCGCTGGCCAGTGCCAATCAAAATCAATTCGGGGGCATTGTCAGGGCGCGCTGGCGGGGCGTCATCCAGAAAGGCCATAGGGTCTTGCTGGACCGATTCCAGTCCCGCAATCTGGCGCAGCAGCACGGCTGTCAGCTCGGATGCGCTTTGAATGGCCAGGTCCTGAACCGGACCTTCAGGGCTAAAGAAGATGGAATGATCGTGGTTTTGAAAGTTGATCGCCACGTAGTCCTCACCGTAGGCGGTGATGGCATTCATGGCTGGATTGTGTTCGCGTTGCAGTTGCACGATGAGTCTCTCCGGTTTTCAGCTTCGATGATAGCGCAAAGCGCCAGCGTCGATGCGGCACCTGATCTGTTTGCAGTGATTCTCAGTAAGTCAATCATGGATTAAACTCTTTGATTCACTTTTACCTTTTGGTCTGGGTCTTCGCTTTTTCTCATTAAGGAATACCATGATTCGCTTTCCGCGCATCGAGCGTTTGCCGCCTTACGTGTTCAATATTACTGGCGAGCTGAAAATGGCCGCCCGCCGTCGTGGCGAGGACATTATTGATATGTCCATGGGGAACCCAGACGGAGCGACACCGGCGCACATCGTGGAAAAGCTGGTCGAGGCGGCTACCCGCCCTGACACTCATGGATATTCTGTCTCCAAAGGCATCCCGCGTCTGCGCCGCGCCGTGACCAATTGGTACGAGCGCCGCTACAATGTGCACTTGGATCCGGATAGTGAAGCGATCGTTACCATCGGTTCCAAAGAAGGCCTGGCCCACTTGATGCTGGCAACGCTGGACAAGGGCGACACTGTGCTGGTGCCCAATCCCAGTTACCCCATTCATATCTATGGTGCCGTTATTGCCGGTGCCAATATTCGTTCGGTGCCCATGATCCCCGGCGTGGATTTTTTCGAGGAAATCGAAAAAGCCGTGCGGGAGTCCATTCCCAAGCCCAAAATGATGATTCTGGGTTTTCCCAGCAATCCGACAGCCCAGTGCGTGGAACTGTCCTTTTTTGAGCGTATTGTGGCGCTGGCACGCGAGCACAATATTCTGGTGGTACATGATCTGGCCTATGCCGATATTACCTTTGACGGCTACGTGGCCCCCTCCATCATGCAAGTGGAAGGCGCGCGCGATGTAGCGGTCGAGTTTTTTACCATGAGCAAAAGCTACAATATGGCTGGCTGGCGTATTGGCTTCATGGTGGGCAATGCGTCACTGGTCAATGCTCTGGCACGTATCAAGAGCTATCACGACTACGGCACCTTCACACCGATTCAGGTGGCCGCCATTGCGGCGCTGGAAGGGCCACAAGATTGTGTCAAGGAGGTGGTGGAGCAATACCGCCGCCGTCGCGACGTATTGGCCAAGGGCCTGCATGAAGCAGGCTGGATGGTCGATGTCCCCAAGGCATCAATGTATATCTGGGCCAAGATTCCCGAGTTCTACAAGGACATCGGTTCGCTGGAGTTTGCCAAGCGCTTACTGAGCGATGCCAAAGTAGCCGTATCCCCCGGCATCGGCTTTGGTGAGTATGGCGACAACTATGTGCGCTTTGCGCTGATCGAAAACGAGCAACGTACCCGTCAGGCGGTACGCGGCATCAAAGAAATGTTCCGTAAGGACGGATTTGTTCAATGAGTCCTATCAAAGTAGGTTTGCTGGGTTTGGGTGTGGTTGGCAGCGGCACCTGGAACGTATTGAAACGCAATGCAGATGAAATCGCTCGCCGCGCTGGTCGCCGTATTGAGGTGGTCGCTATTGCTGTGCGTGACCTGGAAAAGGCACGTGCGCTGGTGGGGGACGACGTCACCCTGACCACAGACGGCATGGACGTGGTGCGCAACCCCGAGATCGATATTGTGGTCGAGCTGGTGGGGGGCGACACCTTGGCACGCGAATGGGTCATGGAAGCCATTGCCCAGGGCAAGCACGTGGTCACCGCCAACAAGGCGCTGTTGGCCAAGCATGGCAACGAGATTTTTGCTGCGGCTCACGAGCGCAGTGTCATGGTGGCGTTTGAAGCTGCGGTGGCTGGCGGTATTCCCATCATCAAGGCGATTCGCGAAGGCCTGACGGCCAACCGTATTCAGTGGCTGGCCGGCATTATCAATGGCACCACCAACTACATCCTGTCCGAAATGCGCAACCGTGGCGTCAGCTTTGCTGAAGCCCTGGCCGATGCCCAGCGTCTGGGTTACGCCGAAGCCGATCCTACTTTCGACATTGAAGGGGTGGATGCGGCGCACAAACTGAGCCTGCTGGCCTCCTTGGCCTTTGGTATTCCAGTGCAATTTAGCAAGGCCCACGTGGAAGGCATTACCAGCCTGGCACTGGAAGACCTGCAACACGCACAACGCCTGGGCTATAACATCAAGCTGCTGGGTATTACCCGTGCCCGCGAAGAAGGTATTGAGCTGCGCGTACACCCCACACTGGTTCCGCTGCAAAGCATGCTGGCCAATGTGCAAGGTGCCATGAACGCGGTGCTGGTGCATGGCGATGCTGTGGGTCAGACTGTGTACTACGGCGCTGGTGCCGGTGCCTTGCCAACCGCGTCGGCGGTGGTGGCCGATCTGGTAGACGTGACCCGTCTGCAAACCGCAGAACCCGAACACCGCGTGCCCTATCTGGCCTTCCAGCACAACGCCATGTCCGATACCCCCATCCTGCCTATGGATGAAGTGGTGTCCTCGTACTACCTGCGTTTGCGTGTGGACGACCGTCCTGGTGTGCTGGCGGATGTGGCTCGTATTCTGGCGCAAGCCTCGATCTCGATCGGTTCCATGTTCCAGGAACCGGCTGGCGAACAGGCCGATATCATCTTCCTGACGCACGAAGCGCGTGAAGGTGCCATCAATGGCGCTATCAGCCAGATTCAGAATCTGCCTTTTGTACAGTCCGCCGTGACCCGTTTGCGCGTGGAGAATCTGTAATGAATTACGTATCCACCCGTGGCGGCATGAAGGCCCAGCCATTTTCGGACATCTTGCTGGAAGGCTTGGCTCCGGATGGTGGCTTGGCCATGCCAGAAAGCTACCCTCAAGTCAGTGCAGAAACGCTGGAATCCTGGCGCGCACTGAGCTACCCCGAACTGGCCGCCAAAGTGCTGGGCTTGTTTGTCACCGATATTCCGGCGGACGAACTGTCCGCATTGACGGCACGTGCTTACGCCCCCGGCGTGTTCGACAGTGAGCAGGTTGTACCCGTCAAGGAACTGGAGCCTGGTTTCTCTTTGCTGGGCTTGTCTCAAGGTCCAACCCTGGCTTTTAAAGACATGGCCATGCAGTTTCTGGGCCAGGTGTTCGAGTACGTACTGACACAACGCAACAGCACCTTGAACATTGTGGGCGCCACGTCTGGTGACACGGGTTCGGCGGCTGAATATGCCTTGCGCGGTAAGCGTGGCGTCAGCGTGTTCATGCTCTCGCCTTACGGTCGCATGAGTGCTTTCCAACGCGCCCAGATGTACTCCTTGCAAGACGACAACATCCACAACCTGTCGGTAAAGGGTGTGTTCGATGATTGCCAGGACATCGTCAAGGCCTTGGCGGGCGATCTGGAGTTCAAGTCCAAATGGCATCTGGGTGCCGTGAACTCCATTAACTGGGCACGGATTTCGGCTCAGGTGGTGTACTACTTCTGGGGCTGGCTGCGCAGCACGGACCAGGCTGGTCAAAAGGTGTCGTTTGCCGTTCCTTCGGGTAACTTCGGCAATATTCTGTCGGGCCACATTGCTCGTCAGATGGGTCTGCCTATCGCCAAGCTGGTTCTGGCCACCAACGAAAACAACGTGCTGGAAGAGTTCTTCCGCACGGGCATTTATCGCCCGCGTGGTTCCGAGCAAACTTACGCTACGTCCAGCCCGTCCATGGACATTTCCCGCGCCTCCAACTTTGAGCGCTTTGTGTTTGATCTGCTGGGCCGTGATGGCAGCAAGGTCAAGGCATTGTGGGAACAATTGGCCAAAGAAGGCCAGTTCGACCTGAGCGAGCATCTGCCACGCTTCCAGGAAGAGTTCGGCTTTGTGGCCGGTGCCAGCTCGCACCAGGATCGTTTGAACACGATTGCCCAGGTGAACCAGCAGTATCAGACGCTGATCGACCCGCACACGGCAGATGCCGTCAAGGTGGCTCAGAACTTCCGCGAAGAAGGCATCCCCATGCTGGTGCTGGAAACCGCGCTGCCTGCCAAGTTCTCCGAAACGATCGAAGAAGCAATTGGTCAGCCGGCGCCAGTGCCTGAACACTTGCGCGGTCTGGCAGATTTGCCGCAAAAAGTGGTCGTGATGGATGCCGATGTCGCTCAAGTACGTCGCTACATCGAGGAACACGCCCCCACCTGATGCCAGCTACCTGCGCGGGTTCTTTGCTGGCGCAGCCATAGCGGCTAGGTAGTCGTTTCAAACCCCGATTTTGATCTTCCTGCTGGCCTGACTGATGTTCAGTTTGCTCGGCAGGAAAGCAGAAATCGGGGTTTTTGCATTTTTGGCCGATTATGCAGCAACAAGACTGGCAGGGCTGCGGCTTGGCAGCCAACTGAACTTTTTCTATCAGGCCTTCATCAAAAGCACGGAATATGCGGGCATGATGTCTATGGCCTTTGGTATAGGCAGATAGGCGGCTCGTCTATCGAACATAGAGAAAGGATAGAAAAACCATGAGTAAAACGACCCACGTTAAATTACGCCCTCTGGAGCGTGAGGATTTGCGCTTTGTGCACTTGCTGGACAATAACGCCAGTGTGATGCGCTACTGGTTTGAAGAACCTTACGAAACCTATGGCGAGCTGGCAGCTCTGTACGATGAGCACATTCACGATCAGCGTGAGCGCCGTTTTGTGGTGGAGTGGGAAGGGCAGCCATCGGGAGTGGTGGAACTGGTGGAAATTGATTATGTACACCGCCGCGCAGAGTTTCAGATCATTATTGCACCGGAGTTTCAGGGTAAGGGAATTGCCTCGCGGGCGACCAAGCTGGCTATCGAATACGGCTTTGGGGTGCTGAACCTGTACAAGATCGTGCTGATTGTGGACAAGGAAAACCACAAGGCCATCCACATCTATCAGAAGTTTGGTTTTCAGGTGGAAGGTGAGCTCAAGCACGAGTTCTTCATCAACGGCCAATATCGGGATGTGGTGCGTATGCGTTTGTTCCAGGCTGATTTTTTGGCAGCCAACAAGCCAGCCCAGACTTTGTTGACGCCCCTGGCGCAATAGTGCCTTGCCTCAATAGCTCGTGTTTTGAGGGGTGTTACGCGTGGTCGTCGTAGCCAAAGTGGCAACTAAAGCCGAGTCTAAAGTCCAAGCCAAGCCAAGCCAAGCCAAGCCAAGCCAAGCCAAGCCAGCTTAGCGGTAAAGCAAGGACTGAATGAATGCGTAGCTGGAAAGATAGATGCTAGGAATATTCTTTCTGTCTGTGATCCGCTCAGAGCGGGTACTTACAGATGCGCCGCTTTCAGACCACTGCGTACTGCGCCTTCCAGCACACCAGGGTAGCCGGTATCGGTCCAGTCGCCCGCCAGACGAATGGCTGGCCACGGCGTTGTGACCCCAGGGCGGCGCAAGCCGGGAATGGCTGCGAAAGTGGCCCGCTTTTCGATAATCAGCTCGCTGGCGCGCACGGCTGGCATGGCGTGCAGATGCTGGGTTTGAGCGCGCACCTGCTCGATAATGGCGGCAATAGCCTGCTCACGATCCAGGGTTTGCAAACGTACTGCGTCGCTGATGACGATCCCCACCAACGTTTCGCCGCTGCCTGGTTTCAAGGCGCTGTGATCAAACAGCCATTGCCCACCGCTGCCGCTGCTATCGTCTAGCATTAACATGGAGTGGGGCAGGTTCCAGGCTTGCTCCAGTTCCAGATACAGGGTGGCGATAGGGATATAGCTAAACGCCTCCAGATCCGCCAACAACTGTTCGCTGGCTGGGCTGCTAGGCAGGCTATGCAGCAGGCGAGCAGCTTGTACGGGAGGACAAGCCACGATGGCTGCATCAAATTGCAGGCCATCAATGTGTACGCCCGATTCTGTTAGCTCCAGCCTTTGTACCCGGTGGCCTAGCTGTAGCTGAATATCGCGCAGGGCGGGTTCGCACCAGAGCTGGCTTAAGTCTGTCAGCGGGATCAAGGTTTGGCTGGCTTGTCGGGGACCGCCCAGGCTGTCGCGCAGGACATGGGCAAACAATTGGGCGCAGGCTTGTTCAATCGGGGTGTTCATGGCGGCCACACACAGCGGTTGCCAGAATAAGCGGATGACATGCTTGTCTTGTTGATGCTGCTCCAGAAGCTGCAACACGGTCAGACCGGCTGGGGTGCGCCATTGTTGTTTCATCAGCCAGCGGCACAAGCGCGCCAGCTTGATTTTTTGCGACCAGCTCAGGCCTTGGGCACCCAGCAGGCCAGTCAATACATGGAAGGGGGCGGGCAGGGGGCGATTGCGTAGGCGGAAATGCCCATCGGCCGAGATCACGTCCAGATCCTTGCGTTCCAGACGGGAAGCTTCGTCCAGGCCAATTTCCCCCATCAAGCCCAGAATGACGGCGTAGGCGCCCAGCATGATGTGCTGGCCGTTATCGGTGTCGCGCCCCAGATTGGGGCTGTGGATACGGCGGGCACGCCCGCCTATATGGCGCGAGGCTTCAAAGACACTGACTTGATGGCCTTGGGTTTTCAGTCGCCAGGCAGCGGCACAACCCGCCCAACCCGCCCCGATAACGGCGACTTTCATCGGCCCAGTTTGCGTTGCAAGCTGCGGCCACCCGATACCCAGGTTTTCCAGGCGAGCCAGAACTTGCGAATGGGCGTCAGCGAAATGCGCTGTTCCAGCACATGCCAGCGATCATTGGCAATTTCCACCAGCAGGGCATGGTAGATGGCGGCCATCAGCAGGCCGGGGCGTTGTGCCCGACGGTCAACAGCAGGCAGGGCGCGCATGGCCTGGCGGTACAGATCCTGAGCACGTTCGGTTTGAAAAGCCATCAAGGCCTCGAAACGGTCCGAGTGCTGCTGGTCCAGAATCTCGTGGGGCGACACCCCAAACTTGTCCAGATCTTCCTGGGGCAAGTAGATGCGACCACGACGGGCGTCATCACCCACGTCGCGGATGATATTGGTCAGTTGAAATGCCAGGCCCAGCTTCTGTGCATAGTCGCTGGTCTGTTCTTGGGTTTGACCGAAAATACGCGCCGACAGCAGCCCCACCACGCTGGCGGCGTGCCAACAGTAACGTTCCAGCTCGCTCCAACTTGGGTAGCGCATCTGGTCCAGATCCATTTCCATGCCGTCGATCACGGCCAGCAACTCGTCCTGTGGCAGACCAAACGCTTCAATATGAGGAGCCAGGGCCTGCATCACCGGGTGATGGGCACGGCCCTCATACAGATCAGCCACCTGTGTGCGCCACCACACCAGCTTCATGCGGGCGACGGACTCTTCGTGAACCTCGTCCACGACATCGTCCACCTCGCGGCAAAACGCGTACAGCGCCGTGATGGCGCGACGGCGCTCAGGCGGCAGAAACAAAAAGGCGTAGTAGAAGCTGGAGCCGCTTTGGGCTGCCTTGTTCTGACAATACTCGTCTGGGCTCATGGACGTTCAGGGTCGGTAAGAGGTACGGCTCAGGCCGCGGGTAATCAGGCGTAGCCAGTCCAGGCGGGACAGGGTGGGGCGATGGCTAAAGACATCAAACTTTACCGCTTCCAGGCGTTCCAGAATACGCAGGCCGCCCAGTACCATCATTTTCAATTCCAGGCTGATGCGCCCGGACAGGTGGGAGGACAGCAGCAGTCCGGCTTGCAGGCGCTGACGGGCATCGGTCACCAGCAGTTGCATCATTTCCTGCCAGCGTGCATCGGCCTCGGGCTGACGCAGCAACTGCGTGCGGGCCTGGATGTAATCGTCATCCAGATCATATTGGGCCAGCAGGTCTTGCGGGATATAGACACGGTTCTTGTGCCAGTCCAGTGCCACGTCCTGCCAGAAATTAACCAGTTGCAGCCCCGTACAGGTGGAGTCGGCCAGCTCGATCAGCTCTGGGCTGTGAGCTTGATACAGATGCAGCATCAAGCGGCCAACAGGGTTGGCCGAGCGGGTACAGTAATCCAGAACCTGTGCCATATCGCGATAGCGGTGGGTGGTCACGTCCTGGCGAAACGCAGACAGCAGGTCCAAAAAAGGCTTGAGCGGCAATTGGAAGTTGCTGATGCTGCTGGCCAAAGGGACAAAAATTTCGCTGTGCGGGGTATCGGCCAGGACGGGCTGGTGATATTGCAGTTGTTCTATTCCGGCTTCGAACTGCGCCAGCAGTTCCAGGCGCTCGGCAGCGCTTAAATCGCCTTCATCGGCAATGTCGTCGGCGCTGCGGGCAAAACGATAAATATCGGTGACCGGTCGGCGTAGCCGACGAGGTAGCAGCACAGAGGCGACAGGGAAGTTTTCATAGTGCTCGATAGACATAGTCCGCCAGTATACGGCTTTCGTTTCCACTAGGGCTGGTTTAGACTTTCGTATTGCTTCGGGGAGAACCATGCCACGTCCTATCTCGGCCACCATTCATATTGCGTCACTGCGTCACAATCTCGATATGGTTATTCAGAGCCTGAATAACGCTACGGCTCCATCGGGTGTAAAACGGCCTCATATCTGGGCCGTCATGAAGGCCAATGCTTACGGTCATGACATCGAAAATGCGGTGCGGGCTTTCAGTGCCGCCGAAGGCATGGCGATGCTGGATTTAAAAGAGGCCATACGCTGTCGGGCTGCCGGTTGGACCGGCCCTATCATGTTGCTGGAAGGTTTTTTTCAGCCAGAAGATCTGGAGGTGCTGGCCGAGTTCGGTCTGACCACCGTCATCCATTGCCACGAGCAGCTCAAGATGCTGGAGCAGTGGAAAGGCGGGGTAGCCTTGAATGCCATGGTCAAGCTCAATAGCGGCATGAACCGCCTGGGTTTCAGCGTGGACGATTACCCTGCCGCGTTCGAGCGCGCCCAGCGTCTGCAAAAAGCAGGCAAGCTGGGCACGGTTGGGCGCATGACGCACTTTGCGCGCGCCGATGACAATATCGACGCCACGCTGGAGCAGATTCGCTGCTTTAACCGGATTACCGACGGTTTGCCCGGCCCGGTCAGTGTGTGCAATTCTGCCGCGACTTTAAGCCCCGACCTGGGGGCGTACATGCCCTCCGGCCCGGATCACTGGGTACGTCCCGGTATCTGCCTGTACGGCAGCTCCCCCTTTGCAGAGAGCAGTGCCGATGATTTTGGTTTGCAGCCCGGCATGACGCTGGCTGCAGAAATCATCAGTGTGCGCGGCGTCAAGCAGGGCGAGGGCATTGGTTACGGCCATACCTATCTTGCCGAGCGGGCCATGCGCATTGGCGTGGTGGCTTGCGGCTATGCCGATGGTTACCCGCGCCATGCGGGAACCGGCACCCCTATTACCGTCAATGGTGTACGTACCCGTTTGCTTGGCCGTGTCTCCATGGACATGTTGGCAGTAGACCTGACCCCGGTGCCCGCCGCCGGAGTAGGCAGCCAGGCGGTGTTGTTCGGTCAAGGCGGGCCCAGTGTGGATGAAGTTGCCGCAGCAGCGGGAACCCTGGGCTACGAATTGATTTGTGCGGTCGCGCCACGCGTGCCGCGCTTCATCCAGGATTAACACCCATAAGGCATAGCCATGAAGAATAAATGTGTACTCGTTACCGGTGCTACCAAAGGAATCGGCTGGGCAATCAGCCAAAGGCTGGCCGATGCCGGGGCCCACGTGGTGGGTCTGGCCCGTCACACGGAGAATATTGATTTCCCCGGTTATCTGTACTCCTGCGATTTGAGCAATGCAGGCGAAACCGAGGAAATGCTGCGCGTTATCCGCGAAAAATACCCCGTTGATGCGGTGGTGAACAATGTGGGTATGGTCGCACCCGAGCCCATTGGTCAGGTGGACCTGGGCAACCTCTATCAGGTGTTTGACCTGAATGTGCGTGTGGCGGTGCAAGTGGCCCAGGCGTTCATCCCCTCGATGAAAGCGCGCAAGGAAGGTCGCATCGTCAATATTTGCAGTCGTGTCGTGCACGGCGGTGCCGACCGCACCAGCTATGCCGCGGCCAAAAGTGCTTTGCTGGGTTGTACCCGCACCTGGGCGCTGGAACTGGCCCCTTACGGCATTACCGTCAATGCGGTCTCTCCTGGTCCGATCGAAACCGAATTGTTCCGTGCCAATCATCCCGTCGGCAGCGAAGCCGAACAACGCAGCCTGTCCTCCATTCCCTTGGGGCGGTTTGGGCAGGCCGCGGAAGTGGCTGCGGCGGTTACTTTTCTGCTTAGCGATGAAGCCGCTTATATCACCGGCCAGAATCTGGGCGTGGATGGCGGTGGCAGTCTGGGCGGACGTTAAGGAATTTCTATGGCCACCAGTACTCGTGCGGCCCGCAAGGCCAAAGTTGTATTTGTTTGCACAGAGTGCGGGGCAGATACACCTAAGTGGGCAGGCAAATGTCCTGCCTGTGGGGCGTGGAACAGCTTGCAGGAAACGGTGGAGACACCGGCGGCGGCCAGTGCTCACCGTTTCGCTTCCCTGGCCGGTTCCAGCCCGGTTCAAAGTCTTTCAGAGGTACAGGCACGGGAATTGCCACGTGTGCCTACCGGCATAGGCGAGTTCGATCGTGTCCTGGGCGGAGGGTTGGTGGAAGGGGGCGTCATCCTGATTGGGGGCGATCCCGGAGTCGGTAAGTCGACGTTGCTGCTACAAGCCATGGCAGCCTTGGCCCAGCAAACCAAAGTGCTGTATGTGACGGGCGAAGAGTCCGCCGAACAGGTCGCCTTGCGTGCTCGCCGTCTAGGTGTGCCTACTGAAGGCGTGGATCTGCTGGCTGAAATTCGTCTGGAATCCATCAGCCAGGCTTTGCAGTCGCATCAACCCAGTGTGGTGGTGATCGACTCGATTCAAACCCTGTATTCCGATCAGCTCAGTGCGGCTCCAGGCTCGGTGTCGCAGGTGCGCGAATGTGCAGCACAACTCACCCGCTTGGCCAAGCAAAGCGGCACCTCCATGATTTTTATCGGTCACGTCACTAAAGACGGGACGCTGGCCGGGCCACGAGTGCTGGAGCACATTGTGGATACCGTGCTGTATTTCGAGGGCGACACGCATTCGTCCTTTCGCATGGTGCGGGCATTCAAGAACCGCTTTGGCGCGGTCAATGAGCTGGGCGTGTTCGCCATGACGGAAAAGGGTTTGAAAGGGGTCAGCAATCCGTCGGCTCTGTTCTTGTCGCAGCATTCCCAGTCGGTCGCCGGTTCCTGCGTCATGGCCACTCAGGAAGGCACACGGCCTTTGCTGGTGGAAATTCAGGCCCTGGTGGATACAGCACATGTACCTAATCCGCGCCGCTTGTCTGTGGGCCTGGAAAGCTCCCGTTTGGCCATGTTGCTGGCCGTGATGCACCGCCACGCAGGTGTGGTTACGTACGACCAGGACGTGTTTGTTAATGCCGTGGGGGGTGTCAAGATTACTGAGCCAGCCGCCGACCTGGCTGTGCTGCTGGCTATTTTGTCTTCCCTCAATAACCGTCCCTTGCCACGCGGTTTGGTGGTGTTCGGGGAAATTGGCCTGGCCGGTGAAATTCGTCCGGCCCCGCGCGGTCAGGAGCGTTTGCGCGAAGCGGCCAAGCTGGGTTTCAGCATCGCGCTGATTCCCAAGAGCAATGCCCCGCGCCAGGCGATTGAAGGCTTGGAAATCTGGGCGGTAGATCGGGTCGAGGACGCCGTCGATCGTCTGCGCAACCTGTAATTGCCATGTTAAATCTTGAGTTGATCCTGGCTTGTTTGCTGGGAGGTGCGCTTATTGGCTACGCCGGTGGCGTGCTGGGGATAGGCGGTGGTTTGCTGGCCATTCCGCTGCTGGGCCTGATTCTGGACATGGATCAGCAAACCGCTCAGGGGACGGCCTTGATCATGGTGGTGCCAGCGGTGCTGCTGACCGTGCGTCAGTATCATCGCCGCAATCATATTGATTTCCGCCGGGCTGCTCTGGGGGCGGTTTCTTCCATCATCTTTACCTGGCTGGGGGCGCGTCTGGCCTTGGGTATGGATGCGGTCTTGCTGCGTCGCATTTACTCTGTATTTGTGATGGCCATTGCCCTGTATTATTTCGACCAGAGTTTGGGTTTTTCCCGGCGGCGTCGTCGCATTGACAAGCCGCGTCCGGACCCGGAGTCGTTTGGCCAATTGTGGTATATCGCGGTAGGCATGATGGCGGGCTTGGCCGGGGGCGTATTTGGTGTGGGCGGTGCGGTGCTGGTAGTGCCTTTTCTGACCAGTCGCATGGGTTATAGCCAGACAGGTGCGCAAGGCTTGGCGCTGTCCATGATTATTCCCGGTACGCTGGTTGCCTTGGCGACCTATGCTTTTCATGGCCAAGCAACCTGGCAGATCGGGATACCGATGGCGATAGGCAGCTTGATGCTGGTGCCGTTTGGTGTGCGTCTGGCCTATCGCCTGCCTGAGAATCGTCTGAAGTTTATTTTTGCCTGCATGCTGGTACTGATCGTGACCTTGTTGCTGGTTCGTGCCTGAGGAGCTGCTGTGAGCACCCATTCCGAAACTGTCTATGCTTTGCCCGGTGGCGGTGCCTTGTTGGCGCCGGCGTTGGCCAATCAACTGGATCTGGAACCGGCGGCCTTGCAACGCTGGTTCGAGGCGGCCTCCTATGGCGATCAGGCCAGCAAAGTCGGGCAGGGCGGCCGTCAGGCTGCCTGGTTTGTTAATGGCCCTTTTGGTCAGGCCGTATTACGTCATTATCGTCGTGGTGGTCTGGTGGCTCGCTTCAATGATTCCGCCTATCTCTGGCAAGGTGCATCCAATACCCGCAGTTGGCGAGAGTTTCAAGTGATGTCTTATTTGCACAACAAGGGTTTGGCTGTTCCCGAGGTGCTGGCAGGGGCGTGGTGGCGACAGGGTTTTTGGTACCGTGCGGCCCTGATAAGCCGGCGGGTGCCCGATGTGCAGCCTTTGACTTTGTGTCTGGATCGCGCCTGCCCTGAGCTAGTGGCGCGCGAGATTGTCCGCATGCACCAATTCGAGGTTTGGCATGCTGACCTGAACGCCTACAATATTTTGCTGGATGCGAATGACAAAGTCTGGCTGATCGATTTTGACCGTGCACGACAGGGGCCTGTCAGCCCCGCCCAGGCGCTGGGTAATGTGCACCGTCTCAGGCGATCTTTGCTCAAAGTGTGTGGGCCGCGTGGCGATAGGTGGTGGCAGCAGATGTTTTCTGCTTACCGTCACCAAACGCAGCGTTAATTACGACTACGGGCTTTAAAAAAGCTTTATCATCTCGCCTTTTGGGTTTTTCGCTTTCGATAGGAAGGGGACTCGTGATGTCTTTTGGGATGAACACACCACAGGTACTCGCCGGCCTGCTGGCCGCTGCTGCCATCATGCCTGTTGCACAGGCACAAAATCAGGTTGTTAACGTTTATAACTGGGCTGAGTACACGGCCCCCGATACCTTGTCTGGCTTTCAGGAAGCCACAGGCATTACCGTGCGTTATGACGTTTACGATAATAACGACACCTTGCAAGCCAAGTTGTTGACGGGCAAATCAGGGTACGACGTGGTGGTTCCTTCCACGCATTATGCTGCGCGTCAGATCGAAGGTGGTTTGTTCCAGAAGCTGGATAAAAGCCAGATCCCCAATTGGTCCAATCTGGACCCGGACATCATGGCCTTGCTCTCGGATGTGGACCCTGGCAACGAGTATCTGATCCCGTGGGGCTACGGCACCAATGGCTTGGGTTACAACGTCACCAAAGTCAAAGAAATCATGGGTGAACAGGTGGACCTGGGCAACTGGGACATGCTGTTCAAACCGGAAAATGCCGAGAAGCTGAAAGGCTGTGGCATTTCCATCCTGGACGAAGCCGCCCAAGTATTTCCCGCCGTGCTGCACTACATTGGCAAAGACCCCAACAGCAGCAACGAAGCGGACTACCGCGAGGCCTTGGATCTGCTCAAGACCATTCGTCCTTACGTGCGTCAGTTCAGCTCCTCGGGATATATCGACGAACTGGCTGCGGGTGATTTGTGCATGGTCTACGGTTTCTCGGGCGATGTGATGATTTCGGCTGACCGTGCGCGTCAGGCGAAAAAACCGTATGCCATCGACTACTACATTCCGCAAGGTGGGGCACCTATCTGGTTCGACACCATGGCTATTCCCAAGGGCGCGAACAATGTGAAAGAGGCCCACGCCTTTATCAATTACATTGAAACACCAGAGGTTCATGCCGCCATTACTAACACCATGTTCTACCCGAACGCCAATAAAGAGGCGCGCAAGTTCGTGGTCAAGGAAGTGGCCGACAACCCTATGATTTACCCCTCGTCTGAAGTCTCCAAGACCTTATTCGTGATCAAACCTCAGCCATTGAAAGTGCAGCGCCTGCAAACGCGCCTGTGGGCTGAACTCAAGTCTGGACGCTAGGCATCATGCAAGATATCCGTACCGGAACCTCGCCCTGGATGGATGGCGAGGATGCTTTTGTGCGTGTGGACGAAGTCGTCAAGATTTTCGGCGACACGGTGGCCGTCCAGTCGGTAAGTCTGGACGTGGCTCGTCACGAGATTTTTGCGCTGCTGGGCAGTTCGGGCAGTGGCAAGTCCACCTTGCTGCGCATGCTGGCAGGGTTTGAGGAGCCGACTTCCGGTCGGATTTACTTGGACAACGAGGACATTACTGACCTGCCGCCTTATCGGCGGCCAGTCAATATGATGTTCCAGTCTTACGCACTGTTTCCGCACATGTCGGTCGAGGCCAATGTGGCGTTTGGCCTAAAGCAAGAGGGGGTGCCCCGCAATGAGATCCACGAGCGCGTGTTCGAGGCGCTGGACCTGGTGCAGATGGCGGGCTTTTCGCGCCGCAAACCCAATCAGTTGTCGGGTGGGCAACAACAGCGTGTAGCCCTGGCGCGTAGCCTGGTCAAACGCCCCAAACTGCTTTTGCTGGATGAGCCCATGTCGGCTCTGGATAAGCAGATTCGTCAGAAAACGCAGATCGAGCTGGTCAAGATTCTGGAGCGCGTGGGGGTGACCTGCATTATGGTCACTCACGATCAGGAAGAGGCCATGACGATGGCCAACCGGCTGGCGGTGATGTCCGATGGGCAGATCATCCAGTCTGGTACGCCTTACGATGTGTACTCCTTTCCGAATTCGCGCTTTGTGGCGGGCTTTATCGGCTCCACCAATTTGTTCACTGGCGTGGTGACGGTGGACGAGCCGGATCATGTTCACATTGAATGTGAGGAGTTGAACCGGCCCTTGTATGTCAGTCACGGGATCAGCGAACCGCTGGGTATGGACGTCTACGTGTCCGTTCGTCCCGAGCAGATCAAGGTGGGCCGCGAATTGCCCTCGGAGGATACCAACTGGGGCCACGGCATTGTGACCCACGTATCCTGGATGGGCAGTTACACCCGCTATCAGATTCGTCTGGATGCCGGCATGTTGATCGAAGCGCAAATGCCTAGCGGCACCTTGGCTCAACCTGATGCTCCGGGTGTGGATGAAGAAGTCTACGTGTCCTGGTCCGACGATAGCGCAACGGTACTGAGCACATGAAGAACCTGTCCTGGCGCAAACTGCTGCCCACCAGTCGCACGCTGGTGGTCGCGCCCACATTCTTGTGGATGATTCTGTTTCTGCTGGTGCCGTTTTTGCTCGTGCTCAAGATCAGTTTTGCCGATCTTGATTTCGGGGTGCCACCGTATACGCCCTTGGCCCAGTTTGCCGAGGAAAGCATTTCCTTTGTCCTGAACCTGCGCGGCTATATCCTGCTGTTCAGCGATAATCTGTATTTGGCGACCTACGTCAGTTCCCTGAAGATGGCCGCTGTCACCACGATCTTTTGTATTTTGATCGGCTACCCGGTGGCCTACTACATTGCGCGCTCTGCACCGGCTGTGCGTAGCCTGCTCTTGCTGGCGGTGATTTTGCCATTCTGGACCTCCATGCTGCTGCGCGTCTATGCCTGGGTAGGCATTTTGCGCGGCGATGGCCTGCTCAATCAGGTCTTGCTGTGGATAGGCATTATTGATGCGCCTTTGGAAATTTACCGCACCGACCTGGCTGTTTATATCGGTTTGATCTACGCCTATCTGCCGTTTTTCATCCTGCCCTTGTATGCGAATCTGGTCAAATTGGATATGCGCATGCTGGAAGCGGCTTATGATCTGGGCGCCCGTCCCTGGTCGGCGTTCTGGCACATCACTTTTCCCATGTCCATGTCCGGCGTGATTGCTGGTGCCATGCTGGTGTTCATCCCGGCAGTGGGCGAGTACGTGATCCCGGAAATGCTGGGTGGTGCCGATACCTTGATGATGGGCCGCGTCATGTGGACCGAGTTCTTCAATAATGCAGACTGGCCCATGGCCGCTGCCGTGACTTGCGTGATGGTCTTGCTGCTGATCATTCCTTTGATCTTTTTCCAGTACAGCCAGATGCGACAAATGCAAACGCAACGGGGAGGCCGCTGATGACCAAGCCTAATCCCTGGTTGCGTGCCCTGGTCCTGACACTGGGCTTCGGTTTTCTATACATACCGATTCTGTTCCTGATCGTCTTTTCATTTAATGAATCGGCCATCATGACGTCTTGGTCGGGCTTTTCTTTGCGCTGGTACGAATCCCTATTTCAGGACAGGGCCTTGCTCAGTGCTGCCAAGCTGTCTTTTCTGATTGCTGTGTTGACGGCCACCATGGCCACGATTTTGGGCACCTGGGCTGCCTATGTGCTGGCTCGTATGGGCCGCTTCAAGGGGTTTGCGCTGTATATCGGCTTGGTCAGCGCACCGTTGGTCATCCCGGAAGTTGTATTGGGCATTTCCTTGCTGCTCATGTTTGTGGAGCTGAACTCCTTGTTTGGCTGGCCGGAACAGAACGGTATTTTCACGATCTGGATCGGGCACGTGGTGCTGTGTACCGCCTATGCCACTGTAATTCTGCAATCGCGCATGCGTGAGCTGGACCGTTCTCAGGAAGAGGCGGCGCTGGATCTGGGGGCGACTCCCTTACGAGCGTTTTTCCAGGTTGTGTTGCCTTCGATCGTGCCGTCCTTGATGGCGGCCTGGTTGCTGGCTTTTACCTTGTCGCTGGACGATGTGGTGATTGCCTCTTTCCTGTCTGGCCCGGGTTTTACCACCTTGCCGGTGGAAGTTTTTTCGCGTGTCCGTCTGGGGCTCAAGCCCGAGATCAACGCCCTGGCAACCCTGCTGATTTTGGTGATCGGTATTTTTGTGATCGTCGCCAATCGCTTGCAGGCACGCCGCGAGCGTCGCGCCTGATTGATAAGGAGTCTTGCCGTGTTCACGATGTATGGTTTGAAAAACTGCAGCACCTGCCAAAAGGCGATGGCCTGGTTTGAGCAAAATGGTCTGTCGTTGACCTTTGTGGATTACCGCGAACATCCCTTGGAAGCGGCCCGTTTGCAACAATGGGCGCAGGAGCTGGGCGGTTGGCCCAAACTGGTCAACCGCGCTTCCATGACCTGGCGTAGTCTGCCGGCGGAACGTAAAGAACCGCAGGACGATGCCCAATGGCTGGCCTTGATTGCCGAGTTTCCTGCCCTGGTACGCCGTCCCTTGCTGATTACGCCCGAGGGTGAAGTCAGCGTGGGCTTTAACGAAGGCAAATTTGCTGCTCGTTTTCTCAAGTAAACCAAAGGGGGGCCCAGCCCCCCGATTTTTATATCTGCCATGTACACACAGTCCGAACTCAAACAACAGGTGGCTCAGGCCGCCGTTGAATACGTCCTTCCTTTCCTGACTCCTGATTCGATTCTGGGTGTGGGTACGGGTTCCACGGTTGATCTGTTTATTGATGCCCTGGCGGCGCACAAGCATGCCTTCAAGGCTGCAGCTTCCAGCTCGGAACGCTCGACCGCTCGCCTGCAAAGTCTGGGTATTGACGTGCAAGACTTAAACACCATCGAACGCATGGACTGGTATGTCGATGGTGCTGACGAAATCGACGCTGCCCTGAACATGACCAAAGGTGGTGGTGGCGCACTGACTCGCGAGAAAATTGTGGCGTCAGTCTCGGACAAGTTTTTGTGTATTGTGGACGACTCTAAATTGGTGGATCGGCTGGGTGCGTTTCCCTTGCCGGTGGAAGTCATCCCCATGGCCAAAAATGCGGTCGCCCGTCAGTTGCGTGCCCTGGGCGGTAATCCCGTCGAGCGTGCGGGTTTTGTCACCGATAACGGCGGTCTGATTCTGGACGTGTCCGGCTTGTCCATTGAAGACCCGGCCGCTTTGGAAGCGCGCATCAACAATATGCCCGGTGTGGTATGTTGCGGTCTGTTCGCTATTGCCCCGGCCAGCGTGGCCTTGATTGCCGGTCAACAAGGTGTGCGTACTCTGTCTGGCGACGGTTTCTGAAATTTAATGTCTCTGTCATAATCGGTGCTTAATCTATATACGGATTAAGCGCTGGCGCGAGCCATTTTGCTGTTAAAGAAGGCCACTATGAACGAACATACCAATAAGCAGTTTCACTCCGATCTGGAGGCCACCCGTTCGCTGTTCTTGCAGATGGGCGGTATTGTTGAATCTATGGTTCGCAGTGCGACCGAAGCCCTGCAAACCGGGGATATGTCGCTGGTTGACCAGGTTCGCGAGCGTGAAAAAGAAATCAACCGCCTGGAGGTGGAGATTGACGAGCGCATCACCAACTTGATCGCCCGTAATCAGCCCACCGCCATTGACTTGCGCATGTTGTTGTCCATCTCCAAAATGCTGACCGACATGGAACGCTGTGGGGACGAGGCCGAGCGCATCGCCAAGATGGCGCGCCGTTTGCACGAAGGTACCGCAGGCTATGAGCCGGTGGTCGAACTGCGTCACATGAGCTCCTCGGTGGCTGGCATGATCAACGACGTGCTGGACGCCTTTGCCCGTCAGGATGCCGTGCACGCGGCACAGATTGTACGCAGTGACAAGGAAGTGGATCGTGAGTGGAAGGGTTCGCTGCGTCACATCATCACGTACATGATTGAAGACCCACGTACGATCTCGCACTCTATTGACCTGATCTTTATTGCCCGTGCGCTGGAGCGCATTGGTGACCACGCCAAGAACATGGCTGAACGTGTAATCTACATGGTGCGCGGTGACGATGTGCGTCACACTGGTGTGAAAAATACCGAGCGCACGGCACGCGGCGAGCCTTTGCCCGAGCCAGAGTCTGAAGACAAAGCCTGATTCTGATCCCGGCCTTCTTGCTTCAAGCCTTGCATGCTTTCATGCAAGGCTTGTTTGCTTTCAGCGCCGTGAAAAGCAGCCGGTTTTTAGCGGGACGGCGATGTTTCAGAAACCAAAGCCGTAGCCCTGGGGAACGTGTCCGGGATAGAACTGGGTACGAACGAGCACCGCATCCTGGACTGTGATCAAAGCGGGTGAGTCCCACCAGGATGGCGTCAGGGTAGGCAGGGCAAGCAGATAGCCTTGTACGCCGTGTGCGCCAGACTGGCGCACCAACTCAAGGTCAGTCTCGTCCTCTACCCCTTCAATCACGACATAGGGGCAGTAATCGGCGCAGACATTGACCAGATTACGCAGCAAGTGGGCCGGTTGTCCGGGGCTGCGTGCCCGCAGCAAAATAGAACGATCAATTTTGATAATGTCGGCGTGGGTCTGGGCCAGAAAGGCCAGCGTACTATTGCCTGAGCCGGTATCGTCCAGCGCAATGCGCACGCCCAGATTCTGCAATTGTGCAATCAGACGCAGCGCGGTGGGTTTGTGGGCAATAGTGCCGGTTTCAGTTACTTCCAGAATCAGGCGCTGGGCGACATCCGGGCGGCTGTCCAGATAGCTGAACAAGTCTTGCCACCACAAGTCATCCTGCAAAGAACCAGCGGACAGGTTGGCACCCAGACACAGAGTCGTTTGCGTGCTGAGCAGTTTCACCACGCTGCCCAGGACGCTGCGATCCAGCCGCGAGATCAGTCCCAGTCGCTCCAGGGCGGCAATTGCCTCGGGCAGGGAATAGTCAGTACCGCTGCTGTGGCGAATCAGTGCCTCTTCATAAAAATCTTTGCTCTTGTGGTGCTCACTTAGGTGAAAGAGGGGCTGAAAAGCCAGTACCAACATGCCGGTTTGCAAATCATCCAGCATACGCACAGCCAGGCTCATGTCGTCCCGGTAGGTCTTGGCCCAGACCTTGTGCCAGGCCGCCAGCGTGGCCGGATGGGTGTGAGAGCAGGGGTTGGGCGTTGGAGGGTGGAGCAGATCCGTATCGTACTGCCGGCTGTCATAGTGATAGGCCATCTGTGTATGCAAGTAGATGCGGTGCTCGTCCTGAGTGATGGGATCGCACTCCAGGGCTGCGCCCAGCAATTGGGCCAGTGCGTTGGGGTGGGTGCGTTCAAAGCGGTTCTGCTTACTCAGTTGCTTGAGGGCAATCAGGACAAAATCCCCCTGGATAAGGATCTCGTCTGTATTCAGCCCACAATCCAGCAGCCTTTGCTGCACCGTGTCCAACACGAAAGCATGGAACTGTGGCCCATACAAAGCCTTCAGATAGCTCAGATTGACCAGCCACAGGCGCAAATGGGTGGAGTACTGGGCAATCTCGGGGAGGTCTAGGCGGCACATGAACTTCTTTTCCTGTGGGTAAAGCAGTAAGTGGCTGTGCTGTTCAGGTCCGGCGCAAGGCGCCGAGCTTGGTTGCTCAGACATGGACACGTGATGGGCCTGTGTGGCTCGGGCTAGGCGAGCCAGTATTGAATTGGCGCAGGACTGTGCCAAGGCATGGCGGCAGCGTTGGGGAAGGGCATGCTCCCTGCAGCATTATTCCTGTGTTTGTGCTGCGCTCCATGCTTGGCTTGGGTGCTCTGCAAGCACATTAAGGCCAGCCGTGATTTTGTGCTTTAGGGCGATTCATAATTATAGAAAATTTCCATTTCTTTTGATTTTTAACCAGTCTGAAACTGACTTGTCGCGCAGTGTTTCATTTAATTACTGTTATGGGTGGCGTGCGAAAGGGGGGATGGTTTGCGTCTTGGGCAGGGAAAGGCAAAGAAACGGGAGCAGAAATAAAGAAACCCCGGAGCACGATGTCATGCTCCGGGGTCGGTCGCCTGTGGTCAGCGAGTGGGGCTGGTCCTAGGCGGAAGGGGCGGTGAAGCCGTCGGCTTCCACATCCTTGTCTTCAAACAGATACTGCTCCATTTGTTCTTTCAAATACGTGCGGGCACGGGCGTCAGCCAGATTCAGGCGGTTCTCGTTCACCAGACGGGTTTGCACATCCATCCAGTTGGCCCAGGCCTGTTTGGAAATTGAGTGCCAGATCTTGGTGCCCAGTTCGCCGGGGTAGGGGGGAAACTCCAGGCCCTCGGCTTCCTGTTTCAGCTTCACACAGTGAATCATGCGTGCCATATGTGTTCCTTTTCAATCAAATGCGTGGATGGGCGTATTGTACTGAGGGGCGCAGGACGGTCAAACCGGCTTACAGCTTTTTAATAAAGACCATGCTGTTGCGCGATCGGTTGTAATGCGACTGTTTGCCTTTAGGCAGATCAGATACGCCACCTTGCACAAACCCACGCTTGATAAACCAGTGAGAGGTGCGCGTGGTCAGCACGAACAGGCGCTTGAAACCGGCTGCACGGGCCTTGGCCTCGGTGTGCCGCAAAAGGATTTCGCCTTCGCCCGAGCCTTGCCATTCGGGGTGCACGATGAGACAGGCCATCTCGGCCATGCTTTCTTGTTCGTAGGGGATCAGGGCAACGCAGCCGTAAATAATGCCGTCATGCTCCAGAACCGTGAACTGCTCCACTTCGCGCTCGATGACAGAACGACCACGGGGCACTAGGGTGCCGTCAATTTCCAGTGGTTCGATCAGTTGCACAATTGCACCCACATCGTCCAGATTGGCCGGGCGCAAATCGTCCAGCGAATCTTCCACCACCATGGTACCCACCCCATCGTGGGTGAAGATCTCCAGCAAAATGCTGCCGTCCTGCTTGTAGGGCACCAGGTGTGCACGGGCAATACCGCGTTTGACTGCTTGCGAGGCATAGCGCAAAAAGGTCGAGCAGTCCTGATCCAGCTTGCCCGAGGCCAGCAGGCCATCGGCATCGGCACGGGCCAGTTCCGAGTCAATATCCAGATTATTGGAGTGACCAATATGTTCCGGTGTCAGGAAAATCAGTTTTTCAGCGCGCAGCGCGATGGCCGTGCTGGTTGCCAGATCTTCCATATCCAGGGTAAAGGCCTCCCCGGTTGGAGAAAAACCCAAGGGAGAGAGTAGAATAAGCGCACCTTGATTCAGGATGACGCGCATGGCGTCCACATCAAGTTTGCGCACCGAGCCAGAGTGCTTGAAGTCCAGGCCATCAATGACACCCACAGGACGCGCGGTCACAAAGTTGCCCGAAATAATGCGAATCTGGGCATGTGACATGGGGGTGTTGGGCAAACCCTGACTGAATGCGGCTTCAATATCCAGGCGAATTTCACCGGCGGCCTCTTTGGCGCATTCCAGAGCGACGGCGCTGGTCGGCTCGGTACCACGGCCAAATTGCGTGGTTTCCCCTTTCAGGCGTAGCTGTTCATTGACTTGGGGGCGTGAGCCGTGCACCAGCACCAGCTTGATGCCCAGCGCCGACAGCAGCGACAAGTCCGGGATCAGGGTGTAGAGCAATCCATCGTTGATGAGCTCGCCCCCAAAGGCCACCACGAACGTCTTGCCTCGAAAGTCGTGTACATAAGGCGCCACTTCCCTGAACCATCGCACAAATTGTGCCTGGGACTGATCAGGTGTTTCGATGGCGTTGTACGAGTCGGGGATGTCTGTGTTCATTGCGGGGGATCTTTGCGTCCAAATGGTTTCAAGCCAAAATTATAATGATGTCTGTACCAGAAACTACCTTTCATGCACGAGTCCGACGAATTGACTGAAAATCCACCCTCTTTACCAACAATTTCCTATCCTGATGACCTGCCAGTCAGCGCCCGACGGGCCGAAATTGCCCAGGCAATCAAAGACCATCAGGTGGTCATTGTGTGTGGTGAAACCGGCTCGGGCAAAACCACCCAATTACCTAAAATCTGCCTGGAGCTGGGGCGCGGCCTGCAGGGCAAGATTATTGGTCATACCCAGCCGCGCCGTCTGGCGGCTACATCGGTTGCCAAGCGTATTGCCCAGGAGCTGCAATCGGAGATTGGTGACTGGGTAGGGTATCAAATTCGTTTCAACGACAAGACCGGACCGCGTTCGGCCATCAAGTTGATGACGGACGGGATCTTGCTGGCCGAGTCCCAGCGCGATCCCTTGTTAAGCCGCTACGACACCATCATTATTGACGAGGCCCATGAACGCAGTCTGAACATTGACTTTCTGCTGGGCTTTTTAAAGCAGTTGCTGCCACGGCGTCCGGATTTAAAGCTGATCATCACCTCGGCCACAATTGATGCCGAGCGTTTTGCGGAGCACTTTGCCCACAAGGGCAAGAAGGCGCCCGTGATTGAAGTGTCGGGCCGTCTGTATCCCGTGGATATTGTGTATCGCCCGATTCTGGACCCGTCCTTGGTCGATGCCGAAGAACGCCGTTCTGCCTCCGAGGAAGAGCGGGATCTGATGCAAGGCATTGTGGATGCGGTGCAGGAATGCGCCCGGCACGGCACTGGCGATATTTTGGTGTTCTTGCCCGGCGAGCGCGAGATCCGTGAAGCCACCGAGGCACTGGAAAAAGAAAAGCCCATCAATACAGTGATCCTGCCTTTGTTTGCGCGTCTGTCGCAGGCGGATCAGGAACGTATTTTCCGCCCCAAAGGCAATGCGCGCCGTGTGGTGCTGGCGACCAACGTGGCCGAAACTTCCTTGACCGTGCCTGGCATACGCTTTGTGGTCGATAGCGGCCTGGCGCGTATCAAGCGCTATTCCTGGCGCAACAAGGTCGAGCAGTTGCGCATTGAAGCGATCAGCCAGGCCTCGGCCAGCCAACGGGCAGGGCGTTGTGGTCGTATTGGTCCCGGTATCTGTATTCGTCTGTATGACGAGCAGGACTTCAAGAGCCGCCCCCCCTTTACCGATCCCGAGATTCTGCGCTCCTCGCTGGCCTCGGTGATTCTGCGCATGAAGGCCCTGCATCTGGACGATGTGGAAACCTTCCCCTTTGTGGAGCCACCGACTGGCCGCGCCATTGCTGATGGCTATCAAATCTTGCAAGAGCTGGGCGCGCTGGATGAACAGCAGCGCCTGACCAAAGTTGGCCGTTCCCTGGCCAAGCTACCGGTGGACCCGCGTGTGGCCCGCATGATTCTGGCCGGTCACGAACATCATTGTTTGACGGAAATGCTGATCGTGGCCTCGGCCATGTCCGTGCAAGACCCGCGAGATCGTCCTGTCCATGAACGTGAAGCAGCCAATCAGGCCCATGCCCGTTTCAATGACGACAAGTCCGAGTTTCTGTCCTATGTGAAGCTATGGAACTGGCTGGAAGAGCTGTCGCAGGAACAAAGCTCGCAGCGCAAGTTTGCCAATAGCGTTAAACAGGCCCTGCTGTCACCCTTGCGGATTCGGGAGTGGCGTGATGTCCATACTCAATTGCGTAGCCTGGTGCAGGAACAGCGCTGGGTCGCCAATCCCTCGGCTGCCACTTATGAGCAGGTGCATCTGGCCTTGCTGACGGGGCTGATCGGCAATATTGGCTATAAGAGCGAAGAAACCGGCGTCTATCAAGGCACGCGTGAGCTGCGTTTTGTGATTCACCCCGGTTCCAAGCTGGTCAAGAAAGCAGGCCGCTGGATTCTGGCCGGCGAGCTGATGGAAACCACGCGCCTGTTTGCCCGCTGTGTGGCGCGTATCGAACCGCAATGGATTGAAAAAGTTGGCGCCCATTTGCTGCGTAAAACCTGGGGCGACCCGCGTTGGGAGAAAAAGGCCGGTCAGGTCGTTGCCAATGAGCGTGCGACCTTGTACGGCTTGCTGATTTACAGTGGCCGTCGCATTCACTTTGGCCGCATTGATCCGGTGCAGGCCCGTGAATTGTTCTTGCGTCAGGCTCTGGTGCCGGGCGAGATTGATTCCAACCTGCCTTTCCTGCGCCATAACCGTCAGCAAATTCAGGCGGTAGAGCGTTTGGAGCACCAATCGCGTCGTCCTGACATTCTGGTGGATGAGGAACTGATCTACGCCTTTTACGATCAGCGCATCCCCAAGGACGTGTACCAGACCGCCACATTGGAAAAATGGTTCAAGGGTTTGTCCAAGGAACAGGCTAAGGGCCTGGAGCTGAACCGCGACGAGCTGATGCAGCACGACGCAGCCGGTATCACCACCGAGGTGTTTCCGCGCTCGGTTCAATGGCAGGGCGTGAAGATGGCGCTGGATTATCACTTCGAGCCGGGTTCGGTGCGCGATGGGGTGACCTTGAGTGTCCCCTTGTTCGCCTTGAACCAGATCGACGCCGCGCGTTGCGAATGGCTGGTGCCCGGCATGTTGAAGGAAAAAGTGCTGGCTTTGCTGAAATCCTTGCCACAGCGTATTCGCCGTCATTGTGTGCCCTTGCCCGATTACGCGGCCGCCTTTCACCAGCGCTGGTTTGAAAAAGCATCCGATCCCGGAATGAGCCTGCTGGATGCGATTTCTCAGGATATGTGGGCGCACGTCAAACAAAGACCACAGCGCAGCGATTTCAAGCCGGAAACGTTGGCGACTCACTTGTTCATGAATTTCCGAGTGATTGACGAGCATGGTCGCATGTTGTCGGGCGGCCGTAATCTGGACCAGCTCAAGGCCGAACATGGCCGTCAGGCGCAGGCGTCCTTCCAGCAGATGGCTGCCAGCGACGAGCAAGTGGCGCAGGTGCTGGATCACGAGCAACTGACCAGTTGGAGCTTTGGCGAACTGCCCGAGCTGATGGAAATCAAGCGCAAAGGTCGCAGCTTTATTGGTTACCCGGCCTTGATCGACAAGAAAACCCATTGCGATCTGGATGTATTTGACGACCCGGCTCAGGCCCAGCGTCAGCACCGTTTGGGTTTGCGTCGCTTGTTCCGTTTGGCCTTGCGCGAGCAAGTGCGCTTTCTGGAAAAGAACATTACGGATCTGACCCGCATCAGCATGCTGTATATCAATCTGGGTACGCAGGAACAATTGCGGGATCAGATTATTGATGTGGCCCTGGAGCAGTCCTGCATGATGGAGCCGTGGCCGAAAAACCAGGCCGAGTTTGAGGCACGCGTACAAGAAGGTCGCAGTCGCTTGGGTCTGGTGGCCCAGGAAGTAGCGCGTCTGGCCGGTCAGATTCTGAATGAGTGGAGTGCCGCCCAGAAAAAACTGGCGCAAATCAAAGCTCACCCCGAGGCTTTGAAAGACATACAGCAGCAATTGAATGCCTTGATGCCCACCATGTTTCTGGAAAGCAATGAATACGCGCAGTTGGCTCATATGCCGCGCTACCTGAAAGCCGTACAAACCCGGGTGGACAAGCTGCGAGCCGATCCGGCCCGCGATCAACGCTTGATGCAGGATATGTCAGTTTTGCTGACGAAGTACCAGCGTGCCGTGGCGGCGCTCAAAGGCGCCACCGATAGCGGTTTGCGGGACTTTCGCTGGATGCTGGAAGAGTTGCGCGTGTCCTTGTTTGCGCAAGAGTTGCGAACTCCCATGCCGGTTTCGGTCAAGCGTCTGGAAAAAGCCTGGGCTGCCTTGCAGCGCTAGGTTGTTTGTTGTTTTGGTATTGGTCGGTAGGGGGCGGGTGATTGTGCGTTTGTTGTTCAGCCAGATGTGAACCAATCGAAACAAATTGCCTGCCCTTATTCACCCTGAGCATCGCTTCAGGGCCACCAATGTCCATTGGCTTAAGTACAATTCCATCATGAGCGAAACCACCCCTTCCTTTGTCCATTTGCGATCCCACTCGGAGTTCTCCGTGGTGGACGGCATCGCCCGTATTCCCGAAATGATCAAAAAAGCGCAGGCCTATGGGCAGCCTGCATTGGCGTTGACGGATTTGTGCAACTTGTTTGGACAGATCAAGTTCTATACCTCGGCGCGTAAAGCCGGGCTGAAAGCCATCATGGGTTGTGATATTTGGCTGCAGAACGAGGAAGACCGCGAAAAACCGTCGCGCCTGCTTTTGCTGGTGCAAAACGAAGCAGGGTATTTGAGCCTGTGCGACATCTTGACCCGTGCCTGGCTGGGCAACCAGTACAAAGGACGTGCCGAGGTACAGCGCGCCTGGTTGAAAGAGTGTAGTGGCCTGATTGCCTTGTCCGGCGGGCGTATGGGTGATATTGGCCATGCCCTGGCCGATGGCAATCTGGACTTGGCCCGGGATTGTGCCCGCCATTGGGAAGACTTGTTCCCCGGTGCCTTTTATATTGAACTGCAGCGCAGCGGTGCGGACGGCGATGAGCTTTATGTACAAGCCGCCATGCGTTTGGCTGCAGAGCTGGAATTGCCGGTGGTGGCGACGCACCCGATTCAGTTTATTGCACGGGACGATTTCCGTGCGCACGAGGTGCGGGTATGTATTGCTGAAGGCGAGCAATTGGCCAACCCCAAGCGTGTGAAGCGTTTTACGCCAGAGCAATACTTTCTCAGCACGGATGAAATGCAGCAGCGTTTTGCGGACGTTCCTGTTGCACTGCAAAACACGCTGGAAATTGCCAAGCGTTGCAACCTGGAGCTGGAGTTGGGCAAACCTTATCTGCCCGACTTCCCGACACCCGATGGCATGTCGCTGGGCGACTTTTTGATCCAGCAGGCCAAGGACGGTCTGGAAATCCGCTTGACGCAGCTGTATGCCGATCCCCAGGAGCGCGAGAAGCAACGCCCGACCTACGAAGAGCGCTTGATGTGGGAGTGCAACACCATCATCTCCATGGGGTTCCCCGGCTACTTCCTGATCGTGGCGGACTTCATTAACTGGGGCAAGCACAATGGTGTGCCGGTCGGACCGGGCCGGGGCTCGGGGGCGGGGTCGCTGGTGGCCTACAGCATGGGGATTACCGACTTGGACCCCTTGCGCTATGACTTGCTGTTTGAACGTTTCCTGAACCCCGAGCGGGTGTCCATGCCTGACTTTGACGTGGACTTTTGCCAGGACAACCGCGAACGCGTGATTGATTACGTGAAACAGAAGTATGGCCGCCAGGCTGTCAGCCAGATTGCCACATTCGGTACCCTGGGTGCGAAAGCCGTGGTGCGTGACGTCGGTCGTGTGCTGGAGCTGCCCTACAGCCTGTGCGATGGCTTGTCCAAACTGATTCCTTTCAACCCTGCTGATCCCTGGACGCTGGAACGGGCGCTGGCCGATGAGCCTGCCTTTCGCGAGCGTTACGAGAACGACGAAGAAGTCAAAGCCCTGATCGATCTGGCCCGCCCCTTGGAAGGCCTGACCCGTAGCGTGGGCATGCACGCCGGGGGGGTTCTGATTGCGCCCGGCAAGCTGATTGATTTTTGCCCGCTGTACGCGCAGTCCGGCCCCGACGCCAACGCCGTGTCGCAATACGACAAGGACGACGTGGAGGCAGCCGGTCTGGTCAAGTTCGACTTTCTGGGCCTGCGTAACCTGACCATTCTGGACTGGGCCGTGCGCTATGTGCGCCAGTTCAATGCCGACAAGCGCGAGTTCGACATCATGGCCTTGCCATTGGATGACGACGCCTCCTACAAACTGCTTTGCGAAGGCAATACCACCGCCGTGTTCCAGTTGGAATCGCGCGGTATGAAGGAGCTGCTGCGTAGTCTACGGCCCTCCACCTTTGAAGACATTATCGCCATGCTGGCCCTGTATCGTCCGGGGCCACTGGAGTCGGGCATGGTGGTGGACTTCGTGAACCGGAAACACGGTCGGGCTGAGGTGGATTATTTCCATCCGGATCTGGAAAGCACGCTGAGCAGCACCTACGGGGTGATCGTCTACCAGGAACAGGTGATGCTGATCTCGCAGATTATCGGTGGCTACTCACTGGGTGGTGCCGACTTGCTGCGTCGTGCCATGGGCAAGAAAAAGCCCGAGGAAATGGCCAAGCATCGCGTCTTGTTCGAGGAAGGGGCGGTCAAGAAAGGTCACGACCCTGAGCTGGCGGTGAAGTTGTTTGACCTGATGGAAAAGTTCGCGGGTTACGGCTTTAACAAGAGTCACTCGGCTGCTTACGCGCTAATTGCGTATCAGACGGCCTGGTTGAAAGCGCACCATCCGGCCGAGTTTCTGGCCGCGACCTTGTTGTCCGATATGGACGATACCGACAAGGTGCAGATTTTCTGGAAAGACGCGCTGGCTAACGGTGTGGAAGTCTTGCCACCCGATATCAACGCGTCCAATTACCGCTTTGAGCCGGTTAAGGACAGCTATACAGAAAAAGGTTTGCCGCCGCGTACCATGCGTTACGGCCTGGGGGCTGTGAAAGGCACGGGTCAGGCCGCCGTTGAAGCGATTGTGGAAGCTCGCAAGCAAGGTGGTCCTTTTACCAGCCTGTTTGATTTCTGCCGTCGCGTGGACCGTCATCAGGTCAACAAGCGCACGATTGAAGCCTTGGTACGCGCCGGTGCTTTTGATTCGATTGACGAAAACCGCGCCGCCTTGCTGGCCAGTATTGGTGCCGCCACGGAAGCGGCTGAGCAGGCCGAGCGTAGCGCGAATCAATCCTCGCTGTTTGATGATGACTCCAACGATATCGTGGAAGGCGAGGTCGCGAAAGTCGCCCCTTGGAGCCTGCAAGATCGCTTGCGTCAGGAAAAGACGGCACTGGGTTTTTACTTCAGCGGCCACTTGTTTGACGCCTGGCGGGATGAAGTTCGTCGTTTCGCACCGACACCCTTGGCACGCCTGGAAGCCTCGCGCAGCCCGCAGTGGTTTGCTGGCGTGCTGTCAGCCGTGCGGGTACGCATGACCCGTCGCGGCAAGATGCTGTATGCCATGCTGGATGACGGCTCGGCGCAACTGGAAGTGGCGATCTTCAATGAACTGTTTGAAGAGCACCGCCAGCGTCTGAAAGAAGACCAGTTGATCATCATTCAGGGCAAGGTCAGCAACGACGACTACACCGGCGGTCTGCGTATCAATGCCGATTCGATTTTTGATCTGCAGTTGGCCCGTGAAGCGCGTGCCAGTTGCTTGAGCATTGCTTTGAATAACAATGCGGACGCGCAGCGTTTGCAAGCCTTGCTGGCGCCGCATCGAGCCGAGCAGCAGGGCGGTGTGCCGGTAGAGGTGCAGTTGCAACGCCCCGATTACGAATGTGTGGTGCAGCTAGGCCCGCAATGGCGTGTTCGTCTGGCTGATTCCTTGCTGGAGCAGTTGGAAGGCTGGGATGCCACACACGAGGTGGAGATCAGCTACCGATGAAGCCCTTGCGCATTTTGCACTCGGAAGCAGCCACCAGCTTTGGCGGTCAGGAGAATTACATCCTGCGTGCCATGCGTATCTTGCGTGAGCGTGGGCACCAGGTGGAGGCCGCGTGCCAACCCCATGCACAATTGACCGAGCGCTTGCGCGATGAGGGCTTTGTTGTTCATACCCTGTTGATGGATGGCCCGGCCAATTACATGCGCGGTGTGCGCCAATTGCGTCGGGTCTTGCGTCAAGGCCGGTTTGATGTGCTCAATAGCCATAGCCGCCGGGACACCATGCTGGCTGGTGTGGCCGGACGCTTGGCAGGGACGCCTTTGATTGTGCGCACGCGTCATCTGGCCAAGAAGGTCGGTTCCTTGATGTCTTACACCATCGTGCCCAAACGAGTGATTACGCCCAGCGATTATGTGCGCGATCACCTGATCGAGCGCGGCGTGAAGCCTGAGCATGTCCAGGTGGTCTACCCCTGTGTGGACCCCAGTGTGATCGATTCGGCACCCGCCCTGGATTTGCGCGCTGAGCTAGGTTTGGCATCTGACTCCTTGCTGGTAGGCTGCGTTGCCGTGTTGCGCCGTGAGAAAGGCCATCGTGAGCTGATTGCCGCTATGCACCCCTTGTTTGACCGCTATCCTCAATTGCACTTGGTGCTGGTGGGGGGCGGCTCGCCGGGCTACGAGCAATTGCAGGCCTTGATTGTGGAGCTGGGATTACAGGAGCGGATTCATATGCTGGGCGCTCGTGCGGATGTGCCCTCAGTTCTGCCCAATCTGGATATTTTTGCCTTGGCGACCCATATGGAAGCCTCGGGCACCGTATTTGTAGAAGCGGGGTGTGCTGGCATTCCCGTGCTGGGCAGCCGCGTCGGTGGAGTGCCGGAGATGATGTTGGACGGTCACAGCGGTTTTTTGGCGGACTTGCATGACCCTAAGCAGTGGCGCGCCGCATTGGAAAAAATGATTCAAAGCACTGAGCTGCGTCAGGACATGGGAGCCGCAGGCCGCCTGTTTTGTCGTAGCGACGAGCGCTTTACCCCGGTTGCCATGGGTGACCGGCTGGAAAGCGCTTACTACCGCTGGTTAAAGGAGCTTCAGGGATGAAAGTGGCAAGCACGGTGCCCGTCATGATGTACCACCATGTCACCCCGGAAGGGGGCATGATCAATGCCAGTCCCGAGCATTTCGAGCAGCATTTGCAATGGTTGAAAAAGCATGGCTGGACCAGCCTGACAACCGAGCAGTTTGTAGGCCATCTGCAAGGGCAGGGTGTACCGCCCAAATCGGTGCTGATTACCTTTGATGATGGTTACCTAGATAACTGGGTCTACGCCTATCCTTTGCTGAAAAAATATGGCTTCAATGCCGTGATTTTCCTGGTGACGAGCTGGATCAATGAGGGGCCTGTGCGTCCTTATCTGGGCCAGGGCCAGGACGTGCCCGAATGCCCGGATCACCGTGAATGTGAAGCGCGTATCGAGCAAGGTCGTAGTGACGAGGTGATTTTGCGCTGGAGTGAAATCCACGCCATGCAGGCTGATGGCGTGTTTGAGTTCCACAGCCACACCCATACCCATACTCGCTGGGATTTGAGCGAACAGCGCGATCAAAAGAATGGCAAGATGCGTTGGGAACTGGAGCAGTCGCGTACAACCTTGAGAGCCAATATGGGTACGGTCTCCGATCAGTTGTGCTGGCCTCAAGGTTATTTTGATCCAGATTACGTGCAGGTCGCCCAGCAGGCAGGTTTCCGCTATCTGTACACGACGCGTGCCTTTGGCTCCAACCAGCCTGGCAGCGATCCTTTGCATATTTATCGCTTCGCCGTGCGTGATACGACTGGCGTGTCAGTCGGGCGCAGGCTGAATGTCGCGGTACATCCCGTGATTGGTCCGATTTTCAACAGGTGGAAAGCATGGCGTCGTCGTCAACGACAGAAGTAGAGCGAAGCGCCTCCGGCAAGCGCCTGTCCGTTATCCTGATTACCAAAAACGAGCAGGCGCATATTCGTGCCTGCCTGGAGTCGGTGGCCTTTGCTGACGAGATCATTGTGGTGGACTCGGGCAGTACCGATCAGACCGTGGAAATTGCCCGTTCCCTGGGCGCGAAAGTCACGGTTACCCCGGATTGGCCCGGCTTTGGGCCGCAGAAGAATCGGGCGCTTGATCAGGCCACGGGCGAATGGGTGCTGTCCATTGATGCGGATGAGCGCGTTACCCCCGAGCTGGCACAGCTGATTCAGCAGGAAATGGCCCAGCCGCGTGGCACGGCTTACCGGATTGCCCGCCTGTCTGAATTTGCTGGCCGCTGGATGCGTCATAGTGGCTGGTGGCCGGACCGGGTGTTGCGCCTGTTCAAGCGCGGTACCGCTCGCTTTAACGATGCCAAAGTCCATGAAAGTGTGCAGACTGAACATCCTGTCCTGATTCTGGATGGGCATTTCCTGCATTACCCCTACGCCAGCCTTGAAGTCTTTATTGACAAGATCAACCGCTATTCCTCGGATGCCGCCCGTCAAATGCAGGCCAAGGGCAAGACCACTAGCTTGCCGGGTATCGCCGGTCATGCCAGTTGGACCTTTGTACGTCACTATATTGTTCGACGCGGCTTTCTGGACGGCCCGCAAGGCTTCATCCTGGCGTGTATGGCCGCCGCAGGCAGCTTGTTTCGATATAGTAAGCTGTGGTATTACACCCGTCAGAAGTCTGATTAGCCCCTTATAATGCCGCCTATGATTCCGATTCTTATGTACCACCAGGTCGGGGTGCCTGCTCCCAAAGGTTCGCCGTATCGAGGCTTGACCGTGCATCCCACTGATTTTCGGCGCCAGATGACGTGGCTGAAGCGCTTGGGCTATCAGGGTTTGTCCATGGCGCAATTGATGCCGTACCTGCGCGGTGAAAAGCAGGGCAAGGTTGTGGGAATCAGCTTTGATGACGGCTACCGTAACGTGTTTCAAAATGCCATGCCGGTGCTGGATGAGTTGGGCTTTACCGCCACTAATTACATTGTTGCGCGGCATCTGGACGGCTCCAACTTCTGGGATCAACCCAAAGGTGTGCCGCATTCCGGTCTGATGTCCTTGCCCGAGCTGCGCGCCTGGGTAAATGCCGGTCATGAAGCCGGTTCGCACACCTTGGACCATGTGCATCTGACTGATGTGTCCTCGGAAATTGCCCATTACCAGATCGCGCAATCCAAGGCAGAGCTGCAAGATGCGCTGCAAGTGGAAGTCAGCGCTTTCTGCTATCCCTATGGCGATCAGAATCAGGCTATCCGTGAGCAAGTGCGCCAGGCAGGGTATCTGAACGCCACCACCACCAATCGTGGCCTGGCGCGTTCGGACGATGACTTGTTTGATTTGCCCCGCGTGACGGTCTCGCGTTCCACCAATATTTTGCGCTTTGTGCAAAAGTGCGTGACACGCCTGGAAGACAAGCGCCGTACGGTTTCCCGCTCATGAGTTCAGATCAAATCCACGACACGCCTGCTGCGATTGCCGAGCGTTTACGCATTGCTTTTGTGGTTGATCGTTTTGGTAACCGCTTTGGCGGTGCCGAGGCCTATGGCGTGGAGCTGATGCGTGAACTGGCCGAAAAGCACGAAATTACCGTGTTTGCGCGTGAGTATGACAGTCGTTGCGACTTGAAGCTGGCCTACGTGCCTATCCGTCATTGGTCGCACTGGCCTGGCTGGATACGCGGCATCCTGTTCGCCCGCAAGGCGGCCAAGGCCACGGCCCAAGGTTTTGATATTGTGCATTCGCACATGAACGGGTGGTGCGGGGACGTGGAAGTGGTTCATGTCACCCCCGTGCGTTTCAACTGGCGGGTGCGTCCCTTGCCCTGGCTTAAAAAGCTGGGTTCCTACTTCAGCCCGCGTGTCTGGGGCTATCTGGGTCTGGAAAAACGCCGTTTGCGGCCCGGCCCTCATGCCGTTGTCGCCGTTTCAGGCTTGATTGCCGAACAATTGCAGCAAGCCTATGGCAGCGTGCACGATTATCCCGTTATCGCTCCTGGCGTGGCCTTGCCGCAAGCCGATTTGCAAGGGGAAGAGCGTACCAAAGTGCGTGAGTCCTTGGGTTTCACCAAGGAGCAGGTCGTCTGTCTGCTGGTGGCGCGCAATCCCCTGCGCAAAGGCTTGAGTACGGTGCTGGAGGCCTTGGCGAAATTGCCATCTCATTACCGCCTGTTGGTGGTGGGTGGAAAACCTGGCCTGCGAGATCAGATGCGCCAACAGTTGCAGTCTCTGAATATGCAGGATCGTGTCATCTTGCAAGGCGAGACCTCGAACGTCGAACCCTTTTATCGTGCTGCCGATATTTACGTGCATCCCACCCTGAATGACAGCTTTGGCATGGCACCGCTGGAAGCCATGTCCTATGGTTTGCCGGTCGTCCTAAGTCCGGCGCCGTGGTGCGGCTTTGCCCAATATGTGCAGGGTGGTTATCACGCCTTGCTGCTCAGCCATCCGGAAGATGCCCAGGAACTGGCCCAAGCGATTGAGAAAATCAGCAAGGATCCGGTGATGGCCCGTAATCTGGTCGAGAACTCTCGGGAATTGCTGGCCCAGTTCAGTTGGCCTGCGGTGGCAAGTCGTTATCAGGAGCTGTATCAAAAAGTGTTGCTTCGCCGCCAAGCTTAAAACGCTGTTTTCTTCGTTATTGGTATTAAATTTTCAAAACTGCTGTTCAGTCATTGTTCAGCTTGCGCAATAGCGGATACACTTTGTGACCCGTAGATGCTCGGCCAGAGCATTTGCCTGTCATTCATAGCCGCTGACGGAGCGAGTTTTGAAGGTCCTGATCACTGATATTCATCACGGTAATGGCGGAGGCCATGTTACCTATATTTTGGGTTTGTTGCGTGGGTTGGCTCATCAGTGTGATTTCACTCTGGCGGTCCCGGCAACAGGCCGACTGTATCGTGAAGCTTTGCAGGTACCTGGCGTCAGAGTGTTGCCGGGCCTGTACACCGCCCGTATCGGGACGGCGTTATCAGAGATATGGAGTTTGCGCCGTTTTTTGCAGCGCGAGGCTTTTGATATCGTGCATTGCAATGGCAGCACCGATCACCGCCATGTCATGATCGCTTGTAAAACGCTGCCTAATCCTCCGGTCATTATCTGGACCAAACACAATACCAACCGTCTCCATAGCGTGGGTAACCGCTTGCGGGCGCGCTTTGGGACGGATCTTTGTATTGCCGTTAGCGATTATGTGGCGCGGCAACTGGCTAATTCCGATTACCGACGTTGCAATGTGGAACGTATTTATCACGGCCTGGACCTGGAGCATTATCGTCCAGTGAGCCCGCAGGAAAAGTGGGCCGCACGTCAGACGCTCTTCGGCTCGACTTTGCCTGAGAATTGTCTGGTGCTGGGCTCGGTAGGTGGTACCGATTTGGAAAAAGGCTGGTTGCTGCTGGTGGAGGCGGTTGCTCGTCTGGAACCAGAGCTGAAACAGCGAGTCCGGGTGGTGGTGGCGGGGGATCCGCCAGCCGCCGCCGTCTGCGAAAAAGTGCAGGCTTTGGGTTGCGCCGAACAAGTGCTCTTTCCTGGATTGGTCAAGGATGTACGTTCGGTGTTGGCTGCATGTGATGTGGGTTTTGTGTTGTCTTATAAAGAATCTGCCTCCTACGCGTGTTACGAGTCCCTAGCACTGGGGCTGCCAGTTCTGATTTCCAATGCCGGTGGCTTGCCTGAAAGTATTGAACACTTGTATGAAGGCTGGGTGGTGCCTTGCGGTGATGTCGGGGCCATTGAAGCGCATGTGCGAGACATGCTGTGTCAGAAATATTGCTTGCAAACGGTGGGCAGACGGGCCAGGAAGCGGGCAGAGAAGCGGTTTGACGCGCAACGCTTTTCAGTAGATACCTATCAGGCCTATTTGAAAGCGCGGGCGCTGTCAGCGTCAGCTTATTAAGGGTGTATACAAAGAGGCGTTTTGAGTGTATTTCAGAACACCTTTTTTTTTATATCTCGCTCGTTAGGGCTGGGGGGCTGTCAGCGTTTCCAACTCTGCCAGCCAGAGCAAGGCTTCTTCGCGCTTGGTGCCACACATTTCAGGCGCGGCCTGTAAACCAGAGCAACAGGCAGGCCGTTCGGGCTGGCCGAAAATCCGGCAGCGCAGTTGCTCATCCAACTGGATACAGGGCACACCGGCTGGCTTGCCGTGGGGCATGCCGGGGATAGGGCTGGAAATCGAGGGGGCGATACAGCAGGCCCCGCATTCGGAGCGACAAATCATGCCCAGCCTCGGGACCAATACACCAGAATCCCGACATATTCTTTAATGATGGAGCGGCTGGACTGCAGGGCCATCAGATTGGGTTTCCACCTGGAAAACCCGGGACTGTTCGGAACCGTTAACTGTGGGGCTGCACCGGCTGGAATCACATCAACCCCTTGCTTGCGGAAAATGGCCATGGCACGTGGCAGGTGCAAGGCTGAAGTCACCAGCAGGACATGCTTGGCCTGCTTTTCTTGCAACAGCTTGGCCGTATATTCGCCATTTTGTTGAGTGGTCAGGCTGTCGTTTTCCATCAGCAGGGCCGAGGTGGGGACATCCAGGTTGTTCAGGGTGTTGGCCATGACCTTGGCCTCGCTGATGCCGCCGTCCAGCGCTGCTCCCGACAAGACGATGTAAGGCGCACGTCCTGCCTTATACAGATCAGCCGCCCGTTCTACGCGTGCCGATGTCTTTTGGGCTGTCTGTGGTAAGAACCAATTACTGCGGTTTTGGGCAGTGTGGCCACCTAGAACCACAATGGCATCGGCCTGCATCACCTGTTCAGCAGGCTGGTAGGGATACATTTTTTCCAGATACCCACCGGCATACAGGCTGGTGGCGGGCAGGGACCAGGCACCGGTCCAGAGCAGTCCGGCCAAGGCCAGGGCGGCAGCCGTTTTACGCTGGCGCAAGATAAACAGCAACACTGCCAGAAGTAATAGGGCTGCAAACAAGTTCAATGGAATGACCAGGCTGGTCAGGATGCTCGATACGCTCATGGGTGCTCCTGTTCTGACTCCAACACTTGCAGCACTTCGTTCAGCGTAGGCCATTGGCCATCACGTCCCAGGCAGATCGCCCGTGGTGACCAGGGGCCCGTGTCTTGTGGGTTGGTGACGCCACATAAGGTCAGTTGCTGCGCCTTGATGGCCGCGGCGACATGGGAGACGCCAGAGTCATTGCAAACTACCCACTGCGCCTGTTGGCAAAGCCGTGCAAACGCCCCTAAGGGTAGGGGCGGCAGACAACGTGCGCTGGGCGCATTGTGCAGGGCAGCCTCATGCTCGTTGGGCGGAGGACACATAATGACGGTTTTGCCTTGGGCTTGCAGATGTCGGGTCAGTTGGTCGAAATAGGGCCAGACTTTGACGCGGCCTTTGTGCAGTCCCGTTGCAGTAGGGGCGATCAGAATATAGTCACCGGGGCGCAGGGCGGCTTGGCGCAAACTGTTGTCGCCTTCTTGCCGTTGCAGGGGGCTGAGCGTCAAATCCAGGGTGGCTGGGGCTTGTTCGGCTGCCGGGTTCAAATTCCACAGCTTCAAAGCCTGTTGAACAATATAGAACCAGGATTGCACCGCGTGCAACCGCTTTTGCGGCTTATTTAAAGGCCAACGTAATAAAAGGCTACGGCCGTCGTCCCGATAACCGCAGGCTGGCAGGCCAGCCAGTTTGAAGCTGAGCGCACTGCTAAGCGAATCAGGCAGCAGCAGGCCATACGCATGGCGATGGCCGTGCTGGCGACGATAGCGGCGTATGGCTTTGGCATCCTGGTGCCAGTGGCTGCTCATGGGGATGAAGCCATGCAAAGGGTACGCCGACAGCAGCTCGCGGGCCCAGGGACGGGCGCAAACCACAACGGGCAAACCGGTATCGAGCAGAGCCTGTAAACACGGCAGGCTCATGCATACATCGCCTAGCCAATTAGGCAATCGTAGGTAAAGGGCAGAGGGATCAGACATGAACAGGGACAACGAGGCAGAACGAACCAAAGCGGGGACGCTCGATTCAGGCAATGAGCGTTAGAATAAACACAATTAGATAGTATATAGGGTGTCCTCGTTGTCCAACGCCATAGAAACTAAAATCAAGCCTGCTGGGCACGATCCCGTCAAATCCGATCTCTGGAGGCGCATTTACAGCCGTTTGCTGCCTTATTGGAAGGTAGCGGTGTTGGCATTGATCCTGGTCAGTCTGTCCTCGGCTACCCAGCCGGTGCTGGCGGTGATCATGAAGCCGTTGCTGGACGATGGCTTTACCGGTGCCAAGCCTGATTACATGTGGTCCATTCCGCTGGCTGTGATCGGACTGATGTTTGTGCGGGGTGTGACCAGTTACGGTAGCTCCTATCTGTTTGCCTGGATCGCCAACAAAATGTTGCTGACTTTACGTGGCGACATGTTCTCCCGCTTGCTGGGATTGTCCGACTCGGAGTTCAAGCAAGGGGATACGGGGCGTTTGCTGAACCGTTTTACGATTGATGCTGGCACCATGACCGGGGTGGCTACCGAGGTGGTCACGGTCGTGGTGCGTGAAACCCTGACAGTGATTGCCTTGCTGGGCGTCTTGCTCTATATGTCCTGGCAATTAACGGTCATCGTGTTTTTGGTCATGCCCGCGTCGGTCTTTGTTGCCAAGATGGTGTCGCGTCGCTTGCGCCGCATTAACCGCGATACGGTGAATATGAACGCCGAGCTGACCCGCGTGGTCAGCGAAGCCATTGATGCTCAGCGTGTCATCAAGCTGTTTGACGGCTACGAGCGTGAAAACACACGTTTCATGTACGTGAGCGCGCGCCTGCGCCGTTTTGCCATGCGTGCCGCTTCTGCGGATGCGGCCTTGTCGCCCATTACGCAGTTGTTTGTGTCCATCGCTGTGGCCGGGGTGATTTTTGTGGCTTTGTATCAGGCCAATACCGGCACACTGACTATCGGTAGTTTTGCGGCGTTCATGGCTGCTTTGGGGCAGATTTTTGACCCTATCAAGCGTTTGACCAATATTACGGGCACCATGCAGCGCATGTTGGTAGCGGCAGAAAGCGTGTTCAAGCTGGTTGATCAGGATCCGGAGCCTGACACAGGAACACGGGAGTTCAAGCAGCCCGTTCGTGGCCATATCGAATTTGATGCGGTCTCTCACCGTTTCCCTAACGCCCATCGCGACACCTTGTCCGAGGTCAGTTTTGCGGTGCAGCCCGGCCAGACCATTGCGCTGGTTGGTCGTTCCGGCAGTGGCAAGACCACGCTGGCCAATATGGTGCCGCGCTTTCTAATTCCAAGCAGCGGGCAACTGCGGGTCGATGGTATCCCCTCGGAAGAGCTGACGTTGCGCAGCTTGCGTAGCCAGATTTCTTTGGTCAGCCAGGATGTGGTGCTGTTTGAGGCGACGATCGGCCAAAACGTGGCTTATGGCGCGGGAGCCGAGGTCTCACCGGAGCGTATCTGGAAGGCCCTGGAAGCAGCCAATCTGCGTGAGTTTGTAGAGGGTTTGCCTCAAGGCTTGGATACGATGGTTGGTGAGAACGCCAACTTCCTGTCAGGTGGCCAACGTCAGCGCTTGGCCATTGCTCGCGCCCTGATAAAAAATGCACCCATCTTGATTCTGGATGAAGCAACCTCCGCCTTGGATAACGAATCCGAGCGTCAGGTTCAAATGTCTCTGGAAACCTTGATGAAGGGGCGCAGTACCTTGGTGATTGCTCATCGCCTGTCTACCGTACAAAATGCCGATCAAATCCTGGTGCTGGATGAGGGACGGATTATTGAGCAGGGCAGTCACGACGAATTGCTGGCCCGCAATGGTGTGTATGCCGGGTTCTACCAAATGCAGTTTCAGTTCAACGAATAAGCGGCTTCAGGCTGCACGATAAGGAACATCATGAAGAAGATCATTCTTGCGCTGGCCGGGCTGGCTGTGTTGGCAGGATGTGCCAAGCAGAATGCAGAATTGCGGGAACAGGATTTGCGTCGATCCAGTTTTTTCAAGACTGAGCGACGCATCAATATGGATTTTGTGAGCATTCAGCGTGCCTTGTTCAAGCACCAGGCAGAGTGTGGCAAAGCCGCTGTGTTCAAGATGGAACCGGGGCAGGCCAGCTACGGCACCTTGCGTTATGAACTGGAGCCGGGGGCGGGTTGGGATAACAGTATTTTGATTGATCTGACCTTGATGCAAAAGGGGTGGGTAGATGCCAAGGTCTATAGTTACCGTGCCGATGTAAAAAAAGAAATCAAGGAAATCTTCACCTCTATTCGTGCTCCGGGCGTGTGCAATCCTGATGATGCGCCCAAAGAGGTGTTGCCCGAAGATGATTTTGTCCCCGTTGCACCGCTGTAATAGTTCAAGCGTTGCGCAACGAGGCACTTCCAATACGTGAGGTGCCCAAACGGCAGGACAAGCCTGCTTTTGACCCGTCTTTTCAGGCGGGTTTATTGTTTTTAGTTGCTTCTAATAAGAGAGATGATGATGGATTCTGCCTCTACAACCCAAGTCAAACAGACCGCCGTGACGGCAACAATGCTCTATCTGATTTGCGGCAAGATTGCGGCGGGCAAATCCACCTTCGCCAAGAAACTGTCCGAGCAGTCAAAGACAGTCCTGATCAGCGAAGACTTTTGGCTGGCTAGCTTGTATCCCAGTCAAATTGGGTCTTTGGAGGATTACGCTCGTTGTTCCGGCTTGTTGCGTACCGCCATGGCACCGCATATTACGGGTCTGTTGCAGGCCGGGGTATCCGTGGTGCTGGATTTTCCCTCCAACACGCTGGCAACACGAGCTTGGGCGCGGGAGTTGATTGAAAACGCGGGCGTGGCTCACGAACTGCATTATCTGGATGTGGCTGATGCTGTGTGCAAAGCGCGTTTGCATGCCCGTAATGCCCGTGGGGAACATCCCTTTGAAGCAACTGAAGCGCAGTTTGATTTGTTCAGCCGCTATTTTGTAGCACCGCAGCAGTCAGAGGGCTTTCATGTCATTCGTCATCAGGTTGCGGAATAGGCTACGGGCTTGTTTTCTGGCTGTTAGTTGCCAGATACCGTTTGCTTGACTGCCTCTGCATGTGTGTCTGGGCTTTGTGTGTGTCGATGCTCGCGCGAGTGAGCTGTAATACAGCGTTAGCCTGGGTGTAGTGGTGTGTTTGTTGATGCCTTTTATGGCAAACCACTCATGGTGCACATAAAGCGCTTTGCTCTATTTGTTTGATTTGTTCTATTGAGCTGGCCAACTGAGTCCAACCCGCTATTGAGTGATACCTGCTTGCAGACTGCAGAGATCTTGCCGTGCGATAAGGGATGAAGGGGATTGGCTACCCAGCCAATCCCAAAGCAGAGCACTTACAGCAAGATAATGTCGTACTGTTCCTGGGAGTAGTGCGGGTCTACTTCCAGGGAGATAGGCTTGCCGATAAAGTCGCCCGCCACGGCCAAATGCTGGCTTTCTTCTTCCAGAAACAGATCCACCACTTCCTGAGCCGCCAGAATACGGAACTCTTTAGGGTTGAACTGCTTGGCCTCGCGCAGCACTTCGCGCAGGATTTCATAGCAGACGGTACGGGCCGTACGTACGGAACCACGCGATTGGCAGGTGGGGCAGGGCTCACACAGTTGGTGCGCCAAGGAATCACGCGTGCGTTTGCGTGTCATCTCCACCAAACCTAACTGGCTAAAGCCATTGATCGTCACACGAGTACGATCTTTGGCCAGTGCTTTTTGCAGCTCTTGCAAGACAGACTCCCGGTGAGTGGGGTCGTCCATATCAATAAAGTCCAGAATGATGATGCCACCCAGATTGCGTAGGCGCAGTTGGCGGGCCAGGGCAATCGCTGCTTCCAGGTTAGTCTTGAAAATCGTGTCGTCGAAGTTGCGGCCGCCGACAAAACCACCTGTATTCACATCTACCGTCGTCAGAGCTTCGGTCTGATCGATAATCAAGTAACCCCCCGATTTTAGATCCACTCGACGTGACAAGGCGCGGTTGATCTCTTCATCGACATGGGCGGTATCGAACAAGGCGCGGCTGCCTTTGTGATGATTAATGCGCTCCAGCACGGATGGCGTATAAATCTGTGCCCATTCCTTCATCTCTTGCACGACCGTGCGCGAATCCACCACGATGGACTGGGTGTTGGGTGTGACCATATCGCGCAAAACACGCTGCGCCAGGTTCAAGTCTGTATAAAGCACAGAGGGGGCGCCTTGCTCGCGGATACGCTCTTGAATACGGGTCCATAAGGTGCGCAGGTATAGCTGGTCTGCACTGATCTCTTCATCGGTTGCGCATTCGGCTTGAGTCCGTACGATAAAACCGCCTTTTTCATCCTTGGGCATCAGACGGCTGACGCGTTCGCGCAGCTCGATCCGGTCAGCATCCGAACCAATGCGTTGCGACACACCAATATGAGGATCAAAAGGCAGATACACCAGCATGCGGCCAGCAATGCTGATCTGCGTCGAGACACGAGCGCCTTTGGTGCCCAAAGGATCCTTGATGACTTGTACTAATAAAGACTGGCCTTCGAACAGGAGCTTTTCAATTGGCGTGGTCGCACTACCTTGATTGCGCTCGGCGCGATTCTGGCGCAAGTCGGCCACGTGGATAAATGCCGCGCGTTCCAGCCCTATATCAATAAAGGCACTTTGCATGCCGGGCAAAACCCGAGCCACTTTTCCCAGATACACGTTCCCCACATAGCCGCGTTGGATGCTGCGCTCGATATGAATCTCCTGGACAGCACCTTGCTCGACCAGGGCAACACGGGTTTCAAACGGAGTGACGTTAATCAGGATGTCTTCATGCATAGTTAGTTTCGCTAAAGGAATATCTGTTCCGAGCTAGTGTAGGGCCAAGTCAGTGAGGCTGCTATGCCTTTATGACTATATAGAGTGTTTAGGGGTGATGAATGCTTTGCTTGTCTTTGTTCAGGAGACTGCTTGTGGGTGGTTGTGGTTCTAGCCGCTCTATGTAGGACGCCGCTCGGGGCCCCGGTACGGGGTGTTGGGGCGGACTGCTTGCCGGCGCAACGCGCCGGTACCCTTGTCGGAGTCACCATCGGGGCGCAGTCTGAACTCGCCCAGTGATTGGTCCCCCGGACCAATCACAAACCTTGGGCTCAAACAGCAGACTGCTTGCATCCCCGATGGTGACTCCGACTGCGGCAAGTCGTCTGACTCGCCCCAACACCCCGTACCGGGGCCCCGAGCGGCTAACAGCTCTGCATCGTGCTCGATCTTGGAGGCCACTCAACGTCCTATCTATATAGAGACGCTCTTGATTTTGGGCGAGGGCGTGGCGCTGTGTGTTTACCGCCGCTAGCCTGTTTGCCAACCATCCAACCATCCAACCATCCAACCATCCAACCATCCAACCATCCAACCATCCAACCATCTAACCATCCAGTCAGTCAGTCAGTCAGTCAGTCAGTCAGTCAGTCAGTCAGTCAGTCAGTCAGTCAGTCAGTCAGTCAGTCAGTCAGTCAGTCAGTCAGTCAGTCAGTCAGCCGATCCATCGACAGACGACTATTTTGGGAAGGAATTTCCCCTCCTATCTATATGGAGGGGGAGTTATCAGAGGGTGGGGGGGATGATCTGACGAATTTCTTTGAGGAAAACAGCGGTCAGTCCATGTTTTGCTCTGTAGAGGGCTGAAGTCTTCCGCCCGTAGGCAAAAATTCGAAGTTAATCAAAAAATTATTTTTATAGTTATTCTTCATAGTTATCAATCGGCTACATCGTTCTGCAGAATTTTTCCTCCTCAAATATCCAGAAAAATGTCAAAGAAGGCTTGCAAGGCGGAAAATCATCGTGCTATAGTTCTTTTCTCGCTGCAGCACACACAGGGTTTTCCCGGAAGCGCCGCAGAGAGCAGTTAGAC